>CAXTRK010000001.1:0-203655 GCA_964246745.1 uncultured Acetobacteraceae bacterium
ATCAGACTTCAGACCGCGCCGGAATCCCCGAACCGTTCAAGCGATTGCCCTGGCTTGCGGCTGAAGAGCATTGACAGCAGGTGGGGCACGGTAACACTTCCCGACCGTCTTGCGAGGCTCCCCCCATGCGCCGTACTGCCGTTCTTGCCATGCTGCCGCTCGCCGTCGCCGTGACCTCGCGCGCGCAGACAACCGACCATCCTCCCTACATGCCCACGCGCGACGTGAAGGTGGTGTACGACGTCGAACCGCAAGGCGCGCCGTCGCCGCAGCGCATTACCGTCTGGTTTGCCGATGACGGCGCCCTGATGCGGATCGACAGCCCGAACAACACGGGCGAGACAATTCTGGACCGTGACCGCAAGCTGCTCACGGTGGTGATGAACGCGAACCGGGTGTATATGCAGTTGGCCGAGCGCGAAAGCTTGCGCAGCCCGTTCCTGCTGGACTCCAGCATGCGGTTTACCGCGGACGGCAGCGGCAGCATA
This sequence comes from uncultured Acetobacteraceae bacterium, assembly GCA_964246745.1. GTDB lineage: Bacteria > Pseudomonadota > Alphaproteobacteria > Acetobacterales > Acetobacteraceae > Lichenicoccus. Next base: position 489 of record CAXTRK010000001.1, read on the forward strand.
GCCGGGCTGAACTGCGCGCGTTGGAAGATCACCGCGCAGCAGGGCAACGCCACCGCCTGCATCACGTCGGACGGCGTGGTGCTCAGCGAGGCTGGCGTTGACTCGCAGGGAGCGCGCGGCCAGTTGCTGGCGCAGCAGGTGACATACGGGACGATTGCGCCGTCGACGTTCCTGCCTCCTCCCGGCTACACGCGGGTTGCCCATCCGGAAGGCGCGGCGCCAGGCGGCCCGGGCGGCGGCGGTCAGCAAGGCCCTGCTCTGGGTGCCGCGCCCGGTAATCCGTAGCGCCTGGCGCCGAGAGGAGCGCTTGTAACGTTTCGCGCTGAATTGCGCCGCGAAATCGCCACGGACCAGGCGCTCTATGCAATGCAGGATAGCGTCACCACATTTTGGGCGGATCGGCATCTGCCTGCATTGAGAAGGGAATATTGGGTATGCGCACGACATGTGGTCTTTTTCTGGCGGCTCCCTTGGTTGCCGCCGGCCTCTCGGTGGCAAGCGCTCCCGCCGCACAGGCGCAGTGGCACCGTGGCTATGATCATGATTATGGTCGTGGCCGCTTCTACCACGGGCATTACGGCTATTATCGCGGCCCCGGTTTCGCGGGTCCGCTGATCGGCGGATTGGCGGCGGGCGCCGTCATTGGCGCCCTTGGAGCGGGATTTGCGCCGCGTCCGCCGGTTGTCTATGCGCCGCCGCCGGTCGTGTACGCGCCTCCTCCCGTTGTCTATGCAGCGCCGCCACCCCCGGTGTATGCGGCTCCGCCCGCGCCCTACTACTATCCCGGCTACTAAGCTCGCAGCCGCTCGCTAGCCGAGTTCGGACGCTCTTTTCATGACGGCGGCGGCGTGGCCGGGAACCTTGACCTTCCTCCATGCCTCCGCCACGCGACCGTCCGCGCCGACCAGGAAGGTGCTGCGCTCAACGCCCATGTAGGTGCGGCCATACATCGATTTCTCAGCCCAGACGCCGAACGCTTCCAGCAATGATCCGGCTTCGTCGGTGGCCAGCGGCAAGGTGAGCCCATGTTTCTTGGCGAATTTGTCAACGGCCGCGACAGGATCCCTTGAGACGCCAATCACAGGCGGCTGGCCTGGTCGCTCCAGCGCCTGTTGAAACTCCTTCGCCTCCTGTGTGCAGCCGGAGGTGTCCGCTTTCGGATAGAAGTACAGCACGAACGGCGTGCCGCGCAGGTCGGCGAGCCGCACGCGTCTGCCGCCGCTCGCCGGCAGGTCGAAGTCCGGGACCTGGTCCTGGGGCGCCGATCATGCTGCTGTCGCCATCATGGTGTCCACTCCCCAGGCTGTCTTCTCATCGCCCCGTGTAATCTATCGTAGGCGCTACGATCAGACGGACAAACAGGGCGTGTACGTCGCGGGAAACCTGCTGCATGCGGTCCCGCAGACCGTCGAGGCTGGCCAGGTCCGCGCCTCCCGATGCTGCCACTCCTTGCAGTAACGCGTCCAGCGCCGGCGACGTCACCTCGGCCAGTGTGCGCGGCAGCGCCGTCCCGTACAGAATACGAAGCATGCTCTGCGCCGCGCGCCAGAACCGCTCCGCGTCGATCAACACTCTCGCGTCCGCTTTGGACAGAATGCCTCTCCGCGCCAGGCGCCGCAAGGCGAGGCGTGTGGTCGGATGGCGCGCGCGCGCGTCGTCGGCAATGAGCTGCATGATCTGGGCGGCAAACTCCACCTCCAGCAGGCCGCCCTCAATCAGCTTGATGTCCAAGGGTCCGCGCGGCGGCAGTTCAGCCGCGATCCGCGCCCGCATCGCGCCCGCATCCCGCAGCAGGGTTTGCGGCATGACGCCAGGCCGGGCGATCGCCTCGGCGATGGCGTCCCGCACCCGTCGACGCAGCGGCGGCGGTCCAGCCACGACGCGGGCGCGGCAGAGCGCCATCCGCTCCCAGGTCCACGAGGTTTCGCCGTGATAGCGGCGTAACGCGGCAAGCGACACCGCGACAGGACCCTTGCTCCCGGACGGGCGCAGGCGCATGTCGAGCGCATAAAGCGGCCCTTCCGCGCCAGGGGCGCTGAGGGCGGCGATCAGCGAATGGGCAAGGCGGATGTAATACTGGCTTGCCGGCAACGGGCGCGGGCGCGGCTCGGAGCCCGCGCCGGCCTTGCTCCTGGGCAGCGCGCTTTCAGTCGCGGTTTCGGGATGGTCATAGACCAGCATCAGGTCGAGATCCGAGCCCGCCATCATGTCGCGCGAGCCGGCCTTGCCGAGGGCGACGACGATCATGCCGCCGCCTTGGACGCGTCCGAAGCGGGCACGGTGCTCGCGCTGCACCTGATCGAGCATGCGGTTGATGACGCGGTCGGCCAGCATGCTGCGGGCAAGGCCGGCCGCGTCGACATCAAGCCGCCCGTCCATCTGTGCGAGTGCCAGGCGGAACTCTTCGCCGCGCACCAGAGGGCGGGCGTGCCGGACCGCCTCTTCGGTGCCGCTTGCGCCGCGCATCGAGGCATCCAGGAGGCGCAGCGGCAGCGTTGCCGTCTCACCGTGCACCTCTGGCACCAGCAGGCCTTCCAGTGCCGCGGGTACCAGGGCAAGATGCTGCGCCAGCGACGGTGCGGCGTTCAGCACGAACGCGATACGCCCGAGCAAAGGCGGATTGCGCACCAGCAGCGAGAGCAGGTGCACGCCGGCGCTCTGCCGCGCCAGCAGTTCATCGAAGCGGATCAGCGTCTGGGTCGGGTCGCGCTGCTCGGCGGCGGCGGCGAGCAGAGGCGGCAGCATCTCGCCCAGCAGCGCCTGCGCCCGGTCGCTGCGCAAGGCGCGCAGCGAGCGCTGCTGCCAGCCTTGGATGATGGCCGCGGCGCGTCTCGGGTCGGCAAAACCCAGGGCGCCCAGCGTGTCGACAAGATTGCCAAGCTCGGGGCCGCCAAACTCGGAGCCAAGCCCTGGTCCGCCAAGACTGGGGCGGCCAGGCTCGGCGAACCAGTCCTCAAAGGCGGCGCGGGTGCGCCCCAGAGCGCTGCCTATGGCCTTGGCAAAAGCCAGGGCGGGCTGGTCCATGAAGCGGGCGAACATCTCGAAACCTGCCTTGGTCGAGGGCAGGCTATGTGTCTGCCGGTCGTCCTGCATCTGCAGCCGGTGCTCGACGCGTCTCAGCAGACGGTAGCTTTCCGCCAGCTCGCCGGCGAGGCCGGCCGGCATGTAGTTCCCTGCCGCGAGCTTGGCGAGCGTGCCGAGCGTGGTCGGATCGCGCAACTCGGCCGCCCGTCCGCCCCAGACCAACTGCATGCTTTGCGCGAGGAATTCGATCTCGCGTATGCCGCCATGGCCGAGCTTGAGATCATGGCCGAGCAGATCGCCAGCGGCGCCCGCGCGCTGGTCGATCCGCCGCTTCATCGCCCGTATGTCCCCGATGGCGGCAAAATCGAGATGCCGCCGCCAGATGAACGGACGGATCGCAGCCAGGAAGGCCTCGCCGCAGGCGAGATCGCCGGCCACCGGCCGCGCCTTGATCATCGCCGCCCGCTCCCAGGTCTGGCCCAGGCTCTCGTAGTAGGCGATCGCCGAGGGCAGCGAAACCGCGAGCGGTGTCGCCGCGGGATCGGGACGCAGACGCAGGTCGGTGCGAAACACGTAGCCGCCTTCGTCGCGCGCCTCCATCAGGCGGACCAGATCTCCCGCCAGGCGGGTGAACACCCGCGGCAAGCCTCGGTGCGCGGGATGCGCGGCCGGATCGTAAAGCAGGATCAGGTCGATATCGCTGGAGTAGTTGAGCTCGCGCGCGCCAAGCTTGCCCATGCCGAGCACGACCAGGCCGCATCCTGTCTCCGGACGCTCGGGATCGGCCAGGACCAGTTCGGAGCGCGCGGCGGCACTCCAGAGCAGGTGGCGGGTCGCGGCGGCGAGCGCACTCTCCGCCAGCCGGGTGAGCGCCTCGGTCACCCGTGCCAGGTTCCAGATGCCGCCGATGTCGGCGACCGCGGCGGCCAACGCCACCTGCCGCTTGGCTTGCCGCAGAGCGGCGGCGATGCGGGAGCGAGGCTGGCGGAAATCGAGTGCGCCAAGTCGCGACAGCGCCGCCTGCACGACCGGGTCCGGCCCGCGCTCCAGCAATGCGGCGAAGCAATCGCCTTCACCGAGTGCCAGTGCCGCGAGATAGGCGCTGTTGCCGCCGAGGCAGGCGATCAGGGCGCGCGCGGCCGGTGGGCGCCCGCGCGCGGGAAGCTGCTCGGCAAGGCGCACTGCCCGCGCCGGTTCGGCTGGTTCTGGCCAATGGCCTGGCAACTGGAAAGCCGTCATGGTCCAGGGTGGGAAGCGTCGCGATGATCCGTCAAGCGGCGAGCGGAGTCCGGTTCAGGCAACCTGGACGCTGGTGGCACTTCCTGTTTGCCGCCGTGCTGGTGCTGCTCTCGCTGCCGGTGTTCGCCACCCTGGTTCTGGCGCTGCGCTTATGGATCGCCCCGATCGACGTGACCGAGAGCGCGCGTCGGCTGGCGCGGGACGCCCTGCCCGGACTCTCGTTCAAGCGGGTGCGGCTGAGCTGGAACGGTTGGGGAGAGGGGCCGTCGGCGCCGCTTGGTCTGCTCGCAAGCGGAGTGCGGCTCGACGATCCCAGCATCGGGCGCGCGCGCGCAGCGAGCGCATCGGCGGCACTCGATCTGCCGGCGTTGCTGCATGGCCGTATCGCCGTTGTGGCGCTGCGCGCCGACGATGGCGGCATCGATCCGCAACAGGCTGGGCGGCCGACAGGCGGGGCCCGGCTGGATTGGCGCAAGCTGTCCCGTATCGAGCTGTCACGCATGGCGATCGGCGTCCGCGTGCGCGGTCGGTCCTGCCGCGCCCGCGTCGACGACATGCGGCTTGCGCCGCTGCATCGCCCGGCGGCGGTCGTGGTTACCGGCAGCCTGCGGGGCGCGCTTTCCTGCGGCGGCGCCGCCCTCAGCGTGAGCGCCGTCGCACGCGAAGCTCCCAAGGGGGGCATCGTGTGGCACGCCGCCAGCGACAGCTTCATTCCCGCCCGGCTCGGCGCGGCGCTGCCCGCGCTTGCGGCGCTCGACCTGCCGGTGCGCCTTACCCTTGATGCGGCCCTCTCTGGTGGCTTTGGCTGGCACATGCTGCCGCGCCACCTTGACGTGCGGGCACGGCTTGGCGCCGGCGTCGGCGCGGGTGTGGCAATCGGCGGCGGCCTGTTGCATCTCACCCTTGATCTGCCGGACACGGATTCGGGGACGCTGCGCGCGGCCCTGCTGCCCTCGACCCTGCGCCTCGATACCGTCCAAGGGACCGCGGCGGCGCCGGAGCTGCGGCTGACCGGCAGCCTGTCGCGCACCGGAGCGACGATCACCGGCCGCCTCAGGGCGCGCGTCACGCGCTTCGACTTCGCCGGGCTCGACCGGCTCTGGTCCGCGAGCTGGGCCGCGGACGCGCGTCGATGGGTGAGTGCCAACATCACCGCGGGCATCGGTCACGATGGGTCGGCGAGCGCCGAGCTTGCGTCCGCCGACGGCTGGCGGGCGCTTCACCTGGTCAGACTCCAGGGCGGTCTTGATGCCGAAGGCCTGACCTTGTTCTGGCTCCGTCCGATGCCGCCGCTCACGCGGATGGACGCGCACCTCGTGCTGGAGGGGCCGGACTCGCTTCGTATCGAAGGCCGGCATGCGATGGAATTGGCGCCGTCCGGCGACGCGATCGCCGTGGGTCCGACGGCCATGCGCATCACCGGTCTGAGCCGCAAGGATCAGCTCGGACGCATCGACACCATGCTCAGCGGCGCCCTGCCGGGCCTGCTCTCGCTGCTGGCTCAGCCGCGTCTGCACCTGCTCTCCCAGCATCCCTTGCCCTTCACCGAAGTGTCGGGCATGGCGTCCGTCCATCTCGGCGTCTCGTTGCCGCTGCTCGACTCCGTCTCGATCGACGATATCCCGATCCGGGCCGAGGCGACCTTGCGCCACCTGCATCTGGGACACGCCGTCGCCGGACGCCCGCTGGATGCCGCCATGCTGGCCATGAGCGCGAGCAACGCGGGACTGGCGCTGCATGGCCAGTGCGCGATCGGCGGCGTGCCGGCGCGCCTGTCCTATACGACGGATTTCCGCGACAGCGCCCCCGGGGGCGCCCCTGGGCAGGTCGTCGAGACCGCGCACGTTTCCGCCCGCATTGACCCCGCGGCGCTGGAGCGCGCGGGGCTGCGGGCCGCCCGCCGCATGCGAGGAACGGCGCGGCTCGATGCCGACTACGCTCGGCGCCGCTCGGGCGCGGCCCGGATCGCGCTCGCGGTGGATCTGACCGACGCGGGCCTCGCAACGCCGATCTGGCGCAAGCAGCCGGGCACCAAAGCCCATGTCTCCGCGGTGATCGGCCTCGAGCGCGGCCGGCTGGTCGCGATCGACTCGGTCGAGGCGCGTGGCGACGGGCTGGCGCTGGACGGTCACGGCGAAATCCGTCACGGCACGCCGAGCGCCTTGGTGATCAGACGGTTCGCGATCGGCCGCAGCCGTGGGCAGGGACGGATCGATCTGCCGACGCGAGGAACGCACGGCGCGGTCAGTGTGGCGCTGCGCGGCGAGTCGCTCGATCTGGCGCCGTATGCCGAAACTACCAGCTCTGGCTCGGGGCTGAGCCAGCCGGCGGGCGACTGGCGCATGGATCTCGGCTTTGATCGTGTGCTGTTGGGAGACGGGCGCTGGCTTGGCGGCGTGCGGCTGGAGGCAGCTTCCAGGGACGGACGGATCGCCAGCGGGCGCCTTGCCATCGCGGCGCCGACGCCGGTGCAGGCGAGCTTGTGGATGGACGGAGCGGAGCGCCGCCTTCACGGGCAGGCCATGGACGTAGGCCTGTTGCTCGCCGCCCTGGGCATCAGCAGGCGGATCAAGGGCGGCGCGCTGACGCTGGACGCGGATCAGCGTGATCATCAAGGATTTCTCCTGGCTGGAACCGCGAGCGTCGGGCGGTTCACCGTGCGGGACGCGCCGCTCGCCGCCCGGCTGGCACGCGACCTTTCACTCTACGGGTTGCTGTTTGGCGCACCGAGTCCGCAGCTTGTGGTCACCCGCCTCACCGCGCCGTTCACCTGGCAGGATGGCGCGCTTCGGCTGATCGGGGCACGCGCCTCCGATGCGGCGCTGGGCGTGACCTTGCGTGGAGTGATCGATCTGCGGCAGGACAGGCTCGATCTGCACGGCACGATCGTGCCGTCCTACCTGCCGAACGCGCTGCCGGGACAGCTTCCCGGAGTGGGCCGCGTGTTCAGTCCGGAGCGCGGCGGAGGGCTGCTGGCGGCCACGCTGCGCGTCACCGGTCCGCTCGACACGCCCGCGATCAGCGTCAATCCTCTCTCCCTGCTCGCTCCCGGCATTCTGCGGCGTCTGCTGTTCGACTGAGGAACCATGCGCCGCCTGCCGACTAGATCCACGGGGACGGAAACCAGCGACGCACACGCAATCGGGAGACGCATCTGTGATACGCCGCCATCGGACCTCGAGACTCTCCGAGGGCCTGCCGCACCCGCTCGGCGCCACCTGGGACGGCCTTGGGGTGAACTTCGCCTTGTTCTCCGCCCACGCCACCAAGGTCGAGCTTTGCCTGTTCGATCCGTCAGGCGGCAACGAACTCGACCGCATTGAATTGCCCGAATACACCGACGAGGTCTGGCACGGCTATCTGCCAGACGCTCGCCCCGGCACCATCTACGGCTATCGCGTGCACGGTCCCTACGCTCCCGAGGCGGGCCACCGCTTCAATCCCAACAAGCTGCTGCTTGATCCGTATGCCTGCGCCCATGTCGGCCAGGTGCGTCACGCACCGGAGATTTTCAGCTACGAGATCGGCCATGATGACGGCGATCTGTCGTTCGATACACGCGACAGCGCCCGTTTCATGCCGAAATGCCGGGTGATCGATCCGGCCTTCACCTGGGGTCAGGACCGCAGGCCCTGTGTGCCGTGGGAGCGCACGATCCTCTACGAGATGCACGTGCGCGGCGCCACCATCCGCCATCCGGCGATGCCGTTCGGCCTCGGCGGCACTTTCGCCGGCTTGGCGGCCGACGAAATCGTGAGCCATATCAGGGATCTCGGCGTCACCTCGGTCGAATTGCTGCCGATCCACTTCTTCGCCGACGAAGACCACCTGGGCGCGCACGGGCTCATCAACTACTGGGGCTACAACTCGCTCGGCTTCTTTGCGCCCGACGAGCGCTACGCCACCGGCAACGGCAGCACGGTCGCGGAATTCAAGGCGATGGTGGCTCGGCTGCACGATGCCGGCATCGAGGTCATCCTCGACGTGGTCTATAATCACACCGCAGAAGGCAACGAGCTTGGCCCGGCTCTGTCCTTCAAGGGCATCGACAACGCCTCCTACTACCGGCTGATCCCCGGCGGAGAGCGCTATTACATCAACGATACCGGCACCGGTAACACGCTCAACCTGAGCCATCCGCGCGTGCTGCAGATGGTGACCGACAGCCTGCGCTACTGGGTGACGGAAATGCACGTCGACGGCTTCCGCTTCGATCTCGCCACCATTCTCGGCCGCGAGAGCTACGGCTTCGACGAGGGCGGCGGCTTTCTCGATTCCTGCCGTCAGGATCCGGTGCTGTCAGGCGTGAAGCTGATCGCCGAGCCATGGGATCTCGGTCCCGGCGGCTATCAGGTCGGCGGCTTCCCGCCCGGTTGGGCGGAATGGAACGACCGCTATCGCGACACCGTGCGGGCGTTCTGGAAGGGCGAATCGTCCGCAGGCGAGCTCGCGCGCCGTCTGTGCGCGTCGGCCGACAAGTTCAACCGGCGCGGACGCAGGCCATGGTCGAGCGTCAATTTCGTCACCGCCCATGACGGCTTCACGCTCTACGATCTCACCGCCTACAACGACAAGCACAATGAAGCCAACGGCGAGGGCAACCGCGACGGCACCAGCAACAACAGTTCCTGGAACTGCGGCGTCGAAGGCGAGACCGACGACACGACGGTGTTGGCGCTTCGCGAACGGCAGATGCGCAACATGATGGCGACGCTGCTGATGAGCCAGGGCACGCCGATGATCCTGGCCGGCGACGAGTTCGCGCGCACGCAGCAGGGCAACAACAATGCCTACTGCCAGGATAACGAGATCTCCTGGGTCGACTGGAGCCGCCTCGCCGAGCACCAGACCATGTTCCAGTTCACCAGACGATTGATCCAGCTTCGCGAGGAGTACCCGATCCTGCGCCGGCAGCGCTTCATGACCGGAGATTGGGACGAGGATCTGGAGGTGCGCGACGTGACCTGGATCAATAGCGCCGGCGAGGAGATGCAGCAGGCCGACTGGCGCGAGAGTGGCGCGCGCTGTTTCGGCATGCTGATGGACGGCCGCGCCAAGGTCAGCGGCATCAGGAGGCCGGGAACCGACGCCACGCTGCTGATGGTGCTGAACGGATTCCACGGCGTTGTGGAGTTTGTCATGCCGCCGTGCAGCGGGGGCATGCATTGGCAGTTGCTGCTCGATACCAACCGCCCGGCAATGACCTCCGGACGCGCCTACGGCATCGGCAACAGTTGCGACATCACCGGACGCTCGCTGATGCTGTTCCGGCTGGCGAGCTGAACGAAGCTCAACTTGCGAACTGGTACGGCACCCATTCGCGCGAGCCGTGTTCGAACCAGTCGGTCATGCGCGCGCCATCCCAACGGTAGCGGAGTTGGCGAGACTGCAGCACCGGGAGCGATATGCAGTCGGGCCAGAACAGCCCGGCGGCCAGACCCTCCTGGTAACGCACGCTGGGATAGAGCACGCCGTCGGCACCCGCGTCGCGCACCCGGCGGCCGAGCGCCTGACCGGGCGTCCAGTCTTCCGGAGCCAGGCATCCCTCAGGGTCGGCCTTGCGCAGGTCGTGCACGGCGCCGCCGACACGGCAGGTCAGTTCCCGGAAGTCCGCATCCGCAGCGGGCTCGCCGGTGGCGGCCATGAAGCGCTGGAAATGGAACGCCGTCTCCGCCAGGGCCACTTCAAAGCGGTCGCCGCAGTACCAGACTCCGAACCCGCCATCCGAGAACCGGCTTGGCCGCTCACGCGAGACATGGGTGAAGGCGCCCATGACCGTCGACGCGGTCGCCCCCGCGACCCGGCGGCTTACCGGCACCAGGGCGAGATTGCCGATTTCATCATGGATGCGCGGGTTGGTGCGCGCCTCGGCTCTCGCGATCAGCTCCCAGTCGGCCGGATCGGCAATGTCCTCGAACAGATGCACCGGTGGATAGACAGTGCGGATGATGCGGTGCGACTGCTTCCAGCGCAGACGGGTGGTGAGGCCGGCCGCTTCTGTGTTCACCAGCCGGCCCGCTCGGAATCGAGATAGGCGCGCATCGCCGAGAGGTCGGACTGGGCGCCTTGGAGCATGCGGTCCAGCGCCGAGCGGCCGCCAAAGGCGGCGTTGGGCTTGCGCACCCAGTCATAGCCGCGTTGCGGTTCGGCGAACATGTAGCGCAGCGCCTTGTGGATCCCCATCAAGTCGCCGAGTCTGAAGATGGTGTCGACCGGAATGGAGGCGATCTCGCCGGCTTTCCAGCGCTGGAAGGTGCGCTCGCTCGGCGAGCCGAGCAGGCGGCGGGATTGCGTGCCATCAAGCTGCCAGCGCACGAACAGGTTGAAAGCCGCGCGCAGCATCGCCGCGGCTTCCTGCTGGGTCACCTCTCCGCGGTTCGGGCCGGTTCCGTCCGGCGCATCCAGGCGGGCGAAGGCGGGTGTTGACATCAGGGGATTGCTCCTTATGCGCAAAAGCGATACACCATCTGCCAAATGACAGCAAATCACGATAAAGTTGCCATAAGGCAAAACGCGGCGGCGTCGTGACCCTGCTGCTTGCCGTGGCCGCGATTGCGTCGCTGGCGTCGCTGGCGGTCTCGATCCTGGTGCTCAGCGCGTTGCGCCGTGCATCGCGGGGCGATCACGGCGAGCTGCTGCACCGTCTGGGCGTCATGGTCGAGCGCGACCAGGCGGCGCGGGCTGGGGAGGCGGAGACGGGGCGGGCGCGAATGGCCGAGTTCGAGCGCGTGGTGATCGGCCGCATCGAGCAGAACCGGCATGATATGAGCGAGCGGCTCGGCACGCTGACCACGACCATCGCCCGCGAACAGGGGGAGTCGCGCCTGGCGCTCGCGACCGCATTGCGTGAGATGTCAGAGCAATCGGCGTTGCGTCTGAACGCGATCCAGGCATCGGTCGGCGAGCAGCTTCACGCCGCCGTCGAGACGCAGATGCAGAACAGCTTCCAGCGTGTGCTGGAGCAGTTCAGCGCGGTGCAGAAAGCGATGGGCGAGGTGAGTGCGATGACGGCGCAGATCGGCGACCTCAAACGGCTGTTCTCCAACGTCAAGACCCGTGGCGGCTGGGGGGAGGCGCAGCTTCGCGCGATCCTCGACGACGTGCTGCCGAGCGGCGCCTACGAGAGCAACTGCCGCTTGAACGCGGCCAGCGGCGAGCTGGTCGAGTTCGCGGTGCGCATGCCGGTCCGCATGCTCGTCAGTCCCGGGAGCCCCGATCAGCAGCGCCCGTTGCTGGCGATCGACTCGAAGTTTCCGACGGAGTCTTACGAGCGTCTGCTGTCCGCGGTCGAGCGGGTTGACCCTGAGGCGGAGCGCACCGCCCGCCGCGCGCTCGAGATGTCCGTCCGCCTGGAGGCGAGAAAGATCGCGGCCAAATATATTGTGCCGCCAGTGACGGTGGAGTTCGCCGTGCTCTATCTGCCGACTGACGGGCTCTACGCCGAGATCGCCCGTATTCCGGGCTTGATCGATGAAGTCGGACGCATGCAGCGCGTGCTGGTGATGGGGCCGAGCCTGATACCGGCGCTGCTGCGCACCATCCATCTCGGCTACGTCACCCTGGCGCTGGAGGAAAAGACCGAGATCATCAGCCAGTTGCTCGGCGCCACGCGGCAGGAGATGCTGAAGATGGACGGCGTTCTGGAGCGGCTGGGACGCAACGCCTCGGCGATGTCGAGTTCCATCGAGGAGGCGCGGCGGCGGACACGGGTCGTTGCCCGCAAGCTGCGCGGCATCGAGGTTCCCGACCCGGACGTCGGCGCGGCGTTGCTTGATCTGGCCGACCGGCCTGATGACGACCTCTAGTCAATGAACCCGGGAGTAAGCCATGCCGATGACGCTTGATGGATCGTGCCGCTGCGGGGCTGTGCGTTTTTCTTGCACGAGCCACACGCCGGTTCCGTATCAGCGCTGCTATTGCTCGATCTGCCGCAAGACCGGCGGCGGCGGCGGTTATGCGATCAATCTCGGCGCCAACACCGAGGGCATGCAGGTGCATGACCCGCAACGCGCCATCCGGATTTTCCACGCCGAAATCCGCGAGGAGGATGGCAACTGCCGACGCTCCACCGCGGAGCGGCACGCCTGCTCGCACTGCGCCACCGCGTTGTGGCTGTTCTCTCCGGAATGGCCCGAACTGATCCATCCATTTGCGTCGGCGATCGACAGCGCGCTGCCAGCGCCCCCCGCTTCGGTGCATCTGATGCTGCGCTTCAAGCCGGCTTGGGTGGTGCCGCAGGTCGGCCCGGACGATGCCTGCTTTGATCTTTATCCCGAGCAGTCGATCGAGCAATGGCACCGCGCGCGCGGATTATGGGTCGCCTGATCGCGCATGCGGGCTTGACAGCGTCATCCTTGCGGAGCTAGACGCCCGCCTCTTACGGAACGCGGGAGACCCTTTTGCTCGTCGCCCCCTGGCGCTGGGCATGGTCGCATGAACCGCGGTCCTGACGCCACGAAAGGGCGCTGGATATGGCAAAGAAAATTGTCGGCACCATCAAGCTGCAGATACCGGCGGGCAAGGCCAACCCGTCGCCGCCGGTGGGTCCGGCACTCGGCCAGCGCGGTCTGAACATCATGCAGTTCTGCAAGGAGTTCAACGCCGCGACCCAGGGCATCGAGCCCGGCACGCCGACTCCGGTGGTGATCACCGCGTTCGGCGACCGCACCTTCAGCTTCATTCTCAAGACTCCGCCCAACAGCTATTTCCTGCTCAGGGCCGCCAAGGTCGCCAAGGGCAGCGCCACGGTCGGCAAGGGCGCTGCGGCGGGACGGGTGACGACCGCGCAACTGCGTGAGATCGCGCTTGAGAAGATGAAGGACATGAACGCCAACGACGTGGAAGGCGCGATGCGCATGCTGGCGGGCTCGGCGCGTTCGATGGGTCTCACCGTGGTGGAGGGCTGAGTCATGCCGATCAGCAAACGCCTCAAGGCGGCCAGCGCCGAGGTCAGCGGCAACCGGATTTATGCGCTTGACGAGGCGATCCGTCTGGTCAAGGGCAACGCCACGGCGAAGTTCGACGAGACGGTCGAGATCTCGCTCGGCCTCGGCATCGATCCGCGTCACGCCGACCAGATGGTGCGCGGGCTGCTCAGCCTGCCGAACGGCACCGGCAAGGTGCTTCGCGTCGGCGTGTTCGCACGCAGCGCCAAGGCGGAGGAGGCGCTGGCGGCTGGCGCCGACGTGGTGGGCGCCGAGGACCTGGCCGAGCGCGTGCAGGGTGGCGACATCGCGTTCGACCGCTGCATCGCCACTCCGGACATGATGGCGCTGGTTGGCCGGCTTGGAAAAATTCTGGGTCCGCGTGGGCTGATGCCGAACCCGAAGCTCGGCACCGTGACCATGGACGTGAAGGGCGCGGTCACCGCGGCCAAATCCGGCCAGGTGGAGTTCCGCGCCGAAAAGGCGGGGATCATCCATGCCGGCGTCGGCAAGGCCTCGTTCGACGAGGGCAAGCTCGCCGAGAATATCCGGGCGTTGGTGGATGCGATCCAGAAGGCCAAGCCGACCGGCGCCAAAGGCACCTACCTGCAGAGGGCAGCGCTGTCCTCGACGATGGGTCCGGGCGTGAAGGTCGACGTCGCCTCGTTCGCGTCCTGAAGAATGCACCCCGGCCGCTGCTGCCGGGAATGAGCAGGAGGGCGTCCGTCCCCGGGCGCCGTTCCGAACCTGTCCTAGACCGCTCGCGGCTTCAGCGATGGAGCCTTAATCGTTCCTGTGAGTGGGAACGGCGCGCGATAGACGGGGATGCTCCTGCCGCCCGCGGCATGAGTGGTTCCGTTGCCACCGGACAGGCGAACCGGCTTGCGCAAGGCCTCTTCGGAGCCCCGTGCGTGGGTCACGGGCAACCCGGCCCCTCGGCACGCTTGCGGGCGTATGCCGATGGGCCTGATGGAGACGGGATTTGGACCGTACAGAGAAGCGCGATTTTGTTGCCGCCCTGGGCACCGTGTTCGCGGAAACGTCGATGGTCGTCGTCACCCGCAATGACGGGCTCTCGGTAGCCGATGCGACGGCGCTGCGTCATCGCATGCGCCAGGCGGGTGCGACGTTCAAGGTTGCGAAGAACCGGCTGGCCATCCTTGCTTTGGATGGGACCCGATTCGACGGCATCGTGCCGCTGCTGAAAGGACCGATCGCGCTGGCGTGGGCGGCCGACCCGGTGGCGGTGGCGAAGGTGGCCGTCGAGTTCGCCAAGACCAACGACAAGCTTGTTGTGCTCGGAGGAGCGCTTGGCGCCCAGACGCTGAATGCGGACGGGATCAAGGCGCTTGCCGATCTGCCTTCGCTCGACGTGCTGCGCGCGCAACTCGTGGGGCTCATCTCCACACCGGCGCGGCGTATCGCCGGCGTGCTGCAGGCGCCGGCCGGCCAGCTTGCCCGGGTTTTTGGCGCCTATGCCACCAAGGACGAGGCGCAAGCCGAGGCTGCGTAAAAATATCGTGAGTATCGGGAACCGACACTTGCGCGAACCACCACACTGTCTAGATTGAGGAATTGATCATGGCCGACCTGTCTAAACTTGTTGACGAGCTCTCCACGCTGACGGTGCTCGAGGCAGCCGAGTTGTCCAAGCTGCTTGAGGAGAAATGGGGCGTTTCGGCGGCGGCGCCGGTCGCGGTGGCCGCAGGCCCCGTCGGCGGCGGCGCGGCGGCGGCGCCGGTCGAGGAGCAAACCGAGTTTACGGTGATCCTGAGCAAGATCGGCGACAAGAAGATCAACGTCATCAAGGAGGTCCGCACCATCACCGGCCTTGGATTGAAGGAAGCCAAGGATCTGGTCGAGGGCGCGCCGAAGACGGTCAAGGAAGCCGTCAGCAAAGATGACGCCGCGAAGTTCAAGAAGCAGTTGGAAGAGCAGGGCGCCTCTGTCGATATCAAATAGTCATCAGGCCGCCTGGTCCGGAGCCTCGGGGCGCAAAACGGGTCTGCGGCAGACAGTCATTACCTAGGTTGGTCATTGGGTGGGCGCCGCGCGGCTCCCACCCTTTCGGCCGTGCGGTTGCGTGATGCCGCGACGGTCTTGAATTTGGGTTTCTTAAGGGTCGGAAGGCTTCGACCGGCGGCGAGTGCAGGGCACATGATGACCTGTCCCACTCGCCCCGTCACCTCCGGGCTCAAGCAGGCGAGGCAGGATCACACGATGAATGCAATCACCGGGAATGCGGCGGCCAAATCCTTCACTGGACGCAAGCGCATACGCAAGAGCTTTGGGCGCATTCCCGAAATCGCGCCGATGCCGAACCTGATCGATGTGCAGCGCGCTAGCTACGAGGCGTTCCTGCAGATGAATGTTCCGCCGGACAGCCGTACTCAGACGGGTTTGCAGGAGGTGTTCAGGTCGGTGTTCCCGATCAACGACTTTGCCGGACGTGGCCGCCTGGAGTTTGTGCATTACGAGCTCGAGGAGCCGAAATACGATGTCGAGGAGTGCATCCAGCGCGGCATGACCTTTGCCGCGCCCCTGAAGGTGATTCTGCGGCTGATCGTCTGGGACGTCGACGAGGACACCGGCAGCCGTTCCATTCGCGATATCAAGGAGCAGCCGGTCTATATGGGCGATATGCCGCTGATGACCGAAAATGGCACGTTCGTCATCAATGGCACCGAGCGGGTGATCGTCAGCCAGATGCATCGTTCGCCTGGCGTGTTCTTCGACCATGACAAGGGCAAGACCCATGCGTCCGGCAAGTTCCTGTTTGCGGCGCGGGTGATTCCCTATCGCGGCTCGTGGCTTGATTTCGAGTTCGATAGCAAGGACGTGGTCTATGTCCGTATCGACCGGAAGCGCAAGCTGCCGGTGACCACGCTGCTCTATGGGCTGGAGAGCGACGCCTCGCATGCCGCCCGCACCGCCAAGATCGCCGAAGGCGGCGATGTCGACAGCATGGAGATCCGCGGCATGGATGCCGATGAGATCCTCGGCACCTTCTATGGCGAGGTGGTGTTCACGCACACGCAGAAGGGTTGGGCGCGTCCGTTTGATCCCGATGCGTTCCGCGGCATGAAGCTGCTGGAGCCGATGATCGACGCCGATACCGGCGAAGTGGTGGCGGAAGCCGACGCCAAGCTGACGGCGCGGGCAGTTCGCAAGATCGCCGAGAACACCAAGGAGGTGCTGGTCGGACGTCCCGACCTGCTCGGCCGCTTTGTGGCGCACGACCTGGTCAACGAGGAGACCGGCGAGATCTACGGCGAGGCCGGCGAGGAGCTGACCGAGCCGCGTCTGGCGGCGCTCGAGGAAATGGGCATTACCGAGCTGCCGACGCTGGCGATTGATGCCGGCAACGGTCCCTGGATACGCAACACGTTGGCGATCGATAAGAACACCTCGCGCGACGACGCGCTGATCGACATCTACCGGGTCATGCGTCCAGGCGAGCCGCCCACGCCGGAGACCGCCGAGACGCTGTTCCGCGGCCTGTTCTTCGATCCTGACCGCTACGACCTGTCCGCCGTCGGACGCGTGAAGATGAACATGCGTCTCGGCGTCGATGCCGAGGATACGCTGCGCGTGCTGCGCAAGGTCGACATCCTGCGCACGGTGAAGATCCTGTGCGAGCTCAAGGACGGACGCGGCACCATCGACGACATCGACAATCTCGGCAATCGCCGGGTGCGCTCGGTGGGCGAGCTGATGGAAAACCAGTATCGTGTCGGCCTGCTGCGCATGGAGCGCGCGATACGCGAGCGCATGGGCTCGGTCGATATCGACACGGTGATGCCGCACGATCTGATCAACGCCAAGCCCGCCGCCGCCGCGGTGCGCGAGTTCTTCGGCTCGTCGCAGCTCAGCCAGTTCATGGACCAGACCAATCCGCTCTCCGAGGTCACCCACAAGCGCCGCCTGTCGGCGCTTGGCCCGGGCGGCCTGACCCGCGAGCGCGCCGGTTTCGAGGTGCGCGACGTGCACCCGACGCATTACGGCCGGATCTGCCCGATCGAGACCCCCGAAGGCCCGAATATCGGGCTGATCAACAGTCTCGCCACCTACGCCAAAGTCAACAAATACGGCTTCATCGAGACGCCGTACCGCCTGGTCAAGGACGGGGCGCTGCAGGATGGCTGGAAGTATCTCTCCGCGATGGAGGAAGAGAAGCTGGTGGTGGCGCAAGCGGATTGCGCGCAAGACAATGAAGGCAATCTGACCGATGAGCTGGTCTCGGTGCGCAGGAGCGGCGACTTCCGACTGGTCAAGCCGGAAGACGTCACCGCCTGCGACGTAAGTCCGCGCCAGTTGGTCTCGGTCGCGGCCGCCCTGATCCCGTTCCTTGAGAACGACGACGCCAACCGCGCGCTGATGGGCTCGAACATGCAGCGCCAGGCGGTGCCGCTGATCCGCTCGGATGCGCCGCTAGTCGGCACCGGCATGGAAGCCGCAGTGGCGCGCGACTCGGGTGCGACCATTGTCGCGCGCCGTCCCGGTGTGATCGACCAGATCGACGGCGCCCGTATCGTGGTGCGGGCGACCGACGAGGCCGGCTCCACGCAGGGCGTGGATATCTACCGGCTGCGCAAGTACATGCGTTCGAACCAGTCGACCTGCATCAACCAGCGCCCGCTGGTGCGTGTCGGCGACCGTGTCCACGCTGGCGACATCATCGCGGATGGCCCGTCGACCGAACTTGGCGAGCTGGCGCTCGGCCGCAACGTGCTGGTCGCGTTCATGCCTTGGAACGGCTACAACTTTGAGGACTCGATCCTCATCTCCGAGCGCATCGCGCGCGACGACGTGTTCACCTCGATCCATATCGAGGAGTTCGAGGTGATGGCGCGCGACACCAAGCTCGGCCAGGAGGAGATCTCGCGCGATATCCCCAATGTCGGCGAGGAGGCGCTGCGCAATCTCGACGAGGCGGGCATCGTCTATGTCGGCGCCGAGGTGAATCCGGGCGATATCCTGGTCGGCAAGGTGACGCCGAAGGGCGAGAGCCCAATGACGCCCGAGGAGAAGCTGCTGCGCGCCATCTTTGGCGAGAAAGCCTCGGACGTTCGCGACACCTCGCTCAAGCTGCCGCCCGGCACCACCGGCACGATCGTCGACGTGCGGGTATTCTCCAGGCGCGGCGTCGACAAGGACGAGCGCGCGATGGCGATCGAGCGTTCCGAGATCGAACGTCTGGCCAAGGACCGCGACGACGAGCGGGCAATTCAGGAGCGCAGCTTCTACAACCGTCTGCGCGAGCGTCTGCTCGGACAAAAGGCGGGCGCCGGCTTCAAGGGTGTGAAGTCCGGCACCGAGATCACCGAAGAGCTCCTGGCCGAGCATCCGCGCGGCACCTGGCGGCACATGGTGGTCGCCAACGATGCCGGCATGGCGGAGATCGAGATCCTGAAGCGGGAATTCGACGCCGCGGTCGGCCGCCTCCAGGCGCGTTTCGACAGCAAGGTGGAGAAGCTGCAACGCGGCGACGAACTGCCGCCTGGCGTGATGAAGATGGTCAAGGTGTTCGTGGCGGTGAAGCGCAAGCTGCAGCCCGGCGACAAGATGGCCGGTCGTCACGGCAACAAGGGCGTGGTCAGCCGCGTGGTGCCGGTGGAGGACATGCCGTTCCTGGATGATGGCACCTCGGTCGACATCGTGCTGAACCCGCTCGGCGTGCCGTCCCGCATGAATGTGGGACAGATTCTGGAGACGCATCTGGGCTGGGCCTGCGCCAATATCGGCAAGGGGATCGGTGAGCTGGTCGACGAGTATCAACGCACCGGCAACGCCAAGCAGGAGCTGCTCGACGGCTTGAAGGAGGTTTACGGTGAGCGCGTCTATGCCGACGACATCGCCACCCTGCCGAACGAGCAACTCGTCGAGCTGGCCAACAACCTCCGCAAGGGTGTGCCGATCGCAACCCCGGTGTTCGACGGCGCCAGGATGTCCGACATCGAGGACATGCTGACGCGCGCCGGCCTCGACACGTCGGGTCAGGTGCAGCTCACGGACGGGCGGACCGGAGAGGGCTTCGAGCGCAAGGTGACAGTCGGTTACATCTATATGCTGAAGCTGCATCACCTGGTCGACGACAAGATCCATGCGAGGTCGATCGGACCCTACAGCCTGGTCACGCAGCAGCCGCTGGGCGGCAAGGCGCAGTTCGGCGGTCAGCGTTTCGGCGAGATGGAGGTCTGGGCGCTGGAAGCCTATGGCGCCGCCTATACGCTGCAGGAGATGCTGACGGTAAAGTCCGACGACGTCTCTGGAAGGACCAAGGTGTACGAAGCCATCGTCCGCGAGCAGGACGATTTCGAAGCCGGCATCCCGGAGAGCTTCAACGTTCTGGTCAAGGAATTGAAGTCCCTAGGCCTGAACGTGGATCTGGAACAGAGCAATATCTGAATTGGGGTCTGGGGCTTCGGCCCCAGCGGGTCCAGGGCGGCGCCCTGGCCTATGTCTTTCCCTTTGATGGGGTTGAGCGCGCATGAATGAACTGATGAAAATCCTTGGTCAGACTGGCCAAGCCGTAACCTTCGACCAGATCAAGATCCAGCTGGCGTCGTCGGAGCAGATCCGCTCCTGGTCGTATGGCGAGATCAAGAAGCCCGAGACGATCAACTACCGCACGTTCAAACCCGAACGCGACGGCTTGTTCTGCGCGCGCATTTTCGGTCCGATCAAGGATTACGAGTGCCTGTGCGGCAAGTACAAGCGGATGAAGTTTCGTGGCATCATCTGCGAGAAGTGCGGCGTCGAAGTGACCTTGGCCAAGGTGCGACGCGAGCGCATGGGTCATATCGAGCTGGCGAGCCCGGTCGCGCATATCTGGTTTCTGAAGTCTCTGCCCAGCCGCATCGGCCTCATGGTGGATCTCACGCTCAAGGAGCTGGAGAAGATCCTGTATTTCGAGAGCTACGTGGTTCTCGAGCCGGGCTCCACCGATCTCAAGCTGCACCAATTGCTGACCGAGGACCAGCTTCTCTCCAAGCAGGACGAGTTCGGCGACGATTTCCGTTTCGGCATCGGCGCCGAGGCGGTGAAGTCGATCCTGAGAGAGATCGACTGCGACGCCGAGAAGGTCAAGCTGCGCGGAGAGCTCAAGGAGACCACATCCGAGGCCAAGCGCAAGAAGCTGGTGAAAAGGCTGAAGCTGATCGAGGCGTTCGCCGAGAGCGGCTCGCATCCGGACTGGATGATTCTGGACGTGGTTCCGGTGATCCCGCCCGAGCTGCGCCCGCTGGTTCCGCTCGATGGCGGCCGGTTCGCCACCTCCGACCTGAACGACCTGTATCGCCGCGTCATCAACCGCAACAATCGTCTGAAGCGGCTGATCGAGTTGCGCGCGCCGGATATCATCGTGCGCAACGAAAAGCGCATGCTCCAGGAATCCGTCGACGCGCTGTTCGACAACGGCAGGCGCGGCCGCGCGATCACCGGCGCCAACAAGCGTCCGTTGAAGTCGCTGTCCGACATGCTCAAGGGCAAGCAGGGGCGTTTCCGTCAGAACCTGCTGGGCAAGCGCGTCGATTACTCCGGGCGTTCCGTCATCGTGGTCGGGCCGGAGCTGAAGCTGCATCAGTGCGGCCTGCCGAAGAAGATGGCGCTCGAGCTGTTCAAGCCGTTCATCTATTCCAAGCTCGAGAAATATGGTCACGCCACCACGATCAAGGCGGCAAAGCGCATGGTCGAAAAGGAGCGTCCCGAGGTCTGGGACATCCTCGAGGAGGTGATCCGCGAGCATCCGGTGATGCTAAATCGGGCGCCGACATTGCACCGTCTTGGCATCCAGGCGTTCGAGCCTGTGCTGATCGAGGGCAAGGCGATCCAGTTGCATCCGCTGGTCTGCACCGCGTTTAACGCCGATTTCGACGGCGATCAGATGGCTGTCCACGTGCCGCTGTCATTGGAGGCGCAACTCGAGGCGCGCGTTCTGATGATGAGCACAAACAACATCCTGAGCCCGGCGAACGGCAAGCCGATCATCGTGCCGAGCCAGGATATCGTGCTCGGCCTCTACTATCTGTCGCTGGAGACCGCGGAGTTCCTGGCGACACCCGACGTGAGCACGTATGACGCAAACGGCAAGCTGGAGCGCGCCGGCGCGCCGGCATTCGGCTCCATCGGCGAGATCGAGTTCGCGCTGAGCGCGGGCGCGATCAAGCTGCACGACAAGATCCGCGCACGCTTCGAGACAGTGGACAGCACCGGCGCCGAGGTCCGCCTCACCGTGGTGACCACGCCAGGGCGCATGCTGATCACGCAGATCCTGCCGAAGCATCCGCAGGTGCCGTTCGCGCTGATCAATAAGCAGCTCACCAAGAAGAACGTCTCGGACGTGATCGACGCGGTCTATCGTCATTGCGGCCAGAAGGAGTGCGTGATCTTTGCCGACCGGCTGATGGGGCTTGGTTTCGGCCAGGCGGCCAAGGCCGGCATCTCGTTCGGCAAGGATGACATGATCATCCCGACCGAGAAGCACGTGCTGGTCGATCGCACCACGGCGGAGGTCAAGGAGTTCGAGCAGCAATATCAGGACGGGCTGATCACTGCGGGCGAGCGCTACAACAAGGTGGTGGATTCGTGGTCGCGGTGCACCGACGAGGTGCAGGCGGCGATGATGAAGGAGATCTCGCGTCAGGAGATCGGCAAGCAGACCAACTCGGTATGGATGATGAGCCATTCCGGCGCGCGCGGATCCCCTGCTCAGATGAAGCAGCTTGCCGGCATGCGCGGCCTGATGGCCAAGCCTTCGGGCGAGATCATTGAGCAGCCGATCATCGCAAACTTCAAGGAAGGCCTGTCGGTGCTCGACTACTTCACGTCGACGCACGGCGCCCGCAAGGGTCTCGCGGATACGGCGCTGAAGACCGCGAACTCCGGCTATCTGACACGCCGGCTCGTCGACGTGGCGCAGGATTGCATCATCGTCGAGGAGGATTGCGGCACCGAGCGCGGCCTCACCGTGCGCGCGGTGATGGATGGCGGCGAGGTCGTCTCCTCCCTGGCCGAGCGTATCCTCGGGCGCACCGCCTCGGTGGACGTGATCGAACCGGGCACCGGGCGCGTGGTCCTGCCGAGAGGCAGCCTGATCGGCGAGGCGGAAGCCGAGATGGTCGAGAACGCGGGCGTGGAGAGCATGCTGATCCGCTCGGTGCTGACCTGCGACAGCCGCGTCGGGGTCTGCGGCCATTGCTACGGGCGCGATCTCGCGCGCGGCACCCCGGTCAATATCGGCGAGGCGGTGGGCGTCATCGCGGCCCAGTCGATCGGCGAGCCGGGCACGCAGCTCACCATGCGCACCTTCCATATCGGTGGTGCGGCGCAGCGCGGCGCCGAGCAGTCGATGGTGGAGGCCTCGCACGATGGAGTGGTTGCGATCAGGAACCGCAACGTCGTGCATAACAGCCAGAACGTGCCGGTGGTGATGTCGCGCAACTGCGAGATCGTGCTGAGCGACGAGAAGGGCACTGAACGCGCCCGCTTCCGGGTGCCGTACGGCGCACGATTGCTGATCGAGGAAGGCGGCGGGGTGACACGGCAGCAGAAGCTCGCGGAATGGGATCCGTACACCCTGCCGATCATCACCGAGCAGGCCGGCACGGTGGAGTATCTCGACCTGATCGACAGCATCACGCTGGTCGAGCGCATGGACGAAGTCACCGGACTCACCTCGAAAGTGGTCGTCGACTACAAGAACGCCGCGAAGGGTGTCGATCTGAGGCCGCGTTTGCAGCTCAAGGACGAAAAGGGCGAAGTGATCAAGATGGCGGGCGGCGGTGACGCGCGCTATTTCCTCTCGCCGGACTCGATCCTCTCGGTCGAGAACGGCTCGGTGGTGCATGCCGGCGACGTGCTGGCGCGCATCCCCCGCGAAGGCAGCAAGACACGCGACATCACCGGTGGCCTGCCGCGGGTGGCGGAGTTGTTCGAGGCACGCCGGCCGAAGGACCACGCGATCATCGCCGAAACCGATGGCCGTATCGAGTTCGGCAAGGACTACAAGGCCAAACGTCGTGTCATCGTCAAGAACGACGAGACCAGTGAAGAGACCGATTACCTGGTGCCGAAGGGCAAGCACGTCTCGGTGCAGGAGGGCGATTTCGTGCTCAAAGGCGACCCCCTCGTCGACGGTCCGCGCGTGCCGCACGACATCCTCAAGGTGCTCGGCGTCGAAGCCTTGTCGGACTACCTGGTCAACGAGATCCAGGATGTCTATCGGCTGCAAGGCGTCAAGATCAACGACAAGCATATCGAGGTGATCGTCCGACAGATGCTGCAGAAGGTGGAGATTTTGGAGCCGGGCGACACCACCTACCTGATCGGCGAGACGGTGGACCGCTTCGAGTTCGAGGCGGAAAACGGCAAGCGGCTGCACGCGAACGAGCGTCCGGCGCAGGCGATGCCGGTGCTGCAAGGCATCACCAAGGCCAGCCTGCAGACGCACTCGTTCATCTCCGCGGCGTCGTTCCAGGAGACGACACGCGTCTTGACGGAGGCCGCAACCGCGGGCAAGGTCGATACGTTGAACGGTCTCAAGGAGAATGTCATCGTTGGCCGCCTCATCCCGGCAGGGACTGGCAGCGTGATGAACAAGCTCCGTGCCGTAGCCGCTGGTCGCGACCGTCAGCACACTCTGGGCCAAGGCTCAGTTGCGTCGGGAACACCAGCGGTCACAGGCCGCGCGGCAGAATAAGCGGCGGGCTGAAAGAGCTGGGCCGGGGGAGGGCGACCTCTCTCGGCCCTTTTCTTTTCCGAAGGCGGGACGTCATGAAGCTCAGCATTAATCTTCTTTGTGCTGGGTGTATGCTGTTCTCGATGGCGTCGGCCGCGCATGCAAGAGGGGGGGACGCAAGAGCGGCGGACGATGTCGGACGTGACAGTCTCAACCGCATCCTTGCCGTATTGCGGTTGCAGCCTTCCGCCGCCGGGCGCTCATGCCTGGACACGCTGCAGGAGCTTCACAACACGGAAGCTCAGATCAAGGTACTGTCGGCACGGGCTAAAGATCCGGACAAGGAACTGGCCCAAGACGTTCTTGAAAGCGATTACGAGAACGGTGAAAAGACGTGCGGCGCCGACGCCCGAACACTCTGCTCAGATCAGCCATCAGAGGCCCTCAGAACGGCCTGCACAATGCTTGGTGGAAACCGACCCTAGCGGATTCTTTTGCGAGGGCGATGCACGCTTCAGGTTGAAGTCAACCTGAAGCGATCGCGCTCTAATCGACCTCATGTTTGAGCAGCACGGTTGCAAACGTGAGACATGAACCAGCCGCAAGGACTCGTTTGTGGATGAAAGATGCCTGGTAAAAATGCGGAACATTTTCCATCATAAGCTCATGCCGATCTGAAACCGGCGAAAAGCCTTAACAAGACTTCTTGACTAATCACGCGTTCGGGACGTGTGCTTGGAAGGTTAAACTACTCCGGCTGTTTGGCATCTCTATGCTCGTTAAACTGAATTAAGCGAGGATTTGGTCAGGCTATACATCTGTTTGTATTCGACAGAACAGATCTTCATTCTGTCGAGTAAAAATACCACCAGGACAGCACAGATTCCTCTTGTACCCGGAACGACATTTTGACAGCATGATGTTGGAGCCTTCCGGTGAAGCAAAAGGGATCTTCCGTCAATCATGCCCCGATCCATCAAGTGGACTGGCGACCAGGACGCCAAATTGACCAGCATGTTGGACTATCATGGAGTCACTATTCGCACGGCGGCGGCGCGCCTCGGCGTAAGCCGGAGTTTCGCGCAGCGTCGGGCCAAGCTGCTCTCGACGCGCTCGCGAAGACGGTTTTGCACGGAGGCCAGGGAAGCTGCGGGAATTGAGCCGCTTCCGGCCGGCCATCCGATAACGTGGAGCGCGATATGCCAGGAGACAATTCCGTTTGACCTATATTCCGTCTAACAAACGAGTTCCATGGACGGTGGACAGCGTATCAGGTAAAAAGCAGCAGAGAGTCTCATTCTCTCCGGTTTGGGGATAAGTAATGAAGATTGCCAACAAACGCGAGCTTCGACCGGCATCTGTGCCCCTCTCCATGGAGTCACGCGTTGTCTCGGCCCAACCTGAAGGGAGAGCAAGCCCGGAGCGTCTGCAAAAGGGCAACGACTTTTCTGTCGTCGAAGGGGTGCAGCGTCTGTGTGGGCCGGTGTTGGCGTTGCGCCGTTCCGGCGACATCGACGACTGCCACGTCGTGGCAGCGGATCGCTGGTATCGCGACTACGTTCTTGGTGTCGAGGGAGCGCAAGATCCAGACGCCCGGAGAACCGGCAAAGCCCCAGACGTGCATGCCGGCATGCTCGCGCGCGTGGCGGCATCCGAACGCCACTCGCAAATCCGCAGAGCTCTTGGATTTTGCTCAGAGATCAGACTTCGCCTCATGCTCGTTGATGAGTTGTCATTTTCCGCGATTGCCGAACGGCTGCTCCCTGCCGATACCAACGGCAGAAAGAAGATTGCAGCGCAGATGACGTTCCTGCTCCAGCAGTTGGCAGAGCATTATCACGAGATCGACCAACGGCGACGAGGCAACCGGGTTGCACGTCTCATTCCGCCGATGGAGATAACGACATGATCAGTAAGGCCATGTTTCGGCGGCGTTCTCCGCGTCGGTCACGATTGCCGTCGCATGGCCTCGATCTGCGCGCGTGCCTCGGCGGAGGCGTCACTCTGCGGAACGAGTGCCAGAAAGCGTTCCAGTGAGACGATCGCCAGACTGAGATGGCCCGCCCGTCGGTGCAGGTCGGCCGCATGCAACCAGTTCGGCGCTACGTCGGGCGCGATACGCAGCATGCCGTCCAGCGAGCGCAGCGCGCCCTCAAGATCGTTCGCGGACGCGCGCCGTTGCACCAGATTGCGCTGCAGCCGCAGCAGCACATCGCGCGTCGCCATCGGCCGAACCATGCCGGGACGGACATCCATCTCCTTGCCGGTGATGCCGCGCAGCAAGGCGCGCAGGTGCGTCGTGTCGACCACCTCGCCGCCAGCAAACGCGTCGACCAGCGTTCCGGACAGGCGTGCCTTCACGCTCGCCCCGGCCGCCAAGGCGATGAGGAAGTGGCCGGGGAAGTCGACGCCCCAGCCCTGCCAGCCGGCGGCGCGGATGGCGTGCAGCCAGAGCACGCCGAGAGCAACAGGAAGTCCGCGCCGCCGCTCGATGACACGGATCAGGTTGGCGTTGTCGAGATCGTCATAGCTCTCGCGGTCGCCACGATAGCCGAGACGGGCATGGATCAGTGCGGCAAGCGCTCCGATCCGCACCTCCGCCGACCGCCCGGACAGGAGGGCGCCAATCGAGGCGGCCTCGCGCGCGATCTCGGAGAGGTGCGCCGACGCTGCCAGCCAGCCCTCGCCGGGCGCATCCAGCCGGGCAAGCTGGAGGGCCGCCACCGCCGGTTCAATCTCGCTGTCGGGCAGCAAACCGATTGCATCCAATGCCTGATGCGGATCCGCCATGCCCACCTCACCCCGATCCTTTGGCCCGCCTTGGACGAGACCCTGTTCGGTGATGTCGGTCGAGGTCAACCAGCAACTCCGTGAGCGTCTCGCGCCGGACTGAAAGTTCTCGTCAGTTTTGTGAAGATTTCGCGAACAGCTTGCCCGGATTGAGCAGCGCCTCGGGATCGAGGGCGCGTTTGATCCGCCGCATCGTCTCAAGCTCCACGCCGCCGCGCCACTCTTGCATCATCTCCGTCTTCAGGCGGCCGATGCCATGTTCGGCGGAGAAGGAGCCGTCCAAGGCGCGCACGATGTCGCTCACCGTCCGCATGATGTCATGTTCGCGGTCGAGAAAGGCGGCGCGGTCCATCGCTTCGGGCTGCACCAGGTTGAAATGGATGTTGCCGTCGCCGAGATGGCCGAAGGGTGCCGCGCGGATTCCGGGGATCAGCGCCTCGCAGGCCGCTGTCGCGCGCGCGATCAGCGCCGGCACCTTCGAGACCGGCACCGAGACGTCGTTCTTGACGCTGCCGCCGGCGCGCTTCTGCGCCTCTGAATGCTCCTCGCGCAGCTTCCAGAGCGCGTCGCGCCGCTGGCCGCTTTCCGCGAGCACGGCATCGAGCACAATGCCGTCTTCCAGTCCCTTGGCCAGCGCTGTCTCCATCGGCGCGCGCAGGTCGGCGTCGTCGCGTGCGGTGGCAAGCTCGATCAGCACGTAATGCGGCGCGGGTTGAGCGAGCGGCAGGGCGGCACCCTCGATCAAGGCGGTGACCAGGCCCATGCTGTTGCCGGACATGTATTCGAAGGCCTGGATCGCGGACGCATCCTGCGCGCGAAAGCGGGTGAACAAGGCCAGTGCCGCTTCTGGCGAGGGTACGGCACAGAGCGCCACCTCGATCGTGCGCGGCAACGGCGCCAGGTGCAGCACCGCAGCGGTAATGATGCCGAGCGTGCCTTCCGAGCCGACCAGAAGGTGGCGCAGCGCATAGCCGGTATTGTCCTTGCGCAGCTTGCGCATGGCCGAAAGGATGCTGCCGTCCGGCAGCACCGCCTCGATGCCGAGCACCAGTTCGCGCGCGTTGCCGTAGCGCACGGTGTTGTTGCCGCCGGCGTTGGTCGCGAGAATGCCGCCGATCTGTGCCGAGCCCTCCGAGCTGATCGACAGCGGCAGCAGGCAACCGGCCGCGCGCGCCGCCTCCTGCGCGGTCTTGAGCACCACGCCGGCTTCCAGCGACACCGTCATGTCGAGAGGATCGATCGCGCGTATGCGGTTCATGCGGGACAAGGACAGCACGACTTCGCTGCCGTCCTCATGCACGGCCGCACCCCCCACCATGCTGGTGTTGCCGCCTTGCGGGACGAGCTTGGCCCCGTGCCGGGCGCAAAGACGCACGATGGCGGCCACCGCCTCCGTGTCCGCCGGCCGCGCCACCGCCAGCGCCCGTCCGCGATAGAGGCCGCGCCAATCCTGGGCGTAGGCTTCGGTGTCCTGGCCGGTCAGCACGCCTGGCTCGCCAAGCGCCTGCCGCAACGCCTCGATCAACGCGTGGCTCACGGCCGCAACTCGCTGCCGGCGCCCACAGGCGCGTGCGGCGCCACCGCGTTGAACATTGATGAGCCGGCGATGCCGATCAGCACGCCACAGATCAGGCACAATGTCATCAGGATCTTTCTTGGCCTGGTGTCGCGGCTCACTTGAGAGAGCGACTGCTGCGCTTCAGCGCGGGCTTGCCTGGTCAGGGTGAGTTCGGCGCGCATCGACTCGATGCGGGCGCTCGCATGGCGCAGGTCAAGGTCGAGCTTGTTGATGTCGGCGGTGAGCTGGGAGATGCGTGTGCGTGCCGCCGCAAGCTCTGGGCCGGTTGCCGCGGCCCGGGAGGCCCGTGTCCGCGGCGCCGCTCCCGCGCGCGGCGCCGGCGGGTTCGGGGCGATCGCCACGAACAGGTTCTTCAGCGCGCCGCCGGTCACCGCGTTGCGTCGCGCGCGGGCGCGTATCGCCTCGAGCGCGCTCGCCGACTGGCCCGGCTGATCCTCCAGCACCAGGGCAAGAATGTCCGACAGCGTCTTGAGCTCCTTGGGGTCGAGCGCCTGGGTCATCGAGGCGCCGCCGCCCGCAGCAGGCGGTCGCGTATGGCAAGCCCCAGCCCATGAGCGGGGATCGGCATCACCGCGATGGCGCCGAGGCCGAGGCGTCCAGCTTGATCATCGAGCACGCGCAGGCCGGTGAACAGGCGCGAGGCGGCCTCATCGAGATCGCAGCACGGCGACAGGTTCCAGACCACGCCGGCGCCGACCGGTTCATGTCCGAAGGCGAGCAGGGCCTCGTCCGCGCCCGCCGCCCGCGCGTCGAGACGCAGCGGCAGGCTCGGCGCGTAGTGCGAGGCAAGTTGACCGGGTGAGGCGGGATGAAGCGGGTTGGCCGGAGGCGTGCGGCCAAGCGGCGGCGCTCCTTCCGCCGCGAGCGCCGCCGCGATCGCCTCAACCGGGATGCCGCCCGGACGCAGCAGGGCCGCACCCCGTTCGTCCAGCGACAGCACCGTGCTTTCCAGTCCGACAGGGCAGGGACCGCAGTCCAGCACCGCGTCGATGCGCCCGTCGAGGCCGTCCAGCACATGCGCGGACGTGCTTGGACTGACCCGGCCGGAGCGGTTCGCGGAGGGTGCGGCGATCGGGCGTCCCACCAGACCGAGCAGCGCTCGGGCGGCATCGCCCGACGGCACCCGGACCGCGAGCGTGGCGAGCCCGGCGGCGGCTTCGTGGCAGACCGTGCACGCATCGCCGCGCGGCAGCACCAGGGTCAGCGGGCCGGGCCAGAACCGCTCGGCCAGCGCGCGCGCCAGTTGTGTCGGCCGGACCTCGGCGAACGCGGCATCGGCGTCGGCGAAGTGCGCGATCAGCGGATTGTGCCGGGGACGTCCCTTGGCCGCGAACAGGGCATTGATGGCGCCAGGATTGGCCGCGTCCGCGCCAAGCCCATAGACAGTCTCAGTACCGAAAGCGACCAGCCGGCCGCGGCGCAACAAGTCCGCGGCACGGGCGATGCCTGACGCGTCGGCGTCGAGGCGCCGCGTCCTTATGCTGTGCATGCCATCTGCCCGATCGCCCGACTCCGCTGCCCGCCTGTCATGGTGGCCCTGATATCTTACTATCCAAGGAATTTTCACGTGCTCCGGTGCCGCCGCGGCAGACGAAATGCGGGTTTTCCCAGCCTGGTTTGCCGTAGGTGAGCAGGGCGCCGTCGAACAGCGTGACGGTGCCGCCGGCCGCTTCGACCACCGCCTGGGGTGCCGCGGTGTCCCACTCCATGGTGCGGCCGAGGCGCGGATAGAGATCGGCCGCACCTTCGGCCACGCGCATGAACTTCGCCGCCGAGCCGATATTGCCCAGGCTCGCGATCCGCTGCGTGCCGAGATAGGCGAGCAACGCCGGATCGTTCGCGTAGTGACGGGAAGCGAGCACCGCCAGCCCCTCGGCGGGAGGCGGCCGCACGCTGATCGCCTGCTCGCCGGTGGCGTCGCGCCGCACCGCGCCGCGTCCGGCCAGACCCAGATAGAGCGCGCCAGTGGCGGGCAAGGCCACCGCGCCCAGCACCGCGCGGCCGTCGCGCACCAGGCCGATATTGACGGTGAAGCTGTCGCGGCCGGCCGCGAATTCGCGCGTGCCGTCAAGCGGATCGACCAGCCAGCAGCAGCGCCCCGCCTCGACAATCCGCCCCGCCGCCACCTCCTCCTCGGCAATCACCGGCAGCCTGGTGGCGCGCAGGCCGCGGACAATGATCGCTTCGGCGGCATGATCAGCCTCCGTGACCGGGCTTGCATCCGATTTGACATGGGTGGCAAAGCCGCGGGCGCGTATGTCCATGATCACGGCGGCGGCCTCGGCGGCAAGCGTGGCGGCCAGGGCAAGCAGATCCTCGTCGGTCATCAGCAAGCAGTAGCCGGCCGCGTGCGCTCCGCAAAGCGCGCAAGGCTGGCCCTGCCGGCAAATGTCGCTTAACGAGAACCGACGCGCGCAAATGGAGTGTGATCATGTTGGAGATCGGTTTCGGGGGCACGGACCTGGACGCCCTGCCAGGAGCAAGCGCCATCGCATTGCTGGGCGCGGAGGAGGACGAGCGGTCCGCTTTGTTCACGGCGATCGATCGCGCCACCGACGGCGCCGTGTCGCGTGGCGCGCGGGCCGCCGAATTCAGCTTCGCGCGCGGCAAGAGCCTCGTGCTGCCCGGGCCTGGCGGCAAGTTCTCGCGCGTGGTGCTGATCGGGCTCGGCAAGCGCGCGGAGATCGATGCGCGTGGGATCGAGGCGGCCGGCGCCGCGGCGGCTTCGGCGCTCAAGTCCAGCGCCCAGGGCTTCGCCGCCGCTGACGGCCTGTCTTCCACGCTTGCCGCGCACGCGGCGTTCGGCGCGGTGCTGGGCGCCTACCGGTTCGATCGCTACCGCACACGCGAGAAGGCCGAGGACAAGCAGCGCCTGGTCTCGATGACCGTGCTCGGCGACGATGCCGAGGCGGCGCGATCGGCTTGGCCCGCGCTCGCCGCCCTGGCGCACGGTGTCTGCGTCGCACGCGACTTGGTCAGCGAGCCGGCCAACGTGCTGACGCCGCCGGTGTTCGCCGACCGCATCGAGGCGCTGTCATCGCTCGGCCTCGAGATCGAGGTGCTGGGACCGGCGGCGATGACCGAGCTCGGCTTCGGCGCGCTGCTTGGGGTGGCGCAAGGTTCGGAGCATGAGGCGCGCACGGTGATCATGCGCTGGAACGGCGGCGAAGCGGGCGCGGCGCCGCTCGCCTTCATCGGCAAGGGCGTGACGTTCGACTCCGGCGGCATCTCGATCAAGCCGGCTGGCGGCATGGAGGACATGAAATGGGACATGGCCGGCGCCGGCGCCGTGGTCGGGCTGATGGCGGCGCTTGCCGGCCGACGCGCGCGGATCAACGCGGTCGGCGTGGTCGGGCTGGTCGAAAACATGCTCTCCGGCCGCGCGCAGCGCCCGGGCGATGTGGTGACCAGTCATTCCGGTCAGACCATCGAGGTGCTGAACACCGATGCCGAGGGCCGGTTGGTGCTGGCGGACGTGCTCTGGTACGCGAAGGAGCGCTTCAAGCCGCGCTTCATGGTCGATCTGGCGACGCTGACCGGCGCCATCGTGACGGCGCTCGGGCACGAACATGCCGGGCTGTTCAGCAATGACGATGCGCTCGCCGAGCACCTGCTTGCCGCCGGACGCGAGTCCGGCGAGGCGTTGTGGCGCATGCCGCTCGGCGAAGGCTATGACAAGCTGCTCCGCTCGGACATCGCCGACATGAAGAATATTGGCGGCCGGGCTGGCGGCGCGATCACCGCGGCGCAGTTTCTGAAGCGGTTTGTCGGCGAGACCGCGTGGGCGCATCTCGACATCGCGGCGATGGCCTGGAACAGCAAGGACGCGCCGACGGTGCCGAAGGGTGCGAGCGCATTCGGCGTGCGTCTGCTCGACCGGCTGGTGGCAAGCCGCTACGAGGCGTAGTGCCTCCCGTCGGCTTCTATCATCTGACACGGAGCACCGCGGAGCAGGCGTTGCCGCTGCTGCTCGGGCGGACGCTGGATCTCGGCAAGCGCGCCCTGGTGCTCGTGCGCGACGCCGCGCGTGTGGCTGCCATCGACGAAGCGTTATGGCGGGCGCCGGAGCCGATCTGGCTGCCGCATGGCACCGCCAGGCTCGGCCACCCGGAGCTGCAGCCGGTCTGGATCGACGAGCCTGAGGCAGCGACGGCGCCGAACCGGGCGGAATTCGTCTTCCTGCTCGATGCAGTGGAGATCGTCTCGCTGGCGGCGTTCGAGCGTGTGTTCGACCTGTTCGACGGAGGCGACCAGACGGCGCTGGCTTTGGCGCGAAGCCGGTGGTCGCGGCTGAAGCAGGCGGGCTGTGCGCTGACCTACTGGAAGCAGGACGCGAAAGGCTGGCAGAAGGCTGGTTGATCGTACGCCCTCTCGAGGCAACCCGCGCCTCGGCGGCGGGTTGAATCGCTTTCCGACGGAGCACATCATGCAGCGGCAAAGCAATCAGCCAAAGCCGGCCGCCAAATCCGAGCAGCCGCCAAGCCATGAGCACACCAATCGTCCCGGCATGACCAACGGCGTCCCGGACCAGGCGCATGAGGGGGAAGCGGCGGCACTGCCGCATGACGAGCGCCACGACGCGGAAAAGGCGGCGGCAGAGCACGGCGGCAAACCGTGAGCCGCCGCGCCGTGCGTCTGCATGACGGCAGGACGGTGCCGGCGCTTGGCCAGGGAACCTGGCAAATGGGCTCCGACGCCGCCACGCGCGCCAGCGAGCGGCAGAGCCTGCGGCTCGGCATCGATCTCGGCATGACGCTGATCGACACCGCTGAGATGTACGGTGACGGCGATGCGGAAGAACTGGTCGGCGAGGCGATCGAGGGGCAACGTGAGCGCGTGTTCCTAGTCAGCAAGGTGCTGCCTTTGAACGCCGGGAGGGATGGCATCCGCCGCGCCTGTGAGGCCAGCCTGAAGCGGCTTCGTACCGACCATCTCGATCTTTATCTGCTGCACTGGCGTGGCAGCGTTCCTCTGGCGGAGACGATTGACGGCTTCGAGGCGCTTCGGCGCGACGGGTTGATCGGCGACTGGGGTGTGTCGAACTTCAATGTCGACGACATGCAGTCGATGACGGGCTTGGCGCGGCCGCGCGGCTGCCTGGTCAATCAGGTGCTCTATAACCTCGAGTATCGCGGCATCGAATTCGACCTGCTGCGCTACAGCGTCGAGCAAGGCGTGCCGATCATGGCCTATTCGCCGGTCGGGCAGGGAGCTTTGCTGGGGCACCCGATCCTGTCGCAGATCGGCAGGAAGCACGAGCGCACTCCCGCGCAGATCGCGCTTGCCTGGACGTTGCGCCATCGGAACGTCATCAGCATCCCCAAGGCCGCCGCGGCGGCGCACGTTCGGGAGAACTCGGCGGCGTTGGACGTGGAACTGGATGCCGAAGACCTGAGCGTGCTCGACCGCGAATTTCCGCCGCCGGAGCGCAAGACCAGGCTGGCGATGCTCTGATGCCTCGATCCTGCCGCCCGATGATGCTTTCAAACACGAGTGGGTGACGTGCTTTGAATTGACATACCAGTCTCGATCGTACAACTCTGACCGGAGACAGCGGATACCGCTTTTCAGGCCGATCGGCCGCCATCGCCGGAGATCTGGTCATGAACGTTCCGACGCCCGCGACTTCCGATCGGCCGAGCGACGCGGCTTTGGCTCGCCCCGGGACCCGCCCCGGCCGACGACAGGTACTCCGCACCGGCCTGATCGGGGCCGCGGCACTCGGCGCGAACGGGTTCGCGACCCGCGGGTCGCGGGCGGCATCGAAGACGGTGCATATCGGCACGCAAAAGGGAGCGACGCTGTTCCTGCTGAGCCAGAGCCAGACGCTTCGCAGGGCGCTCGTGCCGCTTGGCTATGATGTCACCTACACGGAGTTCCCGGGCGGCCCGCAGATGCTGGAGGCGCTGAACGCCGGCGCGATCGACTTCGGCGCGACCGGAGAGACGCCGCCGATCTTCGCGCAAGCCGCCGGCGCGCCACTGGTGTATGTCGGCCACGAACCCTCGGCG
Organism: uncultured Acetobacteraceae bacterium; assembly: GCA_964246745.1. Classification (GTDB taxonomy): domain Bacteria; phylum Pseudomonadota; class Alphaproteobacteria; order Acetobacterales; family Acetobacteraceae; genus Lichenicoccus. The sequence continues at coordinate 34,734 of CAXTRK010000001.1, forward strand.
CCGCGCGGCGAGGCGATCATCCTGCCGACGAGATCGCGGGTCCGCGCGCTGGCGGAGCTCAAGGGGAAGACCGTCGCGCTGAACAAGGGCTCGAACGTCCACGCGCTTCTTGTACGGGCTCTCGAGAAAGCCGGTCTGCAGTACTCCGACATCCAGCCAGCCTATCTCGCTCCCGCCGATGCGCGTGCTGCTTTCGTGGCGGGGAATATCGACGCCTGGGCGATCTGGGATCCCTACTTGGCGGCGGCGGAAGCCGCGACCGGCGCGCGAGTCCTCACTGACGGGACCGGACTGGTCGCCAATCGCCAGTTCGCCATCGCCACGCGTTCCCTGGTCGACGCGGCACCCAAGGTCGTCAAGACGATCCTGGACGCACTTAACAAGGTCGATCTCTGGGCCAAGGCGAACCAGACGGCGGCCGCCGCGGCGCTGGCGCCGGGGCTTGGGCTGCCGGAAAAGACCGTCGAGGTGTTTCTCGGGCGGGCGGGGTTCGGGATTTATCCGGTGACCCCCGATGTCGTCGCCTATCAGCAGAAGGTGGCCGACACCTTCTATCGGCTTGAGCTGATCCCCAACCGGATCGACGTCGCGGCCGCGGTCTGGACCGCACCGGCATGACGGCGGCAGATCTCCCGGTCGCGCGTGTCCGTCCCCCACGTCGCGCATCAATTTTCCGGGCTCGGGCGATCATCCCCTGGCTGCTGCCGGCGGCGGCGCTCGTCGTCTGGCAGATCGGTGCGGACCTTGGATGGATTACCAGGCGTACCTTGCCGCCTCCGATGAGCATCCTCGAAGCGGCGATCTCCCTCGGCCGCACCGGCGAGCTGGAACGGCAGGTGCTGATCAGTTGCCGACGCGCCGTCCTCGGCTTCCTGATCGGCGGCGGCCTCGGCCTCGGCCTCGGCCTGCTCAACGGCCTGTCGCGTCGGGCTGAGCTCGCGCTCGACACGTCGGTCCAGATGATCCGCAACATCCCGCATCTGGCGATCATCCCGATGGTGATCCTGTGGTTCGGCATCGGCGAGGGCGCGAAACTGTTCCTGGTCGCGCTCGGAACGTTCTTTCCGTTGTACCTGAACACCTTCCACGGCGTGCGCATGGTCGACCAGTCGCTGGTCGAGATGGCTCGCGTCTATCGACTAGGGGCGTGGGCGACGTTCCGCCGGGTCATCCTGCCGGGCGCGATGCCGTCAATCCTGGTCGGGGTCCGCTATGGGCTCGGCATCACCTGGCTGACCCTGATCGTGGCCGAGACCATCTCCTCCTCCTCGGGGATCGGCTACATGACGATGAACGCACGCGAGTTCCTGGAGACCAACGTCGTCCTGCTCGGCGTGCTGATCTATGCGCTGCTCGGCAAGCTCGCCGACATGGCGACGCGCTGGCTCGAGCGCACGCTGCTCGCATGGCGCCACGATTTCCGGCCGGCGGAGGGCTGAGCGGATGCCCCACGCCGGCGCCATCGCGGCACGCCGACCCGGTGGCGTAACCGCCGCAGCGACGACAGAGGCCGGATGGATCGGCCCGTTCTCCGCGACCGGCACGCATCTCTCGATCCGGGACGTGTCCAAGAGCTTCGGTGGCCGGCCGGTCCTGCAAGCGCTCGATCTCGACATCGAGCCGGGAAGCTTCGTCAGCATCGTCGGACGCAGCGGATGCGGCAAGAGCACGATGCTCCGCCTCATTGCGGGACTGGCGGAGCCGACATCCGGCCGCGTCCTGCACGACGGCGAGGCGCTTTCGGGCATCGCGCCCCGCACCACGATGATGTTCCAGGATGCCCGGCTGCTGCCGTGGCAGAGGGTCTTGTCGAATGTCGGGATAGCCCGTGGTTCCGGGTGGGAGTCGAAGGCTCGGGATGCGCTTGCCGCCGTCGGACTGGCTGATCGCGCCGGCGATTGGCCGAGCGTGCTGTCCGGGGGGCAGCGGCAGCGCGTGGCCTTGGCACGGGCCCTCGTCGGACAGCCGCATCTCCTGGTTCTCGACGAACCGCTGGGTGCGCTCGATGCGCTGACCCGTGGCGACATGCAGCAACTGCTGGAACGGCTTTGGCAGGAGCAAGGGTTTACCGCCATCCTCGTCACGCATGACGTTGTCGAGGCGGTCACCTTGTCGGATCGAGTGCTGGTCCTGCGCGAGGGCGCGATCGCGCTCGACCGGCGGATCGACCTTCCACGGCCAAGACGGCGAGTGACCCCGGCCCTGATGAGTCTCGAGACCGAAATCCTCAGCCGCCTGCAGGCCACTAGCTAAGTCTTTTCAGTGGCCTGCTTGTCTCTGAAGTCTGTCGCGAAGGGCGACAAACTTCTGAGGCAGGACACTAGCTGGTCGGCGTCGATGCATTGTCAAACGGACATTAGGCCGGTTGGTCGTCTGGAACCTCTTCCTGCAGCGCTTCGGCGTCGGCTTTCAGTCTGCGGAAGCTGCGTCGGCTGAAGGGCAGCATGATCAGGTAGATCAATCCCGCGGCGGCGAGTGCTGCCCACGGATCGGCAATCAGCACGGCGGCGAAGCCGCCGACGCCGAGCAGCAGCGGCAGCACATATTCAAGCGGCACCTTGAAGTTCTTGAACGACCAGACCGGCAGGGTGGAGACCAGCAGCAGCGCCACGACAACCAGCATGGCCGACACGAAGAGCGGATAGTGGGCGGCGGCAAGCAGTCCGGGCCAACCCAGCTTACGCGCCTCGAGCCCGACGAAGAGCGGGAACAGAGCCAGCCCCGCGCCCGCCGGAGCGGGCACGCCGGTGAAAAAGTTGTACGCGTAAGTTGGCCGCTCAGCCTCCCCGGCGATGGCGGCGTTGAAGCGGGCCAGCCGCAGCGCCATGCAGATCGTGAAGAGAATGCAGGGCAGGAAGCCATACGGGCCGGCGGCGCGCAGTCCCCAAAGATACAGCACGAACGGCGGCGCCACACCGAAGCAGAGAAAGTCGGAGAGGCTGTCGAATTCGGCGCCGAACCGGCTGGTGGCGCGCAGCAGGCGGGCGATCCGGCCGTCCAGCCCGTCAATCCCGGCGGAGATCAGAAGGGCCTCGGCGGCGACGCCGAACTGCCCGTCAATGGCCAGGCGCATCGCGCTCAACCCCGCGCAAAGCCCGATCATGGTCAGCAGGTTCGGAATCAGGCGATTGAAGGATTGTCCACGGAAGCGCGGCCGCGCCTCGCGCCGCCCAAACCGGCGCAGCCGCTTCGGGCGTCGTCGCGGTCGCTGGTGCAGAATGCCCTCGACATGGTCAGAGCTGGGCAATAATCGTCTCGCCTCCGATCATCGTCTGCCCGACCGAGACCAGGGGTTCGACGCCGGCGGGCAGATAGAGGTCGGTGCGGCTGCCGAAACGGATCAAGCCGAAGCGCTCGCCGGCGGCGAAATAATCTCCTTCGATGGCATCGCAGAGAATGCGGCGCGCGACGAGCCCCGCAATCTGCACCACCGCCATGTCGCGCCCGTCCCCCAGGCGCAAGGCAAGTTCGTTGCGCTCGTTCTGCTCGCTTGCCTTGTCGTGGCTGGCGTTGAGGAACCGGCCAGGATGATAGCGGATACGGGTGATTGTCGCGGCGGCCGGCATGCGGTTGACGTGCACGTCGAACACCGAGAGGAAGATTGCCACCCGCCAACGCGGCGCCGCACCCATGTCGAGCCCCGCGGGCGGCGCGACCTGCTCGATGCCGACGACATGGCCGTCCGCCGGCGCCACGACCGCGCCGATGCGGGCGGGAGGCGTGCGGCGCGGGTCGCGGAAGAAGTAAAGACAGACGGCGGCGAACCAGGCGCTTCCCGTGCTGAGCCAGCGGAAGCGGCGGCCAAGCAGCCTGGCGCACACCGTGAGGCCAAGAGCGCCAAGCACGAAGGGACGGCCGGCCGGATGCGGCGGGGCAAGCACGAGCCTGAGCGAGCGGATCAGCGAGGACATTCGGCGCGGTTCATGAAGGGTTCGCCTTTTTCGGTCAAGGCTAGATCAATGTGCTGGCAGCAGAGCCCGCGTGCGCAGGCGCCTGGTCGCACGCTGCCCCGCCGGCAGCGCCGCATAGACATCTTTCACTGCCTCGATCAGCAGCACGCCGGAAAATTGCGGCGCCAGGCGAGCGCCAGCCTCGTCGATCAGGGTGCCGGCCCTGAGCACTGGCCGCAGGTTTCCCGGTGGCAGCCAGAGCGCCCCCTGTGTCTGCTCGACGCGGAACAACGCTTCCGCCAGCAGCCGCCCGACTTGGCGGCGTGAGCTTGGCGCGCCCTGTCCGAACGGACTGTTTTCCACATGCGCCCACAAGCCGCGCCGGTTCGGCACCATCAGCAGCAGCCTGCCGTCGTCCTTGAGCGCGCGCCAGACCTCACGCAGCAGCTTGGGCGCGTGCCGTGATGTCTCCAGCGCATGACAGAGCAGGATACGATCGAAGCTGAGATCGCCGAAGGGCAGCCCGCCTTCGTGCGCCATGCAGGAGGACGAGGCCAGCAGGTGCGTTCCCGCCCGCGGCCTGACCTCTCCTGGCCTGATTTCCCCTGCGACGCAGAGGCTGGCCTGCTTCTCCCAGAGCGACAGGAACGGCTGCGTATGGCCGAGACCGAGCACGCACAGACGCGACACATCCGGCCAGATCGCCGCCATGCGCCTTTTGAGCAGCCTGGAGGCAACGCGGCCGCTCCGGCTCGCGTAGAACTCCGTCACGTCGCGCAGATCGTCTGGCATGGCGGCCTCATTAGCACGTTGGCATCCGCCGTGCCTCAGGTCATGCCTCGCCACCAAAGGAGACTCTGCCTTGGCGCTCTCGATTACGCCCGTGCCGATCCTGTCGGACAACTATGCCTGGCTGGCGAAGGATGCCGCGACCGGCATGCTCGCCATCGTCGATCCGGCTGAGGAAGCGCCGGTGATGGCCGCGATCGAGGCGGCCGAGGCCCAAGGCGGCAAGCTTGCGTTGATCCTGCTGACCCACCATCATGACGATCACATTGCCGCGGCCGACGCCATTCGCAGCCGCACGTCGGCATCCATCGTTGGCGCCCGCGCCGACCAGCGCCGGCTGCCCCGGCTCGATCAGTCCGTCGGCGAGGGCGACATCGTCACTCTGGGCGGGTCCTTGAGCAGCGTGATGGAAACCCCGGGCCACACACGCGGGCACATTGCGTTTTTCTTTGCAGAGACGCCGGCCCTGTTCTGCGGCGACACGCTCTTCAGCCTCGGCTGTGGCCGGCTGCTCGAAGGCAGTGCTGCCGAAATGTATGACAGCCTGCACCGTATCGCCGCCCTGCCGGACGCAACCCAGATCTGCTGCGGTCATGAATACACTGCCTCCAATGCGCGCTTTGCGCAAGCGGCTTTCCCGCATAATCAGCAGGTTGCGGACCGTTCCGCAGTTGTCTCGGCAACCCGCGCGGAAGGTCGGCCGACGGTGCCCTCGGAGCTCGGGCTGGAGCGCGCCACCAACCCGTTCCTGCTGGCCGCGGATCTCTCGGAGTTCACTCGCCTGCGCTCCTGGAAGGACCGCTTCCAGTAGCGGCCCGGCTCCGCGCCGGGCGCAGGGTTGCCCACCGCATATGGCTTTTGTATGACCGCTCGCTGATGGTAACATGATGTCCATAATCGCGTGAGTTGTCCGGCTGACGTTGGTGTGGACGATGTCCGGAGCGGGAGAAAGGTTTTGGCGCAAGACGAACGCTTGTTGCCACCGGTCGTAATCAAGAAGTACGCCAACCGGAGGCTCTATGACACCGAGAGTTCGATCTACATAACGCTCGATACGCTCGCGGACATGGTTCGTCATGGGCGTGACTTCGTCGTGTACGATGCGAAGACCGGTGACGACATCACCCGCGCGGTGCTGACGCAGATTATCATGGAAGAGGAGATACGCGGCCGCAACATGTTGCCGACAGCGTTTCTGCGACAGTTGATCAGCTTCTACGGCGACAGCGTGCAGGGTCTTGTGCCGGACTATCTCGAACGGATGATGGAGCAGTTCGCTCTCCATCAGATCCAGGCGCGCGCGTCCATGCAGCGCGCGATCCAGACTTTTTCGCCGACGGACGTCGCCCGGATGGACTGCGTCGCGACCGGTCTCAGCTCCTACTATCGACCGGCTAACGAGGCGCGGCTGGAGCGGGCGGGAGAAGTGGTCGTCGATACCCACCGGGAGAATGAAGAGGTCGTGAGATTGCGCGAGGAGGTCGCCCGGCTTCAGCTCGAGCTGGCGCGGCTTGCCGCGGGCCTCACCGAACCCGGGCTCGCGGCGCCGGTCGGTCCGGAGACGGCGATCGGCGGCATCCGGCATTAGATCGGCGCGTCCGGTTCGGATCAGGCGCCGCAAGGCTGACATCCGCGATAGGCATCTCCATATGACGGCGCGCACAGCGAGCCAGAATGCCATGCGCCATGAAGTGCCTCCTGCCATTGCCTCAGCTCCATTGGACGCGCGGCGGCGGCGTATGTTGTTCCGAGCCACGCATCGAGGCACCCACGAGACCGATATTCTGATCGGCGGCTTTGTCGCCTCCGGGTTGTCCGGCTTCAGCGAGCTGGAACTCAGCGAGTTGGAGGAGGTGATGGAGCTGGATGATGTCGACCTTGCCGACTGGCTGACCGGACGACGCTCGATTCCTCCCGACGCGGAGACTCCGATGCTGCGTCGCATGGTCAGCCACGCGAGCGAAGCCGGTGCGATCGCTCGTCATTCAGGGACCATCCGTTGAATCCCGATGGTGCCTCGCCCGCCAGGACAGCGGCGGAAGGAGCGGCGGCTGCGGCAACGGTCTGGGGCGCGCCGGACGGCTTCGATGCGCTGCTGCTGAGCCGGCGTCTGACCGAGCATCGAGGACCCTTGCTGCACGTGGCCCGCGACGATGCGGCCCTGGCGCGCATCGCCGATCTTGCCGCCTTCTTCTCGCCGCAGAGCGAGATCCTGCGTTTTCCGGCCTGGGATTGCCTGCCTTACGACCGGGTCTCGCCCAATCCGGCGATCGTCTCCGAGCGCGTCGCGACCTTGACCCGGCTGCTTGAGCCGGCTTCCGGCCGTCGCCTCGTCGTCACCACGATCAACGCGCTGGTGCAGCGCGTGCCGCCACGAAGCGCCTTCGCCGGCGCCTCGCTCACGGTTGCAACCGGCGAAAGCCTGGACTCCGCCTTTCTCGTCGAACTGCTGGTCGGGAGCGGCTACGGCCGCGCGGACACGGTGATGGAGCCTGGCGAGTTCGCCTCGCGCGGCGGCATCTTCGACATCTTTCCGTCTGGTGAAGCCGAGCCGGTGCGGCTCGATCTGTTTGGCGACGAGGTCGAGAACATACGCAGTTTCGACCCGGCGACGCAGCGTTCGACCGCCAAGCGCGCGAACCTCACGCTTCGCCCGGTCGCCGAGCTTTCCCTCGACGCCGCCAGCGTCTCACGATTCCGCACCGGTTGGCGCGAGCATTTCGGCCCGGATGCGGCAGGCGATCCGATCTACCGGAGCGTCTCCGAGCAACGGCGTCATGGCGGCATCGAGCATTGGCTGCCGCTGTTCCACGACCGGCTCGAGACGCTGATCGACTATCTGCCGGGGGTCGCGGTCAGCCTTGACCATCAAGCCGACGAGGTGTTGTCCGCCCGTCTGGAGATGATCGCCGACCATGCCGAAGCCCGGGCGCTGCCGACGCGTGAGGGCGAGGTGCCGTATCGTCCGTTGCCGCCAGGGTTGCTCTACCTGGACCGCGCCGGGTGGGAAACCATGCTGGAGAAGCTGCCGGTGCTCGCCTTCAGCCCGTTCAGTCAGCCTGACGGAGCGGCGGGCATCGATGCGGGCGGACGCCCCGGCATCCTGTTCGCGCGTTCCCTGCCGGCCGCCTCGCGCGACGGCGTGTTCGCCATGCTGCGCGACCAGGCGAAGCAGTGGGAGCAAAGCCGGCGTCGCACTCTCGTCGCCGCCTGGACACGCGGCTCGCGTGAGCGCATCGCCGCCCTGCTGCGCGACAATCATCTGCCGTTCGAGGTGATCGACTCGTGGGAGGATCGTCGCGGCCTGCGACGCGGCCTGCTCGGCCTGGTGACGCTCGGATTGGAGCGCGGGTTCCTCGCCGATGAATTCGCCCTGGTCTCCGAGCAGGACCTGCTGGGTGAGCGCATCTCGCGGCCGCCGCGCAAGCGCAAGCGGGCCGACCAGTTCATCGCCGAGGCCACCGAAATCGCCGAGGGCGACCTGGTGGTGCACCAGGATTACGGCATCGGCCGCTATGACGGGCTGGAGACGATCGGCGTAGGGGCGGCGCCGCACGACTGCCTGCGTCTGATCTATGACGGCAGCGAGAAGCTGTTCCTGCCGGTGGAGAATATCGAGCTGCTCAGCCGCTTCGGAGCCGAGCAGAACGGGGTGGCGCTCGACAAGCTCGGCGGCGCCGGCTGGCAGACCCGCAAGGCGCGGATGAAGCAGCGCATCCGCGACATGGCGGGCGAGCTGATCCGTATCGCCGCGGCCCGCCAGCTTCGCGACGCGCCCAGCCTGGCTCCGAGCGAAGGCACCTGGGACGAGTTCTGCGCGCGCTTTCCCTTCGTCGAGACCGAGGATCAGACACGGGCTATCGCCGACGTGCTGGAGGACATGGCGTCTGGTCGTCCGATGGACCGGCTGATCTGCGGCGATGTCGGTTTCGGCAAGACCGAGGTCGCGTTGCGCGCGGCTTTCGTCGCCGCGATGTCGGGAACCCAGGTGGCGGTGGTGGTGCCGACGACGCTGCTCGCGCGCCAGCATCACCGCACCTTCCGCGCCCGCTTCGCCGGCCTGCCGATCCGCATCGAGCAGCTTTCGCGCATGGTCGGCGCCAAGGATGCGGCCATGGTCAGGAAGGGGGTTGCCGACGGCTCGGTGAGCATCATCGTCGGCACGCACGCGCTGCTGGCCAAGGGCATCGAGTTCGCCGATCTCGGCCTGCTGGTGGTCGACGAGGAACAGCATTTCGGCGTCGCCCACAAGGAGAAGCTCAAGGCGCTGCGCGAGGACGTGCATGTACTGACGTTGAGCGCCACCCCGATCCCGCGCACCTTGCAGTTGGCGCTGACCGGCGTGCGCGAGATGAGCCTGATCGCGACCCCGCCAACCGATCGCCTCGCGGTGCGCACCTTCATCATGCCGTTCGACAGCGTGGTGGTGCGCGAGGCGCTGATGCGCGAACGCTTCCGCGGCGGTCAGGTGTTCTGTGTGGTGCCGCGGATCGAGGACCTGCCGCGCATGGGCCAGCGCCTGCAGGAAATCGTGCCCGAAGCGCGACTGGTCGAGGCGCATGGCAGGCTGGCGCCGTCCGAGCTCGAACGGGTGATGACCGAGTTCAGCGACGGCAAGCACGACATCCTGCTGTCGACCAACATAGTCGAAAGCGGGCTCGACATGCCCTCGGTGAACACGCTGCTGATCCACCGCGCCGACATGTTCGGCCTCGGCCAGCTCTACCAGCTCCGCGGCCGCGTCGGACGTGGCAAGCAGCGCGGCTACGCCTATCTCACCTGGCCGCAGAACCATCGTCTGTCGCCTGCCGCCGAAAAGCGGCTGGAGGTGATGCAGACGCTCGATCAGCTCGGCGCCGGCTTCACGCTGGCTTCGCACGATCTCGATCTGCGCGGCGCCGGCAACCTGCTCGGCGACGAGCAGTCCGGCCACATCCGCGAGGTCGGCATCGAGCTCTATCAGCAGATGCTGGAGGACGCGGTTGCCGACTTGCGTGCACACACCGGTCGCCGCAAGGCCGAAGACCGCGACTGGACGCCCAACATCGTGCTCGGACTGCCAGTGCTGATCCCGGACAGCTATGTGCCGGAACTGCCGGTGCGTCTGGGCCTATATAGGCGCATCGGCGCGCTCACCTCCGACGCCGAGAGCGAAGCGATGGCGGCCGAGCTGGTCGACCGCTTCGGCAAGCTGCCCGACGAGGTGGAAAACCTGCTTGAGGTGGTCACGCTGAAGCGGCATTGCCGGTCTGCCGGCGTCGAAAGGCTGGAGGCCGGCCCCAAGGGCATGGTGCTGCAATTCCGCGGCAACGCGTTTGCCAATCCCGCCGGCCTGATCGCCTGGTTGGCGCGCCACAGCCAGGATGGCATGCGCCTGCGCCCTGACCATAAGCTCGCCGTGCTGCGCGAGATGACCACGACGCAGCGGATCGTTCAGGCGCGCGACGTGGTGGCCAACCTCGATCGCCTGGTGCGCGAGGCGGCCTGACGCCGGCGGCGTTCAAGTACACGAGAGTCGTTCGAGTGCTCCCTTGCGGTCGCTGGTCCATCCATCGCTGGCTGTGCACCCAGCCGGCTACCCGGGGGCTCCACCCGAGTCTGCAAAGCAAACCGGCATCAGATCCGGGATGCCCCGATCAGGATGGCGGCGATGACGCAGGGTTCGCTGCCGCGCACGCTCCAGCTATGCACGGTGCCTCGTTGCACGAAGACGTCCCCCGGCTTCAGCAGCGTCTCGCCGGCCTCCATGATGGCGTGGATCTCGCCTTTGATCACGACGATGTAGTCGATCGTCGCCGTCTTGTGCATCATAGGGTCATCCGAGCCGACGTGGTGAGCGTCGCGCGCGCCGATTGAGCCGAACGCGGCGCTCGCGTCGGCATTGTCGCGCCAGGCGGAGTCCGGCGGGAACTCGACGATCCGGAAGATCGAGCCATTGCCCGGCGGCTCCAGCCGCACCGGACGATCCGCGGCATCGTCGGCGCCGGAATTGTCGGCCGGAGCGCCCAACGTCTCCCAAAGGTCGGTCAGGGCGAGGCCCGGCATCGACTCCATCTCCTTGACGCAGCCCGCCTGGCCGTCAAAGAGGATGCAGGACCGCCCCTCGGCATCAAGCCCGCTGACCACTCGCCTGATCGATTCCACCACGTCGCTCTCCCTCGCCCGTCGCCGCTTGGCATATGCCGTGGATTGGTCATATGATCAAGTTCGTTGAACGGCTGCCTCCATTCCAAACCGTAGCCGGGCGGGTGATGCAGATGGACGCTCCGAGTATCGAGCGAAGAGACGATAAAGACTCTCGACCGGGCCATCCTGCGGTCGAGGATCGTTCGGCACGGCTGCGGATCATCGCCGCCGCGGAGGAGTTCTTCGCCGACTACGGTTTCGACGGCACCTCGCTGCGACAGGTGGCGGTACGGGCCGGTGTCCCACCCGGGTTGATCGGCTACCATTTCGACGGCAAGCTCGGCCTGTATCGCGCCATCTTCGAGCTGCGCATGCCGGCCATGGTGGAGCAGAGGCTGGCGGGGCTGGCGCTGGCCGATCTCGAGGATGAGCGCCCTCGGCACCTGGAGATGATCGTCAAGGCGATGCTGGTGCCGATGTTGAGACTGACCGCGCAGGAGGGTGGCGGCCATTTCGGGGTGCTGCTGGCGCGCGAGGTGAGCGATCCTCGCTCGATCGAACGCGGCATCGTCGAGGAGATACTCGACCCGATCGCCAGGATGGCGATGGACCAGCTTCGCCGCGTGCTGCCGGATCGCAGCGAGGCCGAGATCAACTGGTCCTACAACACCATCGTCGGGACCATGGTCTATGCCATGGCCGATGCCGGACGGATCGCCAGGTTGAGCAAGGGTGCCGCCGATCCGAAGCGGGTGGATGAGACCGTACGACACCTCACCGCCCTTCTGGTGCATGGGCTGCTGGTGAGCGGTTTGCGCGGATCGTCGGTGCGGACGCCTGAGGAAGGACCTGGATCATGAAGCTTGTCACATTTCAGCGCGGCGATGCCGCCAGCCGCGCCGGCGCACTGGTCGACGACGGCGCCGTCATCGTCGACCTCGCCGCCTCCAGCGAGCGGCGCGGCTGGGCGGCGACGCCCTATGCCAGCGTGCTGGCGATGATCGAAGCCGGCGATCCGGCACTGGGGCAGGCGTATGACCTGCTCGCGCGTGCCGATGCGGCGACACGGGTGCCAGTGGCGGATGTGGTGCTGCACGCACCGTTGCAGCCGCCGGTGCAGATGCGCGACTGCCTGTGCTTCGAGGGCCATCTGATCCAGGCGTTCCGCAACCTGCGGCAGATGCGCGCGCAGCAGTCCGACGATCCGGCGGCGGCGCTGGCGGAGATGGAACGCGACGGCGTGCTGTCGGTGCCGAAGACGTTCTACCAGCAGCCGATCTACTACAAGGCGAACCGCTTCGCGGTGGTGGGCACCGGCCACGACGTGATCTGGCCCGGCTACAGCGAGATGATGGATTTCGAGCTGGAGTTCGGCATCTATCTCGGCAGGCGCGCGGTGGACGTCGGCGTCGAGGACGCCCGGCCTTATATCTACGGCTACACCATCTTCAACGACGTGACCGCGCGCGACGCGCAATGGGCGGAGATGGGCGGGCAGCTCGGGCCGGCCAAGGGCAAGGACTTCGACACCTCCAACCCGATGGGTCCGTGCCTGGTGACCGCCGACGAGCTGACCGATCCGTACAATCTGACCATGATCGCGCGCATCAATGGCGAGGAGTGGACCCGCGCCAGCTCCAGCGCGATGTACTGGAACTTCGAGCAGCTCATCGCGCATATCTCCCGCAGCGAGACGCTCTACCCTGGCGAGTTTCTCGGTTCCGGCACGGTGCAGGGCGGCTGCGGGATCGAGCATATGCGCTTCCTTGCGCCGGGCGACGTGGTCGAGCTGGAGGTTGAAGGCATCGGGGTGCTGCGCAACCGGCTGGTGCGACCGGGACATGCGCGCTGAGGCATCGCGCCGCGGAAGGAGTGCCGCATGATCAATGAACCGGTTCTGGTCGGCTGGGGCCACACCCGCTTTGGCAGGCTCGAGGACGACCTGGAGACTCTGATCCTGGCCGCGGCACGCGAGGCGATCGCCGATGCCGAGGTGGAGCCGGGAGACATCGACGCGGTGTGGCTCGGCCACTTCAACTCCGGCATGGTGCCTGACGGCTTCTGCGCGTCGATGGTGCTGGGCGCCGACGCGGCGGCGATGCGCTACAAGCCGGCGACCCGCTGCGAGAATGCCTGCGCGTCGGGGTCCGCGGCGCTTTATTCCGCCCTCGACGCGGTGCGGTCCGGGCGGGTACGGCTGGCGCTGGTGGTCGGCGTGGAGAAGATGACCGCGCTCAGCACCGCCGGCGTCACCAAGGCCCTGTCCGGCGCCGGCTACCAGGCGGAGGAGCGCGATCTATCGTTCCCGCAGATCTTCGCCCGCTACGCCAAGGCCTATGCGCAGGCATACGGCGATCCCACTGCCGCGTTGGCGCGGATCTCGGTCAAGAATCACGCCAACGCGCTGCGCAACCCGCTGGCGCAGATGCACCGGCCATACGAATTGGAGTTCTGCCTGCACGTCTCGGAGCGCAATCCGATGATCGCCGATCCGCTCAAGCTCAGCGACTGCTCGCTGATCACCGATGGCGCCGCCGCGATCGTGGTGGCGCGGCGCGACATGGCGGACGGGTTCCGGCGCGGCGTCCGGTTCCGCGCCACCGAGCAGGTCAACGACCTGCTGCCGCTTTCGGCCAAGACGCTGTCCGAGTTCGAAGGCCCGCGCGAGGCGTTCCGGCGTGCCTATGCCAGTGCCGGGATCGGCGTCGAGGACCTGGACTTCGCCGAGGTGCACGACTGCTTCACCATCGCCGAGCTGATGTCGATGGAGGCGATGGGACTGGCACGGCCCGGCGGCGGCGGCGGCTGTCTTGCGGAGGGACAGACCGAGCGCGATGGCCGGCTGCCGATCAACCTGTCGGGCGGCCTCAAGGCGAAGGGGCACGCGGTGGGCGCCACCGGCGTCTCCATGCACGTCCTGGCGGCGCGGCAACTGGTCGGCGAAGCCGGCGACATGCAGCTTGAGCGAACGCCCTCGCTGGGGCTCTGCTTCAACATGGGCGGCGGCGCCGTCGCCAACTACGTGTCTGTGATGGAACGACTTCGATAATCGGGACGACAGCGAATCCGCAGGAAACATTCGGGAGCGACATGGCCAGAACCACCATTCATCCGGACGCCGCCGACGCCTTGTCCGGACTGCTAGCGGACGGCATGACGATCTGCGTCGGCGGCTTCGGCCTGTGCGGCATTCCGGAGCGGCTGATCGACGCGCTGGGCGCGTCCGGCGTGCGCGGCCTCACCGTGGTCTCCAACAATGCCGGCGTCGACGGCGTGGGCCTCGGCAAGCTGCTGCGCACGCGCCAGATCAGGAAAATGGTGGCCTCCTATGTCGGCGAGAACAAGGAGTTCGAGCGGCAATACCTGGCGGGCGAACTGGAGGTCGAATTCTGCCCGCAAGGCACGTTGGCCGAGCGCTGCCGCGCCGGCGGCGCCGGGATCGCCGGCTTCTACACCCGGACCGGGGTTGGCACGCTGGTGGCGCAGGGCAAGGAACTCAAGCAGTTCGACGGCGAGACGTTCCTGCTGGAGCGCGGCATCCGCGCCGACCTTGCCCTCATCAAGGGTTGGAAGGCGGATCAGGCCGGCAACCTGGTGTTCCGCAAGACGGCGCGGAATTTCAATCAGACCATGGCGAGCGCCGGCCAGATCTGCGTCGCCGAGGTGGAGGAGATCGTTGGCGTTGGACAACTGGACAAGGATTCAATTCACCTGCCTGGCGTTTACGTCGATCGGCTGATGGTTGGCGCGCCCTACGACAAACCGGTCGAGTTCCGCACCCTACGCCAGAAGCAGGTCGCCTGATGCCGTGGACCCGCGAACAGATGGCGGCGCAAGCCGCCGCCGAATTGCAGGACGGCGATTACGTCAACCTCGGCATCGGCATCCCGACCCTGGTGGCCAACAACATGCCGGCCGGCGTCGAGGTGACGTTGCAGTCGGAAAACGGGATGTTGGGGATCGGGCCGTTCCCCTTCGAGGGGGAGGAGGATGCGGACCTGATCAACGCCGGCAAGCAGACCATCTCCGAACTCGACGCATCGAGCTACTTCTCCTCCTCGGACAGTTTCGCAATGATCCGCGGCGGCCACATCGACATCACCGTGTTGGGCGCGATGGAGGTGTCGGAGACCGGCGACGTGGCCAACTGGATGATTCCAGGCAAGGTGATCAAGGGCATGGGCGGAGCGATGGACCTGGTCGCCGGTGTCCGTCGCATCATCGTGCTGATGGAGCACACCTCCAAGGATGGCCAGCCGAAATTCGTGCCGGCCTGCAGCCTGCCGCTGACCGGACAGGACGTGGCCGACGTGCTTATCACCAACCTCTGCATGTTCGCCCGCCAGTCGCGTGGCCAGCCGTTCCGGCTGATCAAGCTGGCGCCTGAGGTGTCGCTTGAGGAAGTCCGGGCGCGGACCACCGCGAAGTTCCTCTTTTAGTGCAGAGCTGCCGTGGATCAACGAGTTAGGGCACTCTCCGCGCTGGATCGGGCCTCCTGGACGTGCATAATAAAATCCTGTGGGCGTAAACAGTATTGTTGTTCACCCGTTCAATGCGCTATGGGTCGTAAAACGGCTCGCGTGTTGCGGAAGACGCGCGTGTCGCCGAGCGATGATCCACGCCTTGTCTCGGTGAGAAACACCGGGCGGAACGATAAAAAAAGATTTCAGGAGAGAGCGTTGCGAACCCATCGGATGTCTCCCTGCTTCCTGGCGGGATTGCTGGCCGTGGCTTGGCCGCTGGCCGGCAAGGCCGAAGAAGGCCTGACGCCTTACATCCCCGGCATCACCACCGGTGTGCCGGTTGGCGCTCTGCCGCCGCCCGGCTTCTACGGCAGCGAAGACAACTACGTGATCTTCGGCGATGTCAGGAACGGTGCCGGCGAGACGATTCCGATCAGGGTAACCAACTGGTCGGCAAACGTGGCGCTGCTCTATTCCTCGCCCTACCACATCCTGGGAGGCACCTACGGCGCCGGGCTGATCGAGATAATGGCCAACCACAACGTCGACGCCACCGATGTCGGCGGACCCAATACGAGCTCAACCGGGCTGTTCAACACCATCATCGAGCCGCTGACGCTGTCCTGGTCCCTGGGAGGCGGTCTGTTCGCCTCCATCGGGCAGTCGTTCTATCTGCCGGACGGCGAGTTCCACGAGATGAACGGTGTCCGCAAACAGACCTCCTATGCCAACGCATTCTGGACCTATGAGCCGAGCTTCGCGATCTCCTATCTCAAGAACGGCTGGAATCTGACCGCCACCAACGTCTACGACGTCAATGCCGAGGACACCCTGACCCACTATCAGTCGGGCGACGTGTACTACCTCGACTTGACCGCGGTGAAGACGGTCGGCCGGGTGACAGCGGGACTGATCGGCAACTACACGCAGCAGACCGGCGATGACCGGCAGGACGGCGCCACTGTCGGCCGCGGCAACCGCGCGCAGCACGTCATGCTTGGCCCGTTGCTCGCCTACCGGATCGGCGGGTTCACCTTCACGGCGCGCTTCCTGAGCGACGTGCGGACCCAGAACGACGTCAACCTGTCGGAAGTCCACCTTTCCGTCGCCACCCGGTTCTGAACCAGCAACAGGAGACGTCGCATGACACGACACTGGCTGGCGCTGGCCATCATCTTCGGGTCGTTCATCCAATTTACGCTGAACTGGTTCGCCATCATCCCGATGTTCGGCGGCCTTATTTCGGACCTGCATCTGGCGCCCCTGCAACTTGGCGGCGTGATCAGCGCCTTCATCGCGGGCTACGGCGTGTTCCACCTGCCGGGCGGAATACTCGCCGAGCGGGTCGGCATGCGCAGGGCGCTGCTGATCGGCATCGCCATCGAGAGCATCGGTGCCGCGCTCAGCGGCGTGACCGGGAGCTACGGGCTGCTGCTGCTGGCGCGATTCCTGTGCGGCGTCGGCGGATCGATCTACATCGGCAGCGCCGTCGGCCTCACCACCGCCTGGTTCCGCGACCGTGCTCTGGCGACCGCGAACGGCCTCATCACCGGGGTGGCGTTCTCGCTCGGCGCCGCCATCGGCCTGTTCGGCTGGGGCTTGCTGGGTGCTGCGATCGGCTGGCGGGCGGCGATCATCGCGGGTGCCGCAGTGGGCTTCCTCACTCTACTGGTGATGGCGCTGATCTATCCCGAGCCGCCGGCGCATCTTGACGAGCCGAGCGTCGGTCCGCAGCACAGCCTGGCCTCGCTGCGCCGGGTGCTGGGCAACGGCACGCTCTGGGTGATGAGCCTGGCGTTCATGGGCGGCTACGGCAGCTACTTCGCAGCCACCGCCCTGCTGCCCGGCTTCGCCCAGACCGCGCGCGGAGCAAGCCCAGCCTATGGCGAGGCGCTTGGGGCGATCATGCTGCTGAGCGGCATCGTCGGCGCCTTCGCGGGCGGTTGGCTCGCCGACCGGGTGCTGGGATTGCTGCCGACCTTCCTGCTGGGCTGCGCCATCGAGGCTGCCGCCCTGCTGTCGGTGCCGTTCCTCGGTGCGGGAAGCCTGTGGATCGCCGCCGCCCTGATCGGCGCCGGCACCATCCTGTCCTTCGTGACCTGGATCGGGTTGCCCGGTGTCATGCCGGACCGGCTGCGCAGCATCGACGTGCCGAGCGCGGTCGGGTTGATGCTTACCGTGGTGGCGGCGGGCGGCGTGGTGATGCCCCCGCTCTACCTCAAAGTCGCCAGCAGCTACGGTGCTGTGTTCGGCTGGAGCCTGGAGGCGCTGTTGTCGATCGGCTTGGCGCTGATCGCGCTGGTCACGCGGCACGGGGTCGCGATCTCACGGGCCTTTCCACCCGTCCAAGCCTCGCCGAGCTAAACCGGATCGTCCGTTTCAGAGTTCGTTTGATAAGCGGGTCAGGGCAGAGCGCCGCCTCAGGCGCCAGATGTCCGCAACATTTCCGGGCCGGTCTCACCCATGCCGCGCAGCCCAAGCAAGGCCAGGTCGATGTCGATCTCGTTCTTCAGCAGGGAGATCGCGTGACGCACGCCGGGCTCTCCGGCGAGGGTGGCGGCGAACAGGAAGGGGCGGCCGATCAGCACGAAGTCGGCGCCCAGCGCGAACGCCTTGAGCACGTCGTTGCCGCGGCGAAAGCCGCTGTCGGCGATCACCACCATGCCGCCGCACTCCGCCTTGATCTCGGCCAGCACCTGCATCGGCGAGACCGCCGCATCGAGCTGCCGGCCGCCATGGTTCGAGACCACGATGCCGTCGGCGCCGATGTCGCGGGCAATCCGCGCATCCTGGACTGAGAGCACGCCCTTGATCACGAACGGCCCCTTCCAGAGCGCACGGATCATCTCGGCCTGCTTCCAGGCGAACGAGCTATGTCCGGTGACGACCGTCACCTTGCGGGAGAACAGGCTGATGCCCGCACGTGGCTCGACATTGCTGATGTGCGGAATGCCGCGCTTGAGCAGGGTACGGGCGGCGGTGCCGCCGAGCCAGCGCGGATGGGTGATGCCGTCCCAGCTCAGGCGTGGTGTCGGACGCAGCGGCATGCTGTAGCCGGCGCGCTTGTCGTCCTCCCGGTTCGAGGCCACCGGCACGTCGACGGTGAGTATGAACACCTTGATGCCGGCTTGCGCCACGCGTTCGACCATCTGCTCGATCTTGCGCAGCTCCGGAGACTGATAGGCCGCGAACCAGGCATGCGGATTGTTGCGCGCCAGTTCCTCCATCGGCGTGATCGAATTGGCGCTCAGCACGAACGGGATGTCCGCGGCACGCGCCGCCCGCGCCATGCGGTTGTCAGCGTCATAGCTGACCACGGCGGACGCTCCCATCGGCGCGATGCCGAAGGGGGACGAATAGCGGCGGCCGAACAATGTGGTCCCCTGGGAGCGCTCGGAGACGTCACGCAGGATGCGCGTGATCATGCGCCAGTGATCGAAAGCGGCGCGATTATGGTCGCGCGCGTCGCCATCCTCGCAGCCATTGGCGACGTAGCCATAGACCGCGCGCGGCAGCCGCGCTTTGCACAGCCGTTGGAAGTCGTCGAGCTTGAGCGCCTGGGCGAGCAGCCGGCGGTGATGGCGACGCAGCCGCTTTCCGGCGTGACTGGAGTGCTCCGAGGAGGCGGCCTCCGCGCGTCCCGCAGCGGACAGCGTCGAGGAGGCGAGCAGGGAGGCGGCCATCGCGGTTTCCTTTACGTCACGCGTCTGCCTGCGCAAGCGCGCGAGCCTCGCCTGGGGTTCGGCAAGATCTCCCTGAACGGGCCCTACTTGAATGGGATCGGCAGCTTGTTCACCGCGAGCAGCCCGTCTTGGTAGGTCACGTCCCATTGCAGGCCATCAGCGGTGCTGCGGCCCATCAGGTTTGCCACGAACAAGGCGGTGTGCAGCCGCACCAACCCCAGCACGGACGCGCGGGTTACCAGATCACGGAAGTCATGGGCGGTCAGATGCAGCGTGGCGCTGCTCTCGTCCGGTGTCGCCGCGGCGATAGCCACCCCCGCGCCCTGAAGCGCGGTGCTTCCCTCGGTCACGCGCAGCGAGTCGATGGTGAGCGGAATGCGCGCGTCCGGCGCGCCCCCGCCAGTGGCGGCGAGCAGGGTGGGCAGGCTTGCGGCTGGCAGCGTGAGCCGCAGCGCCAGGTGATCGGGCAGCAAGGTCGGGGGCGTCAGGCTGCCGGTGATGCCGTCCAGGGTGAAGGCCACACGTACCGGGCGATCCGCGTCGCCGCCGGCCTGCGATGTGAGGCGCAACTCCATGCGGCGGATGGAGACATGGCCGGACGCGCCGCGCAGCGTCACACCGCGCCAGTCGGCGACGTAAGCGCCGCCATGCCGTAGCCCGTCAGCGATCGGACGGCCGGCATCCTGCAGCAGGCCGCCCCGGCAGCCGCTATGGCCGCTTCCCGCAAGGCCGATCAGCAGGGCAGCGGCCGATGCGCTCGCCGCCCGCTCGAGCGCCATCAGAGACGTGGCGGCCGAGCCGCTTGCAACGCGCAGTTCCGCCGCTGTCATCGATGGCGAGGCGCCACGCGCCGGCTCCGGCAGGCGGACCTGCAGACGCGTGGCGTCAAAACCGGTCTCGGGCGAGGCCAGGGAGTTGAGAGTGGCCACATGCACGCTGGCGCAGGCGGCCGGCAGGTCAAGACCATGTGCATCGGCGGCGGCCACGGCCGGATGGCAGCACAGCATGAGCAGGACTGCCCCGGCAATTAAGATGGCGGCTGGGAAGGCGGCGGCTGGGGTGCTGGGCAGGATCGGTCTCATCAACAGCAAGGTTGGCTGAGGGGCGCGCCCGTGGCAATGCATGGCGACCGGCGGTGCCGGCTCCAACCTCTCCGGCAGCGAGCCTGATGCTCCGCTTCGTTCCAAGACCAGACCCGTTCCTGCTGACGCTGATCGCGACGCTGATCGCAGCCTCGCTGCTGCCGTGCCGTGGCGCGTCGGTCGCGGTGTTCCACGCGCTGACCATCGTCGTCATCGGGCTGATGTTCTTCCTGCAGGGCGCCAGGTTGTCGCGCCAGGCCATGCTGTCCGGGCTTGGCGCCTGGAAGCTGCATCTGATGATCTTTGGCTGCACCTTCGTGCTGTTTCCGCTGCTGGGCCTGGCGCTGCACGCGGCTTTGTCCACTCTGCTTACGCCCTCGCTCTGGCTCGGCATCCTGTTCGTCTGCACGCTGCCCTCGACCGTGCAATCCTCGATCGCCTTTACCTCGATCGGGCGTGGCAACGTGCCGGCGGCGGTGTGCTCGGCCACCGCCTCGAACCTGTTCGGCATCGCGCTGACGCCGTTGCTCGTGGGCCTCCTGCTCAGCCGCGCCGGCGGCGGCATTTCAGGACACGCGGTGCTCTCTATCGTGCTGCAATTACTGGTGCCGTTCCTGCTTGGACAGGGACTGCAGCGTTGGATCGGCGGCTGGGCGAGGCGTAATCGCACCCTGCTCAGCTTCACCGATCGCGGCTCGATCCTGATCGTGGTTTACACCGCCTTCAGCGAGGCGGTGGTGCAGGGGCTCTGGCACCGGCTTTCGGCGCCGACGCTCGGGGTGTTGGTCCTGATCGACGCGCTGCTGCTGCTGCTGGTGCTGCTGGCGACCCGCTATGGCGCGCGAATGCTCGGCTTTCCCCATGAGGACGAGATCGCCATCGTCTTCTGCGGCTCGAAAAAGACGCTTGCCGCAGGGGTGCCGATGGCCGGCGTGCTGTTCCCGCCGGCTATCGCCGGCCTGGTGGTGCTGCCGCTGATCGTCTTTCACCAATTGCAGCTCTTCGCCTGCGCGGTGCTAGCCCGTCGCTACGCCAATAGCCAGCCGCGGGTGGCTGCGGGTCAGGCGCCAAGGACGGGCGCGGATGCGTAGTCAAGCGCATCGATGCTGGCGATGTCGAGCAGGCGGTGGAACACTTCCGGCTCCTGCGCGCCGGAGATCGCCATCTGGTCGCCGATGACAAAGCAGGGCACGCCGCTGATCCCGAGCCGGTGTGCGCGCAGATTCTCGCCGTGGACGATGTCCGCGCCCTCACGGGAGCGCAGATAGGCGCCCGTCGCCGGCTCGTCGAGGCCGCTGGCGGCGGCAATGGCGACGAGAGTCGCGGGATCGCCGATATCGCGGCCGTCGGTGAAGTGGGCGGAGAACAACGCCTCCACGATTTCGGTGCCGCGTCCGAACCGCTGCGCCCATCCGACCAGCCGGTGCGCGTCGACGCTGGAGGGGATGTGGATGACACGCTCGAAATGGAAGTCGATGCCTTCGCTGCGGCCGAGCTTGGTCACCGCGGCATAGAGCCTGCGGGCGCGCTCCTCGCCGCCGAACTTGCGGATGACGTAGTCGTAGCGCGACATGCCAAGCCGCGGCATGTCGGGATTGAGCAGGAACGGACGCCAAGTGATGTCGAAGCCGCGCGGCGCCCGCTCGTCAAGCGCGCGCATCAGCCGACGCACGCCGAGATAACACCAGGGGCAGACGAAATCGTGCACGACTTCGATGGCAAGCAGGCTGCGCGGCGGCGTCAGGGCGTTCACGGAAGGGAGTTTATTCCGGAATTTTTGAGATTCGACTAAAATCGCGCTGGATGAAAATTTGCGAGTGCACTTCGTGCTCGCTACGCGTCCTGGTTGCAACGTCCGATTACATGGTTTCGAAGGCGAAGATGGACCTGAACGCCAGACACATGCGCTTCGCCTGCTATGTCGCAACCCTCGGCCGTGGGCCGGGACGCGGCCGCGCGCTGACGCGCCAGGAGGCGCATGACGCCTTCACGATGGTGCTGCGGGGCGAGGCCGACCCGATGCAGGTTGGGGCTTTGCTGATGCTGCTGCGCTACCGCGGCGAGGATCCGGAGGAGATCACCGGGCTGGTCGAGGCCGCGCGCGCCCATGCGTCGCTCGGACGGCGCGGCGGCGCCTCTATCTTTCCGGACGTCGATCTTGACTGGCCAAGCTATGGCGCCGGGCGCACGCGCGATGCGCCCTGGTTCCTGCTCGCGGCATTGTCGCTGGCGGATTCCGGGATACGTATCCTGATGCATGGCAGCAATGAATTTTCTGGCGGGATCGCGGTGGCCGACGCCCTAGCGGCGCTGGGACGGCAGGTGCCGCGGGAGCCAGCGGACATTGCCGACGCGTTGCGCAGGTTCGGCTTCGCCTACTGGCCGGCTTCGGCGATGGCGCCGGCGATGGATCGGCTGCTCGGCTTGCGGCGTTTGTTCGGGCTGCGTTCGCCGGTCAACACGGTGGCACGCCTGCTCGACCCGGCAGACGCCGCAGCCTCGGTGGACGGGGTTTTCCACCCGCCCTACATCGCGCTCCATCTCGCGGTCGCCGAGCGGCTGCGCCGGCCGGCGCTATTGGTGCTCAAGGGCGGCGGCGGAGAAGCCGAGCGCCCGCCCACGAAAGCGGTGACGGCGCATCTGCAATGGGGCGGGCAAGCGGCGCTGGAGCTCCAGTTGCCGGCTTTGTGCGGCACGCGCCCGGCTGCCGGCTCCAAGTCTGCGGACTCTAAGTCTGCGAGTTCTGGGCCGGACCGCCTGGCACGGTTGTGCTCGGTCTGGCGCGGCGACTGTTGCGACGACCTCGCGGTCTGCACGGTGAAAGGGACGATCGCGATGGCGCTTCTCGCGCTCGGTCGGTGTATAAACGCCGAGCAGGCTGACCAGGACGCCCGGCTGATCTGGGACCGACGCGTGCGACGATGACGGCAAGGAACGATCCGGCAAGCCCCTGCGTAATGAGTAAACAGAAAACAGAAGGATCTCAGAAAGTGAACAGAATTATGCTTTCGGCGGCTGGCGCGGCCGTGTTCATCGCCGGCGCCATCACCGTTCCAGCCGACGCCAAGGGCTGTCTCAAGGGTGCCGCGGTCGGCGGCATCGGTGGTCATATGGCGGGGCACGGCATGGCCGGAGCCGCCGGCGGCTGCGCGGTTGGTCATCACATGGCGCACAAGAAGGAGAAGCGGGAGTCCAACAAGTCTGGTTGAGGTCACGCGATCAATCGAGACGCTGCGTCATCCCGCCCATGGTCTGGGTCATCCCGCCCGGTTCCGGGGCGGGGTGTTCCGCCTGCAGTGTCGGCAAGGGCGGCCAGAATGCGGCGGCGATATCATTTTGCAGCGCCTTGAGTTCGATCTGCACCCAGTCGAGGAACTCGTGCAAGCCGCGCATGATGATCTCCTCGATCGTCTGACTCGCGAGTGCCGCCCGCAGCCCGTCCAGCCGTTCCAGGATGACGCCGCTCCGGCGCAGCCCATAATCGACTCTGAGTTGTTGAAAGGCCGTGTAGATTTGCCGCAAGGTGAGTGACAGCGACCGTGGGAACGCATCGTTCAGAAGCAGGAAGCCGGCGACGGTATCCGGCTGCAGGCGCCTCGGCATCGTTCGCACGTATGCGTGATAGGCGGCCGCGGCCCGCAAGACGGCGTTCCACTGGCTGACATCGACCTCCGACCCGATCGGAACGCCTTGCGGCAGCAGCGTATGATACTTGATGTCCACCAGTCGGGTGATCTGGTCGGCCCGCTCCAGGTATTTGCCGATCATGTAGAAGTGCCAGCCTTGGTCGCGGTAAAACGTTCCCTCGGTGATCCCGTTATGGGTCTGACATTCCTGCTTCAGGCGGGAACACAGCGCCGAGAGCTGCGAGCGGCGTATGTCGTTTTCGGACAACTGCCGAACCCAACTATGAAACACGTTGATGTGGCTCCACATTTCGGTCGAGATCAACGGCCGGAGCGTGCGCGCGTTCTCTCGTGCCATGTGGACGATGTTGGTGATGGAGTTCGGGTTCTGACGGTCAAGCAGATAGAATAAGGCGACGCTCGCCGCCGTCGCCTTCGGATGGGTGGCGAAGAACTGCGCATCGTCGGCGTTGATCTGCACCACTGAGGACCAACCCTCATCGTCGGCGCCGGTGCGGACAAAGATTTCCGTGACGTCCAGCACGCGTGCCAGGTTTTCGATGCGCTCCAGGTAGCGCGCCAGCCACATCGTGCTTTCGGCATAGCGCGACAGCAGTTCCGAAGCGCGGGCCGGCGCCGGTTCGGCCGCTTCCCCGATGCTTTGCGGCCCCATGCTCTGCGAAATCGTCATTCCGCGAGCACCCAGGTGTCCTTGGAACCGCCGCCTTGCGAGGAGTTCACCACCAGCGAGCCACGTCGCAAGGCCACCCGCGACAGGCCGCCCGGCAGCACCCAGGTCGAGCGCCCGGTGACCGCGAATGGCCGCAGGTCGACATGGCGGGGCTCGATACCGTCCTCGCACAGGGTCGGCGCGGTCGACAGCCGGATCACCGGCTGGCTGATATAGTTCGACGGGTCGGCGGACAGCTTGGCGCGGAACTCCTCCAATTCGCCAGCCGAGGCGTGCGGTCCGATGATCAGCCCATAGCCACCGGACTCGCCAACCGGCTTGACCACCAGTTCGGCCAGGTGGTCGAGCGTGTAGCGCAGACCGTCAGGCTCGGCGCAGATATGCGTCTCGACATTGTGCAGGACCGGATCTTCCGAGAGATAGTAGCGGATGATCCGTGGCATATAGGCATAGATCGCCTTGTCGTCGGCAACGCCGGTGCCGACAGCATTGGCAATGGTGACGTTGCCCGCGCGCCAGGCATCGATCAGGCCGCGGACCCCGATCTGGCTGTCTGGCCGGAACAGATCAGGGTCGAGAAAGTCGTCATTGAGGCGGCGATAGACCGAATGCACCGGGCGCAGACCCGCGGTGGTGCGCATATAGACGCGGCGGTTCTGGACCAGGAGGTCGCGTCCTTCGACCAGCGGCACGCCCATCTCGCGCGCAAGGAAGACATGCTCGAAATAGGCCGAATTGTAGATGCCGGGAGACAGCAGCACCACTTGCGGGTCGTGAATGCCGGCCGGCGCCACTTCGGCCATCGCCTGCTGCAGACGCGCGCCATACTCGTCGACCGCGCGCAGGCGGATGGCGGTGGCGAGATCGGGCAGCACGCGCAGCATCATATGCCGGTTCTCGATGACGTAGGAGACTCCCGAGGGTGTGCGGGCATTGTCTTCCAGCACCAGGAAGCGGCCGTCACTGTCTCGGACGATGTCGGTGCCGTTGATATGCACATAGACCCCGAGAGGGACGTCGAAGCCCATCATCTCCGGCCGGAAGTTGCTGTTGCCCACGGCCAGCGCGCGCGGGATGACGCCGTCGGCGAGGATTTTCTGGTCGTGATAGATGTCCCACAGGAAGTGATTGATTGCGGTGACACGCTGGATCACGCCACGTTCGATCACGTCCCACTCGCGCGCGGTGATCACGCGCGGGATCAGGTCGAAGGGCAGGATGCGGTCGATGGCGTCGCGATCGGAATAGACGGTGAAGGTGATGCCGAGATTGTAGAGCTCCGCCTCGGCGCTGGCGGCACGCCGTCGCAGCTCCGGCAGGTCGAAGCGGTCGAGCCGGCCACGTATCCGGGCGAGGTCGGCGTTGCCTGGCTCAAGCCCGTTCATGAGCTCGCAGAAGAAGTGCTGTGCATCGTATGTGCCCAGCAGGCCGGTCTTGATGGCGGCGGCATCGTCGGGCGACGGCGTCATGCGAGGCGGAAGGCGGGTGGCGTCATGCGGTTCAACCAAGCAAGAAACCCGTGCCGCGCCAAGCATGAAGTTTGCCGCCGGACGGAGGAGCTCGTATGAGAGCAACCCCTCTGGATGGGTGGCCGAGTGGTTTAAGGCAGCGGTCTTGAAAACCGCCGTAGGTGCAAGCCTACCGTGGGTTCGAATCCCACCCCATCCGCCAATTCGCAGCAGAACTGCGAACGCCGGGCGTCGCCGGTTTTACGCCTGAAGCGGCGGTGCAGCGTGGTCGCTCCGGGGTAAGCGGTGCCGAGACATTTCGCCAGGATGGCGCGAGCGGACATGAAGTGGAACGACCCAATCCTGGCCGTGGCGACACTTTGTGCCACGCCTCGTCACACCTCCTGCGTGGCCCGTGGCGAGACGGCCAGCCCCAGGAACACGAGAACGGCCTGGTTGAGCCGAAACATATCCTCGCTGTCCAATTTGCCGACCCGCGCGCCGACTTTCGTCTTAGGGATGGTGGAAATCTTGTCCACCATCAGGCGGCATGCCGCCCGCAAGCCGTTGCGCTCACTCGGCTGCACGGGCAGGCGGAACAGCGGCGCGTCCGTCGCATCCGTCGTGAAGGCGCAGATCATGATCGAGTCGGTTGCGTCAAAGCTATCATCCTGAACGATGACGACCGGGCGCGGCTTGCCGGCGTAATCCTTGCCGCCGGCGACAGTCCAGATTTCGCCCCTCCTCGCGTTGAGCCTCACTCATCGCCCCAATCCGTCACAGCGTCGATGAATGCCTGATCCTCCCGCGCGTGGGCACTGCCGCCGATGGCCGCCGACTGGCGATGCGCTTCCGACCGGAAGGCAGAGGAGCGCACATCCGGCACCCAAATCTGGATCGGGCGGAGGCCCTGCTCCCGCAGGCGGCCACGATGTTCCCGCACCTTGATGCGCGAGGGCTTGGCGGTAGATGCCGACGCCATGGCAGGTCTCCAATAAGTTACCTGTGACCTATCCTGGGCCGCCTGGTTCCGCCAGTCGTTTCACCGGGGTTCGCTGGCGGGACGACAGGTTCTGGCCGAAACGCCGAGCAGGCGGTGATTGCGCCTCACTGTGCGGTATTGGACGGAGTGGAAACGGTCGCGAGGTTGACTGCCGCGGCGATGGCCGCGTAGCCGGCGTCGTTTGGATGGAGGTGATCGCCGCTGTCATAAGCTGGCAGATAGCGGGTCGGATTTTGCGGATCGTGCACCGCGGCGTCCTGATCGACGATTGCGTCACAGCCGTTGCCGGGCTGTCGGACGAAGGCATTGTACTGCTCGCGGACGGTCTCTCCCGCCGGAGTATATACGCCGGCGCCCTCATAGGGCGTCAATGTTGAGCAGATGAACTTGATGCCGCTCGTGTGGGCGCTGTTCATGAGCTGTTGCAGCCCGGCGATGAGCTGCTGGGACGAAGGCGGGGTCCAGCCGAAGTAAGCGGCGACACCGAGATCGTTGATGGGATCGTCCGAGAAGATCACCGCCCGCACGCCGGCCTGGCCGAGCACGTCGCGTCCGAACCGGGACGGAGCGCTCGGACCGGTGATGTCGGCGAGTAGCCGATTGCCGGCGATGCCCTCGTTCAGCACGCCGACATCGGCGCCGGTCTGCGCGAGCCGCGCGGCGAGGATGTTCGGCCAGCGCTTGTTGGCGTCCGTTGTCGAGGCGTAGCCGTCCGTGATCGAGGCGCCAAGCGTGACGACCGAGCCGAGCGCGTTCGAACTCTGCACGTCGAGGCCGGTCAGGTAGTAGCCGCTCTGCGTGGTCGTCGCGCCGGCCAAAGACGCCTGTCCCGACAGGTCGCCCGGAACGATGTAGTTCGTCTGCAGCGCGTCGGTGTGCTGCGTGTCGTCCGGCCCGGTGTCGTCAGGAAGAAACATGCTGATGCTCACCTCGCCCAGCGACGGAACCGGGAACGCGACGGGATCGCTGACCACTGCCGATCCGGCCGCGATCGTGACCGAGCTCTGGCCACCGAAGGTGAGTTGCTTGTCGGTCGTCGTATCGATGCCGCCATTGCCGGTCGGCAGCGCCATGTGCACGTCGGAAACCGTCAGCTTCTGGGTTCCGAAAAGGTTCGAGACGTGGATTTGCGCCACGGAGCCGCCGATGCTTGTGTACACCGTCTGGCGCAACGTCTGCCCGTTGAAGCTGGTGCCGCTCGCACCATTCTCCGTGCCGCTCTGGGGCGCCGCGGCCCAAGTGCCGACCCAGGGCGGGCTTGAACCGCTGGTCTGAGCCAGCGCGGGGAACGCCAGCCCCGAGGCCAGCAGGATCATCATCGCCGAGTGGCTTGCAGCGTGACGCATAGTCATGGCCATGGTCCTTCTGTTTTGCCTAGGAGTCCGTCTCGAACCGGATCGTCAACCGGTTCCGGTTGAGCCACGCGAAGCGGCGTTCAACCACGCTGCGCCTCGCGTGAACCGCGAAGCCGACCGGCGCACCACAGATCAATCAAACACCCGGCGGCAAAGAACGCGCGGCGCTCCCCCGAGCCGACTATGAGGCAACTCCCTTTGACCTTCAAGACAAGGTGCGGCCGCGGTTATCCGGTGGAGGCCAACGTTCTGCTCATGGGGTGGTTGCGGTGCCGCGCTGGCCGGTGCCGCGGACCCAGATCAGCCGCTGCAGAGTGTCGAACCAGAACGGCGCTCCGAACAGCGAGGCGGCGGCGGCGATCAACCATCCAAGCAGCATCAGCACGAAGCCCAGTCCCTGATGACGCGGATCGCCTGGCCAGGCGCTCCAGCCAATCAATGTGTTCTGTTGCAGCAGAGCCACAAGGCTGGCGAGGTCGGCGCGATCGCCGGCGAGGCCGCGGCTCAACAGGGTGGCAAGCAGGGGGCGCGACCAGAGCGTCTGGGTGACGTGCAGCACGTCGGCGTTGAGCAGGCCGGCGACGATGAAGCCGACGGCAAAGGCGATGGCTTGGGTGCGACGCTTGTACCAGCCGCTGACCCGGCCCATCGCCGCCTCGAACCAGCTCGCCAGCTCGATCTGAAACACCGGGACACGGTTGTCGGCGGCGGACAGCAGGGCGAGCAGGGTCTGGCGGAGCTGCACATCGCGCATCGCGCTCAGCACCTCGCCAAACGGGCGCGACGGATCGCGGGCCTGCAGCACATCGGTCAGCGCAAGCGCGAAGCCGCGCGCGGGGATATAGGCGGGACGGACGTTGCTGTTTGGACCCGAGGCGAGCGGGTTGACCAGGGCGTGCGCGTAGAGTTCGCGCGCCAGTCCGTCGAAGCCCGGATCGTTCAGCAGCGCCTTGACACCGGTGAGCAGGGTCGTCTGGCGGAGCTTGAACAGCGAGGCGATGGTCTCGGTGATGGCGCTGGCGGCCAGGCTGACCGCCAGGAACGTGAAGACGACGCCGAGCA
Organism: uncultured Acetobacteraceae bacterium; assembly: GCA_964246745.1. Classification (GTDB taxonomy): domain Bacteria; phylum Pseudomonadota; class Alphaproteobacteria; order Acetobacterales; family Acetobacteraceae; genus Lichenicoccus. The sequence goes on from CAXTRK010000001.1 coordinate 63,952, forward strand.
TGACGTCGAGAATGCTGCTGCCGAACATGCCGGCAAGGATGGCATGACCCGGCGCTTCTTGGCAGATGTATGTTGTCTTTGCGCAAAGGCCTTTAGGAGTGCGCCCGTGAACCAGGTTCCCACCCTCGACATGCGCCGCTTAACCGATGACCGCGGCACGTTCGTGGCCGAACTGGGCGAGGCCTATCGCCGGTTCGGCTTCTGCTGCTTCAGCCATCACGGCATCGAGCAGGCGCGTATCGAAAATGCCTACGAGGCGATCCGCCGGTTCTTTGCCCTACCGGCCGCAGCCAAGCAGCGCACCGCGCGTCCGGGCAGCAACCGCGGCTATGTCGGCTTCAAGGTGGAGACCGCGCGCACCAGCGACATCCCCGACCTCAAGGAGTTCTTCCATGTCGGGCGCGAGGGCGCGGCACCTGACGACCCGGTGCTGCGTGCTAATATCTGGCCCGACGAGGTGGCGTCGTTGCGCACCCATATGCTCGCTCTGTATGCATCGATGGAACAGGCGGGCGCGGTCGTGCTGTCGGCGATGGCGGCGGATCTGGGTCTCGACGCCGGCTTCTTCAGGCAGCTCACCGACCATGGCAACTCGATCCTGCGCGCGCTGCACTATCCGCCGGTGCGGCCCCAGGATCTGCCCGCGACCCGCGCCGAGGCGCACGAGGATATCAGCCTGATCACCCTGCTGGTCGGAGCCACCGAACCGGGCCTGCAGGTGCTGACGCGCGAGGGAAGCTGGCTGCCGATCGAGCCTGCGCCCGGCAGCCTCGTGGTCAATGTCGGCGACATGATGCAGCGCCTGACCAACCGTGTGTATCCATCGACGACACACCGCGTGGTCAATCCCGAGGGCACGGGAATGCTGGCCAGCCGCTACTCCATGCCGTTCTTCCTGGCACTCAACATGGAGATCGAGATCAGATCGATACCGGAATGTGTGGCGCGGGAGGGCGTTGACCATTATCCAGAACCGATCACCGCGCACGACTACCTGATGCAGCGTCTGCGGGAGATACGGCTCGGCTGAGCCGCGCGTCCGGAGGAGTGAGCATCGCGGATTGAAACGGCTGTTCGAGCGAGGCGACCGCAGCCAAGTTGGGGCCGACATGCTCGACATGCTCGACAAGATCGAGAACATCCTTGCGAAGCTGGATACCTCAAACTTCCCGGAAAAGATGGATTTGCCAGGCCACCGTCTGCATCCGCTCAGAGGCGACCTGAAAGGCTTTTGGGCCGTCACGGTCCGCGCCAACTGGAGGATTATTTGGCGCTTCGAGGGCGACGACGCTGTGGACGTGGACCTGATCGACTACCACTAGGAGGATTGAACCATGCCGATGAAGAACCCCCCGCACCCCGGCCGGATCGTCCGGCAAGAGTGCCTTGAACCCGTAGGCTTAAGCGTGACGGACGGCGCGAAGGCGCTTGGCGTCTCGCGCAATGCCCTGTCCGAACTGGTGAACGAACGGCGCGGCATTTCCCCGGAAATGGCTATTCGGCTGGACAAGGCGTTCGGCGGAGGCGCCGACTCGTGGCATCTCATGCAGGCCAACTACGACATGGCGCAGGCCATGAAGATGGCCGACCAAATCAAGGTGCAGCGGGTGCCGCAGCCTGCCCTTAGCGCTGAATGATATGGCTGTCCCGGGCTATCAGTCTTTGATGCTTCCGGTTCTCCTGTCCTCTGCGGACGGCGAAACCCGAATTGGTGATGCTGTTGACAAACTGGCCCTGAGACTTGGCCTCACTCCTGAAGAACGTTCCGAGTTGCTGCCCTCTGGCAAACAGACGGTTTTCGCCAATCGCGTGCATTGGGCCAAGACATACCTCAGCAAGGCGGGCTTGTTCGAGAGCACGCGGCGCGGCATTTCAAGATCACGCCACGCGGTCAGCAGGTCATCGCGTCGAACCCGGCGCGGATCGACAACAATTTCCTGAGCCAGTTCGAGGAATTCCGGCAGTTCAAAGAAAAATCAGCGCTGGCCAATGTCGAGGCCACGGCGCAGACGATAAAGCCGATTGAACCGACCTTTACGAGCCAAACTGAAACGCCTGATGAAATCATGCGTGTGGCCCACCGCCAGATCGACACTTCCCTTGCCCAAGAGCTTCTTGATTGAATCCGTGCCGCGCCGCCCGACTTTTTCGAACGACTTATCATCAGCCTGCTCTTCAGTATGGGTTTTGGAGGATCAGCAGCCGATGCGGGCCGCGCTATCGGCGGCAGGGGCGACGACGGGGTTGACGGTGTAATCGATCAAGACGCCCTTGGGCTGGACCGCGTTTATATCCAGGCCAAACGCTATGCCAATGGCAACAACATCGGCTCCGGAGCAATAAGAGACTTTTTCGGCAGCCTCGACCGCCACAAGGCATCTAAGGGCCTTTTTGTGACGACCTCCAACTTTTCCCCAGCCGCAAGGGAAACGGCCGAGTTTCTTAGCAAACGCATTGTCCTGATCGACGGCGAACAGCTCACCAAGCTTATGATCCGTCACAATGTTGGATGTCGGATCGAAGATACGCTGTACATCAAAAAAGTCGATGAGGACTTCTTCGAGTGATTTGTCAGTATATTCGACGGGGCAACATATTCGACGAGGCAACAGTCTTATTGAAGTCACGCGTGACAACAATGTGTTGGAACTGTTGTTTGCCAAAAAGTCAACCTCGGGGCCGAACTATCCTCTGGCAACTTGGCAAGTTCCAGTACGAGAATGGTCGAAGTTGTGAGCAGGCCTTCTCAAGATACAAGCGGATCGTGCACGCGGGCGGCCAGTTCCGCTCCACGATGGAAGCCACTGCGTCCCGCCTCAGGCTCTGCCCTTGAACCGCTCAAGGCTGCGCCTTTGACGGGGCTTGGAGCGGCGCCCCGATCTTGCCTTTTGGATGCGTCATCGTTTATCTGAATTGCCATCGATTCCGGTCAGGGTGAGGTTGCTCTACTCACGTTCAGGCTGGTTGGCATGACCGATCATGCCGCTGACCAGGTTGACGATGTCGTTGCCCCAATAGGGCTTGGTCACGAACCGCACCCCCTCCGCCAGCTCGGCCTTTTCCGGGAAGGACCGGCCGGAAACGACGACGATGGCGCAATCCGGCGAGGCATTGCGCACCTCGCGGGCAAGCGCGATGCCGTCGGGCCGTCCGGGCATCTGGACGTCGGTGAACACCGCCCGTATGTCCGGCCGCGCGCGCAGGGCGGCGAGTGCCGCGGCGCCGTTCTCGGCTTCGATCACCTCATAGCCGGCGTCCCCGAAATGCTCGCTGGCGAGTTCGCGCAACAGCACCTCGTCGTCCACCACCAGAATGACAGGAGGGCGCGGCCCTTGGCGTTCGATCATCTCCCGCCAACGCGTCACCTCTTGTCATAGATGAGCCACCATCATCACGATTGCGTCGGCGTGTCGCCAACGGCGAGCAGCGCGAAGCTGGCCAGCCAATGCTTGCCCATGTAGTCGCCGGCGATATGCGGCAGCGCCGCTTCCAGATGGAGTGTTGCCGAAGCGCGCATTGCCGCCCTCCGCGCTGGTGTCTGTCCGGGCGACTCGGCAAGGCTGCGCAGGCACCAGGCCCGGCTCAGATTGAGTCCGTCGAGATGGACGATCTTGCCATCGCTACGGTCGGCGACCTCCGCCGGGACGAACAGGCAGTGCGGCCGCTCCTTCTCCAGATCGGGGAGGAAGGCATCAAACCAGGCGGCGAAGCGCTCCGCGGGCAGCAGCCGGCGCATGGCTTCGGCTTCAATCAGCGACGGCGAGAGAAATTCGTCGCCGCCCGGCTCCCAGGCCTGACAGCCGGCATCGCGGCCGTACCAGCGCCAGGCCGTCTCGCGGAGCTGTTCGAGCAGCGCGTCATCAGCGTGGTTCTGCGCATACTCGGCGGAGAGGGCGAGCGCAAACGCGGTGTTGGCGTGGGCGCCATGACGGACAGGGTAGGACGAGCGCGCCAAGTGCGCCTGCCAACGCCCGGCGAGAAGCGTGGAGAGCGGCGCGATCGCGTCCGCCCAGCCGGTGGTCCGCGGGTGCCGGTTCAGTTCGGCGTCAAGCATCAGCAGCCAGGCCCAGCCATAGGGACGCTCGAAGCTCTGCCAGCCCGGCTCGAGCAGGCGGTCGCGCTCCGCACGCAATCGTTCCGAGGTCAGCCGCTCATTGAACAGATCGCGTATGCGCCCGCCTGCCTCCAGCGACGGCTGCGTGCGCAGCAGCCTCGCCAGCAGCCAGTAGCCATGCACGCAGGAATGCCAGTCGAAACTGCCATGGAACACCGGATGCAGCGAAGCCGGCGTCATCATCTCCGAGGGCGCCGCCAGCAGCGTCATGGACAGCGCGTGCGGATACTCTCGTGTCACATGGCCCAGCGCGATCCCGGCGAGCCGGCCGGCGAAAGTCATGCGTCTTTGAGACGCGCCATCTCGTCGGGCGTGAAGGCGCGGCCACGCGTGAGAAAGCGCTGCTCGGTGCCGTTCTCGAGCGAGAACATGCCGCCGCGTCCGGACACCACGTCGATGATGAGTTGCGTGTGGCGCCACAGCGCGTATTGCGCGGCGCCGATATAGACGTCCGCACCTCCGACGTCGCCGAGATGGACGTCGCTGTCGCCGACGATGAAGCCGTCTTGCGGATAGCACATCGGCGACGACCCGTCGCAGCAGCCGCCCGACTGATGGAACAGCAGCGGACCATGCTCCGCCCGCAGCCGCTCGATCAGCGCGAGCGCGCCGTCGGTCGCGGTGACACGGGGCGGCGCCTGATCCATGGCCGGGCGGTCAGAAGCGGCCACGCTCAGAAGAAGCCGAGCTTCTGGGCGCTGTAGCTGACCAGCATGTTCTTGGTCTGCTGATAGTGGTCGAGCATCATCTTGTGGTTCTCGCGGCCGATGCCGGACTGCTTGTAGCCGCCGAACGCCGCGTGCGCGGGATAGGCATGGTAGCAGTTGGTCCAGACCCGCCCGGCCTTGATCCCCCGCCCGAAGCGGTAGCAGCGGTTGGAATCGCGGCTCCAGACGCCGGCGCCGAGCCCGTAGAGCGTGTCGTTGGCGATCTCCATCGCTTCGTCGTCGGTCTTGAAGGTGGTGACCGAGACGACCGGGCCGAAGATCTCTTCCTGGAAGACGCGCATCTTGTTGTTGCCACGGAAGATCGTCGGCTTGACGTAGAAGCCGCCAGCCAGATCGCCCTCCAGATGGTTGCGTTCGCCGCCGATCAGGATGTCCGCACCTTCCTGCCTGCCGATATCGAAGTAGCTGAGGATCTTCTCGAGCTGTTCGCTGGAGGCCTGCGCGCCGATCATGGTGGCGGCGTCGAGCGGATCGCCCTGCCTGATCGCGGCCACCCGCCTGACCGCGCGCTCCATGAAGCGGTCGTAGATGCTCTCATGGATCAATGCCCGGCTCGGGCAGGTGCAGACCTCGCCCTGATTCAGCGCGAACATGGTGAAGCCTTCGAGCGCCTTGTCGAGGAAGTCGTCATCCTCGTCCATCACGTCGGCGAAGAAGATGTTGGGCGACTTGCCGCCCAGCTCGAGCGTCACCGGGATCAGGTTCTGGCTGGCATACTGCATGATCAGCCGGCCGGTGGTGGTCTCGCCGGTAAAGGCGATCTTGGCGATGCGCGGGCTGGAGGCGAGCGGCTTTCCCGCTTCAAGGCCGAAGCCGTTGACGATATTGAGCACGCCGGGCGGCAGCTTGTCCGCGATCAGTTCGGCGAGCGCCAGGATCGAGGCGGGGGTCTGCTCGGCCGGCTTGAGCACGACGCAGTTGCCGGCGGCCAGCGCCGGCGCCAGCTTCCACACCGCCATCAGGATCGGGAAGTTCCACGGAATGATCTGGCCGACGACGCCGAGTGGCTCGTGGAAATGGTAGGCCACGGTGTCGTGGTCGATCTCCGAGATGCCGCCCTCCTGGGCGCGTATGGCGCCGGCGAAATAGCGGAAATGGTCGATGGCGAGCGGGATGTCGGCGGCCATGCTCTCGCGGATCGGCTTGCCGTTGTCCCAGCTCTCCGCCTGTGCCAGCAGCGCCAGGTTGTCCTGCATTGTCTGCGCGACGCTGAGCAGGATGTTGGCGCGCTCCGCGGCGCTGGTGCGATCCCAGGCATCCTTGGCCGCGTGCGCCGCGTCAAGCGCGCGCTCGACGTCGGCCGATGCGGAGCGCGCGATCTCGCACAACGCCTGCCCGTTGACCGGCGAGGTGTTCTCGAAGGTGCGGCCGCTCACGGCATCGACCCATTCACCGCCGATGAAGTTGCCGTAGCGCGCCTTGAAGTTCGGTCTGCTCATGATGTTCCTCCGGTTGTTATTGAAGTCCGGCGGCCTCGAACACCCGCCGGACGATGATCTGGGCTTCCTGCTGTATCCGTGCGAGATGTTCAGCGCTGACAAAGCTTTCGGCGTAGATCTTGTAAACGTTCTCGGTGCCGGAGGGACGTGCCGCGAACCAGCCGCTCCGGCTGGTGATCTTGAGGCCGCCGAACGGCTGCCGATTGCCGGGCGCCGTGGTCTGCCGGTCCGTGATCGTCTCGCCGGCGAGCTCGGTGGCCGCGACCTGGTCCGGCTGCAAGTTCTTCAACAGCTTCTTTTGTTCCGGCGAGGCCGGCGCGTCGATCCGCTCGTAGAACGCGACGCCAAGCGATTCCGCAAGCTGTCCGTAGCGCTCCGCCGGATCACGTCCGCTCACCGCCGTCATCTCGGCGGCGAGCAGCCCCATGATCAGCCCGTCCTTGTCGGTCGACCAGACCGAGCCGTCGCGCTTGACGAACGAGGCGCCGGCGCTCTCCTCGCCGCCGAAGCCGAGCGAACCATCGGAGAGACCCTCCACGAACCATTTGAAGCCGACCGGCACCTCGACCAGGCGGCGGCCAAGCTTCTCGGCCACACGGTCGATGCTGCTGCTGGAGACCATGGTCTTGCCGATCCCGGCCTCGCCGCGCCACTCCGGACGATGGCTGAACAGGTAGTCGATCGCCGCGGTCAGATAGTGGTTCGGGTTCATCAGCCCGGCCGAGCGTGGGACGATGCCGTGCCGGTCCGCGTCGGGATCATTGGCAAAGGCCAGGTCGAACTGCCCACGCATGCCGATCAGCCCGGCCATGGCGTGTGGGCTCGAGCAATCCATCCGTATCTTGCCGTCCCAATCCGCGGTCATGAAGCGGAAGGTCGGATCGGTATGCTCGTTGACCACGGTTGCATTGAGCCGGTAGCGCGCGATGATCGGCTCCCAGTAGCGCACCCCGGCCCCGCCGAGCGGATCGATGCCGATCCTGATGCCGCTGGCCGCGATCGCCTCCATGTCCAGCACATGCGCCAGATCCTCGACATAGGCGCCGACATAGTCGTGTCCGTGCACGTGCCCCGAACGCAGCGCCGCATCATAGGTCATGCGCCGGATGCCGCCCGGTTCGCCCAGGAGCCGGTTCGCGGCCGCCTCGATCCAGTCGGTGGCCTCCGAGCCGGCCGGGCCGCCATGCGGAGGGTTGTATTTGAAGCCGCCATCCTCCGGCGGATTATGCGAGGGCGTGATCACCACGCCGTCCGCGAGCCCCTCGGTGCGGCCGCGATTATAGCTGAGGATGGCATGGCTCACGGCCGGCGTCGGCGTGAACCCATCCTCGGCATCGACCATGACCGCGATCCCGTGCGCCGCAAACACCTCCACGGCGCTGACGAAAGCCGGCTCCGACAGGGCATGCGTGTCCCGGCCGAGGAACAAGGGTCCGTCGATGCCATGCGCATGGCGGTAAAGGCAGATCGCCTGGCTGACCGCCAGAATATGCGCTTCGTTAAAGCTGCGATCGAGCGAGGTGCCGCGATGCCCCGACGTGCCGAAGGCCACGCGCTCGGCCGCGACCGAAGGGTCCGGCCTGCCGGCAAAGTAGGCGGTGACCAGCCGCGGCAGGTTGACGAGTCTGGAGAGCGCGATCGCTTCCCCTGGCCGGGATCTCTCCGACGGAGACGCAGCATCGGGCATGTGATTCCTCCCCATTCGGCAGGCAGTTGCATAATGACCCAATCACGCCCCGTGTCGAGAGTGGGGTCTGGGGGCGGGGGCCCCCGCGGGGGAAAAGGCGGGGGCCGTTTTCGTTGCATCGGCCCCCCCCCCCCCCGCACTGCGCACCCCCTGCGCTCGCCTTCCTAAACCTCCCCCACCCCCGGCGGGGGGGGGGGGGGGGGGGGGCCCCCCCCCCCCCCCCCGGGTCAAAGGGCGGAGCCCTTATGCTTGCCTTCGGCCGCCCACCCCGCCTCAGTGCGAACCGCCCGGCCATCCTTCTCAAGCTTGATCAGATGCGCCAGCAGATTGGCGCGTGCCGGCCCGATCAGTTGCGGCTTGAGGTTGACGTAGGCGCGGCCGAGCATGGCTTCGAGCGGGCGCGGGGTGTCGCCGAGCAGGTTGGCGATGGAATCTTCCCGGGCGAAGCGGTGCTCGAGCAGGCCTTGCACGGTCTCGAACGGCCTGGTGATGGCCGGACCGTGCGCGGAGAGCATGAGCCGGTCGCGGCGGTCGCGCACCCGACGGAGATTGTCGATGAACAGCGAAAGGTCGCCGAAGGGTGGCGGCGGCACGACCGAGGTGGACCAGCCCATGACATGGTCGGCGCTGAACAGGATGGCGTCTGGATGGGCGAAGCAGAGATGGTCCATGGCGTGGCCCGGCGTGTGCAGCACGACCAGGTTGCCGATCCGCTCGCCGTCATCGAGCTTGATGTCGGCGTTGAAATCGCGGTCGGCGCTGACGCGAAACCCCGCCGTGGGCACGCCGAGGCGGCGGCCAAGCTCGGGGGCGCCATCGACATGATCGTGATGGGTGTGGCTGACCAGGATGTGGGTGAGCCTGCCGTTTGCCTCGGCCGCGAGCGCATCCAGATGCGCCTCGTCGTTCGAGCCTGGATCGATGAGGATGGTTCCGCCCGGCCAGTCGACCAGCCAACTGTTGGTGCCATGATAGGTCATCGGCGACGGGTTGGGGGCGACGATGCGCCGGATGCCCGGCATGATCGGCAGCGGCGTTGCCCGGGGCGGCGGCGGCTCCGAGAGGCGCCAGCTTCGCCGCGCGCGGGATTCAGCCGAAGGCGCCGACATCGTGCATGATCGCAATGCCGATTTCGCGCACCAGCTCGAACAGGCGCTGCATCGGCTGGAAGATCTCGGCGTTTTCGCGGGAGTAGGCGTGGTCGGCGCGCGGGCCGCGCGCCTCACGGAAGTCCAGCATCACCGCACGGTCCGGAGCCGGCGGGAAGATCTCCATGAGCTGCTTTAAGGCCGCGGGAATTTCGAGGCGCAGGATCTGGCTGTCCACGTCGAGCCTGCTGAAGCCGTGTCGCGGCGAGAAATACGGGATTTTCGTCGACAGCAGCCAGATTCGCTCGATCAAGGCGAGCCTGATCGCGTGCGGCAGCATTTCCTGGAGCCGCATCCTGGGCGCGTCCTGCCAGGCGACGCGCAGCGCCAGGTGGTCGGCCTGGATGCGTCGGAACATCGACTGCGTTGACGCCCATAGATCGAGCCGTTCCAGTCCGGCGGCGAGCGAGACCAGCGCGTCGCGCCGCGCGGCATCGTTCTCGTGCGCCGCGCGATCAAGCCAGACGCCAGGATCGAGGGTAAGCACGATGGCACGCAGCACGTCGCTGTCGGAGTGGGCGAGGGCGTGGCTGGCGAAATCCAGCGCCCGCCGGAAGCGCGGGCTCCTGAGCAGGAAATCCTCGAAGGTCTCCGGGTGGCGTGCCGCCGCCGTGCCCAGGCCTTGCAGCGTGTTGGCGCACCAGCCGAGCTGCTGAAGGATGGCGTTGTTGAGAATCGCGCGCAGCTCGCGCGGGTGCTTGATGCGACCAGCCCCGCCGCCGGCGTCGCTTTGCCGCGCTGGCGGACGCGAGCCGGTGCGGTCGATCAGCGACGGTCCGAAGGCGCCGAGGAGGGCGGCGTAGCCGGGATCTTCGACCAGGTCGGTCATGCTCGAGGCGATGGTGGCGAAGAAATCCGCGGAGAAATCCGGCTCGTCGTAGATCGGGTCCTCGTCGAGGCTGATCGCGGCAAAGGCGTGCTCGGCGATGGCGCCGATGGTGGCTTCCGCGAGGGCCTTGGTGCCGAACAGCAGGTAGCCATCGCCGCCCTGAAAGGCGCATTCCTCGCGGTAGGCGATGCCCGCAGCCCCGAACGTGGCGCGCGAGCGGGGCGGGGAGAGATAGTCGAGCCGGTCGGCGAGACGAAACGGATGGCCGCCGCGGCCGATGCTCTCGCCATGCGTGTCGAACAGGATGAGCTCGACGTCGGTGAGTCCGCGCTTACGCAGCAGCTCGGCGGCCTTGAGGCGCAGCCGCTCGACCAGATAGGTCGCGGCGAGCTGGCCGACATAGCGGCCGGAATCGGAATAGCCGAACTGCAGCGCCATGTGGCCGGTCCGGCGCAGATAGTCGCGCCAGTGGCGCGAGCGCAACGCCTCGTCGATGACCAGCGAGCCGTGCTCGAGTGCCTCCTTGGTCTCGAACAGCGGGCTGATCTCGACGGACCGGTCGATGCCGAAGCATCGGGCCAGCCAGAGTGCCACTAGCAGCGTGTAGCCGCTCTCGGTCTCGGCGATCAGGAAGCGGATCTTGCTGCTGGCGTCGATGTGCTTGGTGATCTGAGCGATTGTCATCATCAGCCGCGCGGCGGAGGCCTGCTCGGCGAGCAGCGCGCCGAAATCGACCGGCACCGGGCGTGCGTCGTCGAGCGCGTCGTTGATGGCGGCCAGCAGGGCGCGGCGTTGTGCCGGCTTGTCCGGATTGTCCGAGATGCCAAGGCGCTGACGGGCGACGTTATGCAACTGCGTCGCGTTCAGCCGGATATGGGTGTGGGCGAGCGCCATGCCGTGCGAGACAAAGCCGGCGCGGGCGGTGGCCAGCGCCATCTGGTCGGTTTCGGAGGCGTGTTGGATGGCGTCACGGAACAGCGGTTCGAGCACGCAAGGCGTCAGGATGGCGTCTTCGCGCCGATCGACCAGCACCGGCGCGAACGCCGCCACCGCCTCTGCCTCTGCGGTGCGGGGCGCCGCATCGACCTGGCCGCGCACCGCCTCGATGCCGACGGCGAGGCGCGCGGACAGCGCGGGCGGCGGCGCCTCGAGAGCTTCGAGCTGGGCCTGCAGGCGTTCAAGCTGCATCAGTTTCATGCGCAGCCGCAGGCGCAGCGTGTCCCACCAGCCGATATCGGTACGGCCGTCGGTATCGTAGCCGACCCAGCTCGCCAGCACGAGCGGGCAGGGGTTGAGCGTGGTCCAGGCCTGCGGCCAGATGCGGCCGGCCTCGCGCAGCAGCGCGGCATTGAGCGCGTCGATGGCGTCGCGGCCGCGCTGGATGGCGGCGGAGGCGGCCTGGAACTCGTCTTCCAGGGCCGGCGGCTCTGGCCGTTGCGAGCCTTGCGGGGATACGCAGGCCGCGCCGTCGGCGTACGCGGCAAGCCGCTCGTAGGCGCTGGCGGCGAGAGCGAAGGTCGGATGGGCGGTGAACACCGCGGCGTAGCGCACCCGCTGCACGGCGGCGCGGAACTGCGCCAGCGGCACCGGGCTGTCCTCGGGGTCGGGCCGCGCCAGTCTGGCGGCGAGCCGGACCAGGCGCTGCCGGTTGGCCTCGCTTGCGCTTTCGCCGGCCCCTTCGCCCGCCTTTGGGGCGTCCGGCATGCCGACATAGGCGCGCAGGCGTGCGGCGCGCGACGCGAAGGCGTCATCGCGAAGCTGGCGGATCAGCCGTTCGATGTCATCGAGGTCGAGCACGCCTTCGTCGAGCCGGCGGGAGACCAGCAAAGCCACCCTCAGCACCGGGTTGCCGAACGGATCGTCCTGCTGTCGCTCGATCACGCCTCTGGCGAGCGCGATCAAGCTCTCGAGCCTGTCGTGACCGGGCGGATCGGGCATCTGCACGAGATCGTCCACTGGGTTTCCCCGCTGCTGAGGCCATAGCCTGGAGATGCTCCAGGGGTTCCGCGTGTGAACGTTTCATGTCTGCCGCAGCCCTGCAACAGGGGCGTGATGCATTGCACAACGCTGCTTTGTTGACGCAAGGAAGCCGACGCCTCGTTGGATCGGCATGCCGGTGCTAGAGCTTCGGGCGATGACTGGCACCAGCACTGATCCGGACCGCGTGGCGCGGCAGTCGCTTGCGCGCTATCGCCGCATTGCCACCGGCCTCTTGATCGGCATGGGCGTACTGACGGTGGTCAGCTACGCTTTCGGCCGCGGCCTGTGGGCCGGGCTGCTGCAGTCAACCGCCAAGGCGGGCCTGATCGGCGGCCTCGCCGACTGGTTCGCGGTGACGGCGCTGTTCCGTCATCCGCTCGGCATTCCGATCCCGCACACCGCCATCCTGCCGGCGCAGAAGGAGCGGCTGGGCCGCGCGCTCGGCAATTTCGTCGCCACGCATGTCTTTACCGAGGCCGACATCGACCGCGCCATCGGCAGCCTCGACGTGCCGGCGCTGCTCGGCAATGCGCTCGCCGATCCTGGCACCGGCGCGCTGCTTGGGCGCGGCCTTGCCTCGGCGATGCCGCATCTGCTTGACCGGCTGGAGGATGGCCGCGCGAGCACGCTGCTGGCGGCGGCGCTGCCGCGGCTGCTGAGCGGGGAAACCCTGGCGCCGGTGATCGCGCGCGCACTGCGCGTGCTGGTGGAGAACGAGCGGCATCAGGAGGTGCTGAGCTTCCTGCTCGGCGAGTTGAAGGGCGTGCTGACCAGCAAGGAGGCGGCGCTGCGCCAGTTGATCGAGGAGCGGGTGCGTGAGCAGGGCGGCCGGCTGCTCGGCTGGGCGATCGGCGGCTCGATCGCGGCGCGCGTGCTCACCGCGATGAACCAGGAACTCGACCGCACCGATCCGACGGGTTCGGAGCTGAGGGAGGCGTTCACGGTCTGGGTGCGTCGCGAGATCGACCGCATCGAGACGGAGCCGGCGCGCGGCCGGGAGGTCGGCGACGCGATCCGCGGGCTGGTCGGTCACGTCAGCGTGCGCGGGTGGGCGGCGGAGATCTGGTCGCGGGCGCGCGCGATGATCGAGAGCGACCTGGGCCGCAACGATGGCTGGTTCGCCACGTTGATCGCGGACGCGCTGCCGCGCCTGGGCGCGATGCTGACAGGGGACGCGCGGATGCGTGCCCGCGTCGAGGCGGCGACCCGTGGCGCCGTGCTGCGCATGCTGCCCGGCTTGCGCGAGCGCCTGGCCAGCTTCATCGGCGGCGTGGTGGGCAACTGGGACAGCCGCATGATCGTCGAACGGCTGGAGCTTCGCGTCGGACGGGATCTGCAATATGTACGGATCAACGGAACCGTGGTCGGCGCCCTGGTCGGCGCGGTGTTCTATCTCTTGCTTTACGCGGTGTTCGGACACGCCGCATCGTGAGCGCGCGGCCCCTTGACGCGGGACATGCCCCACGTCATCTCCAGGGTCAATCAGGACCGTTGTGGTCCATAATGACCAAGATCTGGGGCCATGCTGAAGCTCTCGAAACTGACGGATTACGCCGTCGTGGTGCTGGTGCGGCTGGAGGCCTCGGGCGGCGTCACGACATCGCCGTCACTTGCGCAGGAGACCGGCGTCCCCGAGCCGACCGTGGCCAAGGTTCTCAAATCCTTGTCCTCGGCCGGACTGGTCGTCTCGCAAAGGGGCCCGCGCGGCGGCTACCGCCTGGCGCACGCACTGGAACAGATCCCGGTGGCCAGGGTGATTGCGGCGATTGATGGCCCGATCGCGCTCGCCGCCTGCGTCGATGGGGCGATCGGCGGCTGCGAGGCGGAAGCGTGCTGTCCGATGCGTGGCCGCTGGGACCCGGTCAACGACGCCATCCGCGAGGCGCTGACGCGGATCACGCTGGCCGACATGCGGCCGCTGCAGCCGCCGCCTGTGTTCATTCTTGACTCCGCCGTGGCGCCGCGACGCCCCGCTTCCACCGCCTAGTGAGGTTTCATGCCAGCGATCGCCGAGACCGTCAGCGCCGTAGAGCAACTGACCAGTTCCACCTACAAGTGGGGCTTCGAGACCGACATCGAGATGGACTTGGCGCCGAAAGGCCTGAATGAGGATACCATCCGGCTGATCTCTCGGCAGAAGCGCGAACCGGAATGGCTGCTCGCCTGGCGTCTCAAGGCGTTCGAGGCATGGAACCGGATGCCCGAGCCGCGCTGGTCCAAGGTGGCCTATCCGCCGATCGACTATCAGGATGCGCATTATTACGCGGCGCCCAGGCCGAAGGCGGGACCGAGGTCGCTTGACGAGGTCGATCCGCAGCTCCTCGCCACATACGAGAAGCTCGGCATACCGCTCAAGGAGCGCGCCATCCTGGCGGGTGTCGAAGGCGCCGAGGCGCTGGCGGACGACCGGCCGCAGGTCGCGGTGGACGCGGTGTTCGACAGCGTTTCCGTCGCCACGACCTTCCGCAAGACCCTGATGAAGGCGGGCGTGATCTTCTGCCCGATCAGCGAGGCCGTGCGCGAGCATCCCGAGCTGGTGCAACGCTATCTCGGCAGCGTCGTGCCGGCGGCAGACAATTTCTACGCTGCGCTCAATTCGGCGGTCTTCACCGACGGCTCCTTCGTCTTCATCCCGGAGGGCGTGAAATGTCCGATGGAGCTGTCGACCTATTTCCGCATCAATGCGCGCAACACCGGACAGTTCGAGCGGACGCTGATCATCGCGGAACGCGGCGCCTCGGTCTCCTATCTGGAGGGCTGCACCGCGCCGATGCGCGACGAGAACCAGCTCCACGCCGCCGTCGTCGAACTGGTGGCGATGGACGATGCCTCGATCAAATACAGCACGGTGCAGAACTGGTATCCTGGCGACAGCGAGGGGCGTGGCGGCATCTACAATTTCGTCACCAAGCGCGGCGCCTGCCGCGGCGCGCGCTCGCGCATCTCCTGGACCCAGGTGGAGACCGGCTCGGCGATCACCTGGAAATATCCGTCCTGCATCCTGCAGGGCGAAGACAGCGTCGGCGAATTCTACTCGGTCGCGGTCACCAACAACCGCCAGCAGGCTGACACCGGCACCAAGATGATCCATATCGGCCGTGGCACGCGTTCGACCATCGTCGCCAAGACCATCAGCGCCGGCCGTTCCGACAGCACCTATCGCGGCCTGGTGCGGATCATGCCGCGCGCCGGGGGGGCTCGCAACCATACCCAGTGCGACAGCCTGCTGATCGGCGACCGATGCGGCGCGCATACGGTGCCCTATATCGAGAACCGCAACATGAGCGCCCGTGTCGAGCACGAAGCCACCACCTCGAAGATCTCCGAGGACCAATTGTTCTACTGCCGCAGCCGCGGCCTTGCCGAAGAGGATGCGGTCGGAATGATCGTCAACGGCTTCTGCAAGGAAGTGTTGAAGGAATTGCCGATGGAATTCGCGGTCGAGGCGCAAAAGCTGCTGGCCGTCAGCCTCGAGGGGAGCGTTGGATGAGCACCGCTCTCGTCGTCTCTGGGCTGCGCGCCCAAATCGAGGACAAGCCGATCCTGAACGGCGTCGATCTTGTCGTGCCTCCCGGGGAGGTGCACGCGATCATGGGTCCGAACGGCTCCGGCAAGTCGACCCTGTCCTATGTCCTGGCGGGGCGTGCGGACTATTTGGTGACCGCGGGCAGCGTGCGCTTCGGCGAGGAGGATTTGCTGGCAATGGAACCCGAGGAGCGTGCGGCGGCCGGGCTGTTCCTCGCCTTCCAGGCGCCGGTCGAACTGCCTGGCGTGAACAATGCGAATTTCCTTCGTACGGCGGTCAATTCGGTGCGTCGGGCGCGCGGTGAGCCGGAGCTTGATCCAGTCGCGTTTCTCAAGCTGTCGCGCGCCGAGTGCAAGCGTCTGTCGATGCCCGACGACATGCTGAAGCGCAACGTGAATGTCGGGTTTTCGGGCGGCGAGAAGAAGCGCAACGAGGTGTTGCAGATGGCGCTGCTGCGGCCGCGTTTCGCAATCCTCGACGAGACCGACAGCGGCCTTGATATCGATGCCCTGCGGTTCGTGGCCGACGGTGTGAACGCGCTGCGGGCGCCGGATTTCTCCGCCCTGGTCATCACCCATCACCAGCGGCTGCTGGACTACATTATTCCCGACCATGTGCACGTCATGGCTCAGGGGCGCATCATCCGCAGCGGCGGCCCGGAGCTTGCCCGCCAACTTGAAGCCGAGGGCTATGCGAACCTGGTCGCGGAGGCGGCGTGAACGCGATCGACCCCCGTCAGGCCCCCCGCCAAGCCCCACAGCCGGCCGGTCATGACGCCAAGGCTTTCCTTGACCTCTACGAGAGCCGCAAGCAGACGCTGCCAGGAGAGACTGAGGTCCGCGACTTGGCAAGCCTGGTGCTGCGCGCCGCCGGCTTGCCGCGGCGCAGCGTCGAGGCCTGGAAATACACGGATCTGCGTCCGTTGGCCGGGCTCGCCTTGGCTGCTGGGAGGGATGTGGGCCAGGCGTCACGCGCGCCGGCGCTGCTGGCGGCACTTGAACTGGCTGCCGCCGGTCTCGACGGCGCCGCGCGATTGGTGTTCATGAACGGCCGGTTCGACGCGTCGCTGTCCTGTCTGCCAGCCGGCATTGACATCGAGATCGGGCCAAGTTTCGGCGCGCTCGCCCATGCCGAACGCGACGCGATGGTCGCTCTGAACACCATGCTGGCCGAGGATGGCGCGCGTATCCGCGTCCCCGCCGGAGTCGATGCTGGACGGTTGCTGCTGGTGATGCTGGCATCAAACGGGCAGACGGACGCGGTCTCGGCGCATCCGCGCTGCACCGTGCTGCTCGAGCAAGGCGCCGGTCTGTCCCTGCTCGAAATTGCGCATGGCGAGGGCCTGTACGTGCATAATCCGGTGCTGGAGATTGAAGTCCGCGCGGGCGCGCGCCTGACCCATGTGCTGTGGCAACAGGACGGCGCGGAAGCGCTGCATTTCTCCACCGTCTATGCCGCGGTCGATCAAGCCGGCTCCTATGACAGCTTCACGCTGACGCTTGGCGGGCGGCTTGCGCGTCACGAGGTCCATGCGCGGCTGCGTGGACAGGGCGGCGAGGTGCAGGTGAATGCCGCCCAACTGCTCGGCGGTTCGCAGCACGCCGATCTGACCAGCGTGATCGCCCACGACGCGCCGGGCTGCACGTCGCGGCAGACCGTGAAGAACGTGCTCAGGGAGCGGGCGCACGGCGTGTTCCAGGGCAAGATCGTGGTCGCGCGCGCGGGCCAGAAGACCGACGGCTATCAGATGAACCAGGCGCTGCTGCTATCGGATACGGCTGAGATCGACAGCAAGCCCGAGCTGGAAATCTACGCCGATGACGTGAAATGCAGCCATGGCGCGACCGCGGGCGCGCTTGACGAGGATCAGCTCTTCTATCTGCGCAGCCGCGGCGTTGCCGCCGACGCGGCGCGCGCCATCCTGGTGCGCGCCTTCCTCGACGATGCCTTGTCGCTGGTTGATGACGAGGCGGTGCGCGGCGCGCTTGAACGCGCGGTGGATCGGTCGTGGACATGAACGAGATGATGCCGGTGACGACCAAGCCGGATTTCGCGCGCCTGCGTTCGGACTTTCCGATCCTGTCGCAGACGATCCGTGGCAAGCCGTTCGTGTTCCTGGACAGCGCCGCCTCGGCGCAGAAGCCGGAGGCGGTCATCGAGGCGATGGCGCAGACGATGCGCACCCAGTATGCCAACGTGCATCGCGGCCTGCACTGGATGAGCGAGCGGACCACCGACGCCTATGAAGCCGTCCGCCTCAAAGTGGCGCACCTGCTTGGCGCCGGATCGGCCAGCGAGATCATCTTCACCCAGAGCAGCACGGGTGCGATCAACCTGCTCGCGCACTCCTTCGGGGGTGCGATGCGTCCGGATCAGGCGGTGGTGATCTCCGAGATGGAGCATCACGCCAACATCGTGCCTTGGCAGATGCTGCGTGACCGGCGCGGCATCGAACTGCGCGTGGCACGGGTCACTGACCAGGGCGAGCTTGACCTCGCGTCGCTGGAGTCGCTGCTGGCCGACGGGCGGGTCGGACTGGTCGCGGTGACGCACATGTCCAATGTGCTGGGCAGCATCACGCCGGCCGCCCGCATCGCGCGGCTTGCCCATGCGCATGGCGCCAAGCTGCTGCTTGATGGCTCGCAGGCGGTGGTGCATCAGCCTGTCGACGTGCAGGCCCTCGACGCCGATTTCTATGTCTTCACCGGCCATAAGCTGTATGGACCCACTGGGATCGGCGTGCTGTGGGGCAGGCACGCGTTGCTTGAAGCGATGCCCCCGTTCCTTGGCGGCGGCGACATGATCGGCAGCGTCAGCTTCGAGCATTCGACCTGGGCGGAGGTGCCGCACAAATTCGAGGCGGGCACGCCGCCGATCGTCGAGGCGATCGGACTTGGGGCGGCGATCGACTATGTCGAGGCCATCGGTCTGCCGGCAATCGCCGAGCATGAGGCGGGCTTGACCGAGCATGCGCTCGCGCGCCTCTCCGGTGTCGAGGGTCTCCGGATTCTTGGCCAGGCGCAGGAGCGTGGCGGCGTGATCTCGTTTACCATGGCAAACGCGCATGCGCACGACATCGCCACCCTGCTCGACCGCAACGGCATTGCGGTCCGTGCCGGCAATCATTGCGCCGAGCCGCTGATGCGCAGGCTTGGTGTCGGCAGCACCGCGCGCGCCAGTTTCGGCCTCTACACCACGGCCGAGGAGATCGATGTCCTGGCGGACAACCTCGAACGGATCAGGGGGTTTTTCGACTGACCATGGATCAGGGTGAGCGGGAATCGCTGTATCAGCAGCTTATCATGGATCGCGCCCGCGCGCCGCTTCATGCCGGCGCGGTCGAGCCCGCGGACGCGGCCGCCGACGGCAGCAATCCGTTCTGCGGCGACAGGACGCATGTCACCGTGGCGCTCTCGCCGGACGGGCATACAGACCGGGTGATGCACCAGACGCGCGGCTGCGCGATCTGCGCCGCATCCGCCGACCTGATGGCCGAAAGCGTGGAAGGTCTCGACAAAGCCGCGATTTCTTCGCTGTTCGGCCGATTTGATGCCATGCTGCACCACGGAGTTGTGTCCGGGTCGGCCGATTTATCAAGTGGGAATCTGGGTGTGCTGCGTGCGTTTGAAAACCTCCATGAGTATCGGTCGCGTATCCGTTGCGCGACCTTGCCATGGTCGGCGCTGCTCGACGCGCTCAAGAACGAAAGGGCGGCATGATGGGCCAGCCGGATCAACCGAGCGACGTAGCCTTCACCTTCTCCGGGGAGGGTGGCACCGCCGCCGTCGGGAAATGGACCCCCGGCGGAGAGACGCTGGGGCCGCCGAGCGAGGACGCGGTGATCGCGGCGATCGCCACCATCTATGATCCGGAAATACCGGTCAACATCTATGAATTGGGCCTGATCTATGCCGTCGACCTGCATGACGATGGTCGGGTCAAGGTCGAGATGACGCTGACCGCGCCGGGTTGCCCGAGCGCCCAGGAATTGCCGGTGCAGGTGCGCGACGCGGTGCAAGGCATCGCCGGCGTCACCGGGTGCGAGGTCGAGACGGTCTGGGAGCCGGCCTGGGACCCAAGCCGGATGAGTGAAGATGCGCGCCTTGCGCTCAACATGTTCTAAGAAGGGAGGACCCGCGATGATTGCCCAGACGAGTTCTTCGAAGCGCCGAGAACTGCCGCCCTTGATGGCGTTGTCCGAAGCCGCGGCGCACCGGTTGCGTGCGCTCTATGATGGCGGCCATGCCGGACAGTTGCTGCGCATCAGCGTCGGCACCAAAGGCTGCTCCGGCCTCTCCTACGACATGGGCTGGGTCGATGAGCCAGGCGCCAATGACGAGGTGGTGCGCGATCGCGGCCTCACCATCCTGGTGGATCGCCGCGCCTCCTTGTTCCTGATCGGCAGCACTATGGATTATCAGGTCAAGGATCTGGAGGCCGGCTTCACCTTCACCAACCCCAACGAGAAGGGCCGCTGCGGCTGTGGCGAGAGCTTCCACGTCTGAGGTCCGCGCGCACTCTATCGTCCGCCGTGTCCACCGCCGCCGTGCCCACCACCTCCTGGATGGCCGCCGCCGCCACCGTGAAAACCACTCCTGCCGCCGCCATGAAAGCCGCCTCTGCCGCCTGGCCCGCCTCTGCCGACTGGTAACGACGGGATCGGCCGGCCGCCTGGACGAGGGCCTCCGCGGTATGGACCGACATCATAGCCGCGTCCCCAGCCGCCATAACCGCGATAGCCGCCGCCGTAATACGCGGGTCCATAATAGTCGGCGCCGTAGCTGCCGTATCCATAGCCGCCATCTCCATAGCCGCCGTAGGCGCAGCCGCACAGCACGGCGGCAAGCAGGCCGAGCAGCAGGGCAATCGAGGAGGGGCGGGCAAACGGCGGCGTCACTTGGCTTCTCCCGCGCTCTTCTCATTGGACAGTTGCAGCATGCCGAAGACGGCGCCCTCCGGATCGGCGGCGATGGCGATCATGTCGCCGTCGCGGTCAACCTTGGGCGGCAGCAGGATCCGGCCGCCTAGCGAAGGCACCTTGCCGGCCGCGGCGGCGACATCCTCGACCCGTATGTAGTTCAGCCAGCGCGGCGGACCGCCCGGTTGGCTGGCCGGGAACGGATTGACGCTGGCGCGGGCATAGCTGTCGGAGGCGAGAATGATGTGCTTGGCCTCTCCGCTCTGGCTCATATCGTAGATGTCGTAGCCGAACACCGCGCGATAGAAGGCGGCGTCGCTTTGTGGATCGCTGGTGATCAGCGAGCTCCAGATCCAGCCGCCGTCAACGGCCTCGATGTCGGCCGGATCGCCGCTGAAGGACGACAGCACCGCGAAGACGGCGCCCTGCGGATCCCGCAACACGGCGGCACGGCCGAGATCGGGGAAGCTGCGCGGCCCATACAGCAGCTTGGCACCATTCTGCGTCGCCGCCCGCGCGGTTGCCTGCACATTGCTCACTGAAATGAAACCCAGCCAGGCCGGGCTTCGCGCACCCCCCGCCGGCATCGGCCGCTGCAGCACGCCGGCAACCTGCTGTCCGTCGAGCAAAGCCTCCGTGAAAGTATGTGGGGCAGGAGCGACATCGCGAAACGTCCAGCCGAACAAGCCGGAGTAGAAACGCTCCGCCGTCCGCAGGTCCGGTGTGATCAGTTCGGCATAGACGAACTTGCCGACCAGATGCTGGTTGGTGGCGGGTTGGACCAGCGCCGGGAGCGGCGCCGCGGCGATCGCCGGCGCGGCCACCGCCAACAGCATCGTCAGCACACCGGAGATATGGGTTCGCCTCGCCATCTTTGCCTCCTCGACCGAGCCGTGCGTCATGCCGCTCCGGGGTGCTGCTCCCGGCCGTGTGCGAAGTCAATCGCCCGCGGCAAGGCAAAGGCGGCGACACTTTCGACGCCGCTCGACCAGACGAACTGATCGATGACGGTGAGCCGCTCCAGCGCATAGCCGGCCTGCCGAAGCAGTCGTGCGTCCTTGACGAGAGCGTGCGGATTGCAGCTCACCATGACGATCCGCGAAACGCCGGACCGGGCGATTTCCGGCATCTGCGCGCCCGCGCCTTCGAAGGGCGGATCAAGCACGATCGCGCCGGCGCGTGAGAACTCCGAGGCCAGCAGCGGTTGGCGTGCAAGGTCGCGGCGGACCGCCCGCATGCGCATGCCCGGCTTGATGCCGGCCGCAAGGCAGGCGGCGGCGTCGCGGTCGCCTTCGAACGACACCAGGCGCGCTCGCGCGGCAAGCGCGAAGCTTAACGTGCCGCAGCCGGCGTAGAGCTCCACGATCCGCGCACGGTCCCGCAGTTCCTTGTGCAGAGCCGTCAACACCGCGTCGATGATGGCGGTCTCGCCCGGCTGGCTTGCCTGCAGGAACGCGCCGGGCGGCGGCACGATCCGGGCGCCGGACAGCGCGTGATGCACCGGCGCCAGCGCGCAGACCGTCTCGGCGCCGCCATTGCCGCCGCCATTGCCGCCGCCATTGCCGCCGCCCCTGGCGCCGATCAGCGGCCGCCAGGATATGCGCGGCGCCCCAGCCGTCCGCGCCAGAGCGGCCAGGCGGGTGCGATCGCCGGTATCCGGCGGTGTGTCGGTGGCGAGCAGCAGGTCCGGGCCGCTATCAAGCTGGTTCGCGATGGCGGACCCCACCGCGCGCAGGCAGGCAAGCCGGAGCAGCACCGGACGCATCACCTCGATGAGCTGGAACAGACCGGGTTGCAGCACGTGGCACTCGCTCAGATCGACAAGGTCGCCGCCGCGCCGGTGCAGCCCGATCAGCATCCGGTCCGGCGTGCGACGCAGTCCCAGATCGACGCGTCGGCGCGACGCGGGCGGGCACGCGGCGAAACCGACCTGCTCCGGCAGCGCGAAGCCCGCCTTGATCAGGGCGTCCTGCACCATGCGGACTTTGAATACTTCCATCGCCGACGGGCTCATATGCTGCAGCGAGCAGCCGCCGCATCGTCCGAACAGGCCGCATGGCGGAGCAGTGCGCTCCGGGCTTGCACGCAGGACGGCGTCGAGTGCCAGGCGACGAGCGGAGTGCCGCAGGCGTATTCTCTCGCCCGGCAGCGCGCCGGGCACGAACCGCTTGGCGCCATCGATCGCAACGATGCCGTCTCCGTCCGCGCCGAGACCGGTCACCTCCACGTCGATGGTCTGTTCCACGGCAAGGTTCTGTTCCAGCGGGGCCGGCTTGGCGAGGCTATTCCTGCGGGCTCGAATCGTCCGTGAGCTGTTCGAGGTCGATGTCGCCCTGTTCGTGCGCCTCGGCGTGCTCCGGGGTGTGCATCGATGCAACTGCCCGGCGCGGCAGCAACATGAAGGCGGGGATGTCGTCGCCAAATCCGACCAAGACCGCGCCAGCGTCTTCAAGGGCGGACGGACGCGCGGCGGCGCGATCGGAATGGTGATCTGCCCGGTGATCCGCCCGGGCGCGATCGTGGCTTCGTCGCGGAGTGGAGGGCGCCTCGGCATTCGGCCTGGCTTCCGTCGCCGCTGAGCCGGGCGCCAGGGACTTCGCCGCCTCGCGGGTTGCTGGCTTGCCGCCGCGCGACCGCCCGCGGCTGCGGCCGCCTGCCTCCTCGGACCACTCGACGGACTCGATGCCCTCGATCGCCAGCCGGGGAATGACGTGGCCGGTCAGCTTCTCGATCGCCTCCACCGCCAGGCGATCATGGGGAGTGGCAATGCCGAGCGCATGGCCGGTACGGCCGGCGCGGCCGGTGCGGCCAATCCGGTGCACATAGTCCTCGGCATGGATCGGCACGTCGAAATTGAACACATGGCTGAGGCCGCCGATATCGAGACCGCGCGCGGCCACGTCCGAACAGACCAGCAGCCGCAGCTCTCCAGCCTTGAACTTCTCCAGCGTCGCGAACCGCACCGACTGCGCCAGGTCGCCGTGCAGCGCGCCCGCGGAGAAGCCATGCTTCTTGAGGGATTTGTGCAGGATATCCACGTCGCGCTTGCGGTTGCAGAAGATCAAGGCGTTCTGCACGTCGCTGGTCTGCAGCATGCGTCGCAGCGTCCGGCGCTTCTCCTCCGCGGGCACGACGACAAGGCCCTCCTCGATGGTCGGCGCCACCGAGGCGGCACGGCTCACCGTGATCTCCTTGGGATCGCGCAGGAACATCTCCGACAGCCGACGTATCTCCGGCGCCATGGTGGCGGAGAAAAACAAGGTCTGACGATTGGGAGACAGCAGAGAGACGATCCGCTCGACGTCGGGGATGAAGCCCATATCGAGCATGCGATCGGCCTCGTCGATCACCAGCGTGCTGGTCTGCGTGAGCAGCAGACCGCCGCGCTCGAACAGGTCGAGCAGGCGGCCAGGCGTCGCGATCAGCACGTCGACGCCGCGCGCCAAGGCCTCCTTCTGGTCGGACATGCTCTCGCCGCCGATCAGCAGCGCATGGTTCAGCTTGAGATGCTTGCCGTAGAGCAGGAAGTTTTCCGCGACTTGCAGCGCCAGCTCGCGGGTCGGCTCCAGGATCAGCGAGCGCGGCATGCGGGCACGGGCGCGCGAGCCCGAAAGGATATCAAGCATCGGCAGCACGAAGGAAGCGGTCTTGCCAGTTCCGGTCTGGGCGACACCCATCACGTCGCGTCCGGCCAGCACGACGGGGATTGCCTGCGCCTGGATCGGGGTCGGATGCAGATAGCCCATTTCGTTTACGGCGCGCTGCACCGGTTCGGATAATCCGAGCTCGGAGAACAACGGCAGATGCGGATCGGCAGCCGCCACCCGTGCGGCTTCGGCCTGCTCGGAGACGGGAATTGGCTCAGCCTGCCCAAGGGCTTGCTCAGAGTTTTCGGGAAAAGCCGTCATCGGCATGCCAGGAGACGCGTCTGGCGCTGGCGCCGGCATGGTGTCCGGGTGATCGGGTTCGATGGTGTTCAAAAACTCTCTCGGAAAGGTCAGGGTTGCGAGGCCGAAGCCGATCACCCGGATGTGGGCGACGTCTGGGCCTGTTCCGCGGCCCGAATGCCGGCACTCACATGGTGTGCCCGGCTCGATCCTGATATCGACAGGTGAGCCCTGAAAGTCAAGCGTGCGCGCTCTGCAACCGCAACGGCGCGGCCTCGTTTGCCGGAACGTCGCGCGCGCGGGGCCGTCATCAGTCGGTTTCGCGGCAATCATCCATCCTGTCGCACCCCAAACAGGCGCAACGCAACCGGGAGCCCTTGCCGCGTGGTCTATACACCCTTGCCCATCGAGGATTACGGCCTGATTGGAGATTGCAGCAGTTGCGCGCTGGTCGGCCGCAACGGATCGATCGATTGGCTCTGCTGGCCGCGCTTCGACAGCCCGGCCTGCCTTGCGGCACTCGTGGGCAACGCGGAGAACGGCCGATGGCTGATCGCGCCGACCGCCGCCGCCTCCACGACGCGCGCCTATCACGACGGCGGTCTGGTGCTGGAGACGGTGTTCAAGACGGAACAAGGCTCGGTCGCGGTGATCGATTTCATGCCGATCGACAACCCGGTGCCCAGCATCATACGGATCGTGGAGGGGCGCGGCGGCAGCGTCGAGATGCAGACCGAGCTGCTGCTCCGATTCGATTACGGCAACTCGGTTCCTTGGGTCACGCGCCTGCCAGAGGCGGATGGCCCGGAGACCGGAGGAGTCGTCGCCATTGCCGGGCCGTTCCTGGTCTGCCTGCGCACGAGCGTGCCCCTCAGGGGCGAGCGGATGGCGACCGTGGGATGCTTTACGGTGTCCGAGGGAGAGCGCGTGAGCTTCGTGATGAGCGAGGGCGCCTCGCACCAGCCGCCGCCGGCGCCGTTTGATGTCGATGCGGCGCTGCGGCGCACCGAGGCGCACTGGCAGGAGTGGTCGGGCCGTTGCGCCTACCAGGGGCCGCACCGCGCGGCTGTGCTGCGTTCGCTGGTGACGCTGAAGGGCCTGACCTTCGCGCAGACAGGCGGCATTGTCGCCGCGGCGACGACCTCGCTGCCGGAGCAGCTCGGCGGCCCGCGCAATTGGGACTATCGGTATTGCTGGCTGCGCGACGCCAGTCTCACCCTGATCGCCATGATGTATGGCGGCTATCATGAGGAGGCGACGTTCTGGCGCGACTGGCTGCATCGCTCCATCGCCGGCAGCCCGGACCAGATCCAGATCATGTATGGCATCGCCGGCGAACGCACCTTGCTGGAATGGGAGGTGCCGTGGCTCTGCGGCTACCAGGGAGCGTCGCCGGTGCGTGTCGGCAACGCCGCGGCAGGCCAGCTCCAGCTCGATGTGTATGGCGAGGTGGTGGCGGCGTTGCGCCTGGCGCGCCAGGCCAATCTGCGCGATCCGGGCTATGGCTGGTCGTTGCAGGTCTCGCTGATGGAGCACCTGGCCAAGATCTGGCACGAGCCGGACGAGGGCATGTGGGAGGTGCGCGGCGGCCGCAAGCATTTCACCGTCTCGAAGGTGTTCGCCTGGATGGCGTTCGATCGCACCATCCAGGATTGCGAGGAGTTCGGCCTCGCAGGGCCGGTCGAGACCTGGCGCGAGATACGCCAGACCATCCACAAGACGATTTGCGAGCAGGGCTTCAACAAGGCGAAAGGCTGCTTCACCCAGTCGTTCGGCTCCACAGCGCTCGATGCGGGACTGCTGCTGATCCCGGCCACGGGCTTTCTGCCCGCGGACGATCCGCGCATCACGGCGACGGTCGCCGCGATCGAACGGGAACTCATCGAGGACGGCTTCGTGCTGCGTTACCGC
Source organism: uncultured Acetobacteraceae bacterium (assembly GCA_964246745.1). Classification (GTDB taxonomy): domain Bacteria; phylum Pseudomonadota; class Alphaproteobacteria; order Acetobacterales; family Acetobacteraceae; genus Lichenicoccus. The sequence goes on from CAXTRK010000001.1 coordinate 90,119, forward strand.
ACCGAGGACAATGTCGACGGCCTGCCTGGACGCGAGGGGGCGTTTCTCGCCTGCACCTTCTGGCTGGTCGACATCTACGTGCGGCAGGAACGCTACCAGGAGGCGGAGCGCCTGTTCGAGCGGCTGCTTTCGCTCGGCAACGATCTCGGCCTGCTGGCCGAGGAATACGACCCGCGCGCCAAGCGCCTGGTGGGCAACTTCCCGCAAGCGTTCTCGCATGTCGGGCTGGTCAATTCGGCGGTGAACCTGGCCCGGCGGGCGGCACCCCTGCGCGGCGAAACCAGGCCGGATGCGGTCTGAGGGGTGGCTACCAGGAATGATCGAGGCACGCGACGATCACGGTCACGATGCCCAGCGCCAGCATCATGCCGACCAGAGAGTGGATGCTCTCGAACATTGCGGGCTTTGGCCGGATCGCGCGCTGCGCCCTTTTGAAGGCGCCGAAATACACCGCCACGAAGACGATCGCCATCAGCACGCCGAGGCCCTGCATGGCATTGATGCGCCAGTCGGCATGGGCAAAGCCGCCCGCGCGGAAGATCTCCATCGCCCAGCCGGTCAGCAGCACCACCGGCATGACATGCCAGACCAGACGGAAGAACCGCTTCAGCGATTGCAGATGCGCCGCCACCCGATGGGTCTGTTCCAGCAAGGCCAGACTTGGACGCAGCACGATCAGCACGTAGGCGGCGCCGCCGACCCAGACCGCCATGCCGAGCAGGTGCAGCGCGAGGACAAAGCCCCACAGGATGGTGGCGGATTCGGCGTGCATCGGTGTCCTCGGCGGGGCGTTGTTCGTGGCGCCGGGCCTCAATAGGGGCTTGGCGGACAAAATCAACTCGCTCCGCAAGAGGCGGCCATGATCGATCCCGCGCACGTTCTGCTGACGCCTGACGAGATGGCTGAGGCGGACCGCCTCGCCGCGATGGCGGTGTCGAGCATTTCCCTGATGGAGAATGCCGGCCGCGCGGTGGCGCGCGCGGCGGCGCGGATTTTTCCTCCGAACCGGACGCTGGTGCTGTGCGGCCCCGGCAACAATGGCGGCGACGGCTATGTCGCCGCACGGCTGCTGGCGCGGCGCGGCTGGCCGGTTCGCGCGGCCGCTCTCGCGCCGCCGCGTCCTGGCAGCGACGCGGCCATCGCCGAGGCCGCCTGGCGCGCCTGCGGCGGCCGGGTGGAAGGCTTCGCGGAGGCAGATGTCGAGCGCGCGGAGCTGGTGATCGATGCGGTGTTCGGCGCCGGGCTGTCGCGTCGCCTCGACGGGCTCGCGGCCGAGCTGCTGGCGCGCGCCGCGTCACGCACGCTGCTGGCGGTCGACATCCCCAGCGGCGTCGATGGCGCCACCGGAGCGACATTGGGATCGGCGCCCAGGGCGGCGCTTACCGTCAGCTTCTTCAGGGCGAAACCCGGCCATCTGCTGCTGCCGGGCCGCGACCTGGTGGGCCGGCTTGAGATCGCCGATATCGGCATGCCCCAGAGCGTGCTGGACGGTGTCGTGGCGCAGTGCTGGCGCAACACGCCCGGGGCGCTCTGGCACATCTCCAAGGTGAGCGCCTCGGACCATAAATACAGCCGCGGCGTGGTCAGTGTTTGCGGCGGCGCGTCGATGAGCGGCGCGGCCCTGCTTGCCGCTTCGGGCGCGCGCGGCGCCGGCGCCGGACTCGTGCGCATCGCCGCCGAGCACAATCCGGATCTGTATCGAAGCGGGCCGCCGGGCCTGATCGTCGATGCGGGGCCGCTCGCATCGTTGCTCTCGGACGAGCGCCGGCGTGTGTGGGTGTGCGGACCTGGACTGGATGCTGCCGAAGTGCGGGCATCGCTGCCGGAATTGCTGCGCGCCGGTCGGCGGGTGGTGGCTGACGCGGGAGCGCTGAGCGAGGCGGCCGGAGCGCCGGAACGGCTGCGCGGGGCCGCGGTGCTGACGCCGCATCTGGGCGAGTTCAGCAAGCTGTTCGGGCCGCCCGGCGATGATCGCCTGGGGGCGGCGCGGGCGGCGGCGCGACGGGTTCAGGCCGTGGTGGTGCTGAAGGGCGCCGACACGATCATCGCGGCACCCGACGGACGCGCAGCGATCAACGACAACGCGCCGCCCTGGCTCGCCACCGCCGGCGCCGGCGACGTGCTCACCGGCATCGTCGCGGCCCGGCTGGCCGCGGGTCAGGAGGATTTCGAGGCGGCCTGTGCCGCGGTCTGGCTGCACGGAGAGGCAGCACGCCTGGCCGGCGAGGGCCTGCTCGCTGAGGATCTGCCGGGCCGGCTCGCCGGCGCCTGCGCTCTTGCCTCGTCACACCGCGCGGGCTAGATGCCGCCGCTCACGGCTGCGGCTCCGGCGGGCGTGGTGGAATTGGCAGACACGCCAGATTTAGGTTCTGGTGGCGCAAGCCGTGGGGGTTCAAGTCCCTCCGCCCGCATGACCGCCGCCTAGTGTCCTGCCCCTGAAATGCCTCAGCATTTCAGGGATGAGCAGGCCACTGAAAATAAAGAGCTAGTGTCCCGGCAATTCGGCAACAAATTGCTGAATCGGGACACTAGCCTCCCCTTGCGATTCGAACTCAGAGGATGCCTGGCAGATGCAGGTCACCGAGACGCTCTCCGAAGGCCTCAAGCGCGGCTTCACCATCGTGGTGCCGAGTGCCGAGGTGGAGGGCAAGCGCACCGCCCGCCTGGTCGAGCTCGGCAAGCAGGTCAAGCTGCCCGGCTTCCGCCCGGGCAAGGTGCCGCTCTCGATCGTGCGCCAGCGCTATGGCACGGCGGTGACCGGCGAGGTGCTGGAGCAGACCGTGAACGACGCCACCCGCGACCTGCTCGAAGAGCGTGGCCTCCGCTCGGCGACGCAGCCGAAGGTCGGTCTGGTGCGCGGTCCGCTGGACCAGACGATGATAGGTGGTGGCGAGACCAGCGATCTGGAGTTCACTGTCGAACTTGAGCTGCTGCCCGACATCGCGATCCCGGACCTGAGCGCGCTGTCGCTCACACGTCTGAGCGCGGCGCCAGAGCCCGCGACCGTGGACCGCGCGCTCGCCAACATCGCCAGACGCCAGCGGAGCTTCGAGGCGATCGAGGAGGGCCGCGGGGCGGCCAGGGGCGAAGTGATCACCGTGGACTATGTGGGGAAGATCGACGGCGAGGCCTTCGAGGGCGGCACCGGGTCGGATGTCGATGTCGAGATCGGCGGGGACGGGTTCATTCCCGGTTTTTCCGAGCAGCTTGAAGGCCTGGCGTCTGGCGGGTCACGCACCATCACAGTGACCTTTCCCGACGACTACAAGGCCGCCGAGCTGGCCGGCAAGCCCGCCAGCTTCGAGGTGACCGCCAAGGCGCTGAAGCGTCCGATCGATCCCCCGTTGGACGACGCCCTTGCCGCCTCTCTCGGCTTCGAGGGATTGGACGAGGTGCGCGGTCTGATCAGCCGGCAGGTGCAGCAGGAATATGACCAGCTCTCGCGCATGCGCATCAAGCGCGAGCTGCTCGATCAGTTGGCCGCCAGCACCGATTTCGCCGCCCCCGAGGGCATGGTCGAGCCGGAGTTCGCCGCCATCTGGCAGCGCGTCGAGGCCGATCAGAAGGAGGGCCGCGCCGACGAGGAGGATCAGGGCAAGGACGAGGCCACGCTGCGCGCCGACTACCGCCGCATTGCCGAGCGACGGGTCAAGCTCGGCCTGCTGCTCGCCGAGGTCGGCCGTGGCGCCGGCATTGCCGTGACAAAGGAGGAAATGGCCCGCGCGATGCGCCTGGAGGCCGGCCGCTATCCCGGCCAGGAGCAGATGGTGCTTGACTACTTCACCAAGAACCCGCAGGCGGCCGAAGCGCTGCGCGGACCGATCTTCGAGGACAAGGTGGTCGACCACATCCTCGCTCAGGCCAAGGTCGAGGAGCGCACGGTCACCCCGGAGGAACTGGCCGAAGTGCCGCCGTCGGCCGCGTAAGCGCGCCGGCAATGGCGGCTTGCTCTGAGGAAGGTCTTTCATCGTGCGGGTTTCGGACTATCTTGATCCGGGCGGAGCCGGATCCGGGCTGGTCGCAGGAGTGAAACAGATGAGGGATCGTGATCCCGTTGAGATTTACAACAATGCTCTGGTGCCGATGGTGGTCGAGCAGACCTCACGCGGCGAGCGGGCGTTCGACATCTTTTCGCGGCTGCTCCAGGACCGCATCATCTTTCTGACCGGGCCGGTCTATGACGGGGTTTCGGCGCTGATCTGCGCGCAGTTGCTGCATCTGGAGAGCGTCAACCCGAGCAAGGACATCTCGTTCTACATCAACAGCCCGGGCGGCGTGGTGTCCGCAGGCCTCGCGATCTATGACACGATGCAGTATATCCGCAGCCCGGTGAACACGGTTTGCATCGGCCAGGCCGCCTCGATGGGCTCGCTGCTGCTGGCGGCGGGGGCAAAGGGCAAGCGTCTGGCGCTGCCGAACGCGCGGGTGATGGTCCACCAGCCTTCCGGCGGCGCCCAGGGGCAGGCCAGCGACATCGAGATCCAGGCCAAGGAGATCCTCTACCTGCGCGGCCGCTTGAACGAGATCTACAAGGAGCACACCGGCCAGACGCTGGAGGCGATCGAGCAGAAGCTGGAGCGCGACACCTACCTGTCGGCGACCGAGGCACAGGCGTTCGGCATCGTCGACGAGGTGTTGCAGAACCGGCCGTCTCCCGCCGCCGAGGATGCCGCCAAGAGCTGAGGGTCCCCCTCTCACACGCCACTTGCTGCGGCTTGAGCGGGAGGTTTAGTGTCAAACGCTTGATCCTGGGTCGCTCTTGGAAGCGGGCGGGAAAGGAGAGGCGATGAGCAAGTCCAGCGATTCCAAGAATACCCTGTATTGCTCATTCTGCGGCAAGTCCCAGCATGAGGTGCGCAAGCTGATCGCCGGCCCGACGGTGTTCATCTGCGATGAATGCGTCGAACTCTGCATGGACATCATCCGCGAGGAGCACAAGACCCATCTGGTGAAGTCGCGCGACGGCGTGCCGACTCCCAAGGAGATCTGCAAAGTCCTGGACGACTACGTCATCGGTCAGTTCCACGCGAAAAAGGTGCTCTCCGTCGCGGTCCACAACCACTACAAGCGCCTGGCGCACGGGGCGAAGAACAACGACGTCGAGATCGCCAAGAGCAACATCATGCTGATCGGGCCCACCGGCTCCGGCAAGACGCTGCTCGCGCAGACCCTGGCGCGCATCCTCGACGTGCCGTTCACCATGGCGGACGCCACCACGCTGACCGAGGCCGGCTATGTCGGCGAGGACGTCGAGAACATCATCCTCAAGCTGCTGCAATCAGCCGACTACAATGTGGAACGGGCGCAGCGCGGCATTGTCTATATCGACGAAGTCGACAAGATCAGCCGCAAGTCCGACAACCCGTCGATCACGCGGGACGTGTCGGGCGAGGGCGTGCAGCAGGCCTTGCTCAAGATCATGGAGGGCACCGTCGCCTCGGTGCCGCCGCAGGGCGGCCGCAAGCACCCGCAGCAGGAGTTCCTGCAGGTCGACACCACCAACATCTTGTTCATCTGCGGCGGCGCGTTCGCTGGACTTGAGAAGATCATCGGCGCGCGCGGCAAGGGCTCGGGCATCGGTTTCGGCGCGATGGTCCAGGCTCCGGACGAGCGGCGCATGGGGCACATCCTGAAGGAAGTCGAGCCCGAGGATCTGCTCAAGTTCGGGCTGATCCCGGAGTTCATCGGCCGCCTGCCGATCGTGGCGACGCTTGAGGATCTCGACGAGGGCGCGTTGATCGAGATCCTGACCAAGCCGAAGAACGCGCTGATCAAGCAGTACGCGCGGCTGTTCCAGATGGAAGGCGTCAAGCTCAGCTTCAACGAGGAGGCGCTCAAGCAGGTGGCGCTGAGGGCGATCGCGCGGCGCACCGGCGCGCGCGGCTTGCGTTCGATCCTGGAGAGCATCCTGCTCTCGACCATGTTCGATCTGCCGGGCCTTGAGAACGTGGACGAGGTGGTGATCAATCGGGAGGTCGCGGAGTCAAAGGCCGATCCGGTGTTCGTCTATGGAAAGGAGCGCCCGGTCGAGCAATCGGCATAGGCACACGCGTTCGACGACTTCTTGCCGCGCCAGGGGCGGATTACGATATCATCACCATAGACAAGCCGCGGCGACGCCGCGCAGGGGATCGGGCGCGCCACGTTTGGGCGTCCATCTTCGACTGTCCACCAGGAGGTCAATACGATGACGGAGCACAAGAAGCCTGCCAAGGCTGAGAAGAGCCAGGCCGCCTCGGGCGGCGAGGACGCAGGAAAGGAGGCGCGCGCGCGCGGAGCGGCTGCCTCCGAAGAGACACTCGCGGTGCTGCCGCTGCGCGACATCGTGGTATTCCCTCACATGATCGTGCCGCTGTTTGTCGGGCGCGAGAAGTCGGTCCGCGCGCTTGAGGCGGTGACCAAGGACGACAAGCAGATTCTGCTGGTCGCGCAGAAGAACGCCTCTCAGGACGATCCGGGGGCCGACGACATCTATCGCTGCGGCACGGTGTCCACCATCCTGCAGTTGCTCAAGCTGCCGGACGGCACCGTCAAGGTGCTGGTCGAAGGCAGCAGGCGCGCCCGTATCCGCGAGTTCAAGGAGACGGAGACGCATTTCGAGGCGACCATCGACGAGATGGCCGAGCCGGCGCCGGAAGCCTCGGCGAGCGGCGAAATCGAGGCGCTCAGCCGCACCGTGGTCGGGCAGTTCGAGCAATATATCAAGCTGAACAAGAAGATCGCGCCAGAGGTGCTGGTCTCGCTCAATCAGATCGAGGAGCCGTCGAAGCTCGCCGACACCATCGCCAGCCACCTAAACCTCAAAATCTCCGAAAAGCAGGAGCTGCTGGAGATCGCCCGGATCGGCGAGCGTCTGGAGCGGGTGTTCGCCCATATGGAGGCGGAAATCGGCGTGCTGCAGGTCGAGAAGCGCATACGCAACCGCGTCAAGCGGCAGATGGAGAAGACCCAGCGCGAGTACTACCTGAACGAGCAGTTGAAGGCGATCCAGAAGGAGCTGGGCGAGGGCGAGGACGGCAAGGACGAGACCTCCGAACTCGAGGACCGCATCAAGAAGACCAGGCTCTCGAAAGAGGCGCATGAAAAGGCGATGAGCGAGCTGAAGAAGCTGCGCGGCATGAGCCCGATGTCGGCCGAGAGCACGGTGGTTCGCAACTATCTCGACTGGATGCTGTCGATCCCGTGGAAGAAGCGCTCGAAGATACGCCACGATATCGGCGAGGCGGAGCGCGTGCTCGATGTCGACCATTATGCTCTGGAGAAAGTCAAGGAGCGTATCCTTGAATATCTCGCCGTGCAGTCGCGCGCCAACAAGCTGAAAGGTCCGATCCTGTGCCTGGTCGGGCCGCCTGGAGTCGGCAAGACCTCGCTCGGCAAGTCGATCGCGAAAGCCACGGGACGCAACTTCGTGCGCATGTCGCTCGGCGGCGTGCGCGACGAGGCGGAGATACGTGGCCACAGGCGCACCTATATCGGCTCGATGCCCGGCAAGATCGTGCAAGGCATGAAGAAGGCGAAGAGCTCCAACCCGCTGTTCCTGCTCGATGAGATCGACAAGCTGGGAGCCGATTGGCGCGGCGATCCGTCGGCCGCCTTGCTGGAAGTGCTTGACCCGGAGCAGAACGCCACGTTCGCCGACCACTATCTGGAAGTCGATTACGATCTGTCCGACGTGATGTTCGTCACCACGGCGAACAGCCTGCATATGCCGCAGCCGTTGCTGGACCGTATGGAGATCATCCGCCTCGCCGGCTACACCGAGGACGAGAAGATCGAAATCGCACGTCGCCACCTCATCTTCAAGCAGACCGACGCGCATAGCCTGAAGCCCGAGGAGTGGTCGATCAGTGACGACGCGCTGCGTGAGCTGGTGCGGACGTACACGCGCGAAGCGGGCGTGCGCAACCTGGAGCGCGAGATCGCCAACCTGGCACGCAAGGCAGTGAAGGAGATCGTCACCGGCAAGACCAAGAAGGTGGCGATCACGCGGAAGAACCTCGAGAAGTACGCGGGGGTGAAGCGCTTCCGCTACGGCGAGGCGGAGTCCGAGGACATGGTCGGCGTGGTCACCGGCCTTGCCTGGACCGAGGTTGGCGGCGAGATCCTGACCATCGAGAGCGTGATGGTGCCCGGCAAGGGGGTGGTTAAAAGCACCGGCAAACTGGGCGACGTGATGCAGGAGAGCGTGTCCGCGGCGCTCAGCTATGTGCGCAGCCGCTCGATCAGTTTCGGCATCAAGCCGAACATGTTGGAGAAGCGCGACATTCACGTGCACGTGCCGGAGGGTGCGACGCCAAAGGACGGGCCGTCCGCGGGTATCGCCATGGCGACCTCGCTGATCAGCATCATGACCGGCATCGCCATTCGCCGGGACATCGCGATGACCGGCGAGATCACGCTTCGTGGCCGCGTGCTGCCGATCGGCGGCCTCAAGGAAAAGCTGCTCGCGGCGATGCGTGCCGGCATCACCACCGTGTTCTTTCCCAAGGATAACGAGAAGGACCTGGCTGAGATCCCGGAGAGCGTGCGCAAGCACCTCAAGCTTATCGCGGTGGCGAGCGTCGATGAGGTGATCGCTCAGGCGCTGGTTCGCCAGCCCGAGGCGATTGAATGGGAAGAGCCGGCCGATCCGGTCGCCGCGGTCGCCGGCTTGGCGGAAGGCCCATCCTTGCCGCACTAGCCATACAAGGAGGCAGGCATGCCGGCGGCAGCGAGAGAGTCACTGACGGGCGCCGTCCGAGACATCGACGACGATCTGGCCGTGCTCCAACGCGACGGCATCGTCGGCCGACCCGGCGCGCTCGCGCGCAGCACGGTCGAGCGGCTTCATGACGACATGATGACGGCGTTCTGGGAGGCGATCCGCCGTCCAGGCGGCGTGGTCGGACGCGGCCCACGGCGGTGGTATGTCGAACTCCGTCCGCAAGACCTGTCCGACTTCGTGGCGCTGGCGACGCATCCGTGGATCACGGCGATGTCCGAGCGTGTGCTTGGGCCGGATTGGCAGATCGTGGAGGTCGGCTTCGACACGCCATTCCAGGGCGCCAAGGACCAGCCCTGGCACCGCGACTTCCCAGCACCTCACGAGAGCACCCAGGATCGGCGGATGACCTCGCTTGCCTTCAACATCACCGGCGTCGATGTGACTCAGGACATGGGGCCGTTCGAGATAGCCCCTGGCACGCACTGGGACGACGGTGGGGATTGGCACCACGGCATGTTCCCGCACAGGGATCTCTGGGGACGGTTCGCCGCGCGGGCGGTCCGGAAGTTTCCGCGAATGGGAGACATCTCGTGCCGCTCCGCGCTGACCGTGCATCGCGGCACGACGCACCCGTCGCCGATTGCCCGACCGGTTCTCGTGCTCGGCGTCGACGCTCCGGGCGCCGGCCATGCCGCTCTGCACGACCTGATGGTGACACGCGCGTTCCACGAGGCGATGCCTCCAGAGCTGCGCGCGCATCTCGCCTGCCGCGTGGTCGAGGAACTGGTTCCGGTGACCCAGAAGCATGACATTGAAGGCCTGGTGATGGGCTGATGCTGCCGATCATGAGGAGAGAAGATGCTTCGTTGACGGGGTAGAACGTCCGCTCCTAGTCTCGGCGGCCTCGCCAGGTTTAGGCCCAGACTCAGGCGAGGCGGCAATTCTGGCAGACGGCGCGGACGCACCAGGTCCGTGCCATGCCCAAGATCGAAAGGCGTATCATGGAGAAACCGCTCAACAAGCAGGAGCTCGTCTCCGCGGTAGCCATCGAGGCGGACCTGCCGGCGGCCAAGGCGGGAAAAGTGGTCGATGCCGTGTTCGCCTCCATCGAAAACGCACTCAGGAACAAGCAGGAGGTCAGGCTGGTCGGCTTCGGCACGTTCGTGACCGCGCACCGGAAGGCAGCCAAGGGCCGCAATCCGCGCACCGGCGAGCAGATGGACCTGCCGGCTTCGACGTCAGTACGATTCAAGCCGGGCAAGACGCTGCGGGATGCGGTAAACTAATCCGCCGGGATCGGGCGGTTAGCTCAGCGGTAGAGCGTCTCGTTTACACCGAGAGGGTCGGCGGTTCGAAACCGTCACCGCCCACCAAGCATGGGCCCACCAAGCATGAGCCTACCGAGAGCGCTTGGGTTGACGACGGCTTGGGCGGCCTTTACACCGCCGGTCACGCCAGTTGCGGGTGTAGCTCAGTTGGTTAGAGCGCCGGCCTGTCACGCCGGAGGTCGCGGGTTCGAGCCCCGTCACTCGCGCCACCACCACATTCGTGATCACCCGAGCACCCAAAAGGCACCGTCCAGACGATTGCCGCTGGACGGCGGTTTGCAGGGCACTATCTCTGGCAACACGAGGCTGGTGTGCGATCTCACCTGCCTTTGGACGTCGCGACCTAGGTGCGCGACGCAGGAAGGTGAACGCGTATGCATACCGTGCTCTCGACCTATTTTCCGGTGCTGGTGTTCGCGGTGATTGCGTTCGGCATTGCCGGCGCCATGTTGGGAGCGTCGCTGCTTGCCGGTTGGCAGAAGCCCTATGCCGAGAAGCTGAGCGCCTATGAGTGCGGCTTTGACGCATTCGACGATGCGCGCCGACGGTTCGATGTCCGGTTCTACCTGGTGGCAATCCTGTTCATCATCTTCGATCTCGAGGTCGCCTTCCTGTTTCCGTGGGCGGTGAGTCTCTCCTCCATCGGGGTGTTCGGATTCCTGTCGATGCTTGGCTTCCTCGCCGTGCTCACGGTGGGTTTCATCTATGAGTGGCGCAAGGGCGCGCTGGATTGGGAATGAGTTGTCGATGACCAACGATATCTCGACTGAGCTGACCTGGAATCGCGAGACGCTGCCGCCGGGGCCGGAACAGGACGCGGTGATCAAGGGTATCACCGGTCAGATCACCGACAAGGGCTTTGTCGTCGCCAACATCGACAAGCTGGTGAACTGGGGCCGGACCGGCAGCCTATGGCCGCTCTCCTTCGGTCTGGCGTGCTGCGCCGTCGAAATGATCCACGCCTTCATGCCGCGCTACGATCTTGACCGTTTCGGCATCATCCCGCGCGGCTCGCCGCGTCAGGCTGACGTGATGATCGTCTCCGGCACGCTCACTAATAAGATGGCGCCGGCGATGCGTCGGGTTTACGACCAGATGGCGGAGCCGCGCTGGGTGATTTCGATGGGCTCCTGCGCAAATGGCGGCGGCTACTATCATTACAGCTACTCCGTCGTGCGCGGCTGCGACCGTATCGTCCCGGTCGATATCTATGTGCCGGGTTGCCCGCCGACCGCCGAGGCGCTGGTCTATGGCATCTTGCAATTGCAGAAGAAAATCCGCCGCACCGGGACGATCCTGCGTGGCTGACGCGATGAGGCGCGACGCGCGGCTGGGCGCGCTTGCGGTCCGCCTGGCGACCACCGTCGCGGGGGTGGCGTCCGCTTCGGTCGAGAAGGGCGAGTTGGTGCTGCGCACGGATCGCGCTGGCCTGCTCGCACTGATGACGTTGCTGCGCGATGATCCCGCTCTGGCCTGCGAGCAGATGATGGATTTGTGCGGGGTGGACTTCCCAGAGCGCGAGGAGCGCTTCGATGTCGTCTATAACCTGCTTTCGGTGAGCCGAAACCAGCGGGTGCGTGTCATCGTCACCACCGACGAGGTACGGGCGGTCCCCTCGGTGCACCGGATTTGGCCTTCGGCCACCTGGTGGGAGCGTGAATGCTATGACCTGTTCGGCGTGGTGTTCGAGGGCCAGCCGGATCTGCGCCGCATCCTGATGGATTACGGCTTTGACGGGCATCCGCTGCGCAAGGATTTCCCGCTTACCGGTTACGTCGAGGTGCGCTACGACGTGGACCGCCGTCAGGTGGTCTATGAACCGGTCAAGCTGACGCAGGATTTCCGCAATTTCGACTTCGAATCACCGTGGGAGGGCGTGTTGACCCTGCCCGGCGACGAGAAGGCGCATGAGAACCGCCAAGGGCCGCTTCCTGGGGGATATGGCGGATGAACGACATGGATCTTCCGCCAGGCGGTGACATCATGCTGCGGGACGACGTCCCCAACACGATGAAGCCGGATACTGCCGAAACCGAGACGCGCATACGCACGGTCGAGATCGACAGCCACGCGCTGAATTTCGGTCCGCAGCATCCCGCGGCGCACGGTGTTCTGCGCCTGATCCTGGAGATGGACGGCGAGGTGGTGGCGCGCGCGTCGCCGCATATCGGCCTGCTGCATCGCGGCACCGAGAAGCTGATCGAATACAAGACCTACATGAAGGCGGTGCCGTATTTCGATCGGCTCGATTATGTCTCGCCGATGTGCGAGGAGCATGCGTTCGCGCTGGCCACGGAGAAGCTGCTGGGCGTGGTGGTGCCGGACCGTGCCAAGTGGATACGCGTGATGTTCGCCGAGATCACGCGTGTGCTGAACCATCTGCTCGCCGTCACCTCGTTCGCGCTCGATTGCGGCGCGCTCACGCCAGCGCTGTGGGGCTACGAGGAGCGGGAGAAGCTGCTTGAATTCTATGAGGCGGTTTCCGGCGCGCGCTACCACGCCAACTATTTCCGTCCGGGCGGCGTGGCGCGCGATCTGCCCGCGGGACTGGACGAGCGGATCGCCGCCTGGGCCGAGGTGTTTCCGGCCTTTATCGACGATGTCGAAGGGCTGCTGACCGGCAACCGCATCTGGAAGCAGCGCACCGTCGGCATCGGTTCGTTCAGCGCCGAGCAGGCGCTGGCCTGGGGGTTTTCGGGGCCGAACCTGCGAGCCTCCGGGGTGCCGTGGGATTTGCGCCGTGCGCAGCCTTATGACGCCTATGACCAGGTTGACTTCATGGTGCCGGTCAGCCGGAATGGCGACTGCTATGACCGCTTCCTGATCCGCGTCGCCGAGATGCGCGAGAGCGTCAAGATCGTGCGTCAGTGCCTGGCGAAGATGCCGGCGGGTCCGGTCAAGGTGCAGGACAACAAGATTTCGCCGCCGCCACGGCGCGAGATGAAGCGTTCGATGGAAGCGCTGATCCACCATTTCAAGCTGTTCACCGAGGGCTACCACGTGCCTCCCGGCGCCACCTACACCGCGGTGGAAAGCCCCAAGGGCGAGTTTGCGGTCTATCTGGTGGCGGACGGCAGCAACCGTCCATACCGTTGCAAGATACGCTCGACCGGGTTTGCCCACCTTCAGGCGGTGGACGAGATGGCGCGTCGGCACATGCTGGCCGATGCCGTGGCGATCATCGGATCGATCGATCTGGTGTTCGGCGAGATCGACAGGTAGGGCGCCGGGAGAGGAGCATGTCAGGGCATTTTTCCGCGGAGAATATCGGTCACGGCACGCCCGGGCACGTGCCGCGCGGCGCGCCGGCGGCGCAGCCCGAGCACTTCGTGTTCGACGAGCAGAGCGAGGCCGAGATCGGCAGGATCGTCGCGCACTACCCGCCGGGGCGCCAAGCGAGCGGCGTGATCGCGCTGCTCTATCTGGTGCAGAACCAGATGCGACGGCAGACCGGCAGCGCCTGGGTGCCGCGTGTGGGAATGGATGCGGTGGCGGCCAGGCTCGCAATGCCGCCGATCCGGGTCTATGAGGTCGCGACCTTCTACCTGATGTTCAACACCAAGCCGGTTGGCCGCTACCATATCCAGGTCTGCACCACGACGCCGTGCTGGCTGCGCGGCTCCGACGAGGTGGTGGCCGCATGCAAGAGCACGGCGGGGGTGCGCAACTGGGAGGAGACTTCGGCGGACGGGTTGTTCACCATGACCGAGGTGGAGTGCCTCGGCGCTTGCGCGAACGCGCCGATGCTGCAGATCAATGACGATTACTACGAGGATCTGGACGGGCCGCGCACGACGGCCTTGCTCGAAGCGCTGCGTCGCGGCGAGACGCCGAAGCCGGGCCCGAGCATCGAGCGGATGGGTTCGGCGCCGATCGGCGGACGGACGACGCTGCTGGCTGATCCCGAAGCAGGGCGGACGGCGTGAGGATGATGCCATGCTGAGCGATGCCGACCGCATTTTCACCAACATCTACGGCCAGCACGACCGCAGCCTGGCGGGTGCGCGCCGACGCGGCGACTGGGACGGCACGGCGGCGATCCTGGCGCGCGGTCGCGACGCGATCATCGCCGAGATGAAGGCGTCCGGCCTGCGCGGGCGTGGCGGCGCGGGGTTCCCGACCGGGCTCAAATGGTCGTTCATGCCGAAGACCTCGGACGGGCGGCCGCATTACCTGGTGATCAACGGCGACGAGAGCGAGCCTGGCACCTGCAAGGACCGCGAGATCATGCGGCACGAGCCGCATAAGCTGATCGAGAGCGCGCTGCTGGCCTCGTTCGCGATGGCGGCGCATGCCTGCTACATCTACATACGCGGCGAGTACCTGCGCGAGGCCCAGACGCTGCAAGCCGCCGTCGACGAGGCGTACGACGCCGGGCTGATCGGCAGGAACGCCTGCGGCTCGGGCTGGGAGTTCGACTTCCATATCCATCTTGGCGCCGGCGCCTATATCTGCGGCGAAGAGACGGCAATGCTTGAGAGCCTCGAAGGCAAGAAGGGGCTGCCACGGATGAAGCCGCCGTTTCCCGCGGCGATGGGGCTCTATGGCTGTCCGACCACCGTCAACAACGTCGAAAGCATCGCCGTCGCCTCGACCATCCTGCGTCGCGGCAGCGCCTGGTTCGCCGGCATCGGCAAGCCGAACAACACCGGCACCAAGCTGTTCGTGATTTCCGGTCACGTGAACCGGCCGTGCGTGGTCGAGGATGCGCTCAGCACGCCGATGCGCGAGATCATCGACCGTCATGCGGGCGGGGTGCGCGGCGGCTGGGACAACCTGCTGGGGGTGGTGCCTGGCGGTTGCTCGGTGCCGGTGCTGCCGAAATCGGCCTGCGACACGGTGCTGATGGATTACGACAGCCTGCGCGCCGAGAAATCCGGTCTTGGCACGGGCGCGATGATCGTGATGGATCAATCGACCGACATCATCAAGGCGATCGCCCGCTTCGCCCGCTTCTTCAAGCATGAGAGCTGCGGCCAGTGCACGCCCTGCCGGGAGGGCACCGGCTGGATGATGCGGCTGATGGACCGCATGGTCGAGGGACGCGCCGAGATCGAGGAGATCGACATGCTCGAGCAGGTCACGCGTCAGGTGGAGGGTCACACGATCTGCGCGCTCGGCGATGCGGCGGCCTGGCCGATCCAGGGCTTGATCCGCCATTTCCGTCCGGTCATGGAGCAGCGGATCACCGCCTATCGCTCAGCCCATCCGGACCGGCGTCTGGCGCCGACGCCGGCCAATCTTCCCGGCAACGTGCCGGCGGCGGCAGCGGAGTAGCGGCGAATGGCGAAGGTCACTGTCGACGGCACCCAGATCGAGATCGCCAACGGCTCCTCGGTGCTGCAGGCCTGCGAGGCGGCGGGCAAGGAAATCCCGCGCTTCTGCTATCACGAGCGCCTGTCGATCGCCGGCAACTGCCGGATGTGCCTGGTGGAGGTGGAAAAGGCGCCGAAGCCGGTTGCCTCCTGCGGCTATCCGGTGGCTGACGGCATGGTGGTGAAGACCGACACCGAGGTGGTGCGTCGGGCGCGCCGCTCGGTGATGGAATTCCTGCTGATCAATCATCCGCTCGACTGCCCGATCTGCGACCAGGGCGGCCAGTGCGATCTTCAGGACCAGGCCTATGGCTATGGGGCGGGACATTCACGCTACGCCGAGAACAAGCGCGCGGTGACCGACAAGTATTTGGGCCCACTGGTGAAAACCGTCATGACGCGCTGCATCCAGTGCACCCGCTGCATCCGGTTCGCGACCGAGATCGCCGGCGTGCCCGAGCTTGGGGCGACGTCGCGCGGCGAGAACATGGAGATTACCACCTATGTCGAGCGCGCGCTCACCTCGGAGTTGTCCGGCAACCTGATCGATATCTGTCCGGTGGGAGCGCTGACCTCGAAGCCGGACGCCTTCGTCGCGCGCCCATGGGAGCTGAAGAAGAGCGACAGCATCGATGTCACCGACGCGGTCGGCACCAACATCAGCGTGCAGGCGCGGGGCGGCGAGGTGCTGCGCATCCTGCCGCGGATCAACGATGAGGTGAACGAGGAGTGGATGGCCGACAAGGGCCGTTTCTCGCTCGATGGACTGAAGCGCCGCAGGCTGGACGCGCCATGGCTGCGCGTGGACGGCAAGCTGCGTCGGGTAAGCTGGCAGGACGCGTTTGCCGCCATCGCCGAGCGTCTGAAAGGGGTGGCGGGCGAGCGGATCGGCGCGATCGCGGGCGATCTGTGCGACGCCGAGAGCATGATGGCGCTGAAGGACCTGATGACCGCGCTCGGCTCCGGCAACACCGATTGCAGGCAGGACGGCGCCCGTCTCGATGTCTCGCGTCGCGAATTCTATCTTTTCAACACCAGCATCGCCGGGATCGAGGAGGCGGACTCGCTGCTTCTGGTCGGCTGCGACCCGCGTCATGACGCGCCGGTGCTGAACGCCCGCATACGCAAGCGCACCCTGGCGGGAGGTTTCCCGGTCGGTTTTATCGGCACGCCGCGTGCTGGCCAGGAGCCCGATCTCACCTATCCGGTCGCGCATCTGGGCGACCGCCCTGACATTGTGTCGGCCCTGCTCGACGGATCGCACAGCTTCGCCGAGCCGTTGCGAGCGTCCGCCCGTCCGATGATCGTGCTCGGTCAGCAGGCCTTGGCGCGGGACGACGCGCCGGCGATCCAGGCGGCCTGCTGGCGTCTCGCGGGCGATATCGGCGGGCTGAGCGCTGAGTGGAACGGCTACAACGTGCTGCATCATGCGGCGAGCCGGGTCGGCGGGCTTGATCTCGGCTTTGTGCCGGAGCCTGGCTGGCGTTCGGTGGCCGGCATGATGAGCGGCGGCGTCAAGGTCTTGTGGCTGCTGGGCGCCGACGAGTTTCACCCGGCGCGTATTGGCCCGGACACGTTCGTGATCTATCAAGGCCATCATGGCGACGCGAGTGCCGCGCATGCCGACGTGATCCTGCCGGGTGCGACCTATGCGGAGAAGCCGGGCACCTACGTCAACACGGAGGGACGTGTGCAGCGCGCCTTCAAGGCAATCTTTCCGCCGGGCGAGGCGCGGGAGGATTGGCGTATCCTGCGCGCGGCGTCCGAGGCGATCGGACGCACGCTGCCGTATGACAGCATCGAGACGTTGCGCGAGCGCATGGGGGCAGCGAACCCGGTGTTTGCCAGAACCGGTCTGCCGCGGTTCGGCGTCTCCGACCTGACCGGGCCTGCCGGCAGCCTGGACGAGATCGGCGCGGCGCCCTTCGCGCCCAATGCCGCGGACTACTATCAGACCAACGTGATCAGCCGCGCGAGTGCGACGATGGCGGAGTGCTCGCGTGTCTATTCGCAGCCTCCGCTGCAGACGGCAGCGGAGTAGCGGTTCGCGTGGCGCATTTCTTTTTGCACACCGCACTCGGGCTGCTGATCCTGACGGCGCTCGAGACGCTGGCCATGCTGGTGCCGCTGCTGATCGGAGTTGCGTACTCGGTGTATGGGGAGCGCAAGATCCTGGCCGCGATCCAGCTCCGCAAAGGTCCCAGCGTGGTTGGACCGTTCGGCCTGCTGCAGAGTTTCGCCGACGCGATCAAGATGATCACCAAGGAGACGGTGATCCCGTCCGGAGCCAACCGGGCGCTGTTCCTGATCGCGCCGCTGCTGACCTTTGGTCTGGCGATGAGCGCGTGGGCGGTGATACCGGCCAACAATCACTGGGCGGTCGCCGACATCAATGTCGGTATCCTGTATCTGTTCGCGATCTCCTCGCTTGGCGTTTACGGCATCCTGATCGCGGGCTGGGCCAGCAACTCGAAATACTCCTTCATGGGCGGCCTGCGTTCGGCGGCCCAGATGGTCAGCTACGAGGTGTCGATCGGTTTCGTGCTGGTCTGCGTGCTGCTCTGCGTCGGCAGCCTGAACCTCAACGACGTCGTGTTGGCGCAGCGGAGCATCTGGTTCTGCGTGCCGCTGTTCCCGATGTTCATCATATTCTTCATCTCCGCGCTGGCCGAGACCAATCGCGCGCCGTTCGACCTTCCCGAAGGCGAGAGCGAGCTGGTGGCGGGCTTCTTCGTCGAATACAGCTCGCTCGCCTTTGGTCTGTTCTTCCTGGGCGAGTACGCGAACATGATTCTGATGAGCGGGATGACCACCATCCTGTTCCTGGGCGGCTGGCTGCCGCCGATCGGC
Organism: uncultured Acetobacteraceae bacterium; assembly: GCA_964246745.1. Lineage (GTDB taxonomy): Bacteria > Pseudomonadota > Alphaproteobacteria > Acetobacterales > Acetobacteraceae > Lichenicoccus. The sequence continues at coordinate 108,316 of CAXTRK010000001.1, forward strand.
GTCGTGCCGTTCACCTGGATTCCTGGCCCGATCTGGTTCATCCTCAAGATCCTGTTCGTGCTGTTCGTGTTCGTCTGGGTGCGCGCCACGTTCCCGCGCTTCCGCTATGATCAGCTCATGCGTCTCGGCTGGAAGATCTTCCTGCCGTTCTCGCTGGCCTGGATGGTGATCACCGCCGGTTTCCTGATGGCGACCGGGTTATTGCCCAAATGAAAGAGTTTGGATGGCCCTGCTAGACCGCACCGCCCGTTCGTTCCTGCTGACCGAGCTCGTCGCCGGCTTGGGCATCACGCTGCGCTATATGTTCAAACCGAAGGCGACGCTGAACTACCCGAACGAGAAAGGCCCGCTGTCGCCGCGCTTCAAAGGTGAGCACGCGCTCAGGCGCTATCCGAACGGCGAGGAGCGCTGCATTGCGTGCAAGCTGTGCGAGGCGATCTGTCCGGCGGAGGCGATCACGATCGAGGCGGAGCCGCGCGAGGACGGATCGCGGCGCACGACGCGCTATGATATCGACATGACGAAGTGCATCTATTGCGGCCTGTGCGAGGAGAGTTGCCCGGTGGATGCGATCGTCGAGGGTCCGAACTACGAGTTCGCGACTGAGACGCGCGAGGAGCTGATGTACGACAAGGACAAGCTGCTGGCGAATGGCGATCGCTGGGAGAGCGTGCTGGCGCGCAGGCTGGAGCAGGACGCACCCTACCGATGATCCTCACGCAGATCGCGTTTTATGTGTTCGCAACCGTCCTGGTGCTGTCGGCGGCCATGGTGGTCAGTGCGCGCAATCCGGTGCATTCGGTGCTGTTCCTGATTCTTGGCTTCTTCAATGCGGCCGGATTGTTCCTGATCGCGGGCGCCGAGTTTCTGGCGATGATCCTGGTGATCGTCTATGTCGGCGCGGTCGCGGTGTTGTTCCTGTTCGTCGTGATGATGCTCGACATCGATTTCTCCCCGATCCGCGAAGGGCTGCAGCGCTATGCGCCGGTCGGGCTCGCGATCGGCGTGGTGTTGCTGGCCGAGGTCGGCATCGTGGTGGGGCGCTGGCGGATCGCGCCCGACGTGCGTGCCCTGGCGCACGCCCAGGTGCCGGGAGCGGTCAGCAACACGGCGGCCTTGGGCCGGCTGATCTACACGGATTATGTGTTCCTGTTCCAGGCGTGCGGCCTGGTGCTGCTGGTGGCGATGATCGGCGCGATCGTGCTGACGCTGCGGGCGCGTCCGGTGGCGATGCGCCAGGATGTGGCTCGCCAGCATGCGCGCGTGCCCGCCAACACGCTGGACATGATGACGCTGGGCCTCGGTCAGAGCACGAACCAGAATGGCGGCTTCCTGCGCACCAAGGACGGCGCTCCGGTGATGAGCGAAACCGGGCCGCGGAAGGACTAGCGGATGGGAAGCAGTGCGACTCATGGGGCAGCGGCTGCCGGGATCGCCTATGTCGGGCTGACCCCGTATCTCGTGGTGAGCGCCATCCTGCTGGTGCTGGGCGTGTTCGGCATTTTTCTCAACCGCAAGAACATCATCACCATCATGATGTCGATCGAGCTGATCCTGCTTGCGGCCAACATCAATCTGGTGGCGTTTTCGGCGGCACTCGGCGACTTGTCGGGCCAGGTTTTCACCTTGTTCGTGCTGACCATCGCGGCGGCGGAGGCGGCGATCGGACTTGCGATCGTGACGGTGTATTTCCGCAACCGCGGCTCGATCGAGGTCGAGGATGCTCGGTTGATGAAGGGTTGAGATGAACACCGCGTCCGGCCTTTTCATCGTTGCCGTGTTTTCCCCCTTGTTCGGGGCGATCGCGGCCGGCCTGTTCGGCCGCGTGATCGGCGATCGCGCCGCCCAGGGCGCCAGCGTCGGGCTGATGGTGCTGGCTGCAATCTGTGGCGTCGCCGCGTTCTGGATCGGGCTCGACCAGGGCTCGCCGACATTGGCGGTGCCGATTTCGGAATGGGTGCAGGCGGGCGGCTTCCAGGCGCCCTGGATGCTCCGCTTCGACACCTTGTCGGCCGAGATGGTGGCGATGGTCACCGTGGTGTCGATGCTGATCCATCTGTACAGCGTCGGCTACATGGCCGGAGAGGAGAACCCGAACTCTCGGTTCTTCGCCTATATCTCACTGTTCAGCTTCGCGATGCTGATGCTGGTCACGTCGGACAACCTGATCCAGCTCTTCTTCGGCTGGGAGGGTGTCGGTCTGTGCAGCTATCTGCTGATCGCCTACTGGTATGACCGGCCCACCGCGCAGGCGGCGGCGAACAAGGCGTTCGTGGTCAACCGTGTCGCCGATCTGTTCTTCATGGTCGGCATCGCGCTGATCTTCATCCAGTTCGGCACGGTGAGCTACGACAACATCTTCGCGCTGGTGCCATCGCGTCAGCACGCGGCCTATCACCTGTTCGGCGCGAATCTGGCGGCTTACGAGGTGATCGGCGTGTTGCTGTTCATCGGCGCCGCCGGCAAGTCGGCGCAGTTGTTCCTGCATACCTGGCTGCCCGACGCAATGGAGGCGCCGACGCCGGTTTCCGCTCTGATCCATGCGGCGACGATGGTCACCGCCGGCGTGTTCCTGATCGCGCGGATGTCGCCGCTGATCGAGTTCGCCCCGGTGACCAAGGGCATCATCGAGGTGATCGGCGGCACCACCTGCTTCTTCGCCGCGAGTGTGGCGTTGGCGCAGCCGGACATCAAGCGCACCATCGCCTATTCGACCTGCTCCCAGCTTGGCTACATGTTCATGGCCTGTGGCGTCGGGGTGTATCAGGCGGGCATGTTCCATCTGAACACGCATGCGTTCTTCAAGTCGCTGCTGTTCCTGTCGGCGGGCTCGGTGATCCACGGGCTGCATGGCGAGCAGGACATCTTCAAGATGGGCGGCCTGGCTCGCAAGCTGCCGGTGACCTGCGTGATGATGTGGGTCGGCGCGCTGGCATTGTCAGCGATTCCGCCATTCGCCGGCTGGTGGTCGAAAGACGCGATCCTGGAGGCGGCGTGGTCGGCGCATACCGGCGTGGGGTTGTATGGCTGGGTGATGGGATCGATCACCGCCTTCATCACCGCGCTGTACAGCTTCCGTCTGGTGTTCGTGGTGTTCCATGGCGCGCCGCGCGACGCGCACCTCGCGGCGCACGCGCATGAGAGCCCGCTGGTGATGCTGCTGCCGCTGGTGGCGCTGGCGATCGGCGCCACCATCGGCGGATGGCTGCTCGACCCGTGGTTCATCGGCGTGCATCAGGCCGGATTCTGGAACGGCGCGATCTTCAGCGCGCCGAACAACACCATGCTCACGGCAATGGAGCAGATGCCCCAGGCGATCGCCTGGGTGCCGACCGGGCTCGCCGTGCTGGGCGTGCTGACGGCGGTGTACGCCTATGCGCTGCGGCCGCTGCTTCCGGAGCAACTGGCGAGCCGCTATCCCGGCCTCTATTTGTTCCTGCGCAAGAAGTGGTATTTCGACGAGCTCTACGATTGGATGTTCGTGCGCCCTTATCGTGTGCTGGCGCGGTGGCTGTGGCATGTCGGCGACGAGGGCATCATCCAAGGGGTGCCGGGAGGCATGGCCCGCCTCACCGCCGGCGGCGCCGGACAGGCGGTGCGCATACAGACCGGTTCGATCGCGGTCTATGCCTTCACCATGCTGATCGGCCTGGTCATGCTGATCTCCATCTTCCTGATCTTCGGCTGACCGCGATGAACTGGACTCTCGCCATCCCGGAGATCGTGCTTTCGGTCTGCGGCCTCGCCGTCCTGGTGTTCGGCGTGATGCAGACCAGGCGCAATCCGTTCATTCCCGCCTCGCTGCTGTGCATCATGGCGATGGTGGCGGTGGGGGTGCTGGTGTGGGTGTCGCCCGCCGGCATCGGCTATCACGGCGTTTTCGTCGCCGACAATTTTGCCCGCTTCATGAAGCTGCTCAGCCTGGCCGGAGCGATCCTGGCCCTGGTGCTTTCGCTTGACTACAACCGTCGTGAGGAGATCGCCCGCTTCGAGTTCCCGGTGCTGGTGCTGTTCGCCACCGTCGGCACCATGGTGATGGCGTCCAGCGAGAACCTGATGACGCTGTATGTCGGTCTCGAGCTGCAGTCGCTGGCGATCTACATACTCTGCGCGTTCGACCGCGACCGGCTGGGTTCGGCGGAGTCCGGGCTGAAATACTTCGTGCTGGGGTCGCTTGCCTCCGGGTTGCTGCTCTACGGCATTTCGCTCGCCTTCGGCTTTGCCGGCACGATGGAATATCGCGGCCTGCAGACGGCGCTGGCCGCGTCGGCGCGTATCCCGCCGGGGCTGGTGATCGGCATCGTCTTCATCATCGTGGGGCTGGCGTTCAAGATTTCGGTGGTGCCGTTCCATATGTGGACGCCCGACGTCTATCAGGGCGCGCCGGCGCCGGTGACCGCCTTCATGTCGGGTGCGCCGAAAGTCGCGGCCTTCGCGCTGCTGCTGCGGGTGATGGCCAGCCCGTTCGGCCATGCGACGCCGCAATGGCAGTTGCTGATCGAAATCCTGGCGGTGTGCTCGATGCTGTTCGGCGCGCTCGCGGCGATCCCGCAGACCAGCATCAAGCGGCTGATGGCGTATTCCTCGATCGGCCATATGGGCTATGCGCTGATCGGGCTGGCCGCCGCCAACCCGGCGGGGATGCGCGGCACGCTGGTCTATCTGTTCACCTATCTGTTCATGAACTCCGGCGCGTTCGCCTGCATCGTGGCGATGCGCAGGCGGGGTCGCGCGGTCGAGCAGATCTCCGACCTGGCCGGCTTGTCGCGCACCGATCCGGCGCTCGCCCTGATGATGGCGATCTTCATGTTCAGCATGATCGGCGTGCCGCCGCTGTCGGGCTTTTTCGGCAAGCTGCTGGTGTTCAGCGCCGCACTCCAGGCCGGACTGCCGGCCCTGGTGGTCATCGGCATCATCTCCAGCGTGATCGGCGCCGTCTATTACCTGCGTGTGGTCAAGGTGATGTATGTCGATCCCGCTGCCGGCGCGTTCGACCGTCGTCCGCCCTCCGTGTCGTTCGTCTCGATCGGCATGGGACTGGTTACCGGCCTGTTCCTGCTGGTGCTTGGACCAGTGACCAGTGCCGCGCAAGCCGCGGCCGTCGTCCTGTTCAGGTGACCGCCACGCCGGGGTGGCGCCTCCAGGTTCACGACACCCTGCCATCGACTTCGGACGCCTGTATCGCCGCGGCGCTTTCGGGCGAGCCCGAGGGTCTTGCGATCATGGCTCGAACGCAGACCAGCGCGCGGGGCAGCCGTGGGCGGAGCTGGACCGAGGCCGACGGCACGCTGGCGTTGTCGGTGCTGCTGCGGCCGCGGGTTGCAGGCGGGCTGTGGCCATTCATCGCCGGCCTCGCTCTGTATGAAGCGCTCTGTCTGAGCCCGGCCTACGGCGCGGCGCTTCGGCTGAAATGGCCGAACGACGTCATGCTGCGCGATCGCAAGCTTGCCGGCATTCTCATCGAGGCGAACCCGGCGCCGGTTGATCAAGGCTGGCTGGTGATCGGCTTCGGCGCCAATCTCAGGGCCGCCCCGGCACTGGAGGGACGCGGCGCCGCCTGTCTCGCGGAACTCGGGCCTGTCCCGCCCGCGCAGGATGTCGCCCTCCGCCTGCTTGGCAGGCTGGCGGAATGGAGAGAGGATCATGATGGCTCGGTGATCCGGCGCGAATGGCTCGCGCGCGCCCATCCGCCTGGAACAAAGCTTGCGGTCAGCGCCGGGGACGTGCAGACAACAGGCCTATTCTCAACGGTTGCGGAGGACGGAACCCTGCTGCTGGATGTCGCGGGTGAAATCCGGCGCTTCAATACCGGCGAGGTTCTCCTGCCGCGGGGAGCCTGAACCGTGCTGCTGGTGATTGACGCCGGGAACACCAATATCGTCTTCGGCGTCCATGACGGGGAACGGTGGCGCGGCATCTGGCGCATCGCCACGGAGATCCAGCGGACCTCCGATGAATACGCGGTCTGGCTGCTCGCCTTGCTTGGGCATACCGGGCTGGACCGGCGGCACATCGATCGCGCCATGATCGGCACCGTGGTTCCGGCAGCGCTTTACCATCTGCGTCGTCTCTGTCGCGACTGGTTCTCGCTGGAGCCGCTGATCGCCGGCAACGAGCTGGATTGGGGCTTCGCGATCCACATGGACAACCCGGCCGAGGTCGGGGTGGATCGTCTGCTGGACGGGCTCGCCGCACACCAGAAATATGGCGGTCCCTTGCTGATCATCGATTTCGGCACCGCGACCACGTTCAATGTCGTGGACGGCGAGGGCAACTATTGCGGCGGCGCGATCGCGCCTGGGATCAATCTTTCGGTCGAGGCGCTGCATGCCGCGGCCGCCCGGCTGCCGCGCGTCGGCGTCGGCAGGCCGCAGGCGGTGATCGGGCGCAACACCAATGTCGCGATGCGTTCGGGCATCTACTGGGGCTATATCGGTCTGATCGAGGGCCTGGCCACCAGGATCAGGAACGAGTTCAAGGCGACGATGAAGATCATCGCCACCGGCGGCCTGGCGCCTTTGTTCTCGGAAGGCACCCAGATCATCGAGCGCATCGATCCGGAGCTGACGCTCGACGGTCTGCGCCTGTTGGCGGCACGCAATCCCATACCGACATTACATACCGACAGAACCTCGAACGATTGAAGGCGGCTTTTATGGACGTGATGCACGGCGACCTGGCCTTCCTGCCTCTGGGCGGGACGGGCGAGATCGGCATGAACCTTAATCTCTACCGCTGCGACGGCGCCTGGCTCGCCGTCGATTGCGGCATCGGCTTCTCCGGCAACGACACGCCGGAAGTGGAGATCCTGCTTCCGGACCCGAGCTTCATCGCCGAACGGCGCGACAAGCTGGTCGGGCTGGTGATCACCCATGCGCACGAGGACCATATCGGCGCGGTCGCCCATCTCTGGCCGCGTCTGGCCTGCCCGGTGTTCGCAACCCCGTTCGCGGCCGCGGTACTCCGACGCAAGCTGGGCGAGGCCGGTCTGCTGGGACGGGTGGACCTCAACGTGCTGGCGCCGGGATCGAGCTTCACGCTGCCTCCATTCTCGCTCCGATTAATCCAGGTGACCCATTCGGTGCCGGAAGCGCAGGCGCTGGTGGTGCGTACGCGCTATGGGACGGTGCTGCATACCGGCGACTGGAAGCTTGATCCGAACCCGTTGGTGGGTCCACCCACCGATCTTGACGCGTTCGCCGAACTTGGCCGCGAGGGCGTGCTGGCGATGATCTGCGACAGCACCAACGCCATGGTCGAGGGCGAAGCCGGCTCGGAGAGCGAGGTGCGCCGCAGCCTGATCAGCCTGATCGACGGCATTTCCGGTCGTGTCGCGGTCACCTGCTTCGCCAGCAATGTCGCGCGTATCGAGAGCATCGCCAAGGCGGCGGAGGCGGCCGGACGTTCGGTTGCGATCATCGGACGCAGTTTGCGCAACCTTGAGGCGGCGGCGCGCGATTGCGGCTACCTCGACGACATACCGCTGTTCCTGTCCGAGCAGGACGCGGAGCACGTGCCCGACGACAACCTGCTGATGATCATCACCGGCAGCCAGGGCGAGCCGCGTTCGGCGCTGTCGCGGATCGCCGCCGACACGCACCCGAACATCTCGCTCGGAGAGGGCGACACCGTGGTCTATTCGTCGCGGATGATCCCGGGCAACGAGCGGGCGATCATGTCGGTGCAGGACAATCTGGTTCGTCGCGGCGTGCGCGTGCTGACCGACGAGGATCATATGGTGCATGTCTCGGGCCACGCGGCGCGGGACGATCTGCGGCAACTTTATGAATTGGTCAAGCCGCGCTACGCGATCCCGGTACATGGCGAATGGCGGCATCTGGCGGCGCATGCGGCTCTGGCTCGTGAGGAAGGGGCGGAGCCGATCCTGCTGGAGGATGGCGATGTGCTGAGCCTGTCCGGCAACAGGGCGGAGGTGGTGGACAGCGTTCCAGTGGGCAAGCTGGCGCTGGACGGCAACCGTCTGCTGCCGATGCAGGGCGGCGTGCTGGCGGCGCGTCGGAAGATGCTGGCGGGCGGGATCGTATTGGGCAGTGTCGTCATCGACCGTTTCGGGCAGCTCATGGGCACACCGCAGGTGAGTGCCCCCGGCCTGCTGGAGGCGGACGATGCCGAGACGATCCGCGTCGGTCAGGCTTTTGCTCAAGGTCTGGCGGACCTGCCGCCCTCGCTGAGAATGGAGGAGCAGAGCTTTCGGGAAGCCGCGAAAAGCGCGCTGCGCCGGGCGCTTGGGCGTAAGCTGCAGAAGCGGCCGATGGTGGATGTCCACCTCATCCGGATTTGAGCGGCAGCCGACCATGGTGGTTTTGTAAAGAACGCGATGATGCATGACGGGCATGCGTTTTTTGCTGGCTTTTGGTTTCAGGATGCGGAATCATCGACGGCAGGACGAGGATTTCTCCTCATCCTGCCGTGTGACTGGCGTTTTCTCCCTAAACTTGGCCCACGCACTGTAACCAAGTTGCGTGGGCCGTTTTTACGCGTTGAGTGAACATTTGTCACGTCCGTTTGTCGTCATCCCGCGCTTTTTATGTCGTTTTTTCGACGACGATACTTGTGCACCGCATCATTTTGCAGTGCAGCATAAGTAAAGAGGTCCACTCGATGCGTCTGTCGCGGTGTTTCGTGCCTACCTTGAAGGAGACGCCGGCGGAGGCGCAGATCGCCTCGCACCGGCTGATGCTGCGCGCCGGACTGGTTCGTCAGACAGCATCCGGCATTTACGCCTGGTTGCCGGCAGGGCTGCGCGTGCTGAGCCGTATCAGCCAGATTGTGCGCGAGGAGCAGGACCGGATTGGCGCCCAGGAGTTGCTGATGCCAACCCTGCAACCGGCGGAGCTGTGGCGCCGCTCCGGACGCTACGATGCCTATGGGCCGGAGATGCTGCGCCTCAGCGACCGCCATGGCCGTGACCTGCTGTATGGGCCGACCAACGAGGAGATGATCACCGATCTGCTCGGCCAGGGCGTGAAGTCCTACCGGGACCTGCCGCAGGTGCTCTATCAGATACAATGGAAGTTCCGCGATGAGGTGCGTCCGCGGTTCGGCGTCATGCGCGGGCGGGAGTTCCTGATGAAGGACGCCTACAGCTTCGATGCCGACTATGCGGGAGCGGTCGCGAGCTACCGACGCATGATGCTGGCGTATCTGCGCTCATTCCAGCGCATGGGAGTCCGCGCGATTCCGATGGTGGCCGACACCGGGCCGATCGGCGGCGATCTCAGCCATGAGTTCATCATCCTGGCACCCACCGGAGAGAGCGGCGTGTTCTATGACGGGCGCTTCGAGGCGCAGGACTGGCTGGACGATCCGGTCGACGCCAGCGACCAAGCCTCGCTCTCAGGCTTCTTTGCGCGTGTCACCGCACTCTATGCCGCCACCGACGAGAAGCACGACGAGGAAGCCTGGGCGCGGGTCGAGCCGGCGTTGCGCAGGGAGGGGCGCGGCATCGAGGTCGGCCATATCTTCTATTTCGGCACCAAATACACGGCGTCGATGGATGTCTCCGTCGCCGGGCCGGACGGTGCGATCCTGTATCCGGAGATGGGCAGCTACGGCATCGGCATCTCACGCCTGGCGGGCGCCATCATCGAGGCCAGCCATGACGAGGCGGGCATCATCTGGCCGGTCGCGGTGGCGCCGTTCAGGGCCGCGATCCTCAACCTCAAACCCGGGGATGGCGCCTGCGACGGGATGGCGGCGGCTTTGCACGAACAGGCGCCCGGCGACCTGCTGCTCGACGACCGCGAGGACCGCGCCGGGGTCAAGTTCGCCGACGCCGACCTGATGGGCCATCCGGTGCAGTTCGTCGTCGGGCCGCGCGGGGCCGCGTCGGGCATGGTGGAGATGAAGACGCGCGCCACCGGAGCGCGGCGCGAGATCGCGCGCAACGATGCCTGCGCCCTGATCCGCAGCCTGCGCTGATGTTCGGCGCCTTTGAGCGCGCCGTGGCCGGCCGCTATTTGCGCGCCCGGCGCGGTGAACGTTTCGTCTCGGTGATTGCGATCTTCTCGCTGATCGGCATCGCGCTGGGCGTCGCCACCCTGATCATCGTGATGTCGGTGATGAACGGCTTCAAGGCCGATCTGATGAGCCGCATCCTCGGGTTGAACGGTGATCTCAGCGTTTACGGGGAAGGCCGGCCGATCACCGGCTACGCGTCGATGACGCGGCGCATCGAGGGGGTGCCGGGCGTCACCGCGGCGATGCCGATCGTCGAAGGCCAGGTGCTGCTCAGCGCCGGCAGCTACAGCGCCGGAGGTCTGATCCGCGGCATGTCGCGCGCCGATCTGCTGGGTCTGCGCGAGATCAGCGGCAACATCCGCGCCGGCAGCCTGGATGATTTCAGCGGCGACGACGCCATCGTCATCGGCACCACGCTGGCGGAGCGCGCGAGTCTCGGCATCGGATCGCGGCTGACCTTGATCTCGCCGAACGGGGCTGCCACCGCCTTCGGCACGATCCCGCGTGTGCGCGCCTATCGTGTCGTGGCGATCTTCGACGCGGGGGTCAGCGACTACGACGCCTCCTATGCCTTTCTGCCGATTGCCGCGGCCCAGATCTTCTTCCAGATGCCGAACGCTGTCTCGATGATCCAGGTGACGACGCAGAGTGCCGAGCGCGTGCAGCCGGTGACCCGTCGCATCCAGGCGGCGCTGCCCGATCTGCCGGTGCGGGTGATCGACTGGACGCAAAGCAACAACGCGTTCTTCGGCGCGGTGCAGGTCGAGCAGAACGTGATGTTCCTGATCCTGACGCTGATCATCCTGGTGGCCGCGTTCAACGTGATCTCGTCTCTGATCATGATGGTCAAGGACAAGACCCGTGACATCGCGGTGCTGCGCACGCTGGGCGCCGGCCGCTTTGCCATCATGCGCATCTTCCTGATGTGCGGCGCCTCGGTGGGCGTCGCCGGCACGCTCGCCGGCACCATCCTTGGCATTCTGTTCTGCCTCAACATCGAGACGCTGCGACAATGGCTGCAGCGGCTTACCGGTACCGACCTGTTCAATCCGGAAGTGTATTACCTCGAACACCTGCCGGCGAAGCTTGAATGGCCGGAAGTGACCCAGGTGATCGTGATGGCGCTGGCGCTCTCGCTGCTGGCGACGCTCTACCCGTCCTGGCGCGCCGCGCGCACCGATCCGGTCGAGGCGCTGCGCCATGAGTGAGGCAGCGCCGCCACTGGCTTTGCGGGACGTGCGTCACGGCTACCGGAGCGGCGAGGGGCGGCTCGAGGTGCTGCGTGGCGCGGCGCTCTCGCTGCAGTCGGGCGAGATCGTCGCCTTGATGGCCCCGTCCGGCACCGGCAAATCGACCCTGCTGCACCTCGCCGGGCTGCTGGAGCGGCCGCAGGACGGCGCCGTGCTGATCGACGGGCGCGACGCGGGCAAGCTCGCCGACGCCGAGCGCACGGCAATCAGGCGCGTCGCGATCGGGTTCGTCTACCAGTTCCATCACCTGCTGGCGGAGTTTACCGCGCGCGAGAACGTGGCGCTGCCGCAGATGATCGGGGGCGTCGCGCGCGGGCCGGCGCGGGCGCGCGCGGAGATGCTGCTTGGGCGCTTCGGCTTGTCGCACCGCCTGCACCATCTGCCGGGCAAGCTGTCCGGCGGCGAGCAGCAGCGGGTGGCGATCGCGCGCGCGCTCGCCAATCAGCCGCGTGTGCTGCTCGCCGACGAGCCTACCGGCAATCTTGACGCCGCCACTTCCGACGCCGTGTTCGCGGAGTTGCTGCAGGCCGCGCGCGGAGAGAGCCTGGCCGCCCTGATCGCGACGCACAACATCGACCTGGCGCGTCGCATGGACCGGATCGTCACCCTGCGGGAGGGGCGGATCGTTGCTCTTTGAGGCTCCGCGCATCATCGCGGGCGGCGGTTGGCGGCGTTGCACAGCGTCAGGAACTCCTCGCGCGATAGCCCCGCCCATTGCAGCACGTACGCCTCGGCCATCGACTCGCGGAAATCCGCGAGCAGACGTCCGCGCTCCTGCGTCTCGGGGATGAGCGAGGCGGCCAACTCGAGCGCTGCCCAATGCGACAGCAGCAGTTCGGGACCGTCGGTGGTGCGGATGACCTGAGCCAGATTCGGATTGTTGGCGTAGATCCATTCGGCGCTGACATTATAGCTGGCGCCCCCTGTCGCGACCTCAAACAGGTCGCGCAAGACGGTCCAGGGGAAATCCGGGCCGATCAGCGGTGAGCGATAGAAGCGCAGCGTATGCCCGCGCAGGCTGACCCGGTGCAGCAGGTGCGCCTCGCAGGCCCGGTCAGCGCCCGCCGTGCCGACGCGCCGGCGCTGCCCAGTCCGCCGCAGCACCACGGCGGCGACGACGATCGACACGGCGAGATAGGCGAGCATGGCATAAACCACGAACATGGTGGCGTTCCGCTCCCGCCCTCGACGACATCTCAAAAAAAAGACCTCGGTGCCTTGTCGGTCGAACCCAGGCTCTATATAGGTCCAAACTGTACATAAATCTGAAACGAACAATGAAGATTCCACATTTGGATGCGCCGGCGCGAAAGCGGGACTCGCGTGCGCTGACGGTCTCCAAACCGGAGCTGATCGTGAATGGCTCTGATCTTGCCTTCCGACAGATGGTCCACGACCTGATGGCATTTGCCGCGAGGATGCACGATAACCGCGGCCGGGTCGCTGCCTCTGTCGGACTGAGCGCACAGCAATATACGATGTTGCTGACCATAGCCCAGAACCAGGGTCAGGACGGATTCGGCATCATCCAGGTGGCGGACACTCTTGGTCTGAGCGGCGCCTTCGTCACCATCGAGGTGAACAAGCTGGTCGAAGCAGGGCTGGTGCGCAAGCGGCCCAACACGGTCGACCGCAGGCGGGTTCTGCTGAACGTGACGCCGCGTGCACGCGATCTGCTGGAGTCGGTCAATCGTGTCCAGCGGCCCAGCAACGATACCATCTTCGGCACGCTTTCCCGCGACGAGTTCGACATGCTGCGTCAGGTGCTGCCGCGTCTGGTCGAGGCGAGCGGCAAGTCGGCAAAGCTGATCGACTTCCTGACCAGCCAGGGCAGCCTCAACGCGTCTCGGTAGCGGCGCTCAGTTCTCGAGCTCGCTGTCCCAGTAGAGATAGTCACGCCAGCTCTCATGCAGGTAGTTCGGCGGAAAGGCGCGGCCGTTCTCCTGCAGCTCCCAGGTGGTTGGCTGGGCCGGCATCTTGCGCGGATGCATTCGACATTCGCGTGGCAGCCGCGAGCCTTTGAGCAGGTTGCAGCTCCCGCAGGCGGTGACGACATTTTCCCAGGTGGTGCGGCCGCCGCGGCTTCTAGGCACCACATGGTCAAAGGTCAGATCGTGAGTCGGCAGCCGATCCAGGCAATACTGGCAAGCAAAATTGTCGCGCAGGAACACGTTGAAACGCGTGAAGGCCGGGCGCCGCGCCGCGGGGATGTAGTCCTTGAGCGCAATCACGCTCGGCAGCCGGAACTCCGTGCTCGGCGAGTGCACGACGGCGTCGTATTCGCTCAAAACCGACACCCGGTCGAGGAAGACCGCCTTGACCGCGTCCTGCCACGACCAGATTGACAGCGGGAAGTACGACAGGGGGCGGAAATCCGCGTTCAGGACCAAAGCCGGGAAATGCTGTCCGCCGTCAGGCAAAAACCCATCCTCTCGCGGACGGCGATCTTGTGTCTGGCACGTCGAACGAAACGCCAGCCACGCTGTGCCGTCTAGAACCTATACGTGTATCGCAGAGGCTCCAAAACACTGCAAGCACCCTGGATTTGCTTGTCATGATGTTATCAGAAAACTCGATTTCCAACCCGGTGACGACCCGGTTCGCGCCGAGTCCGACCGGGCTGCTGCACCTGGGACACGCGGTGTCGGCGCTGACCGCCTGGACCCTGGCGAGAGGGTGCCGGGGCCGGTTCCTGCTGCGAATCGAGGATCTTGACGCCGCGCGCTGCACGCCAGAGTTCAGGGCGGCGATCCTGCGTGATCTGGGCTGGCTTGGCATCGATTGGGACGGGCCGGTACGCGTGCAGTCGCAGCACCGGGATGAATACCGCGCCGTGCTCGATCGTCTGGCCGAGGCCGGGCTGGTGTATCCGTGCTTCTGCAGCCGGTCGGACATCCTGCGCGAAGTGACACAATCGAGCAGCGCCCCGCATCAAGCGCCCGATGGGGCGCCGCTCTATCCAGGCACCTGCCGCAGGCTCGATCCCGGCGTTCGGCGTGAGCGTATCGCCGCAGGCGAGCCGCTTGCGTGGCGGCTCGACATGCAGGCCGCGTGTGCGCGACTGGGCGGCCGCACGCTGCGTCTCGAGCAAGCCGACCAGGCGGCGGACGACCGGTGGCGCGTCTGCCGTCCGGAGCGTTTCGGCGATGTGGTGCTTGGCCGACGGGACTTTCCGGGCAGCTATCATCTCTGCGCCACGCACGACGACTGGGCGCAACAGGTCAGTCTGGTCACGCGCGGCGTCGATCTGCGTCCGGCCGCTGATCTGCACCGCTTGTTGCAGGACTTGCTGGGCTGGACGGCGCCGGCTTACGCGCATCATCATCTGGTGCTGGGCGCCGACGGGCGGCGGCTTGCCAAACGCGACCATGGCCAAACCTTGGGCGCGCTGCGCGAGAGCGGCATGACAGCGCGGAGTGTTCGTGCCGCGGCCGGTTTTGACTGAACCTCTGGTGAGATGGCTCATGTCCTTGACGCGCGAGGCGGCGAACCCTCTGCTCTACCAGATCAATACCCGTGTCCTGCTGGGTCGCATACGACGCGCCTTGGGTCGGCCGGCAAGCCTCGACGACATTTCCGACGAGGCGTTGCAGGCGGTCAGAACGCTTGGCTTCGACTGGATCTGGTTCCTCGGCGTTTGGCAGACCGGGCAAGCAGGCAGGCTGATCTCACGCACGCGGACTGCCTGGCGGCGGGGCTTTGGCGAGGCGCTGCCCGATCTCACGGACGACGATATCATCGGCTCGCCGTTCGCGGTCTCGGCCTGGTCCACCGACGCCAGCCTGGGCGGCGACGCGGCGCTCGCGCGACTGCGCACGCGCGCCAATGCCGCCGGATTGCGCCTGATGCTCGACTTCGTGCCCAATCATCTGGCGCCAGATCACCCGTGGGTTGAGGAGCGGCCAGCCTTGTTCGTGCGAGGCTCGGAAGCGTTGCTCGCAGCCGAGCCGGAGAACTGGATACGGGTGGCGACCACCCGGGGAGATCTGGTGCTGGCGCACGGCCGCGACCCCTATTTTCCGGGCTGGCCCGATACCGTCCAGCTCGACTACAGCAATCCCGCCACCCAATCGGCGATGCGCGCGGCGTTGTGCGAGATCGCCGAGCGCTGCGACGGCGTGCGCTGCGACATGGCCATGCTGCTGCTGCCCGAAGTGTTCGAACGATGCTGGAGCGGTCATCTGGAGGGCCGTGGCGTGGCGCCCTTCTGGCCTGATGCGATCCGTGGCGTGCGTCGGGCCCATACGGAATTCCGCCTGCTGGCGGAGGTGTATTGGGGCCTGGAGACGGTGCTGCTCGACCAGGGCTTCGACTGGGCCTACGACAAGGGTCTGTATGACGCGCTCCGCTCGGGCGATGCGCCGCGAGCGCGCGCGATGCTGTCGCAGCCGGAGGATGCGCAAGCACCGCTCGCCCGCTTCCTGGAAAATCACGACGAGCCACGGGCGGCCGAAAGCTTTGATCTGCCACGGCACCAGGCCGCCGCGGTGCTCTGCTTCTGCGCGCCCGGGCTCCGCTTCCTGCACCAGGGCCAGATCGAAGGTGCCCGCGTGCACATCCCGATCCATCTTGACCGCGGGCCGGTCGAGGAGGTCGATGCCGCCATCGAGGCGTTCTACACCGACTTGTTGGCGGCGCTGCGCGATCCCGTGCTGCGGCAGGGCAGCTTCGCGCCGCTGACCGCGTCGGCGGCCTCGGAGGGAAATCCAAGCCACGAGGCTTTCATCGCGGCATGCTGGTCGGACGACGGCCCGAGACTTCTCGTGGTCGCGAACTATCGCGCCGATCGCGGCCAGTGCCGGGTTCGGCTTGATCATCCGGCCTTGCGTGGCCGGCTGGTCGCACTCTCCGATCGGCTCGGCCCCGAACATTACGCCCGCGACGGCACCATGATGGCCAGCGAAGGCTTGTATGTCGACCTGCCTGGCTGGGGCTACAACCTGTTCGCGATCGGCTGACGCACCGCATCGGTCAGGCAGCCTTGACGTCAGCGACGAAGCTGTTGACCTCGCGGTCGAGCAGTTCCGCCTGCTGCGAGAGGTCTGAGGCGGCGCCCAGCACCTGGCTTGCGGCGGCTCCGGTGTCGTTGGCGGCGTGACTGACGCCGTCGATGTTCAGCGTCACGTCATGGGTCGCGCGCGCGGTCTGCTGGACGTTGCGCGCGATCTCGGCGGTGGCGGCGCCCTGCTGCTCGACCGCGGCGGCAATGGTGGTGGCGATGACGCTGACTTCCTGGATCGTGGCGGTGATGCTGCGTATCGCCTCCACCGCCTCGCGTGTCGCGGCCTGAATCTGGCTGACCTGGGCGGCGATCTCGCCTGTGGCCTTGGCGGTCTGGCTGGCCAGGTTCTTCACTTCGGAGGCCACCACGGTGAAACCCTTGCCGGCGTCGCCGGCGCGTGCCGCCTCGATGGTGGCATTCAGCGCCAGCAGATTGGTCTGTCCGGCGATATCGCTGATCAGGCTGACGACGTGGCCGATCCGGTTGGCCGCTTCGGCGAGCGCGCGCACGATCGCATCGGTGCGTTGCGCGTCCGCGACCGCGCGGCCCGCCACACGCGCGGATTGCGCCACCTGGTGGCCGATTTCGCTGATCGACACCGACAGCTCCTCGGCCGCCGCCGCGACGGTCTGCACACCCATGCTTGCTGCCTCCGCCGAGGCGCCGACCGTGCTGGCCTTGCGGTTGGCTTCCTCGGCGGTACCGCTCAGAGAGTGCGCGGTCGATCTCAGGTCGGTCGAGCCGGCCGAAAGAATTCGAGCCATCACCGCGACCTTGGCCTCGAAGCCGCGCACCAAGCCGTCCAGCCGGAGCGCCCGCCGCTCGCTGTTGGCGCGCTGCGCGTCCTGCTCGGCGGCAAGCGTCTCCGCCAGGATCATGTTGTCCTTGAAGACCTGCAACGCCGCGGCCATGTCGCCGACCTCGTCGCGTCTGCCGATGCGGGGGATCGCGGTGTCGAGGTCGTGGGCTGCAAGCTGCCCCATGGCATCGGTCATCTCGCGCAGCGGACGGCCGATCAATCGACTCAGCGCCACGCCGACCAGGATGGCGGCAAGCAGCGATACGCCTGCGCCGCCGCAGACCACCAGGACCGTGCTGCGGGCGGCGGACGCCTCGGCGGCGACCCATCCCGACAGCCTGACCTGCTCCGCGGCACGCAGGGCTGCGACCTCGGAATGAATTTTGATCATCGCTTCCTTGCCAGGATTGGCGAGCGCCGCCTCGCGGCGCCAGGCAGTGACGAAGCCGTCGAGCGCACGCAGCCGGGCGCTCTGCGCCGGACAATTCGAGGTCAGCGATCTCGCCTGGTCAAGCGCCTTCGCATAGTCCGCCTCGCCGCGTTGGAAATCGGCCACGTAGATCGGATCGCCGGTGAGCAGCGATCCGCGCCGGCTGCTCTCCTGCTGCACCACGGCGACCAGCGCGTCGTTCACCGAGAACATCACCGCGTCCGAATGGCTTCGCGACAATGATGCATGCTCGGCGACGCGAAGCTTTTGGAAGGTGAGCACGCTGGTCGCGAGCAGCACCGCGATGATGGGGACAAACGCGAGCACGATCTTGTCGCGTATTGAAAGATCGGCGATGCGACCGCGGCGCCTCATGACGTGCCCTCCGGAAGGAGGCGCTGATCTTGGCCGCGCGCGGTGAAGGCCTGGTTAACGCGCCCTGTTTTCCAGCGTCCGGTTCTGCTCTAGATCATCGTGCAGGGGCGGCACGTCTCACGCCTTCACACATTGCCTGGTCGAGAACCATGTCCCTGATTGCCGCGCGCCTGAAAACCATCAGCCCAAGCCAGACCATCGCAATTTCCACCAAGGCGCGGGCGCTCAAGGCGGCCGGGCGCGACATCATCAGCCTGTCCGCGGGGGAGCCCGATTTCGACACGCCGGAAAACGTCAAGCAGGCGGCAATCCGCGCCATCGAAGCCGGGCAGACCAAATACACTGACGTTTCCGGCACGCTTGCGCTGAAGCGCGCGGTCGCCGAGCGGTTCCGGCTGGATTCGGGTCTCGACTACCGTCCGGAAGAGATCATCGTCTGCACCGGCGGCAAGCAGGTGATCTACAACGCGATGATGGCGACGCTCGATCAGGGCTGCGAGGTCATCATCCCCTCGCCATGCTGGGTGTCCTATCCGGACATCGTGGCGCTGGCAGGCGGCACGCCGGTGATCATCCCGTGCGGCCCGAACACCGGCTTCAAGCTGCGCGCCGAGGAACTGGCAGAGGCGATCACGCCGCGGACCAAGTGGTTCTTTCTCAACAGCCCGAACAACCCGACCGGGGCGGCCTATTCGGCGGCCGAGCTGCGGGCGCTCTGCGACGTGCTGCTCGATCACCCGGATGTCTGGATCTTCACCGACGATATCTATGACAAGCTGGTCTATGACGGTTTCGAGGCGGCAACCATCGTGCAGGTCGAGCCGCGTCTGCGCGACCGCACCGTGACCATGAACGGCTGCTCGAAGGCCTATGCGATGACTGGCTGGCGGATCGGTTTCGCGGGCGCGCCAGCGGCCCTGATCAAGGCGATGGACACGCTGCAAAGCCAGTCCACCTCGAACGCGAGCTCGATCAGCCAGGCGGCGGCGTTGGAGGCATTGACCGGGCCGCAGGATTTCATCCGCGGGATGGTGGCGGCCTACCAGGAGCGGCGCGACCTCGTCGTGCGCATGCTGGGCGAGGCGCCAGGCCTTACCTGCCACAAGCCGGAGGGCGCCTTCTACGTGTATCCCTCGATGCGTGGCTGCATCGGCAAGACCAGCGCCGGCGGCGCCCTCATCACGGATGACGAGAGTTTTGTGGTGGCCCTGCTCGAGGAAGCGGGAGTGGCCGCCGTGCACGGCAGCGCGTTCGTCTTCCCGGGCCATTTCCGGGTCAGCTACGCCACCGACAATGCGAGCCTCAGGGAGGCCTGCGCGCGCATCCAGCGCTTCTGCGCGGCCCTGTCCTGACCATGCCGCCGCTGGCCGGCCGCCTTGCGTCGCTGCGGCCGCCGGCGACCATCGGCATGTCGGCGCGTGCGCGTGCGCTGCGTGCCGCCGGACACCAGGTCATTTCGCTTGCCATCGGCGAGCCGGACGAGGACACGCCGCCGGCCGCCATTCTCGCGGCGCATGAAGCGGCCCTGGCCGGGCAGACGAAATATCCTCCGACCGAAGGCACCGCCGCCTTGAAGCAGGCGGTGCGCGGGAAGTTCGCGCGCGAAAACGGGCTTGAGTTCGCCGACAGCGAGGTGATGATCGGCAATGGCGGCAAGCAGATCCTGTTCAATGCGCTGATGGCCACGCTCGACCCCGGAGACGAGGTGGTGATCCCGGCGCCCTACTGGGCAAGCACGCCGATGATCGCGCAGGTGCTGGGTGCCCGCACGGTGCATCCGCAATGCCCGGAAGCGCTCGGCTTCGCGCTCACGCCAGAGGCGCTGGAGGCGGCGATCACGCCCCGCACGCGCTGGGTGATCCTGAACTTTCCGAACAATCCGACCGGCGCCACCTGCGGGCCGGACGGCTTGCGCGGGCTCGCGTCGGTATTGGCGCGTCATCCGCACGTCTGGGTGCTGTCCGACGAGATCTACGAGCATCTGGTGCATGACGGGCCGCCGCATGTCTCGCTCGCGCGGATTGCCCCGGAGTTGCGCGACCGTGTGCTGACGCTGAGCGGCGTATCAAAGACCTACGCGATGACGGGATGGCGGATCGGCTTCGGCGCGGGTCCGGCGAGGCTGATCGCGGCGATGGCTGTGGTGCAGAGCCATTCCACCTCCGGGGCAAGCAGCATCAGCCAGGCGGCGGCGGCGGCGGCGCTCGCCAGCGACGCGGGCCAGGTGGCGGTGATGCGCGAGACCTATCGACGCCGCCGCGACATGGTGGTGGCGGCGCTGCAGGCGATGCCGGGTGTGAGCTGCGCGATGCCGCACGGCGCGTTCTACGCCTATCCGGGGATAGCCGGCTGTCTCGGCCGCACCAGCGCGGGCGGTGCGGCAATCGAGACCGACGAGGATTTCGCGCTCGCCTTGCTGGAAGAGGCGCATGTGGCCACCGTGCACGGCGCGGCCTTCGGGATGAGCCCCTATCTGCGTCTCAGCGTCGCCGCTGGCGACGACGACCTGCGCGAGGCCTGCGCGCGCATGGCGTCGTTCTGCGAAGGGCTGCGCTGAGGTTCGCGATCAAGGTTGGCCGCTTGAAATGTGCCTGGAAGCGGGCGTAATCGAAGCCCGCCCGGCGTTGGCAGGTCGCGGGTGCGGCGTGTTGTAGGGCGGCGCGTGCGTGCCTGGATCAGGTGTCGCTCGACTGGGCGAGAGATGCGAACAGGTTCAACAGTAGCCGGCCGCCGGCTTTGGAGATAGACTCCTGGATTTATGTCGCTCGAGCTCATTAGGTTTCCCGAAATCAGGAACATTGAGCCCATAGTGTAGCATGGTCGAAGAAACCCCCATATTGCCTGCCCACATTGAAGAAACTGTACAGGCAATCGCCCGGCTTCAGGCCGATCACCGCAACGAGGCCGGCACGCTGCAAAGGCTGGTTGATCGCCTCACCGCCTGGATCGGCCGGCCGCAGTTTGTCGCAGCTCTGACCGTGATGATTGTCTTCTGGGTGGCAGCTAACCTGATGGCGTCTCGCGCAGGCTTCGTGCCATGGGACGAGCCGCCATTCGTATGGCTTCAGGGATTGCTGGCGCTGCTCGCGCTTTATGTCGCAGTCCTGATTCTAACGACCCAACGGCGGGAAGACCTGCTCGCAGGTTATCGCGAGCAGCTCACCCTGGAACTAGCAATCTTGGGCGAACAGAAATCAGCCAAGATCATCGCACTACTTGAAGAAATACGTCGTGACAGCCCCACGTTGAGAAATCGCGTGGACGACGTGGCGACCGCGATGTCAGTGGCTGCCGATCCGCAAGCCGTGTTGGATGCAATCAAGGAGAACGAGGACACCCCGCTTGCGGCAGCGGCGGACATATTGACAACGTTGGACCCGGAACGTGACTCCGAAGTGCCTGATAAACCGCCTGACGCAAGGGCCGCGTTTTAGTTGTTATGTTTCTAACGATCGCCTGCCACCGTGCAGCCGGTCTTGCCGGAGGCCGCGATCTCGCGAGCAGATGCCGCGAGGTCGGCGCGAAAACTGGGGCTCGCGTGCAGCACGGCGACCAGGGCCGCGGCATCGAGTTCGCCCGCGGCCACGTTGCTTTGCCAGTTCACGCCGCAGGCAACCCGGCTCTGGCCGATATCGCGTCCGTGCGAGAGGATCGCGCCGGCGCGGTCCGGTGCCGCTTCGCGCGACGGGTAGGACGGGCTGCGATCAAGCCGGGTGAAGCTGGTCACGCAGGCCGATGGTCTCTGAGGCATTAGCGGATGCCTCTAAACCTTCTTTGTCACCGCGTCTCCCGGCTGCCGCCTGCGGCCGTCCTGGGCGGTCGGCCACCCCGCCGCCCGTTCTCACGTGCCGCCGCGGCTTTGGCGGCGGTGCGCGCCTGCCCGCCCGCAGCGCCGAGTCGTGCCGCCATCCAGTGCCGGGAGCCAAGTACGCCTTCCAGCAGCGCCGGCACGTAGAGATCGGCGTCAAGCCGGGGAAAGTGAACCCCAAGCCCCATTCCGTCCACCTGCACTACTCGAAGATCCTCGGCCGAGGCTCCCGCCAAGCCCTCCACGTCACGCGGTGCCAGCCCGAGTTCCACGCCCGTGGACAGGGCGATGACAACGCGCCCACGGCCAGCGTCATAACGCGCGGCGACTGCGCGCGGCCCGCATAGGCGCGCCTCGCCGCGACTCTTGGCTGTCTCAAACTGTTCGTCCGTCAACTCAACCATGGAACCGCCTCCAGGCATCCAATAGGGCCGCGCGGTGTTCGGCGGCCAAATCCAGCACTCGCCGGGCATCGCGCTGCGCGCATGGACCAACGATCTCACGGACCTCCGGGCCTCGAAGGTTCACTACGACGACCCAGCCCGGTCCGAGGACGTAAACATGGGCGGGCAGGTGATCGTTTGGATACACAACGAAGCGCAGCCCGCCGATGCGGAGAACCGTTGGCATAGAACGATCTTAGCACGCTACCAGGCTAAAACCCAAGCGGTCTGGTTTTGTCCTGTAGGTCGGATCGATCTTTGTATTATGTCGTCAAACGACGGCTGATAGAGTGGCACGGTCGCCTCAGGCTCAATAGCGGCAGCGGGCCGACATACTCGCCCTGCTCGGCTTCCGTGTGTGGCGAGCGTCGCCGGCGCCTGACCGGGTGCCGCTAACGATCGCCTGCCACCGTGCAGCCGGTCTTGCCGGAGGCTGCGACCTCGCGACCTGATGCCGCGAGGTCGGCGCGAAAGCTGGGGCTCGCGTGCAGCACGGCGACCAGGGCGGCGGCATCGAGCTCGCCCGCGGCCACGTCGCTCTGCCAGTTCACGCCGCAGGCAACCCGGCTCTGGCCGATGTCGCGCCCGTGCGAGAGGATCGTGCCGGCACGCCCCGGCGCCACTTCGGCGAGGATCAGCGCCAGGCTCCAGCCCAGCGCCGCTTCGCGCGACGGATAGGACGGGCTGCGATCAAGCCGGGTGAAGCGGGGCACGCAGATCGGCTGATGCACATGCAGGAACGGCCGCCGCCTGCGGTAACGGCTTTGCGCCAAGGCGAGCTGATGCTCGATTTCGGGCGCCGCGCGCCGCCATAGCGCGGCCAAACCGGGTGGTGTCGCTGCTTTGAGCGGGATGCCGAGCGCGCAGCCGAAGCTTTGCAGCATGGCCTCGGGAGCGAGCAGGGTCTGGCGCCGCAATTCGTCCCAACGGGCGGGGTCGTTCTGGCGGATCGAGCGGGTGCGCAGAAAGATCGCGCCGTCAAGGAGCTGCGCGTCCGAGCCGGGCGCCGGAGGCGGCGGCAGCAGCGATGCGACGCCCTTCAGCAGCGCCGGATCGAGATAGGGCAGGGGAGTCGTCTCGGCGGCCGGCGCTGGCGCCCCCAACACAGAGAATGCCAGCGCCGCCCAGCATCGCCGCATCAGCGGGCAGTCTCGTCGAAGAAGCCGCGCAGGGCGGTGGCGACTTCAACCGGCGCTTCCTCGGCGAGGAAGTGCCCCGCCGGCACCGCGCCGCCCGAGACCGTGTTGTCGACGCAGTCGCGCCACAGCCGCAGCGGGTCATACCAGCCGCCGATGCGGCCGCGCGTGCCCCAGAGCACCAGCGTCGGACAGTTCAGGCGCAGCCGGTGGCCGGGCTCGGCGCCATGCGGCGTGCGCGCCCGGCTGGCCTCCGAGGCGGCCGCCGCGTCAGGCTGGCTCAGCACAGCATCGGCGCGAAGATAGTCGGCCACCGCTTCGGCATGAAAGAAGTGGGCGTCGCCGCCCGGTTCCGCGGCACGGAACCATTCGGAGGGGGCGCGCGTCACCAGCGCCTCCGGCTTGGGATGGAGCTGGCCGAACCAGCAGCTTGGATAGCTACCGAGCGCGTAGGCCATGTCGGCGCGATTCCAATGCTCAAGCACCGGCACGATCTCGAGCACGGCAAGCCGGCGCACACGCTCCGGCGCGTCGAGCGCCATGCGGCAGGCGACGTGCCCGCCGAGATCATGCCCCGCGACATCGAAGCGCGCGTGGCCGAGAGCGGTCATCAGGCCGAGCATGTCGTGGGCCAGCGCCGCCTCGCTTTTCTCGCGCGGCAGGTCGGGACAGATGACCGTGCGGCCGTGGCGGAGCGGCGGCGCCGCCGCATGCCACATGGCATGGGTCTGCGGCTGGCCGTGCAGCAGCAGCAGCGCCGGTCCGTCGCCGCCGCTGCGCAGTCGCACCGCACCGCTCTCGTCGAGCGTGAAGCCTTCGAAGAACATGGTATCTGCATAGCGTGGCCGCGCGTCCGCGTGCATTGGAAATCGAATCGTGCCAAAGCACGCCGCCATTTTGCCTGAGTGGAGCGCGTGATGTCCGGTCTGGACCCAGAGGATTGGCGCGATCTGCGGGCGCTCGGCCATACCATGCTCGACGACATGTTCGACCGGCTTGAAGGCTTGCGCGAGACCCCGGTCTGGCAGCGCATGCCGGACACGCTGCGCGACGAGCTGCGCGCACCGCTGCCGGCGGCGGGAAGCCCGCCCGAGCAGGTCTATGCCGACTTCCAGCGGCTGGTCGCCCCCTTCGGCGTCGGCAACACGCACCCGCGCTTCATGGGCTGGGTGCATGGTGGGGGAACCGCCATCGGCATGTTGGCCGAGCTGCTGGCAGGCGCGATGAACGCCAATCTCGGCGGCCGTGATCACGCGCCGATCGAGGTCGAGCGGCAGGTGGTGCGCTGGGCGGCCGAGATGGTCGGCATGCCAGAAACCAGCGGCGGCCTGCTGGTCACCGGCTCGTCGATGGCCAACATGATCGCGGTGCTGGTCGCGCGTCGGCACGCGGCCGGCGCCGCGGTGCGCACCGACGGTGTCGGCGCGTTGGCGCTCACCGGCTATGCCGGCGGCAACGCGCATGGCTGCGTGCCGCGCGCCTTCGACATGGCGGGGCTTGGCAGCCACGCGCTGCGCCAGGTCGCCTGCGATCCGGACGGCCGAATCAGCCTGGGGGCGCTCGTGGAGTCGGTCCAGCGGGATCGCGCGCGCGGGCGTCAGCCTTTCCTGGTGGTCGGGACAGTGGGTTCGGTGGACACCGGCGCGGTGGACGATCTTCGCGCGATGGCATCGTTCTGCCGCGACCAGGGGCTATGGTTCCATGTCGATGGCGCGTTCGGCGCGCTCGCGGCACTCTCGCCGCGCCTGCGTGGGGTGCTGGACGGCATCGGGCAGGCCGACAGTCTGGCGTTCGATTTCCATAAATGGGCCCAGGTGCCGTACGACGCGGGATGCGTGCTGATCCGTGATGCGTCGCTGCAGGTGGAAACCTTCGCGCAGAACCTCGCCTATCTTGCGGGCTCCGACCGGGGCGTCGCCGGCAATGCGCCCTGGCCGGCCGATCTCGGTCCCGACCTGTCGCGCGGCTTCCGGGCGCTCAAGGTCTGGATGACGCTGAAGACCTATGGCGCCGAACGAATTGGCCGGCTGGTGGAGGAGTGCTGCGACGTGGCGCGCCACCTGGCGGCCAGGATTTCAAGGGAAGCCTCGCTTGAACTGCTGGCGCCGGTCACTCTCAACATCGTCTGCTTCCGGGTGCGTCGGCCGGATGCTGATCTCGACGCGCTGAACGCGGAGCTGGTGAAGGATCTGCATGAGGCCGGCATCGCGGTGCCGTCGACGACCTGGATCCAGGGCGCGCTTGCCATACGCGCCGCCATCGTCAATCACCGCACCACCAACGACGATGTCGATGCGGTGATCGACGGATTGCTCCGGCTGGCAATGCGGCGATAGGTTTATGGCACCTCAGAGGCGCGCTTGCGGCCTTGGTCCGCGATGCTGTGATCGGCAAGTGTGTCCTCGACATAGAGCATCTGCACCGCGACCAGGGCGGCCGCGGCGAGCGGGGTTCCGAGCGCCACGCCGAGCACGCCGAACAAGGTTCCCGAGATCGTCATCGCGACGACCGTGAGCGCCGGCGGCAGATGCACCAGACGCCGCTGCACCAGCGGCGCCACGACATAGCCCTCGACGCAGTGGCAGAGGACGCAGATGCCCAACGCCCACAGCGCCAGTGTCCAGTTGATGGTCAGCGCCACCAGCACCGCGGGCACTCCGGCAAGGATCGCGCCAAAATAGGGGATGAAGGTCAGCAGTCCCGCAAGCAGGCCGAGAGCCCAAGGTTCCGGCACCCCGACCAGCAGGAAACCCGATGCGGCAAGCACGCCCACGGTGATCATGTCCACGAGCTGGCCCAGGCACCAGAGCCGCAGCACATGGCCGATCCGCGTCATGACCTCATTCGCGCGCGCGCGCCTGCCGACCGGCACCAGGTGCAGCACGCCCCTCACATAGAGGTCGGGAGACGCCGCCAGGTAGAGCGCCGTGATGATCACGATGACGATGTCGGCGATGACGGTGAGGGTGGAGCCGAGCACCGTCTCCACCGGCGATGCCAGCTTTCCCGCCATGCCGCGCACCGTCTGCATGCCGCCGCCGGATGCGGCACCGCTCGCGTTCTGCCCGAGATCCTGTTGCAGGGCGCGCCACTCCTGGGTGACGCGCGTGACCAGGTCGCGTCCCTCGTGGATGAGTTTAGGCGCGATCCAGTAGGCGGCGCCGGCGATCGCCAGCAGGGCGGCAATGCTGACCACCGCCAGCATCAGCCCTCTCGACTGGCCGGTGCGCGCCGCGAACCATGTCGCCATGCCATGCAGGATGCAGGCGAACAGCACACCCAGGAAGACGAGCAGCACGACGTCGGCGAGCAGCCAGACCAGCAGCACGATGGCCGCGACGACCGCGATCTGGAGCAGGATTTGCGGCATGGAGCTTTGCGATGAATAAGCCGGCATCGGCCGTCACGAACACGCGTTCAAGGATGCCGCGATCCGCCCGGCGAGCTGGCCGAGCGCCTGGCTCATTCCGGCGACCGCGTCCTCCGTGGTGGTGCCCGCCGTCGTGGACAGCGATTGCGGCCGCGCGCCAGAGACCGCGCCGCCGGGGCTGGTGAGCGTCCAATCGGCGCGAAGCTCGACCTGGCCGGCCGCGTCAGGCAGGAAGCGCTCGATGCTGACCGAGAGCGCCGTAGCACCCGACGGCGGCGCGGGCTCTCCGGGCAACAGCACGGCGCCAGCCGGCAAGCGTGTTTGCAGATCCTGTGCCAGCACCTGCTGGACCATGCCGTCGAGCGGCGCCGCCCAGCGCTGTTCGCCGGCGATGGCGAGTTCGTGCGGCCCCTTGGCGCGCACGATCGAAAGCCGGTCCAGCGTCTCCGGCAAGCTCACCCGCTGCACGGAGAGCGGAGCGCGCAGGCACGACGAACCGGCCTGCGGCGCCGTGCTCGGAGGCGAGGCGGACAGTTGATAGTACTGCGTCGGACGGCTGCCGCACGCGGCCTCGATCAGCACCATCGACAGTGCCGCCACCATTCCCGCGCCTTGCCGCGTCCTCATTGGCCCGAACCCCGCCCCACCAGCACGGCGGAGGGATGCTGGTCGAGGAAATCGGTCAGTTCGCGAAGCGCGCGGGCGGTACGCGTGACCTCGTAGAGGGTCTGCGGCAGTGCCGCACTTCCCGGCGCGCTCGCGGTGGTTCCCCGCGCCGAAAGCAGGCCTTGCGCCGCGGCCAGCGAGGATTGCGCCTGGGCTACGGTGCTGCGCAACTGCGCCAGCGCCGGCGGCACGTCGTGGTCCATGGCCAGGGTGATCCGTTGCAGGTTGGCGGTCGAGCGATCGACCTGGCGGAGCGTCGCGGTCATCGCCGGCGAGCTGACCAGATGGGCGACCGAGCCGGAGATGTCTTGCAGGTTCTGGGCGATCTGCGGCAGCGGCATCTCGTTGACCTTGGTCATGATGTCATTCACCTGCGACTCGATGCCGGAAATGCCGCCGCTGCCGCCCGAGAGGCTGGGGATCTCCGGAACCGGCCCGCTTCCGAGCGTGCCGCCCGACCCAGGGACGAACTTCAAGGCGATCTGCTCGCTGCCGACAACCGGCGGCGAGGACGTGAGTTCTGCGCGAAGCCCCTGTCCGACCAAATGGCGCAGCATGTCGTCCATCTGTGCCCGCGGTTGGCGCCATCGGGCGCCGCTCGTCAGCGCCACCTGTCCGGGTTTGAGCGCGATCCTGGCCGCGACCGAGAGGGATCCGGTCTGCGGGTCGTAAAGCAGGTTGGCATCGACCACGGAGCCGATCCGCTTGCCGACCAGCGTGACCGGCGCCTCCGCCTGCGGCACGCCGCTGGCATGGTGGAACACCACCCTATAGACGACGTCGCGCCCATCCGGCGCGTTCTCGGCCGCATCTTCGCTGCCGTACAGCGTGAAGCCCTGCCCCGTGGCCGCGGGCTGGCCACGCGGCGCGCTTGCCGGCGTGGCGAAATCGATGGCGCCTTCGAGCAAGGCGGAAATGCCCTGGAACTGCACGCTGACGCCGCTGCCGCCAGTGGCGATATGCACCGGTCCCGCCCGCCAGAACCGCGTGTTCCCATAGACCAGCTTGTCGTAGGGAGCATTGACGAAGGCGCTGATGGTGAAGCCGTTGCCGCCGGTCATCTGCACGCGGTCGACCTTGCCCACCTGTTGCCCAAGCGTATAGATCAGGGTGCCGGGATGGATCGAGCCAAGTTGTGACGAATGCAGCGTCACCGCCGAGCCGGTTTCTCCGAAGTCGAGGATCGGCGGCTGGGCGAGGCCGGTATAATGCGCCTGCTGCTTGCCGGGATGCGGTATCATTCCCACCGAGGCGCCCTCGATCAGCGCCTTGATGTCGGACAGCCTCGAAAAACTCGCGCTCTTGCCGGCGATCCAGAACTCGGTGCCTTTGCCGAGATGGTTCTTCATGTCGGTGTCGAGGTTGAGCTTGACGCGCATATGCTTGAGGTCGGGCTCGATATGCGCCTCCGAGACGGTGCCGACATCATAGCTCTGGAACTTCACCTTGGTGTCGCCGGCACGCAGATTGGCGATGGTCGGGAAGACGACCTCGACGGTAGGCCCGGCCTCCGTCCAGCTCCTCAGCGCAAGCCAGAGCACGATGCCGACCGCGGCGACCGGAACCGCCCAGATCCAGCCCGGAAACCAGCCATGCTTCTCTTCGGCGCTGCGCGGCGCATTGTCGTTCATGATGGTTCCACCGCATCCCAGAGCAGGCGCGGATCGAACGCGCGAGAGGCCAGCATGGTCAGTATCACGACGCCGAGCAGCGCCGGCAGCCCGATGCCGATCTTGACGCTGGCGAGCTGACCGAATTGCAGCAGCGGCATGTAAACCACCACCGTGAACACGTCCATCGTCGACCAGCGGCCTAGTTCATCGACAACGCGAAAGCATCGTGTCTTGAACACCAGGTGCCGGGTCGAGCGACTGCGCACTGATGCATAGAACCACAGGATCGCCATCAGCTTGACGAATGGAATGGCGATGCTGGTGGTGAAGACGCAGCCGGCGAGGAACCACAGATTGGCGCCGAGCAGCTTGCTCACCGCGGAAAACAGCGTATGCGCCGAGGTGCCGCCAAACCACTTCAGTATGCTCAGCGGATAGATGTTGGCGACCGGATACAGCAGCACGCCGCCGATGGTGAGTGCGAGTGCCGAGGTCAGCCCGGCTGGATTACGCCTGCGCAAACGCACGCCGCAGCGCCGGCAACGCTCTCCGTCGCACGAGGCCGCAACCACCAGGCCGCAGGCTGGACAGCCGAATGCGCCCGGTCCCGGGGAGGTATTCTCCGGCTCGATGATGCGCCAGACACGACGCCGCTCCAGCGTGCCGCGCGTGAGCATCGCCATCAGTGCCGCGCCAAGAAAGCACCATCCGCCGGGGCCGATCGAGGCGCCGCCGATTTCGAGCAGACGGCTGAAGCCGATTGCGACGCCGATCAGGAACACGTCCGGCATGGCCCAGAGATCGAGCCCCTCGGCGATCCGGAACAGCGGTCCCACCCAGGGGCGCCGGTAGCGCAGCAACACCGCGGTCAGGGCAACCGCCAGCAGGGCGAAACGGAAGAACGGAAACACGATGGCGAGCAACCCCGCGATGATCGCGGTGAGCGGCCAGCCCTGGTTCCAGATGATGCCGAGGCCCGACGAGAGATAACCGTGAGAGGTGAAACCGGCCTTGGAGAGCGTGATCAGCAGCAGGAGGTTGGCCGGTATCAGCAGGATCAGCGTGGTGAGCGCGCAGGCCAGAGCGGCGCCGGGGGGGCGGCCGGAGGCATGTTCGAGCGTGCCGCGGCACTGCCAGCAGCGCAGCAGGCCGGACCTGATCGGCGGCAGCGCCTGGATGGCCGCGCAGTCCGGACAGGCGATGATGTTGGGACCCCGGCCCGGCGACGCCGCTTGTATCGGGGCTGGGACGCGCTGCATCAGTCGCGCACTCCTCGTTGCGGTTTTGGAATATCAACGGATCTGCGTGGCACAGTTCCGCAGCGGGTTCAGTCGTGATCCAGCAACGACTGATACAAGGCGATCGTGGTCTGCGCGATCCTATCCCAACTGAAATGATCAACCACGCGCTCGCGTCCGGCGGCGCCAAACCGGCGGCGCAACGCCTCGTCGCCGGCGAGCCGGTTGATCGCGGCGGCGAGCGCCCGCGAAAAGGCGGCTGGCTCCGCCGGCTCGAAGGCGCCTGGCACCAGCCCGGCATCGACAAGCAGGCCGGTCTGCTCCGGCAGCACCACTTCCGGGATGCCGCCCACCTTGGAGGCGACCACCGCGGTCTCGCAGGCCATCGCCTCAAGGTTGATGATGCCGAACGGCTCATACACCGACGGGCAGCAGAACACCGCCGCGTGCGTGTAGAGCTGGATCGTCGCCGGCCGCGGCAGCATCTCGCTTATCCAGATGACGCCGACACGGCCAGCCGCGGCACGGGCGACGCCTGCCTCCATTTCCCGGCCGATTTCCGGTGTGTCGGGCGCCCCCGCGCACAGCACCACCTGGACGGCCGGATCGATGTCGGGGATCGCGTTGACAAGATGGATGATGCCTTTCTGCCGGGTGATCCTGCCCACGAACAGGACGTAGGGCCGGCCCGGGTCGATGCCGAACCGGGTCAGCACGTCGGTGTCGCGGCTTGGCCGATACTCCTCCGGATCGATGCCGTTATGGATGACATGCACGCGTTCGGGCGGCACGTTGAACAGGCGCAACACATCCTCGCGTGTCTCGCGCGAGACGGCAATCACCGCGCGTGCCTGTTCGATGGCGGTACGTTCCATCCAGGCGCTGAGATGCCAGGCGCGGCCAAGCTGCTCGACCTTCCATGGCCGCAACGGCTCCAGCGAGTGGATGGTCAGGACGCTGGGAATGTCCCAGAGCTGGCTCGCCAGCACCCCGCCCATGTCGGCGTACCAGGTGTGGCAATGCACGAGGTCGGCGTCGAGCGTGTCCTTGGCCATGGCCAGGGAGCGGGCGAAGGCGTCGACGGCGCCGACAAACCGCGGATCGGTGCCGACCTTGGTCTCCTCCCACTGCGGGTAGCCGCGTACGCGCAACCGGCCGGTGTCGCTGTTCTGGTCGCCGAAGCAGCGCACCTCGACGGCGATGTGTCGCGCCAGCGCCTTGGCGAGGTACTCGACATGCACGCCGGCTCCGCCATAGATGCTCGGCGGATATTCCTTGCTGAACAGCGCTACCTTGCGCAGCGTGGCCATCACAGCGAAAGCCGGTCGATCATCGGCTTGGTGATCAGGCAGATGCCATTTTCGGTGCGGCGGAAGCGGGCGGCGTCGAGCTCCGGATCCTCGCCGACGACAAGTCCCTCCGGAATATGCACGCGGCTGTCGATGACGACGTCCTTGAGCCGCGCATGGCGGCCGATGCTGACATAGGGCAGCACCACCGCCCGGTCGACCTCGCAGAAGGAATGCACGTGCACACCGGTGAACAGCAGGGAGCGGTTGACCCGGCTGCCGCTGATGATGCAGCCGCCGGAGATCAGCGAATCCGTGGACTGCCCGCGCCGGCCCTGGTCGTTATGGACGAATTTCGCCGGCGGCGTGATCTCGCCATAGGTCCAGATCGGCCAGTCGCGGTCATAGAGATCAAGGCCCGGAACCGGATCGGTGAGATCGATATTGGCTTCCCAGTAGGCATCGACGGTGCCGACGTCGCGCCAGTAGATCTCCGCATCGTGCGACGACCGCACGCAGGAGTGGCGGAACTGATGGGCGATGGCTTTGCCGTGCTTGACGATGTGCGGGATGATGTTCTTGCCGAAATCGTGGCTGCTGTCCGGGTCTTCCGCGTCGCGCCTGAGCTGATCGACCAGGAAGCGCGTCTCGAACACGTAGATGCCCATGCTGGCCAGGGCCTGCTCCGGGTTGCCAGGGATCGCGGGCGGGTCAGCGGGCTTCTCAAGGAACGAGACGACGCGGTCGTCTTCATCGACGTGCATGACGCCGAAGGCGGTGGCCTGCAATCGCGGCACGGCAATGCAGCCGACGGTCACGTCGGCCTCGGTTTGCACATGCTGCTGCAACATGACCTCGTAGTCCTGCTTATAGACGTGATCGCCGGCAAGCAGAACGATGTAGCGCGGCCCATAGCTCTCGATGATGTCCAGGTTCTGAAACACCGCGTCCGCGGTGCCGGCATACCAGGCGTGTTCGGAGACGCGCTGGCTTGCCGGCAGGATGTCAAAGCTCTCGTTGCGTTCAGGACGGAAGAAATTCCAGCCGCGCTGCATATGCCGGATCAGGCTGTGCGCCTTGTACTGAGTGGCGACGCCGATGTGGCGGATGCCGGAGTTCATCGCGTTGCTCAGCGCAAAGTCGATGATCCGCGATTTGCCGCCGAAATAGACCGCGGGCTTGGCCCGACGATCGGTCATTTCCATTAACCGGCTGCCGCGTCCTCCAGCCAGGACGTAGGCCATCGCATTGCGGGAGAGTGAGGCGTTCTGCTGCACCGGGTTGATCATCGCATTTCCTCGAGGAGGGTCTCTTACGGACGATATTGGTGTTTGAAGTTCGTAGCGCGCGGGAAGCCCGGCAAGTTTCCGGGGGCGCTCGATGCTGCGCGCCGATGCCGGCGCGATTTCATCCACATCGCGGCTTCCCCGCTCACCTATGGCGGCGCGCCGGCGGCAAACACGGTCGAGCGGGCGGCGCGCCGGCTCGGCGCACTCCGGATTGCATCAAAAGATCATTTCCTGGCCTTGCAAGTTTGCCGATGACCACGAATCCCGCGCGGGCATGACGAGAGCGGCTGCGCGTGCCGACCGTGATGCGGGCGCCTTCGCAAAGCTGGTCAGGCACGTGTCTCACATCCCGGACGACAGGCTGCCCACAGACTTTTCCACAGGGTTGTCCCGCGCCGCTGGCGTGCCGGCTGCCGCGAGCAACGCCTCCTGGCGGCTCCATTCGGCGCGGATCGCGTCCAGCAGCGCCGTGCGCGGAAGCCGGCTTGCCTGCTCTCGACTGATCGGCGGGCTGATCGCGATATGGATGGTGCCGGGCCGTTTGATGAAGGCGCGACGCGGCCAGCAACGCCCGGAATCCGTGGCCACCGGAACCACCGGCAGCCCGGTGTGACCCGCAAGTGCCACCACTCCCGGCTGCAGCGACACGATCTCTCCGGTGGCAGCCCGGGTGCCCTCGGGAAAGATCACGATCTGCCTGCCATCGGCGACGGCTTGGTCGCCCTGCCGCAGCAGCCCGCGCAATGCCTTGCCGCCCGCCTCACGATCGACCGGGATCATTCCGGCCAGCAACAGCATCGGACCAACCAGCGGCAGGCGGGTCAGCTCACGCTTCATCACATAGGCGGGACGGTCGACCAGCGTGAGCCAGACCAGCGTATCGAACGCGGATTGATGTTGCGAGGCGATCAGCACCGGCCCCGGCGGCAGATGCTCGATGCCGCTGAGCTCGACATGGACGCCGCAGATCGCGCGAAAGCCGCGGATCGCCAGCCGACACCACAGCTTGGCATAGGCGAGCGCTTGCGGCCTCGCGAACCAGCGGACCCACAACGCGCCGATGCCCATCACCAGTGTGAGCACACCGAAATACAGGTTGAACAGCCCGGCACGCAGCAGGGTCATGCGAGTTTCCTCATCGTCGGATCGAGGGCTGGGCCTCGGTCAGGCCGGATGCCACCAGCAGCCACTTGTCGTATTGCACGCACAGCAGCCGCAGCGTGGCGAATGATCGCGGACGGGCGAGTGCCGGCGGCACCACCGGATAGGGGAGCAGCGTCGCGTTCGGCAATGCCATGCGGATATCCGCGAGGGCGCGCTGCATATGGTAGCCTGCCGTGACCACGATCAATCGGTGCAGATCGTGGGCGTTCGCCCA
The DNA here is from genome assembly GCA_964246745.1 of uncultured Acetobacteraceae bacterium. Classification (GTDB taxonomy): domain Bacteria; phylum Pseudomonadota; class Alphaproteobacteria; order Acetobacterales; family Acetobacteraceae; genus Lichenicoccus. The sequence continues at coordinate 142,383 of CAXTRK010000001.1, forward strand.
TGCCGCGGTCTCGATGGCGTTTTCCGCGGTGCTGGTGGCGGCGTGTCCGAGCACGATTCGACTGGCCAGGCCCGGCGCCAGCCGCAGCCCGGCCGCCCGCAGCAGATGCGCCAGATCAAGGTCGGGCCGCACTCCGGAAATCAGCAATCCGGGTGCGCGATGCTGCGCGAGCAACATGATTGCCGCCTCGATGCGGTTGGCGCCCCCGGTGAGCACGACAATGCCGTCGCCATGCGGCGGCGGTCCGGACAGTTGCGAGGCGCGGCGGGCGAAATGCCAGAAGCCGGCGCTCCAGGCGAGCGACAGGACAAGGACCACCACGGCGGCGCCGCGCAATGCCCGCCGGTTCGCGGCGCTCACGGCAGCCGACGCAGCCAGACCCGCACTGTTCCCTGCGCGGTCAGCCAGCCGATCAGGCCGGCCGCCAGGGGCAAGGCCGGGAGTGCCGCCAGCAACGGCCACGGCAGCGCGTCGGGCAGCATGCTGGCGAGCACCGCGCCCGGCCAGGCATCAGGCGGGCCGGAAAGCGCCACGTGCGCGGAGACGAACGGCCCGGCCAAATGCGACAGACTGCCCAGCAGAGGCAGCGCCAGCGCCGCGCCGATGGCGCCGCCGATCAGGGCGAGGGCGCCAGCCCGCTCAGCGAACCGGCCGGCAATATAGCCGTCGCTGGCGCCGAGCCCGTGGATGATCTCGATGGCGTGGCGGCGCGTGGCGATGCCGGCCCGTGTCGCCAGTGCCACCACGCAACCAGCGACAACAGCCACGATCAGCAGCGACATCCCGGCGCAGGCTTGCAGGCTCGCGGCGAAAGCCAACAGGCGGCGGTTCCAGACGGCGCTGTCCTCGACCTGCGTGCCGGGAGCGACGCCTGCCAGCGTCTGGGCAAGCGCCGGCGGCGCCGCGGCGGCACGCAGGCGAAGCTGAACCACTGTCGGCAGCGGCAGCGGCAGGTCGCTGGCGTCGCCCAGCCAGGGGTGCAGCAGCCGGCGCAGCTCGGCCTCGTCGAGTCGGCGCATGGCGGCAAGCTCGGGCGTGCGCGCGAGCAGCGCCTGCACGGCCTCGATCCGCGTGGTCCGGGGGCCATGCGCGCTCGCGGCGTCGGGGTCCGGCACCTGCACGGTCAGCATCGCGCCGGCGCCGATGCTCCAGCGCCGCGCCAGCAGGTGCGCGCCGACCGCCCCGGCAAGCGCGATGGCGGCGAGGAACGCCATCGCCGCGACCAGGCAGGGCAGCATCCGCTCGGGCATCGCCTTCCTGAGCCCCAGCCCATCGCTGGCCGGACCGGGCGGTTCCGTGGTCATGCGCCAGGGTCCGCGATCCGGCCCCGCTCGAGGCGCAGCGACGGAGCATTGAAGCGGCCGACGAGCTGGTCGTTATGGGTGGCGACGATCACGGTCGAGCCGAGCTGATTGAGTTCGAGCAGCAGGTCCATCAGACGCGCCGCTTGCGCGGAATCGAGCGAGCCGGTCGGCTCATCGGCCAGCAGCAACGGTGGCCGCAGCACGACCGCGCGGGCGATCGCCACGCGCTGCTGCTCGCCGCCGGAGAGCTCGCCCGGCTTTGCTTCGAGTTTGCGGCCAAGACCGAGCCAGCCAAGCATTTCGACGGCATCGGTGCGTATGCGTCCGTCGCCAAGCCCAGCCAGGCGCATCGGCAGGGCCACGTTGTCGAACACGCTCAGTTCCGGCAACAGGCGGAAATCCTGGTGCACCACGCCCATGCGCCGTCGCAGCCGGGTCAGCTCGCGTCGCCGTCGCGGCCGCACCTTCATTCCGAGCAGCTCCATCCGTCCCGCGGAAGGCCGCGCCGAGAGCGCCAGCACGCGGAGCAGGCTCGACTTGCCGGCGCCCGACGCTCCGAGAAGCCAGCGGAAACCGCCCTGCGGCACGGAAAAACTGATGTCGCGCAGCACGATCGGCGATAATGATCCGTTTCCGATACGGAGTTGTATATCCTGCAAGCGGATCATCATCCCGTCCCACGGTTGGGGGCTGCATCCTAGCCGATCCGGGACGGCGTCGGAGAAGGGAGAGCGTATGCGCATCGACTGTCCCGGCTGCGGCGCGGCCTATGATGTGGCGACGGTGCACCTACGGCCCGGCCGCGCCGTCTGCTGCGCGCGCTGCGATCTGCACTGGCAAGTGGGCGCCACCAGCGAGCCGCCGCCGATTGCCGCGGTGCGGGCGGCGAGCGTGGTGCTGCGGCCATCCGCCGTGCGTGCGCCGCCGCCGATCCAGCCGGCTCAGTCGGTGGCGCGGCACGCCGATGCGCCCGTCTGGGAGATCGGCTGGGAGATCGGCTGGGCCGCAAGCGTGCTGCTGCTGGCGGGATTGCTGGCCGGGGCTGCGCATTGGAGCGGCGCGATCATGCATGGCTGGCCACCCTCGGCCAGGCTCTACGTGGCGCTCGGAGTGGCGCGACCGGAACGCTGAGGGCGGCTACATCTCCCGCGCGGCGAGGGCCGACAGCGTGGCGCCAACGGAAGCCACCGCCATCAGCGCCAGTCCTCCGGTGATCAATCCGCCGGGAGTGATCCAGTGGGTGCCGATGGTGAGTCCGTGCGGAATGCCGCTGGCGATGGTGTTGAGGATATCGTGCGTCTGCTGGTCGGCGTTGGCCTCACGGGCGGTGATCGCGTCAACTAGCCTGGGCAGCGCCCACCAGCCCAGACCGAGGGCGAGCAGCAGCGGCGCGATCAGCTCGGCGAGTTGCTGCAGGAAGTAGAACACGAAGTGCGCCACGGTCCAGAACGCCAGGCGCAGCGCCCGCAGCAGGGTCTCGCCGCCGTAACGCGGCTTCCGGCCACTCTCTGCCGCCATGTTGCGTCTCCACCATGCCTTCGCGTGCGGTCAGCTAGCCCGAGTGCCTGCTTACGGCAAGCCGGACACGCCGGCTCACGCCGCCTGCTCTGTCGCGCCTGGTTTCGGCAGGCCGAGCAGGACTGTCGCCGCGGACAGGCAGACCAACGCCGCCAGCAGGAAGGGCGCGCCCGGGAAGTGGCCCAGGAAGTGCAGCTTCCGGTCCGGCCGGGTCATTTGCGCGAACAGCGTGCCCATGACCAGCGGACCCACGACCAGCATCAGGCCCTGTAGCGAGGCCAGCGCGCCCTGGATCTCGCCCTGCCGCTTTGCCCCGGAGTCGACCGACAGCATCGCCTGCACGGGCGGACCGGCGAGCGCCCCCATGGCCAGCACCGGGATGCCGGCCAGCAGGATCCACGGCAGCGAGGCAAGGCTGTAGATCAGGTACCCGGCGGCGCTGAAGCCGTAACCAGCCAGCGCCGTGCGCCGCTGCCCGATCCGGTCGATCACGCGTCGCACCAGAACCCCTTGCACCAGCACCTGGGCGACGCCGCCAACAGCCAGAGCCAGGCCGTTATCGAGCGTGTTCCAGCCGAAGCGCATCTGATTGGACAGGATGAAGCAGGATTGCTGCGCGCCGATGGCGAACCACGTGCAGCACCAGGCGAAGCTCAGGCGGAGTGTGGCCGGCCGCGTTCCGAGCCTGAGCAGCGAGCCGAACGGGTTGGCGCGACGCCATTCGAAAGTGCCGCGGCGCTCGGGTGGCAGGCTTTCCGGCAGCACGAACAGGCCATACATCGCGTTGCAACCGATCAGCCCCGCCGCGACCAGGAACGGCAGGCGGATCCAGAGATGGCCAAGAATGCCGCCAAGCACCGGGCCGAGCACGAAGCCGAAGCCGAACATCGCGCCGAGCAGGCCGAAATAGCGCGCGCGCTGATCGGGCGGCGTCACGTCGGCGATATAGGCCGACGCGGTCGAGACGTTGGCGCTGAACAGCCCGGCGAACACCCGCATCGCGAACAACCAGCCGAGACTGTCGACCCACACCCACATCAACGAGTTCACGCCCAGAGCCGAAAGCGAGACCAGCAGCACCGGCCGCCGGCCGAGGCGGTCGGAGAGGCCGCCGACCAGGGGAGCGAACAGGAATTGCATCAGCGAGAACACGGCGAACAGCGCGCCGACATAGAACGAGGCGGTCGACGCCGTGGCGTGCGCCACTTGGGCGACGAGATTGGGCAGGACCGGGATGACGATGCCGAAGCACAGCGCATCGAGCGCGATCACGCCAAGGATGAAGGGCGCCGAGGCATCTGGCTTGTTCATGGCGAAGGCCACGCCATACCGCCTGTCTGCCGTCAAGCCCAAGCCCAAGCCCAAGCCGATGCGTCGCTGTAGAACCATCGGGCTGTTCTCCGACACGCATGGGCTGCTGCGTCCGGAAGCCATGCGGGCGCTCGCCGGCAGCGACCACATCATCCATGCGGGCGATGTCGGCGACCCGGCCATCCTGGAGGCGCTGGCCCAGGTCGCACCGGTGACCGCGGTCCGCGGCAATGTCGATACCGCCGGCTGGGCCGCTTGCCTGCCCTCCCGCGCGGTCGTGCGGCAACAGGACGCAACCATCCTCGTGCTGCATGACATCAGTGAGCTTGCCGAGACCGAGATGGCGCGCTTCCAGGCGGTGGTCTTCGGTCACTCGCATCGTCCGGCGATCCGCGAACAGAACGGCGTGCTGCTGGTCAATCCGGGCAGTGCCGGACGCCGGCGCTTCCGCCTGCCGGTCAGCCTCGGCCGGCTGCGTGTCAGCGGCGACCAAGTCAGCGCCTGCTTGCTTGAGCTATTTCCCGGCCGGACGTAGCAGCGCGTTCTGCGCGGCCGAGAGCGGCAGCGCCGGCGCGTAGAGCGGCGCAGGCGAGAGGCCCGCCTGGCGCTCAAAGGCGTATCCGTAGCTCAGCATGCGCTGCTCCGACCAGGCCGGCCCGATGAAGGACAGCCCGACCGGCAGCCCGTCCACCGCTCCCATCGGCACCGTCAGATGGACGACCCCCGCCACCGCGGGCAGGCTGGAGGCGCTGAAGGTTTCATGGTCGCCGTTGGCGAGATCGACCAGCCATGCGGGGCCGCCGGTGGGTGCCACCAGCCCGTCGAGCCGGTTCTCGCCGATGATGCGCTCAAGCCCCTCCGCGCCCGCCAGCCGCCTGCCGCGCGCCAGCGCCGCGCGGTAGCCAGGATCATCAAGGCCGGCGGTGGCCGCCGCCTTGACCATCAGGTCCTGGCCGAACAGGCCGAGTTCCCGGTCGGCATGAGCGGTGTTGAACGCGATCACCGCGGCCAGGCTGCGCGCCTGGACCGCGGGAGGCGTCGTGGCCAGGTAGGCGTCGAGGCCGGCTTTGAATTCGGTCAGCAGCACGCTCATCTCCGCCTCGCCGATCGCATCGAGGTCAGGGCCTTGCGGGATCTCGACGAGAGTGACGCCGGCCTGCCGCAGATGGTCGAGGGCGTGGGCGAAAACTGCGTCGGTCACCTCGTTATGGCCGGCGAGAAAGCGAGCCACGCCGATGCGCCTGCCGCGCAACGCGTCCGCGTCGGCGATCCCGCCAGGGTTGATCGGATGCTCGCCGGCTGCCGCGGTCGCGGCGTCATCGGGGTCGCGGCCTGCCATGATCGAGGCGAGCAGCGCCGCGTCGGCTACGTCGCGGGTAATCGGACCGGGGGTGTCCTGGCTTGCCGAGATCGGCACCACGCGGCTGCGCGAGATCAGCCCCACGGTGGGCTTCAATCCGACCAGGCCGGTCATGCTGGACGGGCAGGTGATCGAACCGTCGGTCTCGGTGCCGATCGCGGCTGGCGCCAGCGAAGCCGCGACCGCGGCGGCGCTGCCGGACGACGAGCCGCAGGGGGATCGGTCGAGCGCGAACGGATTGCGGGTCAGGCCGCCCACGCCGCTCCAGCCGCTGATCGAATTCGACGAGCGGAAATTCGCCCATTCCGACAAATTGGTCTTGCCCAGGATCAACGCCCCCGCCGCGCGGAGTCGCGCCACCAGCGGCGCGTCGCGGCGCGTGACGTTCTCAGCCAGCGCCAGCGAACCGGCCGTGGTCGGCATCGGATCCAGCGTCTCGATATTGTCCTTGATCAGGATCGGGATGCCCTCCAGCGGGCGCGGCGGCGCACCGCTTCGTCGTCTGCGATCGCTGGCTTCCGCTTGCGCCGCCACGTCCGGGTTCAGCATGATGATTGTTTGCAGCGTCGGGCCGTTGCGGTCGACGGCGGCGATACGCGCGAGATAGGCCTGTATCAACGCGGTGGCGGTCACCGTGCCGGCACGCAGATCCTGTGCCACCGCCGCAATTCCCTTGCCTTGCACATCATAACCTGGCTGCGACACCGGTGCGGCTCCCATCATGGCGGCGCTGCCCAGGAGCAGCAGAATTGTCCTTGTGTCCCAGCGCACGCGACGCCCCGCCTCCACCATGCCGCTCGACAGTGGCCCGGACCAGCGGAATTGCAAAGCTTCGATCGAGCGGACAAGGCTTGCGCCGCCGGAGCGCTCTCCCGTAAAGGGCGTACAGCACTGCACCATAGCCGGGCAGGAAACTGGGTTGGCGTCCGACAGATCAGCGAATGCGGCGAACGGTTCACACTCCCCTGGGAATAGGCGCCGGCGTTGGCCGATCATCCTTGCCGGCTTCCTCGTTGCGATCGCGCTTCTGATCATCTTCTGGCAATGGGACTGGTTCATTCCGCTCGTCGACGCGCGTGCCTCGGCCGCCCTGGGCCGCAAGGTGACGATCCAGCATCTGCACGTCCGTCTTGGCGGCACCACGCTGATCACCGCCGACGGCCTGCGGATCGACAATCCGAACGGCTTCGGACCCGCCGAGCCGCTCGCGACCATGGAGCACCTGAAGGTCGGCGTGCGGATCATCACGTATATCCGCCACGGCGCGATCGACCTGCCATTGATCGAGCTTGACCATCCCGTCATCAACGCGGTGGCACAGCCGGATGGCAGCAACAACTGGTCCGGCATCGGCACCACGAACAAGACCAAGAGCGCCAGCTCGGGGCCGCCGCCAAAGCTTGGCGTGCTGCGCATCAGGGATGGGCACGTCCACGTGCTTGATCCGAAGTTCAAGACCGACATGGCGCTGCTGGTGCATACCACGGGAGAGAGGGAGGCGGATGGCGGCCAGCTTGTCGCCACCGCCAAGGGCACGTATGCCCATCAGCCGATCACCGGCCGGTTCATCGGCGGCGCCCTCCTGGCGCTCCGCGACCGCACGAAACCCTATCCGGTCGATCTGCATGTCGCCAATGGGCCGACCCGCGTGGCGTTGACCGGAGACGTGCGCGAGCCGCTCACCTTCGGCGGCGCCAACCTCAAGCTCGTCTTTGCCGGGCCCGACATGGCGCTGCTGCTGCCGCTGACCGGCATTCCGATCCCGCACACGCCTCCCTTCAGGGTCACCGGCAACCTCGACTACAGGAAGAGCCGGATCGTCTTCGACCACTTCCACGGCGTCGTCGGCTCCAGCGACCTCAACGGCACCATCGCCGTCGAGCCGCACGACAAGGTTCCGCACGTCGAGGCCGCGTTGTATTCGCGCAAGGTCGACCTCAACGACCTCGCTGGCTTCATCGGCGCGCCCCCTGGCGACAAGAAGGACGCGACCGCGCAGCAGAAGCGCCAGGGCAAGCAGGCGGCCAAGGGCGGCAACATCCTCCCCGACCAGAACTTCAGCATCCCCAAGCTGCGCAGCATCGACGCGCACCTCACCTACAAGGGCAACCGGATCGAGGGCCGCTACGTGCCACTCGATAACATCGTGGTCGCGCTGGACATCCACAACGGTCGGATCACGCTCCACCCGCTGGATTTCGCCGTCGGCACGGGGACCATCGAATCCGGCTTCGATCTCGACCCGGTCGGCGACACGCTGCACACCAAGGCGCAAATCGTGTTCCGGCATGTCAATCTATCGCGCATCATGCGGGCCACGCATGCCTTCCACGGCGAGGGGCTGATCGGCGGACAGGCCGACCTCACCACGACCGGCGACTCTGTCGCGAGCATGCTTGGCAACGGCGACGGCGGCGTCACCCTGATCCTGTCCGGCAACGGCAATATCAGCGCGCTGCTCGACGACATCGCCGGCCTGGAGTTCGGCAACGCGATCCTTTCGGCGCTTGGCCTGCCGCAGCGGGCCGATCTGCGCTGTTTCGTCGCCGACATGCCGCTCAAGGACGGCATACTGTCAATGAAGACCTTCCTGTTGCAGACCAGCGAGGCGCGTTCGATCGGCCACGGCACCATCGACCTGCGCAACCAGACGCTGGACTACTCGCTGACCACCCGCTCGACCCATTTCAGCGTCGGTTCGCTGCCGGGGCCGATCGACGTGACCGGCAAGCTCGGCAGCCCGACCATACGGCCAGGTGCCGAGATCGTCGGGCGTGCCGGCGCCGCGATCGGGCTCGGGGTGCTGTTCGTGCCTCTGGCGATCCTGCCGACGGTGCAGTTCGGCGTCGGCAATGGCGCCTGCACCGATGCGCTGAAGGAGGCCGAGCAAGGGCCAGCCGCGCCCCAGGCCAAGCCCCCGCCCAAGCCGACCCCGGCCGCGCGTTCCCACGGCGTGCATCGTCGCCATCGCTGAACGCGATCCCGCTCAGGCGTAACGCGCGATCGACAGATCCTCATACTCGATGTTCGGCCGCTTTCCCGAGATCAGATCCGCGATGAGCCGGCCGGAGCCACACGCCATGGTCCAGCCCAGCGTGCCGTGACCGGTGTTGAGCCAGAGATTGCTGTAGCGGCCGCCGGCGCCCACCACCGGCGTGCCGTCCGGCGTGTTCGGCCGCAGGCCGGTCCAGAACGTGGCGGCAGAGAGATCGCCGCCGCCGAACAGCTCGCCGAAACTCAGCTCCAGGGTCTCCCTGCGCTCGGGGCGCAATCGCCTGTCGAAACCGGTGAGTTCCGCCGTGCCGCCGACGCGGATGCGATCGCCGAGCCGGGTGATGGCGACCTTGTAGGTCTCGTCGTTGACCGTGGAGACCGGCGCGCGATCCGGGTCAGTCAGCGGAATGGTCAGCGAATAGCCCTTCACCGGATAGACCGGCAGGCTGATGCCGAGCGGCTTGAGCAGGCGCGGCGTGAAGCTGCCGGTGGCCATCAGATAGGCGTCCGCGGTGATCAGTCCACGGCTGGTCCGCACGCCGGAGATACGGTTCGCGTCGGGCACGAGGCCGTCGATCCGGGTATTGGTGGTGAAGCGGACGCCGCGCTCGGACGCAAGCTCGGCAAGCCTGCGCGTGAACAGGTGCGCATCGCCCGACTCGTCGCCGGGCAGGCGCAGGCCGCCGCGCAGCAGGCCCGTCACGCGTCCCAGCGCCGGCTCCGCGCGCACGCAGCCGGCGACGTCGAGCAACTCGTGCGGGATGCCGCTTTCCGCCAGGATGCGCATGTCCTCTGCGGCATGGTCGAGCTGCGCCTGGGTCCGGAACAACTGCACCAGCCCGCGCTGCCTGCCATCATAGTCGATGCCGGTGTCGTGGCGCAGATCGCCCAGGCAGTCGCGGCTATACTCGGCCAGGCGCAGCATGCGGCTCTTGTTGCGTTCGTAGGCGGCCTCGTTGCAGTTGCGGAGGAGCTGGATCATCCAGCGCCACATCGCCAGATCGAGCCTGGGCCGTATGACCAGCGGGCTATGCCTGCGCAGCATCCAGCCGAGCGCCTTGCGCGGCAGGCCGGGCGCCGCCCACGGCGTCGAATAGCCGGGCGAGACCTGGCCGGCATTGGCGAAGCTGGTCTCCATCGCGCAGTGCGGCTGCCGCTCGATCAGCTCCACCTCATGGCCCAGTCCCGAGAGATACCAGGCCGAGGTCACGCCGATGACGCCGCCACCGAGAACAATCACCTTCATGCCGGCACCTCGCCCAGATACGTGCGGTGATAACGCGCGCCGAGCGCGGTCAGAAGTTCATAGCCGATCGTGCCGGCCTCAGCCGCCGCCTCATCAAGGCTCTGGTGCGGCCCGATCAGCTCGACAGGAGTGCCGGCGGGCAATTCCGCATCGCCGATCGGCGTGATGTCCAGGCCGAGGCAATCCATCGAGACCCGGCCGACGATCGCAAGCCTCATTCCATCCAGGACAGTAGTGCGTCCGCCGCGTTCGGCCGCGCGCAGGAAGCCGTCCGCGTAGCCGACCGCGACTGTCGCAATCCGGCGCGGCGCCGGTGCGACATACCGGGCGCCGTAGCCGACGCTGGCGCCCGGCTCGATCCAGCGCGTCTGCACGATGCGGCCAAGAAGCCGGATCACCGGCCGCATCGGATTCGGGCACCCGGGCGTCGGATTGACCCCGTACAGCGCCGCACCCGGCCGCACCATCTGGAAATGGGTCTCGGGCCCATGAAAAATTCCGGATGAGGCGGCAAGGCTGGCAGGCACTCCCGGCAGCAGCCTCAGGCACTCCGCGAAGCGCGCGCGCTGCTCGACGTTGAGCGGATGCGCCGGCGTCTCGGCGCAGCCCAGATGGCTCATCAGCAACACCAGCTTGAGGCCGAGCAGCTCGTCCGGATCGTCCGACAGGCTTCGTAGTTCGGGCATCGAGAGGCCGAACCGGGACATGCCGGTGTCGACCTGCAGCGCCGCCGCTTGCGGCCGGCCGATGTCGCGGGACAGCGCCCGCCATTCCGTCACCTGCTGCATGCTGTTCAGCACCGGGATCAGCTCATGGCGCCGCATCTCCGCCGAGGCGCCGGGCGGCGGCCCGTTCAGCACATAGATCGCGCTTGTCCGCGACACGGCGGCCCGCAAGAGGACTCCTTCATGCAGGTGGGCGACAAAGAAATGCCCGCAGCCGGCGCGTTCCAGCCGTCGCGCCACGGCGACCGCGCCGAGCCCGTAGCCATCCGCTTTGACCACGGCCGCGCAGATCGCTGGCGTCACCCGATCCCGCAACTGCGTCCAGTTCGCGGCAATCGCATCGAGATCGATCGTGAGACTGCCGCCCGCCCACTCCGGGTTCATGCGCCGGAAATCATGAGACGGGCGCCGCCGGCACGCCCTTGCTGGTGGAATATTCGAAATGCAGCGCCGTCTCGGGATGGATGATCGGATGGATCGCGTGCGCCGCCATCGCCGCCTCGCTGAAGCCTTGCAGGATCAATTTCAGCTTGCCCGGGTAGCTCGCCACGTCGCCGATGGCGAACACTCCCGGGCGCGACGTCTCGCAACTGCTCGGCGTCACCTGGATATGGTGACGGTCGGCCTGCAATCCCCACTGCGCGATGGCCCCCAGGTCGGTGGCAAGCCCAAAGAACGCGAGCAGATGTTCCGCCTCCAGCAGCCGTACTTCGCCGTCGAGTGTCGCCACCTCGACGCCGGCGAGCGCTCCCGCCTCGCCGCGCAGGGCATGCAACTGGTAAGGCACCACCAGTTCGATCACCTCCGCAGCGTCCGCCAGCCGCGACAGGCTCTCTGGGGCCGCCCGGAACCTTTCCCGCCGGTGCACCAGATATATCCGCGCCGCGATGTCGCGCAGTTCCAGCGCCCAGTCGACCGCGCTGTCGCCGCCGCCCGCGATCACGACCCGCGCGCCGCGGAACGCCTCCTTGCGGCGCACATAATACTGCACGGCGCCGCTGCGCTCGTATGACTCCAGCTCCGCGAGCGGCGGCCGGTTCGGACCGAACGCGCCGGCGCCGGCGGCGATCACCACCGCGCCCGCCCGCACCAGGTCGCCACGATCGGTGCGCAGCGTGAAGGCCCCGCGCGTTCCCTCCAAGGCCTGCACGCGACGGTCGAGCAGGCGCGGCACCGCGAACGGCGCGATCTGCGCCTCGAGTGCCGCGACCAGGGCACCCCCTTCGATCGCCGGATGCGCGGGAATGTCGTAGATCGGCTTCTCGGGATACAGCGCCGCGCACTGGCCGCCGGTCTCGGACAGGCTGTCGATCAGCACGCTGCCCAGCTTGAGCATGCCGCACTCGAACGCCGCGAACAGCCCGACCGGACCCGCGCCGACAATGGCCACGTCCGTCTCGATCGTCGTGCCGCCCATACGCGCTCCCCGCTGCAAAAAGACTCACTAGATTGTGGAGCGCCCTCGCTCTGCGGCAAGATACAGGCAATGAGCCCGACGCAGCCACTCGCCTTGACCAGCCTCGACGCCACCCTGTCGCTCGGCGTTCGTCTCGCCGCCTTGCTGCGCCCGGGCGACAGCATCCTGCTCGAAGGCCCGCTCGGCGCCGGCAAGACCGCACTCGCCCGCGCCCTGCTGCGCGCCGCATCTGGGAATCCGGAGCTGGACGTGCCCAGCCCCAGCTACACGCTCGTGCAGAGCTACGAGTGCCCGGGCTTCGTCGCCTCGCACTTCGATCTCTGGCGCCTTGACGGACCCGACAGCCTGATCGAACTCGGCTGGGAAGAGGCGCGCGAGGGCGTCGTGCTTGTGGAATGGCCGGACCGCCTGGGCGCTCTGGCGCCGCCCGACTCGCTCAGGATCGCCTTGCGGCCGGTGCCGGGCCGGCCGGAACAACGGCTGGCCACCCTGGCCGGCTGGGAACAGCGCCCTGTCGCCGACGCATGAACAGCCTGTTTCCGGGCCTTGCCTCGCGCATCCCGCGGCACGCCGTGCTGCTCGGCGCCGGCTGCGGGCGGCGCATGCGTCCGCTCACCGAGCGCACCGCCAAGCCGCTGCTCCCGGTCGCCGGACGGACCCTGCTCGACCACGCGCTGGACCGGCTGGCCGGCGCCGGCGTGGAGCAGGTGGTGGTCAACACCCATTGGCACGCCGACCAGATCGAGCAACGCCTGCTCGCGCGCGCGGCGCGGCGTCCCGGGCCGCCGCGCGCGATTGCCCTGCGCGAACCCGAGCTGCTGGAAACCGGCGGCGCCGTCCTGGCGGCACTCGCGGCCGGACTGCTGGACCGCGGCGCGCCGTTTTTCGTCATCAACGGCGATAGCCTCTGGCTGGATGGGCCCGTCTCGGCGCTGTCGCGGCTGAGGGCGGAGTTCGACTCCGACCGCCTCGACGTGATGCTGCTCGTCGGCCGTACCGCCTGGGCAGTCGGCGATGTCGGTCGCGGCGACTTCGCCCTCGACGCCAACGGCCAGGCGCGCCGCCGCCTTCAGCACGAGATCGTCCCTTACGTCTATGCGGGCGTGCAAATCGTCTCGCCGCGTCTGTTCGACGGTGTCGCGGATGGCGCCTTCAGCATGAACCTGCTGTGGGACCGCGCCATCCGCGCGCGCCGCCTGCGCGCTCTGGTGCATGACGGACCCTGGTTCCACCTCTCGCGCCCGGCCGACCTGGTCGCCGCCGAAGCCGCCCTGCGCGATCCGACCTTTGGGCCTTCGGATACGTGATGCCCAATCGATTGGCGTGCATTCCCGCACAGTTTCCGTTCCTGGACACTCTGGCCACGCAGTGGCTTGACGCCCGCGACGTGGAACGCGGCGCCGGCATGATCCTGCTGCCGACGCGACGCGCGGCGCGCGCGCTGGTCGAGGCATTTCTGCGAGCCACTGGCGGCCAGGTGCTGCTGCTGCCGCGCATCGTTGCCATCGGCGCGCTTGACGAGGCGCCGCTGGCGCTGGCGGGCGCGCTCGATCTGCCGCCCGCGGTCGAGCCGGTGCGACGGCTTGCCGAGCTGTCGCGTCTGGTGCTCGCCGCCGGCGACCGGCTCGGCACGGCGCCCATCGCCGATCAGGCCTGGCGGCTGGCGCGGGCACTCGCCCACCTGCTGGACGAGGCGGCGCGCGCCGAAATCGATCTCGCGGAGCAACTGCCGACGCTGGCCGAGACTCATGCCGAGCATTGGCAGATCACGCTGCGATTCCTGCGCATCGTCACCGACGCCTGGCCAGGCTTCCTCGCCGAGAACCGGATGATGGATCCGGCCGCGCGAGGCGTCGCATTGCTGCGCGCGCAAGCACAGGTGTGGCGCGAGCAGCCGCCGCAAGCGCCGGTGTGGGCGGCGGGCTTCACCGCGGCCGATCCCTCGCTCGCGGCGCTGCTGTCGACGATCGCGCGGCTGCCGCAGGGCAGGGTGGTGTTCGCCGGCATCGATCGCGATCTCGACCGCGGCGTGTTCGAGACGCTTCCCGACAGCCATGCCCAATGCGGCGCCGCGCGTCTGCTCGCCAGCATCGGCGCCGTGCGCGAGGACGTGCCGGACTGGACCCTCTATCCGCCTGCGCCGGGAGTTCCGGCGGCACGCGCGCGGGCGCTCGGCGCCGCCTTGCTGCCGGAGCAGGCGCTCGCCGCCTGGCTTCTTGACACCCAGCCCGCCGAGCTGGCCGGGTTGTTCCGCCTGTCGCCGGCGGACGCGCAGGAGGAAGCGGCCGCGATTGCCCTGCTGCTCCGTGACGCGATCGAAACCCCCGCGCGTCGGGCCGCGCTGATCACGCCCGATCGGGCGCTGGCGGCGCGGGTCGCAGTCGAGCTGAGCCGGTTCGGCGTGATCGTTGACGACAGCGCCGGCGAGCCGCTGTCCTGCACGCCGCCCGCGGTGCTGCTGCGTCTGCTCGCGCGTGCCTGCGACGAGGCGCTGCCGCCGGTGGCGCTGCTCGCCGTGCTCAAGCACCCGCTGGCGGCCGCCGGCCGTGCGCCCGCGCAATGTCGGGCGCTGGCGCGCGTGCTCGAACGCGCCTGCCTGCGCGGCCCGGCGCCGCGTTCCGGGTTCGATGGGCTGCGTTCGGCGATGACCAACCCGCCGCAGGCGCTGGCGCGCTTCGTCGACGATCTGGAGCGGATGCTGTCGCCTCTGCTCGAGATGGCCGCCGCCGCCAAGCCGGTGTCGCTGCGGGAAGCATTGAGCGCGCTGATCCGTGCCGCCGAGGCGCTCGCCGGCACCGGCGCCGAGGACGGCTCGGAGCGTCTGTGGTCGAACGAGGATGGCAACGCGCTCGCCGACCATCTGAGCGAGCTTCTGGCGCACCTGGACATTCTGCCGCCGCAGCCGGCGCGGGCACTCGCCGGACTGCTCGACGCCTCCCTCGAAGGTGCGGCGGTACGCAGCCGGCGGGCGCTGCGCGGACGCGAGGCCGCGGAGGAACACCCGCGTGTGTTCATCTGGGGCCTGCTGGAGGCGAGGCTGCAATCGGTGGAGTTCGCGGTGCTGGGCGGGCTCGTCGAAGGGGTATGGCCGGCGGCGGCGGACCCTGGGCCGTGGATGAGCCGGCCGATGCGCGGAGCGGCCGGACTGCCGTCGCCGGAAGCCGCGATCGGGCAGGCGGCGGCGGATTTTCTGGCCTGCGCCTGCGCCGCCCCGGAGGTGGTGCTGTCTGCTCCGGGGCGGCGGGAGGGCGCGCCCGCGGTGCCGGCGCGCTGGCTGGTGCGCTTCGAGGCCTATCTGCGCGGGCGCGGTCAGACCCTGCCGGAACACCCCGCTTTGTCCTGGCTGCGCCGGCTTGACCAGCCGGCGGGTGCGGCGCGCGCGGCGCCGCCGCCAACGCCAAGGCCGCCGCTGGCGCTCAGGCCACGCCGGCTCAGCGTCACCGAAATCGAGACCTGGATGCGCGATCCCTACGCCATTCACGCCCGTCACGTGCTGCGCTTGCGCAAGCTGGCGCCGCTCGAGGAAGCCGCCGACGCCGCCGATTACGGCAGCATCGTGCACGGCGCGCTGCAGGCGTTCCTGCATCGGCATGGCGCGGCGTGGCCGTCCGATGCGCGGGATCAGTTGCGCCGCGCGTTCCTCGCCGCCCTCGACCAGGCCGGCCTGCGTCCGGCGCTCGCGGCCTGGTGGCGGCCGCGTCTGCTGCGTATCGCCGATTGGGTCGCGGAGATGGAGCACGAACGGCGGGCGTCGCGGCCGCCCGCGCAAATCGGCACCGAGATCGCCGGCAGCGCCGTGATTTCCGGCCTGCCCGGGGGCGATTTCACCCTTCGCGGCCGTGCCGACCGTATCGAGCGGCTGGACTGCGGCACGCTCGCTTTGCTCGACTACAAGACCGGCACCCTGCCGCAGGCGCGCTCGGTGCGCGAGGGCTGGTCGTCGCAGCTCGTGCTGGAGGCGGCAATGGCGCGTATCGGCGGCTTCGGCGACGCGTTCGCCGGCGAGACCACGGATCTGGCCTATTGGAGCCTGTCCGGAGGCCATCAGCCGGGAAGGGTGCTGATCCCGGTAAAGCCCGACGAACTGTCTGGCCTGGTCGCGCAATGCTGGCAGTCGCTCGGCTCCCTGGTCGCCGCCTACGATGACCCCGACCAGCCCTATCTGTCGCAGCCGCGTCCCGGGGCCGCGCCGCGCTTCACCGACTACGCCGAACTGGCGCGCGTCGCCGAGTGGAGTGCGGCGCGCGAGGACGGCGAGCCATGATGGCTCACGACCCTTGGAGCGACGCCCGCGCGCAACAGGCGCTGGCCTCCGACCCGGATGTGTCGGTGTTCGTCTCCGCGTCCGCCGGCAGCGGCAAGACCAAGCTGCTGATCGACCGTCTGTTGCGGCTGATGCTGCCGCGACGGCCGCCGGGTGCCGCGTCCGACGATCCGCTCGTCCCCGGCAGCGATCCCGCGCGCATCCAGTGCCTCACCTTCACCAAGGCGGCGGCGGCCGAGATGCAGGTGCGGCTGCAGCACCGGCTCGGCGCCTGGGTGACGCTGCCCGAAGCGCTGCTCGCGGCCGAACTCGCATCCCTCGGGGTCGCAACCGGCCCGTCCACGCTGCACGCGGCGCGTGGGCTGTTCGCGCGCGTGCTGGACTTGCCCGGCGGCATGCGGATCAGCACGATCCATGCCTTCTGCCAATCGCTGCTGCGCCGCTTCCCCCTGGAGGCGTCGATCAGCCCGCATTTCCAGCTTGCCGAGGAGACCGATCAGCGTCTCGCTCTTGGCGCCGCCACCGACGCGGTGCTGGCAAGGCTGCCGCCCGGCGATCCGTCGCTCGCCTTGCTGGCCGGGCAGGTCAATGTCGAGAGCTTCACCAGGCTGGTCGAACAGTTGCGCGCGCGGCTGCACGCACCGAATGAGCCGATGAATGCGGCGCTGCTGCTCTTGGACCCGCAAGAGCGTCGGCAGGCCCTGCTGCGTGCGGCCGGCGTCAGTCACGCCGACGAGGTGGCCTGCATCGAAGGTGCCGCCGCCGGCGTGGACGAGGCGCTGCTGGCGGCGGCGCTGCGGGTGGCGCTCGCCCGCGGCAGCAAGGCGGCGCAGGCGGTGGCGCAAACACGGCTTGACTGGCTCGCCGGCGATCACGCCACCCGGGCGCGCACCTGGACGGTCTGGCGCGATCTGCTGCTCACCGCCAGCGGCGAGCCGCGCGCGAACGGCGGCTTTGCCAAGGCGCGCTGGCTGGAGGAGGCGCCGGACGTGGCGAGCGCGCTGCTCGGCGAGGCGGCGCGCATCCAGCAGGTCGAGGATGCCTGCCGCATCGTCCGCATGGCCTCGCTCAGCGCCGCCCTGCTCGGGCTCGCGCTGCCGATCCTTCAGCGCCATGCGTCGGAGAAGCGGCAATCCTCGCTGCTCGACTATGACGACCTGATCGCGCGCACGCTTGCCCTGCTCGACGATCCCGGAGTCGCCTGGGTGCTGTTCAAGCTCGATGGCGGCCTTGATCACCTGCTGCTTGACGAGGTGCAGGACACCTCGCCGCTGCAATGGCAGATCGCCTGGGCGCTGACCGGCGAGTTCTTCGCCGGCCAGGGCGCCGCCGAGGCGAGCCCGCTGCCGCGCACGATCTTCGCCGTCGGCGACTACAAGCAGTCGATCTACGCGTTCCAGGGCGCCGATCCGGCACAGTTCCATCTCTGGCGCGAGCGTTTCCGCGGCCGTGTCGAGGCGGGCGGCGGCATCTGGCGGGAACCGACGCTGACGGTCTCGTTCCGCTCGGTGGCGCCCGTGCTCGATCTGGTCGACGCGGTGTTCGCCGCTCCCGAGGCCGCGCGCGGCCTGATCGAGCCGGGGCAGGGGCCGCTTCCGTCGCACCGCCCGGCGCGGGTGAACCAGCCTGGCCGCGTCGAGCTGTGGCCGCTCACGCCGCTCGCGGACGAGGCGCCGCAGCCCGGCCCCTGGCAGGCGCCACGTCGCAACGCCGGGCAGGAATCCGCACCCCAGCGTCTCGCCGAAGCGCTCGCCAGATGGATTGCCGGCGAAATCGGCGCGGCCAGCCCGCAGGGAGCGGCGCCGCTCAGCGCCGGCGACGTGCTGGTGCTGGTGCCGCGACGCAGCGCCTTTGTGCGCTCGCTGATCAGGGCGCTGAAATCCGAGGACGTGCCGGTGGCGACCCTGGTGCGCACCGGGCTGGTCGAGCAGCTCGCCGTGCAGGATCTGCTGGCGCTGTGCGACGCGCTGCTGCTGCCGGACGACGACCTGACCGTCGGCTGCGTGCTGACCAGTCCGTTCGGCGGCCTCAGCGACGACAGCCTGATGGAGCTTGCCACCAGCCGTGGCGACGCGAGCCTGTGGGACAGCCTTCGCGCGCGCCATGGGAGCCGTGCCGACTGGCAAGCGGCCTGGCGCTTCCTGTCCGAGCTGTTCGCGCGCGTCGACTACGCGGCGCCCTACGCCTTGCTCGGCGAGGCGCTGGGCAGGCTCGGCGGCCGCGCCCGGCTGCTGGCCCGGCTCGGGCCGGAGGCGGCGGAGCCGGTCGACGAGCTGCTTTCCGCGGCGCTGCGCTACGAGGACAACCATCCGCCCTCGCTGCAGGGTTTCCTGCACTGGGTGCGTCACTCCGAGGAGACCATCAAGCGTGAGCCGGACAGCGCCGGCGACGCGGTGCGGGTGATGACGGTGCACGGCGCCAAGGGCCTGCAGGCGCGTCTGGTGGTGATCCCCGACACCACCGGCGCGCCGCGCATGGATGATACGTTGCTGTGGACGCGCGATCCCGAGACCAAGGCTGCCCTGCCGTTCTGGGTGCCACGCGCGGAACTTGCCTGCACGCCCACCCACACCTTGAGCGCCGTGCTCCGCGACGCGCTGCTCGAGGAGCAGAACCGGCTGCTCTACGTGGCGCTGACTCGTGCCAGCGACCGGTTGCTGATCTGCGGCTGGCAGACCCAGCGGCCGGCGGCGGGCGCCTGGTACGAGTTGTGCCGGCAAGGCTTCGAGCGTGCCGGCGCGGTCCGCGCGCCGTTTACGCTGGAGCAGGGAGGCTGGCCTGGCGAACGGCTGCTGCTTGAAGCCGGCGTCGTGGCCTCCTCTTCTACTGCGCGCGTGCTCGCCGCGCCGCCGCCCTTGCCGGACTGGCTCGGACGCGCTCCGCACTGGCGCGCGACACCGCCGCGCGCGGAGCCGAGCCTGCCCGATCCGCTGGCGCCAAGCCGGCCGGATGACGTGGCGTTCGGCCCGCGCCCGGCCCTGCTCTCGCCGCTGCACCGTGCGGCGGCCGGTCGCATCGCCGGTGGACGCGAGGCTGGGCTCTCGCGTGGCCGGCTGGTGCATGCGTTGCTGCAGCACCTTCCCGAGCTGCCCGCTAGCCTGCGCGCTTCGGCGGCGCACGCTTGGCTGTCGCGGCCGGCGCAGGGTCTCACCGCGGCTGCGGCGGCCGAGCTGGCCGGCCAGGCGCTCGCCGTGCTGGACCATCCGGAACTCGCCGGCCTGTTTGGACCGGGCTCCCGCGCCGAGCAACCGCTCGCGGGGCTCGCCGGCGGGGTCGTCGTGACCGGCCAGGTCGACCGCGTGCTCATCGATCCCGAGCATGTGCTGCTCTGCGACTTCAAGACCGGCCGCGAAGCGCCGGCGACGCCGGCGCAGGTGCCAGTGCTCTACCTTCGCCAGATGGCGGCCTACCGCGCCTTGCTCGAAGCGCTTTATCCCGATCGGCCGCTGCGCTGCCTGCTGATCTGGACAGAGGGTCCGTCGGTGATGCGTCTGCCGGACAGCCTGCTTGACAGGCACCGGCCGGGAATGCGGCCCGCCGCCACGCCGCGGCTGCCAGCTTGATCACGTTCGGGCATCGGCCCATGTCTACGCCCAGGAATGTCGCCTTACGCGACCAAGGAGAGAACCGATGAGCGAGAACACCGTCGCGGTCACCGACGACAGTTTTGCCAATGACGTGCTTGCCGCCAAGGGCGTGGTGCTGGTCGATTTCTGGGCTGAATGGTGCGGCCCATGCAAGATGATCGCGCCGGCTCTGGAGGAGATCGGCGCCGAGTTCAAGGGTCAGCTCACCGTCGCCAAGGTCAATATCGATGAGAACCCGGCGACGCCGAACACCTATGCGGTGCGCGGCATCCCGACCATGATCCTGTTCAAGAATGGCGAGGTCGCCGCCACCAAGGTGGGAGCGCTGCCAAAGAGTCAGCTTAAGGAATGGGTGCGCGCCAGCCTGGGATGATTGCGTTTTGATACCGATACGTCTTATGGGAAGGGTTTGCAGTGGCGGAGCATCCCCGCTCCAACAGACGGCAGGAGTCCTGGGGTGTCGGGCACATATTCGAATGCCGAGGGCGTCACTTATGCCTACCGGTCGTCCCGGCTTCTCGGCGCCGGCTCCTTGGTGGTCTCCGGGCCGGATCTCGAGACCACCACCTACACGATCGATCAGGAGATCGGCGCCACCAGCTCCGTGCAAACCGGGAACGGCGCCACCAGCGTTGGCGCGATCTTTGGCATTGCCCAATATTTTGATGTGCCGACCGTCACCCAGACCTACACCATTCAGTCCGGCCTCTTCGGCTCCGTCATCATTCATGTCGGCGGCACGGCCACGATCGATAACGATGTCTCCGCACCGATCAGCCTCGCGGTCGATGTCGATGGCGGCGAGGCGACCTACAATGCCGCCGCCTCAGCGGCCAACGCGCTCACCGTCGCCATCGATGACCAGGGCTCCTTTACGTTCGCCGGCACTGTCTCCACGTCGCGCGGCGCGCCCGCGGTCAGTTTCGGAAACGGCGGCGGCACCTTGGTCTTCGGCAATCCGACAGGCTCGGTGTGGCCCGCCAGCATCACCATCAATCAGTTCTCGACCAAGGGCCGCGACTTCATCGACGACAAATCACTCTCGTTTGCCGACGTCACCAGCTACCGGATCAGCGGCGAGCCAGGCGGTCAGGCGATCACCTTCTATGACGGAGCGGCCGCTGACCTCTCGATTTCCGTCAGCGGCAGCGCGCTTCACACCGGCACGTTCGCCACAGGTCAGAGCGGCGGCGCGCTCTCGCTGTCGAGCGACAAGGCGGGCGATCTGCTGTTCACCCTGAACACCTGCTTTCTCGCGGGGAGCGCCATCGCGACGCCGTATGGCGAGACCGCGATTGAACATCTGGGCGAGGGCGACCTGGTCCTGGTTCGCGAGGGCGCGCAGACCATCTCCCGGCCGGTGCTATGGGTCGGCCGACGCCGCATCGATCTGAGCGGGAGCGCGTGTCCGGCCGAGGCCTATCCGGTGCGCATCCTTGCCCAGGCATTCGGCGAGGGCGTTCCCGGCCGCGATCTGCTCCTCACCGCTGAACATTGCATCCTTGCCAACGGCGTGCTGATCCCGGCCCGCATGCTGGTCAACGGCAGCTCGATCCGTATCGACAGGTCGATCCCGCGCTACGAATACTTCCATATCGAGCTGGAACAACACGGCATCCTGATTGCCAACGGTCTCGAGACCGAGAGTTACATGGATACCGGCAACCGCGGCGCGTTCGCCAATTCGCCCGTCGTCTCACTTCTCCCGGATCGCGGGACCAGTGAGGCGCATGATCGCTGGGCATTTGATGCCGCGGCTCCATTGGCTGTGGACCGTGCGACGGTTGAGCCGATCTGGCGGCGTCTGGCGGAGCGGGCAGTACTGCTTGGCTTGCCGCTCCCGCCCGCTGTCGCCTTGACCGAGCAGCCGGACTTCCGCTTGCGTACGGACAGCGGCGTCTTGATCCGGCCGATCTTGTCCGACGGCGCCGTCCATGCCTTCGTCGTGCCGGGCGGCGCGCGTTCGCTGCGGATGTTGTCCCGCGCCTCGTCGCCATGCGAGACGATCGGCCCGTTCGTCGATGACCGACGCCCGCTTGGCCTGTCGATCGGCAGGATTGGCGTCGGCATCGGCCGCAGGCGCCGGCCGTTCGTTGAGCATTTGCAGGCGTCCGCACTTGGCGGCTGGCACGCCATCGAGCCCGGAGCGTGCAGCCGCTGGACCAACGGCGATGCGGTGCTGCCGGTCGATCTCTCGGACGGCGAGCCGGCGTTTCTCGATATCGAGGTGTGCCAGGCCGGTCCTTACGTCGAGACGGCAGAGGACGGTCTGGCCGCCGACACGATCCGGCGTAGACGAGCGTCATGAGCGCGCGCGTCGGCGTCATCGGCAGCAACAATGTCGACCTGGTGACGTATGCGGGCCGTATACCCGAGGCTGGCGAAACGCTGGCGGCTTCTCATTTCGAGATGAACGCCGGCGGCAAGGGCGCCAACCAGGCGGCCGCCGCGGCCAA
Organism: uncultured Acetobacteraceae bacterium; assembly: GCA_964246745.1. Classification (GTDB taxonomy): domain Bacteria; phylum Pseudomonadota; class Alphaproteobacteria; order Acetobacterales; family Acetobacteraceae; genus Lichenicoccus. The sequence goes on from CAXTRK010000001.1 coordinate 164,565, forward strand.
GCTCGGCAGTGAAGTGGTCATGGTGAGTTGCGTCGGCGACGACCTGTTCGGACAGGGCACAAGACAGAATTTGTGCGGGCTCGGAATCGACACGCGTCCGGTCCGCACCGTCCCCGGCGTGGCCAACGGCACGGCGACAATCCTGGTCGAGCCGAGTGGCGAGAACCGCATCCTCATCGCGCCCGGCGCCAATGACGCGCTCGGGCCGGAGGACATCGACGCCGCCGCCGAGACGTTGCGCGGATGCGCGCTGCTTCTGCTGCAACTCGAGGTGCGGCTTGAGACCGTCTATCACGCGGTCGCCTGGGCCAGAGCCAATGCCGTGCCCGTGCTGCTCAATCCCGCGCCTGCCAGCGGCGCGCTTTCGCTTCCGCATATCGCCGGCATCGATTTCCTCGCCCCGAACCAGACCGAACTCGCGATCCTCACCGGGCTGCCGACCGAAACCGCGGCCGACTCGGAAGTCGCCGCGCATTCGCTGCTGGAGCGTGGGATCGGCTCGGTGATTGTCACGCTGGGTGCTGCCGGAGCCTTGCTGGTGCAGCGCGGCGGCACGCTGGCGATCGCACCTGTCGCGGTCGTGGCGCGCGACACCACCGGCGCCGGGGACGCCTTCATCGGCGCCTTCGCGCACCATTACGCCTGTGGTCACGATATTGCGGATGCGCTGCGTCTCGCCGCGCATTACGCGGCCTATTCCGTGACGCGGGCAGGCGCGCAGAAATCCTTCGCCACGAAGGACGAGTTCGCCGCCTTCCGCAAGCAGATGGCACAAAGCGCGGCCCAGGGCACGGCCTGACACGAAGCGGGCGGGAGGGGGGTGCCGAGCTCAAAGCTCGTGCAGCGGCGCCTGCACGATCTCGGCGGCCTTCCGCATGGCCTGCTCGACATGCCGGTGCGCCTCCTCCTCGGTGGCCATCGGGATCGCCGTCAGCACGGCGCCGCTCGGCTCGAACAGCACGGCAAGGTGCGGCAGGTCAGGCCGTGGGCTGGGATAGACCGCCGCTGAGACAATACCGATCGGTCCATGCGCCATCCGTCTTCTCCTGTCTGACGCGGGAATTTGCCGCCGCACACCGGCCCAGTCTCTGGGCGAAACGCATTCCGCGGTCGCGCGGTCAAGGGTGTTGCGTAGAATTATAGAGTAAGCGGCTGCCGGCCTGTTAACCGCCGGTGAATGTTTGCGCCCTAGCTTCGCCCTTCAGTCTGAAGGAGTGCGCCATGGCGGGTCTGCATGTTCGAATCGCCCATGGCGACAAAATGATCGTCAATGGCGCCGCCCTGCATTTCCTCAGCGACGCCGATCTGCGCATCGCCAACAAGGTCCGCTTCATCTATGGGCGCCAGTTGATGTCGCCCGACGAAGCGACCACGCCGGCGCGACGCATCTATTTCGCGGTGCAGAACGCCTATGTCGGTGAGCCGGACGAACGTATCCAGGCGACGGCTGAGGCCCGGCTGCTGATCGGCATGTTCCGCGAGGCCACGCTCTCCGAGGCCGCGCGGCAGATGCTCGACCGGGTCCTGGCGCTGATCGAGGCCACGCATTTCTACCAGGCGCTCAAGGTCACCGAGCGGATCATCCGCCACGAGGCCGCCGTGCTCGAATTTGCGTTCTCCAGGCAAGAAATCGCTCCGCCTGTTTACGAAACATTCATCCAAGAGCGCGCCTACTAGCACCCAGCTTAATCCAACGGAGAAAACCTGTGGCATTCTCGATCAACACCAACAACGCCTCGCTGGAGGCGCTCAGCAGCCTGCGGCAGACCAACGCGCAGCTCACCACGACGGAGAACCAGATCTCCACCGGCAAGAAGGTGGGTTCCGCCGCGGACGACCCGGCGATCTACTCGATTTCCCAGACGCTCAATTCGCAGGTGTCGGCGCTGTCCGGCATCACCACCGGCCTGCAGTTCACCGCCCAGGTGATCAGCACGGCGACGACCCAGGCGACGAGTTCCGGGAACTTGCTCTCGACGCTGGCGCAAAATATCACTGAAGGACAGACGCAGGGCCTGCCGCCCGCCACATTGAATCAGACGATTTTCAAGGCGCTGGGCCAGCTCGACGCCAACGCGCAGGGCGCCACCTTCGAGGGCGTCAACCTGCTCGCCGGTTCCCTCGGCCAGGGTGTCACATCGACCTCGGCCTCCGCCGTGCAGGACCTCAATGGAACCGTGTTCACGCAGGCCGGCTTCAACGCCACTTCGGCCGGGCTCGGGCTTGCGGGGCTCACCGTCAACCAGAGCGGCATCCAGCTTAACCTGAGCGGCGCCGCAAGCACCGGTTTCGACAGCGCAACACATGTCGGGGCGACGGTCACGCTCGCCACATCGGCAGTGGCCGGGTCGGACGGTTCCGCATCAAACGTCGCCAACACGGTGAAGTTCGCCATCAATGACGGCACCGGCGCCACCAGCACCGCGCTCTCGACCGCGATCCAGACGGCGCTGCAAGGCAACCCGGCCGCGGCGGGGGTGACGGTCGCCCTCGGCGCTGACGGCTCGCTCACGCTTGCCGGCCTCGGCGCCGGAACCGCGGCTGGCGCCAGCGTCAAACAAACCACCGACGCCAGCGGCGACACGGTCTTTACGTTCGGCGCCACCGGCGACGCGTCCACCACCCTGACCGCGAGCAAGGATGCCAACGGCAACTTCGTCTATTCGGTGCAGACGGCGGCGGACGCGCATGGCAACACCACAGCGGAGAGCACCTTCGTCAGCGTCACCAGCGTGGCGGGCGACAGCGTCAGCAACTACACCTCGGCACTTTCGAGCGCGATGCAGAACCAGGGCTTCGGCGTCACCGAGGATGCCAGCGGCAATCTCGACATCGCTGGCGGCAACCTCAACGCCGCGACGACCGGCACCGGCGCCGCTAGTTCCAGCGTCGGGACGGTTTCGGTGCAGTCCGGCGCGTCCTATGCGCTGGCCGCGGTCGATGCCGCAATCAGCAAGATCGCCAACATCAGCGCGAACCTGGGTTCTTCGTCCCAGGAGCTGACCGGCCTGCAGAGTACCGTCAGCACGCTGAGCAATGCGCTGACCAGCGGCGTGGGCGCCTTGACCGACGCCGACCTGACGCAGGAGAGCGCGCAGCTCACGTCGCTGCAGACCAAGCAGCAGCTTGCGATCCAGTCGCTGTCCATCGCCAACTCGCAGCCGCAGTCGCTGCTGTCTTTGTTCCGCTAGGCGAACTCCGCCCGGCCGCGCGCCGCGCGGCCGGGTTCTGAGAGTGTGACGGCATCACCCAAGCTCGTTCGGAGAGGACATGAAACAGCTCGACATGTACAATACCTTGGCCGCGCCGCAGGACGCGCGCGAGCAGGAGGCATTGGTGTTCCGGCTTGCCGCGCGACGCATGCGCGACGCCGCCGACCAGCCCAGCCGCAATGCGGCGCTCGGCATCAATCACCAGGTCTGGTCGCATATGTTCCGCGACCTGAACTGCCCCGAGAACCGCTTGCCCGCAGTCCTGAAGAAGGACTGCACGGTGCTGGCGAGATGGTCGCTCGATTACAGCACACGGGCGCTGCTGAACGACTTGCCGCTCGGTCCGCTGATCGACATCAATGAGACCGTTGCCGACGGGCTGTCCGTCCCGCCCGCGACCCAAGGCGCCACGGCACACGCGGCATGGTCCCCCGCGTTGGCGTGATCGACATCTGTCGCAAATCCCGCCGCCAGCGTGACTGCCGGTGGCGGCGGCGGCGGGACTCTTCTCCTCAACGGCGGACTGATCGCTGCACAGCGCCGATCCCGTATCGGCGATCGAATGCTCCGGGCCTTCGCTTTGGCCGCAGGGATCACGATGACAGACGGTAACCGATAGAGGCGCGCCGCCGGATGAAGCCATGAGGTCGGCGGCTGGCGTCCACGGGACACGGCCGCGCGGGGACGGTGCATGGCGGATAGCGGATGGGAGGCTTTGATGGTGGCCGCGCAAGCTGGAGATCGCGGCGCGTATCATCGCCTGCTCTCCGAGCTTCGCGTGTGGCTGCGGCGCTACTATGTCGGGCGCCTGCCTTCCGGCATGGTCGACGACGCCACCCAGGATGCCCTGTTGGCGATCCACGAGAAGCGGCACACCTACGATCCATCGCGGCCGTTCCTGCCGTGGCTTGCCGCGATCGCGCGATACAAATGGATCGACAGGTTGCGTTCCCTCAAATGGCGCTGTCGCTGCCGCCCTTGCTTGGCCTCGGCCTGCTGATGCGTGGTGGCGCCGCCTCGGAGCCGCGCGCCACCTCGCTCGCGGTCGGCATCGCTGCCAGCGCCTGGGGCGCCTTCGTGTTCGCATTCGCCTGCCCGTATGACGACCCGTTCTACATTGTCGTCTGGTACATGGCCGGCTGCGGGCTGGTGACGCTCGCCGCACGGTTGCTGCTGCCACTGCTGACACGCTGGTGAGGCCGCATCCTGAGCGGCGCACGGCTGGAGCTTGCACCGCGCGAATGATAAATGTTACGTGATTGCATCTTTTTTGCGGGGTGGCGGGGAGCTATGATGATTCGCTATCGGCTTGTGACCGATGAGGTGCATTGGTTTGTCCACTGGTTGTGCGGCTCGCGCTGGTTGCTGGTCTATGGGCCGACCGCTGAATTCCAGGCGCGCGAATGGATCGACGCCATGGTGACCCAGGAGCTTTAGGAAACTTTCGCGGCTGCGATCCGCTCGTCCAGGCTGCTACGCTCGTCGGCGGAGCAGTCCGGAAGAGCGTTCATGGCAGACAATCCCTACGACGTGCTGGGCGTCCCACGCGACGCCGACGCGGCCGCCATCCGCAAGGCCTATCGCGCACTCGCCAAGCGGCACCATCCCGACCTCAATCCCGGCGACAAGGCAGCCGAGTCGATTTTCAAGTCGGTATCCGCCGCCAACGACCTGCTGTCCGATCCCGAGAAGCGCGCCGCCTTTGATCGTGGCGAGATCGACGCGGCAGGCCAGGCGCGGCCCGAGCGGCCGAACTACCGGGATTTCGCGGAGGGCATGTCCGGACGACGCTACCGCCCGGACACCAGCGCGTCCGGGCAGCCGGCTGGCGGCTGGGGCGCGACCGAGGAGGAACTCGGCGACATCTTCGGCGGCATTTTCGGCGAGCGCGGCCGGGCTGGCGGCGGATTCGCGGGCGCCGCGGGTCCAATCAAGGGGCGTGACGAATTATACGGCCTCAGCGTCGAATTCCTCGACGTGGTGCGCGGCGCCACACGCCGGCTCACGCTGCCGGATGGCTGCACGCTCGATGTCAAGATTCCGCCCGGGCTCGAGGACGGCCAGACCCTGCGGCTGCGCGGGAAGGGTGCACCCGGCTTCAACGGCGGGCCGGACGGCGACGCGCTGATCCAGATCAAGGTTGGCGAGCACGCGTTCTTTCGCCGGGATGGCGGCACGATCTCGCTTGATCTGCCGGTGACGCTCGGCGAGGCGGTGCTTGGCGGCCGCATCTCGGTGCCGACGCCGGATGGCCCGGTGGCGATGACCATCCCGCCCGGCTCCGATACGGGTCAGCGCTTGCGGCTGCGCGGGCGTGGGGTGCCGGCGCATTCAGGCCAGCCGGCGGGTGACCTCTATGTGACCTTGCGTGTCACGATCGGCAAGCCGGATGCGGCTCTGGAGGCGTTTCTCAAACAGTGGAAGCCGGCTGAGAGCGCGGATCCGCGTGGTTCAATGATGGGGGCGGCATGATTACCGTCGAGACACTCTGCATCGAGGTCGTGGGCCTGACACCCACTGACCTGCAACGCTGGATTGAGCAATCCTGGCTGCGCCCGGACGGCGGACCGGAAGGCTATCTGTTCCATGATATCGACGTCGCGCGCGCCCGGCTGATCCTGGAGTTGCGCGAGCAGATGCAGGTGGGCGAGGAGGCGCTGCCGGTGGTGCTGTCGCTGCTCGATCAGCTCTACGAGGCGCGCCGACGCATGCGCCATGTCCGCGACGCGCTCGAACGCGCGGCACCGCCGGAGCTTCGCGACGAGCTGCGCCTTGAGGTGCTGCGGCTGTTGATGGAAGGTCCCTCTTGAGCGCGCCCTCTTGAGCGCCCCGTCTTGAGTGCGCTGGGGCTGCTGGCGGTCCTGTTCACCTTATGTGCGGTGTTCGGGGTGTTGAACCACCTGACGCTGCGTCTGCCAAATACCATCGCCGTGCTGCTGTTCGCGCTCGCGGTGTCTCTGCTGATGCTTGCCGCCGACCCGCTGATCCCGGGCTACAGCCTGCGCGGCATGTCCGAGCGACTGCTCGGCACGGTCAATCTGCCGGCCACCTTGATGAACACCATGCTCTCGTTTCTGCTGTTTGCCGGCAGCCTGCATGTCGATCTCGGCCAACTCTGGCAGAGCAAGCTGAACGTGCTGGCTCTTGCCACCTTCGGCACCCTGCTCGCGGTGGGCCTGCTGGGCGGGGCGATGTGGTTGCTGTTTCCGCTGTTCGGCGACAGGATACCGCTGGTCTGGTGCATCGTGCTGGGCGCCATCCTCGCTCCGACCGATCCCGTCGCCGTCGTCGGCATGCTCAAGCGCCTCGGCCTGCCCTCGGCGTTGCAGGCGCTGTTCGCCGGCGAGAGCCTGTTCAATGACGGCGTCGGCGTGGTGCTGTTCGGCGTGGCGCTGGGGGTGGCCAGCGGCGACGGCGGCATGGCCGGGGGCTGGGAGGTCGCCGGCCGCTTCCTGTTCGAGGCGTTCGGCGGCGCCGCGGTCGGTCTGCTGACCGGCTTCATCGCCGTGCAGATGATGAGCCGCACCGACGAGTTCAACCTGGAGTTGACGATCTCTCTGGCCCTTGCCACCGGCACCTTCAGCGTGGCCGCGGCGCTGCATATGTCCGGCCCGATCGCCGTGGTGATGGCGGGCCTCACCATGGGCAGCCGTCCGGCGCAGCGGGCGATGAGCGGCAAGGAGATGCTGATGAGCTTCTGGTCGATGGTCGACGAGGTGCTCAATGCCTTGCTGTTCCTGCTGATCGGGCTTGAGGTGCTGTCGGTGCCGTTCCACGCCTCCAGCCTGGCCGCCGCCCTGTGCGCGGTGCCGCTTGCCATCGCGGTCCGCTTCGCCAGCGTCTTTCTCTCCGCAATCGCCATGCACGTCCGTGGCGACCAACGGATCGGCACCTTGATGCTGCTCACATGGGGCGGCCTGCGCGGCGGCATCTCGGTCGCGTTGGCGCTGTCGCTGCCGCGTGGCGGACCGCGTCCCGAGCTGCTCACGGTCTGCTACGTGACGGTCATCTTCACGATTGTCGTCCAGGGATTGACCATGGAGCGCCTGGTGCAGCGCTTCTATCCGAGCGGGCAGCCTTCAGGCTGAGAGTAAGCCCGCTCCCGATCAGCTCTCGCGGCGTCTCAATCATTGCGATTGCATCGTCATTTCCCAGCGACGATAAGGTCAGGCGAGCGGTGCGGGCAAGCGCGCGGGGAGTGCGGATGGCGGATGGCGACGGCAAGGCGGTGGCATCTGTCCGAGGTAATTTCAGCGGCTATTTCGATCGCTACGAAGCCGGACGGGCGTCGGGATGGGTTGCCAACCTGGTCTCGCCGCAGACCATCGTAGCACTCACCGCGGTCATAGACGGCGCCGAGATCGACCAGGTTCTGTGCGACGGCCTGCGTCCGGACGTGCGCGAAGCGCTGGCGCTGCGCTCCGCCCAGGTCGGCTTTACGTACGACATCCCGGAACGCTATCTCGACGGTCAGCCGCATGTGGTAAGTTTTCTCCTGCCCGATGGCCGCGTGCTGCCGCATATGGGCGCGGACGGATTGCGCAGCCTGGGCCACGCGCTTGAATTTACTGGCCAGCCGCACGTCGCCATCGAGGGACAGCTTGACGGGCTGGCGCACCATGCGCTGCGCGGCTGGGTGTTGCGCAGACAGGGCCATGAAGGGCCGCTCACCGCGCGCTGCGACCTCCTGGTCACCTGCGACAACGTCCGTGTCGGACAAGTACGCGCCGACCAGCTCCGACGCGATGTCGCGGGCGTCTTGCGGTGCGATGCGAACTGCGGTTTCGAGTTCACCATCCCACACGCCTTCCGCAAGGACTATCCGCAGCGGTTCCGGGTGTTCATGCTGCCGGAGATGCTGGAGCTCTCCGGCAGTCCGCTGGTCACCCGCACCGTATCCGACTACCTGGAGGGCCGGCTGCTGGCGTTGTCGTCCGACATGAGCCGGGTGCACGCCGACCTCGAGCGCATGCGCCGCGAGGTCGACCGGCTGCTGCCCACGGAAGGCTACCATCTCGACGAGTATGATCGTTGGGCGCGTCGCTACTACGAGAAGCTGCGCGCGCGTGTCGCCGCCGGACGCGCGGCGCTGCACGAGGCCGGCGAGGGCGCGGCCGAGCCGCTGGTCAGCGTGCTGATGCCGGTCTATCGGCCGCTGCTCTCCGATTTTGTCGCCGCCATCGACTCCGTCATCGCCCAGACCTGGCGCCGCTGGGAGCTGATCATCATCGACGATGGCGGCAAGTCGGCCGAGATCTCCGAACGGATCGATCGCCTCTGCGAGCAGGACAAGCGCATACGCTGCCTGCGCCGAGGCAGGAATGTCGGCATCGCGCGCGCCACCAGCCTCGGCATGGAGGCGGCGCGCGGCGAGTGGACCGCGTTCTTCGACCACGACGATATGCTGGTCGACGTGGCGCTGGAGGTGATGGTGCGCGCGGCGCAGCGCACCGGCGCCAAGCTGCTCTATTCCGACGAGGACAAGATCGACCAGGCCGGCTATTTCCGCGAGCCGAACCTCAAACCCGATTGGAGCTACCGCTACCTGCTCGGCTGCAACTATGTCTGCCATCTCACCTTCGTCGAGACCGCGACGATGCGCGCGGTGGGGCCGCTCAGACGCGAGTATGACGGCGCGCAAGACCATGATTTCGTGCTTCGCTGCGCCGAGCGGCTCGGACGCGCGCAAATCCATCACGTGCCGGAACTGCTGTATCACTGGCGGATCACGCCGAACTCGACCGCCGCCGACATCTCCAACAAGCAGTATGCCATTGGCGCGGGGGTGCGCTGCGTGTCGGATCATCTCCAACGGGTCGGCAAGCCGGCGCGCGTCGCCTCGATCAACGGGCTGTCCATCTACAGCGTCGAATGGCTGATGGCGGAGGAGCCCGCGGTCTCCATCATCATCCCGTTCCGCAATGAGGCCGCCTCGACGCGTCGCTGCGTCGAGCGGCTGCTCGAGAACACGCGCTACCGCAACTACGAGATCGTGCTGATCGACAACTGGTCGACCGCTTCGGACGCGCTCACCTTCCTGCGCGACATCGCCGCCATCGATCGCGTGCGCGTGCTGCGCGTCGTCGAGGAATTCAACTACTCGCGCCTGAACAATATCGCGGCACGGGACAATCCGGCGCCGTTCTACGTGTTCATGAACAACGACGTTTTCGTCCTTGAGCCGGACTGGCTGCATCGTCTGGTGGGGGAGGCCATGGCCGGAGATGATGTCGGCATCGTCGGCGCCAAGCTGCTCTATCCGAACAAGACGGTGCAGCACGCGGGCGTCCTGGTCGGCACGCACGGGGTCGCGGCGCACGTCCATCTCGGCGTCCCTGATGATGATTACGGCTATGTCGGCCGTGCCAGGCTGAGCCAGGAATATACCGCCGTCACCGCCGCCTGCCTGCTGATCCGAAGTGCCATGTTCCACGAGGTCGGCGGCTTCGACGAGGCGGCGTTGCGGATCGCCTACAACGACGTTGATCTCTGCCTCAAGGTTTACGAGCGGGGCGCGCGTGTGATCTGGTGCGCTGATGCCATCGCCGAACATCATGAGAGCCTGTCGCGTGGCAGCGACATGCGCCCCGACCAGGAGGCGCGGCTGTTCCGTGAGCAGCAGGTGATGCTGGAGCGCTGGGGCGACAGGCCGTTCTTCCGGGAAGATCCGTTCTACAATCCGAACTTCACCAAGTCGGGCCGGCTGTTCCACCAACTCGCCGACCCGGCCGAAAGACCCGCGATCTGATCATGCGCGCGCCACCCCTCGGCCGACGCGGCTTCGCCGTGCTGGCGCTTGCCTCGCTTTGCGGCTGCGCCGCGCGTCCGGACGAGACGCTGCCGCCTGCGGATCGCGCCGACGTTGCACGGGTCCAATCCGCGCTCGACCAGTTGCACGGCTTTCGCGCGCGCTTCGTGCAGACCGGAGCGGACCAGCGCAGCGGCTCCGGCACCGCCTGGTATGACCCCGGCCGGCTCCGCCTCCAGTATGATGCGCCGAGCCGAATGACGGTGGTGGCCTCCGGCATGCGTCTGGTGGCGCATCGCGAGTCGGACGACTCCACCACCCGGATCGCGCTTTCCGGCAATCCGCTTGGTTTGCTGCTCAAGCAGCCGCTCCGGCTGTCGGGCGCAATCCAGGTGACCAACATCCAGCGCCGTCCGGGTATCCTGCAGCTCTCGCTGGCGCGCACGTCGGATCCGGCACAAGGCCTGCTGACCATGATCTTCGCCGATCAGGCGGGCAAACTGCTGCTGATCGGGCTGGAGCTGGAGGATGCGCGCGGCACGCGCACGCGCTTTCACCTGTTTGATACGCAGTCCGGTCTGGCTTTCCCGCCCGGCCTGTTCATGCCGCCCGCGAGCTGAGGCCGCCGAACACGATCGGCCAGGTGCGGCGCAGGACAGCGTCCACCTGGTCCAGAGAAGCATCCACTCCGAGTGCGGCGAGGCTGGTGACGCCGTGTTCGCGTATGCCGCAGGGTACGATGCCCTCGAAATGGCCGAGATCGGGTGCTACATTGAGCGACACGCCGTGCCAGCTCACCCAGCGTGTCAGCCGCACGCCGAGGGCCGCGATCTTGCGATCGTCGCCCTGTCGGTCGGTCACCCACACCCCGACGCGGCCCGGTCGCAGCTCGCCGCGCACCCCGAATTCCGCCAAGGTGAGAATCAGCCAGCGCTCCAGCGCGTGGACGAAGCCGCGTACGTCGCGTGGCGGCAAGGCGCCGTGCGGCCGCTGCAGGTCGAGCATGACGTAGGCCACGCGCTGCCCAGGGCCATGATAGGTCCATTGTCCGCCACGGCTGGCGGCGTAGGTCGGGAACCCGCGCGGATTGAACAGGTCGCAGGGCTGCGCCGAGGTGCCGGCGGTGAACAAGGCCGGGTGCTCCAGCAGCCAGATCCGTTCCGCGGCGCCATGCGTGCGCATCGCCCGCACATGGTCCTGCATCGCCCGGATGGCGTCCGGGTAGGCGATGCGCGCCCGCTCCACCTGCCATTCGGGCTGCTGATCCATGATTGCCGCGTGCTGATCCATCGGTTATACGCCGCGCCGGTGGGTATCGCGCAGGCGGCGCCCGCTGTCACGGTGCGGTCGTGGCGGAATGGTAGACGCGCAAGCTTGAGGTGCTTGTGGGGGAAACCTCGTGGAAGTTCGAGTCTTCTCGACCGCACCACCTTGTCGTCCGGCGTCCGGAGTGGTCCTGTCCGGCCTCTGACCGCCAGGAGGCACCCGTTGGACGAAGACTTCAGAAAGGCGGCCCTCGACTATCATCGGCTGCCGACGCCCGGAAAGCTTTCCGTCACTCCGACCAAGCGCATGGTCTCGCAGCGCGATCTGGCGCTCGCCTACTCGCCCGGCGTCGCCGCCGCCTGCGAGGAGATCAGCCGTGATCCCCTGCTCGCCCGAGACTATACCGCGCGCGGCAACCTGGTCGGGGTGATCTCGAACGGCACCGCGGTGCTGGGCCTGGGCAATATCGGCCCGCTCGCCGGCAAGCCGGTGATGGAGGGCAAGGCGGTGCTGTTCAAGAAGTTCGCCGGCATCGACGTGTTCGACATCGAGGTGGATGCCGCCGATCCGGACCGCTTCATCGACGTCGTGGCGGCGCTCGAGCCCACGTTCGGCGCCATCAACCTTGAGGATATCAAGGCGCCGGAATGCTTCCGCATCGAGGCGGCGCTGCGCGCGCGCATGCGCATTCCGGTGTTTCACGACGATCAGCACGGCACCGCCATTGTCGCCGCGGCCGCGGTGCGCAACGGGCTTGAATTGCAGGACAAGTCGCTTTCCGACATCAAGCTGGTCACCTCTGGCGCCGGCGCCGCGGCGCTGGCCTGCGTCGATCTGCTGGTGAAGATGGGGCTGCGCGCCGAGAACGTCACCCTCACCGATATCGGCGGCGTCGTCCATGCGCGCCGTGAAGCCGGCATGCCGCCCAACATGGCGCGCTACGCACGCGAGACCGACGCGCGCACGCTGGCCGACGTGCTGCATGATGCCGATGTCTTCCTCGGGCTGTCGGCGCCGGGGGTGCTGAAGCAAGAGTGGCTTGAGCGAATGGCGCCGCGCCCGTTCATCCTGGCTCTGGCCAATCCGGAGCCGGAGATACAGCCCGGTCTGGCACGCGCCGCGCGCCCGGACGCGATCATCGCCACCGGCCGGTCGGACTATGCCAACCAGGTCAACAACGTGCTCTGCTTTCCGTTCATCTTCAGGGGCGCCCTCGATGTGGGAGCCAGCGAGATCAACGAGGAGATGAAGATCGCAGCCGTCGAGGCGATCGCGGGGCTGGCGCGCGCCGAGGCGAGCGAAGTGGTGGTCGCGGCCTATGGCGGCGCCGCGCCGAGTTTCGGGCCCGACTACATCATCCCGAAGCCGTTCGATCCGCGGCTTATCCTGTGCATCGCGCCGGCGGTCGCCAGGGCGGCGATGCAGACCGGCGTCGCCAGCCGTCCAATCGTGGATTTCGACGCCTACAAGGAAGACCTTGAAGTCTTCGTGTTCCGCTCCGGTCAGGTGATGCGGCCGATCTTCGAAGTGGCGCGCAAGTCGGCCAAGCGGATCGTCTATGCGGAGGGCGAAGACGAGCGCGTGCTGCGCGCGGTACAGACGGTGGTCGATGACGGGCTGGCGCGGCCGGTCCTGGTGGGTCGGCATGCGGTGATCGCGGCCAGAACCCGCAGCCTCGGCCTGCGCCTGGTTCCCGGCCGCGACATGGAGGTCGTCGATCCTGAACACGACGAGGCGGTGTTCGGGCCGCTGCTCGAGCCGTATCGAAAGCTGGTCGAGCGCAAGGGCGTGCCGACCTCGATGGCCGACCGGCATCTGGCGCGCCGTCCGACCGTTGCCGCGGCGATGCTGCTGCATGCGGGGCTGGTCGACGCGGCGCTGGTCGGCGGCCACGGCGACTGGTGGCGGCATATGCATTATTGGGGGCCGCTGATCCCCCGCCGCCCGGATGTCTCCCGGCTCTACGCCCTCTCCGGCCTCATTCAGTCGAACGGTGTGCTGTTCTTCTGCGACACCCACTTCAATCTTGATCCGACCGCCGAGCAGATCATGGAGATGACCATGCTCGCAGCCGATACGGTGCGTATGTTCGGCGTGGTGCCGCGAGCGGCGTTGTTGTCGCACTCCTCCTTCGGCGCCAGCAACTCGGAGTCCGCGCGCAAGATGCGCCAGGCGCTGATGCTGTTGCGCGAGCGCGCGCCGGAGCTTGAGGTCGATGGGGAGATGCAGGGAGACGCGGCGCTGAGCGAGGCACAGCGGGACCGCGTCATGACCTCCAGCCGGCTGGATGGCACGGCGAATCTGCTGATCATGCCGACCCTGGATGCCGCCAACATCAGCTTCAACCTGCTCAAGGCGGCGGGCGAGGGGTTGCAGATCGGACCGCTGACACTCGGCGTCAGCAAGCCGATCCATACGCTTGCCGGCAGTGCGACCGCACGCTCAATTGTTAATTTAACGGCGCTCGCATCGATGCAGGCGGACCTTGACGCCTCCTGATGCGTTCTGTCTTGCATTGCGGCAAAGGTCGCCTCGTGGCACCGTTTACCGCGAATTTACGATGCCGGTGCAAGTCTCGGCTTGGTTCTAGTGAAGGTGAGCGATCGTGATCAAACACTTGCGCAAGGCGGTTCTGCCGGTCGCGGGCCTCGGCACGCGCTTCCTGCCCGCCACCAAGGCGATGTCCAAGGAAATGCTTCCGGTCGTGGACCGACCGCTGATCCAGTATGCGGTCGACGAGGCGCGCGCGGCCGGAATCGAGCAGTTCTGCATGATCACCGGCCGTGGCAAGACGGAACTGGTCGAGTATTTCGACATCGCCTACGAGCTGGAGGCGACGCTGCGCGAGCGCGGCAAGCAGGAGGGCCTTGACGCGCTGCGTGACACCAGCATGCAGCCGGGCTCCATCGTCAGCGTCCGCCAGCAGGAGCCGATGGGCCTGGGACATGCGATCTGGTGCGCGCGGTCGTTTATCGGCGATGACCCTTTCGCCATCCTGCTGCCCGACGATATCATCCTGAGCAAGACGCCGTGCCTGAAGCAGCTTGCCGATGCCTACCATCAGACCGGCGGCAACGTTGTTGCGGTCGCGGAAGTTCCGCCGGAGCAGACGACCCGCTACGGCATCCTGCGCATTGGCGTTGATGACGGCCATATGGTCGAGGTCACCGGACTGGTCGAGAAACCAAAGCCGGAAGACGCGCCTTCCAACCTGTCGATCATCGGCCGCTATATCTTGACCGCGGAGGTCATGCCGTTCCTGGCCAAGCTCGATCGCGGCGCCGGCAACGAGGTGCAACTGACCGATGCCATGGCCAAGATGATCGGCAGCGTGCCCTTTCATGGTATCCGCTATGAGGGCAGGCGCTTCGATTGCGGCGACAAGGTCGGCTTTCTGGAAGCGCAGATCGCCTTTGCTCTGGAACGGGAGGATCTCGGACCGGCGGTGCGCAAGTTCCTGAAGCATTACTGCGAGTGCCTGTGATGTCGTTGCGTCATGAGTTCCATCCCACCAGCCTGCGCGAGTACGACATACGCGGCATTGTCGGCAGCACCCTCGGCGCCGACGACGCCTTTGCCGTTGGCAGGGCATTCGGCATCATGATCGCGAGGGGGGGTGGAAGCAGGGTGGCTGTCGGCTATGACGGCAGGCTGTCCTCGCCGGAACTTGAGCAGGCGGTTGTCCGTGGATTGATTGCGTCCGGCGCCGAGGCGCTGCGTGTCGGCTGTGGTCCGACCCCGATGCTTTATTACGCGGCGACAACGCTCCCGGCCGATGGCGCGATCATGGTCACCGGCAGCCACAATCCGCCGGATTACAACGGCTTCAAGATGATGCTCGGACGCAAGCCGTTCTATGGCGAGCAGATCAAGGAGTTGGGCCGACTCGCCGCGTTGTCTGACGACGTTGCGGCATCGGAAGGCTCGGAGCGGCGCATCGATATCGCGCATGACTATATCGCCCGGCTGATCGCCGACTGGGATGGCGGGGACCGCATCCTCAAGGTGGTCTGGGATAATGGCAATGGCGCCGCGGGCGAAATCCTGCAACGGCTGGTGCGATCGCTGCCCGGCGAACACACGGTCCTGAATGGCGCTGTCGACGGCGCCTTTCCGGCGCATCACCCCGATCCGACAGTGCCAAAGAACCTCGAGCAGTTGATCGCCGCCGTTCGCGAGCGGCATGCCGACCTCGGCATCGCGTTCGACGGAGATGCCGACCGGATCGGCGTCGTCGACAATGATGGCCAGATCCTGTGGGGTGACGAACTGCTCATCGTGCTGGCGCGCGACGTGCTGCGTTCGCGTCCGGGAGGCACCATCATCGCTGACGTGAAGGCAAGCCAGGTGCTGTTCGACGAAGTCGCCCGCGCTGGCGGCACGCCGTTGATGTGGCGGACCGGGCACTCGCTGATCAAGGCGAAGATGGCCGAAACCGGTTCGCCGCTGGCCGGAGAGATGTCTGGCCACGTGTTCTTCGCCGACAAATGGTATGGCTTTGACGATGCGCTTTACGCGTCGGTGCGGCTGCTCGGCATCGTCGCCCGAATGGAGGCGCCGCTCTCCAGCGTCAAGCAAGGCCTGCCGCGTACGATCAGCACGCCCGAGCTGCGCTTTGATTGCGAGGATACCCGAAAGTTCGGCGTGATCGAGGAGGTCGCCGGCCGATTGAAGCGGGAGGGTGCGGAAGTCTCGTCGATCGACGGCGTTCGGGTGAAGACGCCGGATGGCTGGTGGCTGCTGCGTGCATCCAACACCCAGGCAGTGCTGGTGGCGCGCGCGGAAGCGGCGGACGAGAGCGGCCTCGACCGGCTCAAGGCGGTGCTGTCGTCGCAGCTAGAGCAATCCGGCATCTCCGCTCCGGACTTTTCCGGAGACAATGCCGGTCATTAGAGCAGAAACGTAACAATTAGCAATGGGGACGCGCACGTCCGCTCACGCGTTCCGCCTGACCGCGAGCATCGCGGCGTTGGCGTCATGATGAGAGCGGCGTTCATAGACGCAATGTTCTCCTAGGACAGCGGCAAAGCTGTTGGCCGCTTCGGCGTTGCCGGACTGGCCGCCGATCGTCTCGGCGCTTCCCACATAGAGCAGTCCGCCGGGAGCCAGGCAGCGGGCGATCATGCTGAGCACGCGCAGCTTGGTCGGATCATCAAAATAGAGCAGGACATTGCGGCAGAACACAATATCGAAACGACCGAGCGGCGCGGGATCGGCCAACAGGTTCCATTCAAGGAACTCCACCATGTCGCGGATCGGCCTGATGACCTGCCAGCCATCCGCATCCTTGGTGAAGTATTTGATCAACAGACGCGCGGGGATGCCGCGCTGGATCTCAAACTGGCTGTAGGTGCCCGAACGTGCGCGAGCGAGCGGGCCGCGCGCGATGTCGGTGGCAAGGATCCGTATGGCGCGGCCGTGCAGCGCCGCGCCCATTTCACTGACTTGCATCGCCAGTGAATAGGCCTCCTGTCCGGTGGAGGCGCCTGCCGACCAGATCCTGAGCGGCATGCCTGCGGGTCGATCGGCATGCAGCTTCGGCAACGCATGTGCGCATAGATGATCGAACTGCTTGCGATCGCGAAAGAACAGCGTCTCGTTGGTGGTAAGCGCCTCGACCACCTCCTGCTGCAAGGCATCATCTGAATGCAGCAGGGATGCTACGGCTTCATAGCCGGACAGGCCGAGCCGCCGCACGATCGCGACGAGTCTTGTCTCTACGAGGTAAACCTTGTCGGCGCCAAGAGCGATTCCGGAGCGCTGCTTCACCAACCATGCGATTTCTTCGAATGGCGTCATGGCCGAAGGTTCAGCATGGTCATCACTTTCATTGCAAGTTCATCGATTGGCAGGACGGCGTGGCAGAGTCCGGCGCGTGCGACAGCGCCTGGCATGCCCCAGACCACGCTGCTGGCCTCGTCCTGGGCCAGCACGCAGCCGCCCGCCTCGACGACGCACCGCGCGCCAAGCAAGCCATCCTGGCCCATGCCGGTCAGGATCACGGTCAGCACACGGCCCTGACAGGCCAGCGATGCCGTCCGTAGCAGGGTGTCGACGGAAGGACGGCAGGAGTTTTCGGGAGGATCATCGGTCAGGCGCACGCGCAGTCCGGACCCGGCCGCAACGATTGCCATGTGCCTGTCGCCCGGCGCAACCAGGATCTGGTCGGCGACAAGAAGCTGATTATCATGAGCTTCATGGCAGTCTCGCCGACCTTGCCGGGCGAGGTGGTCGGCGAGACTACGTGTGAACAGCGGCGGCATATGCTGCGTCACCACGATTGGCACCGGCAACGCCTTGTCGAGCGCGCGAAACAACGCAAACAGGGCGTTGGGGCCGCCGGTCGAGCTGCCGATTGCCAGCAGCATCGGCGCCTGGAACGGCGCGGATCGCAGCGTGAGCGCGGACGGCGCACAAGGGCCAAACCTGGGGCCAGGCCTGGAAGTGCCTCTCCTGTTCGCCGCCTGCCCGCGGCGCGACTGGCCTTGTTGCTTGACCTTGGCCAGGATTTCCGCGGCGAAAGCCTCTGTCTGCTGTTCGCCGGGCTTGGTCACGTAGTCCGCGGCGCCCGCTTGCAGCGCCCGCATGGTTATGGCCCCGCCCGCCACGGTCAAGGAAGAGATCATGATCACGCGCAGGGCAGGATCGAGTCCGAGCAGGACAGGCAGCGCCGAAATCCCGTCCATGACCGGCATTTCAACGTCGAGCAGCACAACGTCGATGCCGCCGCCGGCGAGCGCATCGGCCGCCTGCTTGCCGTCCGCCGCCAGTCCAGCGACTTCGATCACCTGGTCGCGCCGCAGAATGCCGACGATGATGGCACGCATGGTTGGCGAGTCGTCGCAGACCAGCACACGGATGGGTGCGCAGACGGAGGTCACGGCGCTGAGCCAAGCAATCTGAGCTGTTCGAATTTGTCGAGCAGGATGGCGTCATCGAATGGCTTCATGATGAATTCCTGCGCGCCGGCGGCAAGCGCCGACGCGATGAAACCGGGCTCGTTTTCCGTGGTGCACATGATGATGAGCGGCGCCTCCGAGCCGAACTCGCGCCGGATTGCCTGAAGACAGTCAATGCCGCTCATCACGGGCATGTTCCAATCAAGCAGCATGACATCGGGCCGGCTCTCGCGGGTCCGGCGCAGGGCGTCGGCTCCATCGGTCGCTTCCTCGACGGCAAAGCCGGCATCCTCAAGAATGCCGCGAGCAATCCTGCGCACGATGCGGCTGTCATCGACCACCAGGACGCGCCTTCTGGACCCTGAAGCGAGATGGTCGGTCATGCGATTTGCTTTCTCTCCAGGCAGAGCAGACGGTCGAGGTCGAGCACCACCATGAGCAGACCGGAAAGGCGGAAGATGCCGCGGGCGTTCTCTCTCCACGCGGTGCTCAAGGTGGGTGGCAACGCCTCGATTTCGGCGGCATCGAGCGTCAGCACCTCCAATGCCTGGTCGACGAGCAGTGCGTATGCGCCGTTCTGGGCTTCGGCGACGACCGCGACCAATGACGACGCCTGTCCATGTGGCGGAGAGGGCAAGGCAAGCCGTCGGCGCAGATCGATCGCGGTGACGATCCGGCCACGCAAATTGATGTTGCCGGCGATTTCCGGGGGCGCCAGCGGTATGCGGGTTACGGTGCTGCCTGCGATGACGTCGCGAACGGCGAGTACGGGAACGCCGCAGAGCTGGCCGCCTGTCATCAGCGTGAGAAAGCCTTGCCATTGCTGCTCGTGGACAGGATTGCCTGCCGCATGGCGGCCGAGATCGGAATGCATCGCTGTTCTCCCTCAGCAGGCGGCGCCGGAGAGCATCGGATGACGGACGACCGTGCGGTCCGTAGAGCGATCAACAGGGGGGCGGTCCGGCTTAGCCGAATTTGGCCGGTCGTTGTACGCGGCAGCAGGCGCTGAGGCCCGCCTCAGCCAATAGCGCGTGTCAATGATCTCGGTCGCGCGGCCGGCGATGAGCGCGGTGCCGACCAATCCGGGACGATCGCCGGGGATGCCCACGTCTGGCGCGACGTGGACGACGTCGAGGATTTCGTCGACCATCAGGCCGACATGCCGGCCCTCATCGTCGATCACCAGCAGCGGCTGGGTCGCGGTGTCGCAGGCGATGTCCGGATCAAGCGCGATGAGCGGCATCAGGCCGCCCTGATATTGCGTCACCGGACCAGCAATGGTGATCTCCACTCCGGCGCGAGGGACCATCTCCAGCCGGGCGATTGACGCGAGCGGGAGCGCCTTGAGCGCGCCTGCGCCCGCACGGATCAACAGCATGTCGCGACGGTCCTGCTGGCGCGCCACGGCCGCGTCCGGCTCGGCGGCGACGGCTTCATGGCCGGCAGCGAGCCTGGCCTCGCGCGCGATGCCGAGCGGATCAAGGATCATGATCACAGAGCCGTCGCCGAGAATGGCATTGCCGCTGAACAGCGCGATGTGACGGATCATCGAGGCCACCGGCTTGACCACGATCTCCTCGGTGTCAAAGACTTCGGCCACGAGGAGTCCAATCCGTTGATTGGCAATCGAGATCACCACCACGATCCGCTCATCCGGAGATTTGCCGCCATCAAGTTCGAGGAGCTGGCGCATCGACAGCACAGGGAGCAGCCGGTCGCGCAGGCGCAGAACCTGGGTGCCACCGATTGATTCAAGCGTCACGCGCGGCTGCAAGCCGGGCAGCACGATCTCGACGATGCTGGTCTGCGGGATGGCGAAGCGCTCGCCCGTGGTGCCGATGATCAGCGCGGAAATGATGGCCAGCGTCAGCGGGATTTTGATCCGGAACCTCGTGCCGTGGCCGAGTCGGCTGTCAAGGTCGATGGTGCCATTGATGCGTTCGATGTTGGTTTTGACGACATCCATGCCGACGCCGCGGCCGGAGACCGAGGTGACATCCACCGCGGTGGAAAAGCCGGGCTGAAAAATGAAACGATGGATCTCCGCTTCACGCATGCGCCGCAGCGCATCTTCGCTGACGAGGCCCAGTGAGAGGGCGCGCGCGCCGATCCGGGCGGCATCCAGGCCGCGTCCATCATCGCTGATTTCGATGACGATTTCGCCGCCTTCGTGATGCGCGCTCAGGGTGATCGTGCCCGCCTCCGGCTTGCCGAGCGCGCGGCGTTCATCGGCGGGCTCGATCCCGTGATCGGCGCTGTTGCGTACCATATGGATCAATGGATCCTTGATCAGCTCCAGAACCTGGCGATCAAGCTCGGTGTCCGAGCCGTCGGCGGCGAGTTCGATTCTCTTGCCGAGTGCCTGGCTGAGGTCGCGCGCCAGACGGGGCAGCATGGCCCACGCCGTGCCGATCGGTTGCATGCGCGTCTTCATCACACCCTCCTGCAGATCGGAGGTGAGCTGGGAAAGCCGATGCATCGGCGCCCGGAAACCGGTCTCGCCGCTGCTGCGCAAAATCTGGAGCAACTGATTGCGGGTGAGAACAAGCTCACTCACCAGCGTCATCAGGTTTTCCAGGACATCCACGCCCAGGCGTATGGTCGGGGCTCGGCTGAAAGCGTCCGCCGGGGCAGGCGGTGTCTCGATCCGGCCGGGCGCCATCGTCGGCTCTCCCGGCTTGCACGAAGCAAGATCCACGAGTGCCGTGATCAGCGGCGCGTCGTCGCCGGCTGGCTCCTCATGGGTGTGACCGACCGCGTCCACAATCACGCGGATGCGGTCGATCGCAGCCAGGATCAGGCTGATGGCGTGCGGGTCGGCCCGCAGCACGTGCGTTCGCAGCTTGTCAAGCAGGGTCTCGGCAGCGTGGGCAACCGATTGCAGACGCGGCAGGCCGAAGAAGCCGGACGTTCCCTTGATCGTGTGGAACTGACGGAAGATGAGCGACAGCGTCGGCTGATCGTCCGGCGTCTGTTCAAGCCGGACCACGGCGACGTCGAGCTCGGAAAGGCTCTCGGCGCATTCGGTCATGAAATCGGCGAGCAGATCGTCCAAACTGGCAATCCATGCGTTGTGGCTAGAGGCAGGGCTGGAGCATGACGCGGATGCCTGAAAAATCAGTAAACGACGCAGGCGGCCTGAGCGGCCGGTTTCGCGCGCAGGTTCAACCCGGTCTGTGGGTCATCCACCCGTCGCATCCCGAATGGGGGCCAGGGCAGGTGCAGTCGGCGATCGGCGCGCGCGTGACGGTCAATTTCGAGCATCGTGGCAAGGTTCTGATCAACGCTGCCCTGGTCGACCTGGAAATTCAGCCTTAATGAGAAGCGATGCATGAGCCAGTGATCGATCCGTTCGGCCGCAAGATCGACTACCTGCGCGTGTCCGTGACGGATCGTTGCGATATGCGCTGCGTCTATTGCATGGCCGAGGAGATGATCTTTCTCCCCAGGCGTGATGTGCTCAGTTTCGCGGAACTGGAGCGGCTGTGCGGCGCCTTCATACAGTCCGGCGTGCGCCGCATGCGCATCACCGGCGGCGAACCGCTGGTGCGTCACGGCGTGATCGACTTCATCGCGCGTCTCGGCGGCTGGCTTGGCCAAGATGAGGGATGGGCTGGCCTGGACGAGTTGACCCTGACCACAAACGGCAGCCGGCTTGGCGAGCATGCGGAGGCGCTGCGCAAAGCCGGAGTGCGGCGTATCAACGTCAGTCTCGACACGCTTGATGCGGGGCGCTTCACTTCCGTCACCCGCATTGGCGGCCTCGGACGCACTCTTGACGGCATTGCCGCCGCGCGCAAGGCGGGGCTCGCCGTGCGGATCAACACGGTCGCCATGCGCGGGGTGAACGAAGACGAATTCGACACCCTGATCGCGTGGTGCGGGCGGATCGGGGCGGATCTCTGCCTGATCGAGACCATGCCGATGGGCGACACCGGCGAGGACCGCACGGACCGCTATCTCCCTCTGTCCCTGGTGCGCGCGCGACTGGCGCAGCGCTGGACGTTGCGGGACATATCGGATCGCACCGCCGGTCCCGCGCGCTATGTGCGGATCGCCGAGACCGGACAACGGCTCGGCTTCATTACGCCGATGACGCATAATTTCTGCGAGAGCTGCAACCGTGTGCGTCTGAGTTGCACCGGCACGCTCTATATGTGTCTGGGCCAGGACGACGCAGCGGATCTGCGCGCGCCGCTTCGCGACGGAGCAAGCGACGCGGAGCTTCTCGATGCGATCCGGCTGGCGATCGCGCGCAAGCCTAAAGGGCATGATTTCGTCATCGGCCGGCGCGGCGAGGCACGCGGCGTCTCGCGTCACATGAGTGCGACCGGCGGCTAGAAGCTCAGATCCGCGCTTCCGCCCAGATGCGTGAGGTGTCGCCCTGCCAGGCGCCGTGATAGCGCGCCAGCCACTGTTCCGCCTGAACCGGAGCGCCTGCTGTGATCGCTTGCAGCGGCTCCAGGTAGCGGCGCTCGTCCAGGCCGGACGCGTCCTGGCGGTTGCGTGCCCGAAGCCCGTCGACAGCGATGGCCACGATGTCCCGCGCGAGGTCACGCACCATGCCTCGCCCCCAGCCGGCAGCCAGCCCGTCGCGCGGCACGCGGGCGCGCAGGTCCGCGTAGTCCTGCCACGGACGCTGCCGCACCAGCGCAGACGCCGCCGCCAAGGAGGCCGGGTCGTAGAGCAGCCCGACCCAGAGTGCCGACTGCGCCTGCATCATTGCCGGACTGCCGGCGTCGGCGCCGCGCATCTCCAGGAAGCGCTTCAGCCGCACGTCGGTAAACACCGTGGTCAGATGGTCATCGAAGTCGCCAAGGGTGGGAACGAGGCCGGCGAGTTTCGGCTCGTCTCCCGACAGCCAGCGACGGAAGGAGAGGCCGGCTGCATCGATCAGGCCGCCGTTGCGGCTCGCGAAATACATCGGCACATCGAGCGCCCAGTCCACGAAGCGCTCGAAGCCGAAGCCTTCCTCAAAGAACAAGGCGGGCATTCCGGAGCGGGCATTGTCGGTGTCGGTCCAGACATGGGCGCGTCCCGACAGCAGGCCGTTCGGCTTGCCTTCGAGGAACGGCGAGTTGGCGAACAGCGCAGTCGAGACCGGCTGCAAGGCGAGTGCGACCTGCAGCTTGCGACGCATGTCGGCTTCGGAACCATAGTCCAGATTGACCTGCACCGTACAGGTGCGCTGCATCATGTCCAGACCCAGAGAGCCAACCTTGCTCATGTAGCGCCTCATGATCGCGTAGCGGCTCTTGGGCATCCAGGGCATCTGCGCGCGCGTGGCGGTGGGATGAAAGCCGAGCGGCGCGAAGCCCAGTCCGAGCGGGGCCGCCACGCGGCGCAGCGAGGCGAAATGTTCCTCCATCTCGGCCGCGGTGTCGTGTACGCTCGGGAGCGGCGCTCCGGACAGCTCGAACTGCCCCGCCGGCTCCAGCGACACCGAGGCGCCTTCTCGCGGGCCCGACCCCTTCAGCCCGATCAGGCTGTCATCGTCGGTCATCGGCTTCCACGCACCGTCCGACTGGCGTTCCAGGCCGGCCAGCACCGCTTCAATCCCGTCCGGCTCATAGGGCGGCGGCGCGAAGTCATTGTGGCGGAACCCGAACTTCTCGTGCTCGGTGCCGATGCGCCAGTCCGTCTCCGGCTTGCAGCCGAGCGACAGATGAGCGGCGAGCTGCGCTGTCAGCGACGCTCCCGGATCGATCGGGGTGTCGTCTTGGTCACCTGGGTTGGACATCGGGCTCCGCTGGCAAGGCTGGCGGGTGCGGGACCTGCGGTCCGCCGCCCGGAAGGGGATCATGATTGAACGCCCAGTGTTCACGCGCCGACTGCAAGCAGGCGAGGGCGGCCGCCGCCGCCGTCTCCGCACGCAGGATGCGCGATCCCAATGAGATCGGCGTAACAAAGGGATGGGCGTGCAGCGCGTCAAGCTCCGGCCGCGTGAAGCCGCCCTCCGGTCCGATCAGCACGCCGCCGACGACGGCCGCGCGCCGATGCGTCACGACCCCGCCCAGGCTCTCCCCATCGAGGCGTTCGATGGCGGCGCATAGGAGCTGATCGCCTGGCCACTCCGACAGCAGCGATGCGAGCGATCGTGGTTCCCTCACCAGCGGCACGCTGAGCCGTTCGCTCTGCTCGGCCGCCTCGGTCGCGATTGCCGACAGCCGGTCGGTGCGTACCCTTGCCGCATTGGTGCGCTCGGTCAGCACCGGCCAGATCGCGCCCGCGCCAAGTTCCGTCGCCATGCGCACGATGAGGTCGGTGGCGTCGCGCTTGACCGGCGCGAACAGCAGGATCGGGCCGGCTTGCGCCATCGGCGCCCGGAGCTGGCTGGTCACCGAAAAGCGGCCGGCATCGCGTCGTGGCAGGCTCACGATACACGCCAGCCACTCGCCATCGCGCGCGTTGAACAGTCGCACCCAGTCGCCCGGACGGCGACGCAACACATGGCTGAGATAATGGGCCTGCGTCTCGGCCATTGCCACCTCGGCGCCCGCGTTGAGCGGCGAGGCGGGTTCGACATGCAGCCGTGAATGATCCTGCATCGCCTCGCTGTCATGCTGGTTGACCGCGCCGCCTGGGCGCAGCATTGCAGACGCATGCATAGCGGTGATCACGCCGCTTCGCGACTGGCCAAAGCATCCCGGACCGATCCAATGGCGCATACCGACATCGTCTCAGGAGGCTGGATCGCGCAGTTGCCGCCGAAGCCGCGGGCGTTCGCGCTGCTGGCTCGGCTCGACCGCCCGATCGGCGTCTGGCTGCTGTTCCTTCCTGGATTGTGGGGCATCCTGCTGCCGCTCCACGTGCCGGCGGCCACGCGCCTGCGGCTGGTGCTGCTGTTCGGGGTCGGCAGCCTGGTGATGCGTTCGGCCGGCTGCGTCGTGAACGACATGTGGGACCGCGACATCGATCGACAGGTGGCGCGCACCGCCGGCCGGCCGCTCGCCTCCGGCGCACTTACCATGGCCGAGGCTGGAATGTTCGTATGCCTGCTTTTGCTCTGCGGGCTGGCCGTGCTGCTCTGCCTGCCGCCGCTGTGCTGGACGCTGGGTGTGGCCTCGCTGCTCCTGGTGGCGCTGTATCCGTTGGCGAAACGGGTGACCTGGTGGCCGCAACTGGTGATGGGCGTGACCTTCGGTTTTGGCGCGCCGATGGGCTATGCCGCCGTCGCCGGCCGCATCGACGCCGCCTGGGGGCTGCTGTACCTCGCCGCGATCCTGTGGGATCTCGGGTTTGACACCATCTACGGTTTCCAGGACATGCCCGACGACGCGCTGGTTGGGGTGAAGTCGACGTCCCGCCTGATGGCAGGGCGTCCGCGCCGCTTCCTGGCGGCGTGTTACGCGTTGTCGCTGGCGGCACTTGCCGGGGCGGGAGCAGCGGCCGGGCTTTCATGGCTGCTGTGGCCGTCGCTGCTGCTGCCGGCGTGGCTGCTGGCGCGTCAGGTGATCGCGCTTGATATCGGTGACGCCCCGCGCTGTCTGCGCCTGTTCCGCGCCAATCGCGAAGTCGGGCTCGCGGTCGCGGCGGCGCTGCTGGCCGGGCAGATACGGCCGTGATGGCCGCCGACGCTTCGCTTGCAGACGCTTTCATCGCGGCCCAGACCCGTATCGGCACGGCGCCGCTGGTGCCGGAGGTCAGGCTGCATCTCGCCAACGAGATCACCCCGATCTGGCAGGCCTCGGAAGACTGGCTGGCGGAACGCAACGTCGAGCCGCCGTTCTGGGCGTTTGCCTGGCCCGGCGGCCAGGCGATCGCGCGCTACGTGCTGGACCATCCCGGCATAGCCGCCGGCAGGCGTGTGCTCGATTTCGCGGCTGGCGGCGGCATCGCCGCGATCGCCTGCGCGCTGGCCGGCGCGGCACACGTGGAGGCCGCGGAGATTGATCCGCTGGCGGTCGCCGCGACCCGACTCAACGCGTCGCTCAATCAGGCCTCGGTGCTGCCGCTGCTGCGTGACCTGGTGGGCGAGGCGTCCCGCTGGGACCTGATCCTGTGCGGCGACGTCTGTTACGAGGCGCCGATGACGCGCCATATCCTGCCCTGGCTCCGCAGCCTGGCCGCCGGCACCGAGATTTTGCTCGCCGATCCGGGACGCGCCTATCTTCCGTCGGACGGCCTCGCCGAGCTTTTCCGCTACGACGTGCCGACCTCGCTTGAGCTCGAAGACCACAGGCTTCGGCCGACCACGCTCTACCGGCTTCAGCCGATCTTGTAGCCGCAGAGCTTGTTGCCGTCGGGATCGCGGAAATAGGCGAAAAACGCCTGGCTGCCGCGTTCGCCTGGATCGCCCTCGTTCGTGGCGCCGAGTTCCAGCGCCTTGGCGTGGAACGCCGCCACCTCCTCCGTGGTCTCGAAGCTGAAGCCGCCCATGCTGCCATTGCCGACGGTCGCCGGCTTGCCGTCGTAGGGCCCGAGCACCGCGAAGATGCCGTGTCCGCGCGCGCCGTACAGGCGGCCGCCGGAGGAATGCTCGACAAACGGCTTGAAGCCGATCGTCGCGAGCAGAGCGTCATAGAAGGCGCGGGCTCGTTCAAGATCATTGGATCCGACGGCGACGTAGCTGACGCTGGCCATGCTTGTCCTTGTTCGGGAATGTGAGGTTTACGAGGGGTCAATCAGGGGGAGGGATCGATCAGGGGCTGCCAGAAGGCGCATTGATGATCGTTGGCGAAGTTGGTCTCCGGCATCGGCAGCGGCGGCGCCAGGGACAGGAACGTGTCGGACGTGTTTGCGTAGCCGGGCCATGATGGCACGCCCCGGCCGTTGGGTGTCGAGGCATGGGCGAAATTCGTCCAGTAGCGGACCATGACGCCGGAGAGAGTCTCCTGCGAGGCGGTCAGCGAGGGCGTGCCGGGCAGCTTGGGAATGGTGAAGAGATATTGCAGCTCGCTGCCGTGCGCCGCGCCAAAGGGATACGTGGTCGGCGGCAGAAAATCCTCCGGGGCGTGCTCGTCGTTGAACTCGTAGGCGAACACCGGAACGGTGGGAGACGTCCAGCGGTCCACGGCGCGGGCGGTGCAGGCGAACACCTCGTCGGTGACGAGCGCCGCCACCGCCAGGACCGGTTGGGAATAGTCCGTGACCGGATAATGCGCGAGGATCGCCGGCGCGAGCGCCGCGCCGAAGGTCTGCTCGACCAGCGCCGGATACTGGGCTGCGGTCAGCCCCGCCTCGGACGGCAGGAAATAGCGGTATTCGTCGTGGTTCGAGCCGTTGAGCAGCGGCACACGGTTGAAGCGCCCCTCCCGCAAGGCCGTGTTGATCGAAAGCGGCAGTGTCGCGCCGTCGACAACGGGGGTGATGCTGGTGCCGGCGTTCGCCTCGGAGGCCAGCACCGCGGAGACGGATGCGGCGCGCAGGCAGGCGGTGTCGGCGGCGGCGCAGCCCAGGCTTGCCGCGACCGTGCTGCCGCTCGCCTCCGCCTGGCTCAGGCTCGGCAGGTGCAGGGCATAGGCGCCGCTTTCGACGATGGCGCGCTGGAACAAGCCCTCGGCGGATGGCGACACCAGGTTCGACAGTATGCTGGCGCCCCCGGCCGACTGGCCGAAGATGGTCACCCGGCCGGGATCGCCGCCGAACCCCGCGATGTTGCGGCGCACCCAGGCAAAGGCGAACTGCTGGTCCTGCAGGCCGTAATTGGCCGCGAGGTGGCCTTCCGCATCAAGCCCCGACTCCGCCAGGAAGCCCAGATAGCCAAGCCGATAGTTGATCGTGACGACGATGACGCGGCCGCTTTTCACCAGGGCTTGCGGGTCGTAGTCGTTGCTCTCGCCGACGATAAACGCGCCGCCGTGCACCCAGATCATGACCGGCAGCCGCGACAGGAACGGCAGCGTTCTGGCCGGGGCATAGACGTTCAGGTAGAGGCAATCCTCGGACGTGCTGGCGATCCCTGAGGCACTCGGCGGTTGCGCGCAATGCGGCCCGAACTGTGTCGCGGTCCTGCTGAACAGCGCGCGTGGGAGCGGCTGCGGCGGCCGCCAGCGCAGCGCGCCCACGGGCGGGGCGGCATAGCGCATGCCGAGAAATTCGTTCAGGCCGGAGGCGGCCACGCCGAAGACCAGGCCGTCTTCGGTCAACGCGACGGGCGCGGGGCGGGCGCGCGCGGCGGCCGGCGAGAGGGCGAGGAATGTGGACAACGCAAAAGCCGCTCGCAGCCACGCTGCCTGGTGCCGCCGCATGAGGACGCCCTCCCGTGCCGCCACACGGGCACGTTGATCGCGCCGCCGGGCTGGCCGTAACATGTTACGCGTGCGAATGGGGTATGGACAAGGCCTTGAGTCGTCCGCCGTCCCGGATCAGTCGGCCGGTGACATGCGGCAGCGAGATGTCGGAGCCTGCTCCGGCCTGCACGACGGCGTCGTCCACCACCGCGCCCACCGAGAGATCACCGGTGCCGCGCAGCGCCGCGCGCAGCCGGCCGATGTTTCCGGAGACGATCGCAACGTCGCCGGAGCCGGTCGTACTCAGCTCGACGTCGGCGGCCTGGATGTCGGTGATGCGCACATCGCCGCCGCCGATCTGGCGCAGGTTCAGATCGCCGTGCAGATGATCCGCAGAGAGATCACCACCACCGGTCATCGTGACCTTGAGCGCGCCAGCACCACCGACGACCATGTCGCCACCGCCGCTTTGGATGATTGTCACCGGACCGGCAAAGGCGCCGAGTCGCAGGTCGGTGCCCCCGGTCTGCACGATCGTGAGCGGCATCGAGGCGGGCGCCTGCACCGTCACGTCCGGCGCACCGCCGTCGCAATCGCCGCTCAGCGCAATCGTGTCGCCGCTGGTCAGTCGGACGGCGTTGTCCGGCGCCTCCTCTTGGGGCGCTTCCTCTGGGGTGGAGACGAGCACCCGCCCAGACAGGCCGGCCTTCGGCATCACCGTGATCGAGCCGCCGCAGGGCAGGTTCACCATCAAGGCAGCGCCGGTGGCCGAGTGCCACGCGGGGCTCGCGTCAGTGTCCGATTGCCCGGGATCGGTTCGCCCGGCAGCGGTTGGCGTGGGAGCGGTTTCCCTGGGAGCGGTCCCGCCGGAGCCGCTGAGCAGCCACGCCCCACCCACGACGATGCCTGCCAGCAGCGCCACCGCGCGACGGCGGCGCATGCGGATGTCGTCCGTGCGCGCGGCATCGGTAATCGGGAACATTGCTCATTCCCCCATGCGTCGGAAGCCGCGATCAAGCTCGAATTCGGTCGAGGTGACGAAGGCCTCGATACGCTTCAGCCGCGGCTCCAGAGTGTCGAACTGGCGCCGCAACAGCGCCCATTCCTTTGATGCCGGCTCCCTCGAGGCGAGGGTCCGTGTTTCCGAACGGGTCGGCCGTGCCACCAACGCGCGACGCACCGGTCCGCGCCGCAGCAGCATCGACAAGGCAAGGTAGGCAAGACCGGTCGGCAGGAACAGGAACAGCACGGTCACCACCCGCACCATCGGCAGCGGCAGGTCGAGGTCCTCGGCAAGGCCGGCGCATACTCCGCTTAGCACCGCGCCATGGTCGCGTCGCCACACCCGGGACCGCTCCATCGCCAGTATCCCCGTCACAGCGGCACACGGCTGCGCCAGCCGGAGACCTCTGCATCAAGGATGCGCTCGAGATTGTCGATACGCTGTTCCATCCGGCGGGCCGTCTCGCTCATGTCGGCGAGGGCGCGCTGCTCCTCCTGGCTCAGCCCCTGCATGTTGATTTGGCGCATCTTGCGCTCGTGGCCCATGCGTATGATGAAAAATAAAAGCACCATACCGCCGAGCGGAACCAGAATCGGAACAAGATTGTCCATTGGAGTTTCCTTCTCGCCGGCTGTTCTACGCGCCTTGGGGACCCTCGCCTTGGGGACCCTCGCCTTGGGGACCCTCAATCGTGTCGCGCCTCATCCTGGCCTTCAATGCGTGCAGTTCGCCCTCGACCGCGTCATCGGTTTCAAGGCTGGCCAGCTCATCGTGCAGTGATCGGCGGCCGAGATCGTAGGACTCCGCGCGCCCTTCGAGAACGTCGAGATTGCGCTCGACCTGCTCGAAACGGCTGAAGGCGTCGGTGATCCGCTCGTCGTAGAGCGTGTCGCGCAGCTTCACCCGCGAGCTTGCCAGCCCGTGACGCGCAACCAGGCCCTGCTCGCGCGACTTGGCGTCGGCAAGCTTGGCTTGCAGCTTGGCGATGTCGTCGTTCTGCTGCGTAAGGCCGCTGGTGATCTGCGTGCGGCTCGCCTCCAGGTCGTCGCGCGCGCGGATCACGTGCGCGCGTGCCTGGAGCGCCCCACGCGCGAGATCCTCGCGGTTGCGCGACAGCGCCAGTTCAGCCTTCCGCTGCCACTCCGCCTCGTCGCGCGCCAGCATCGCAAGCCGGCGCTCGATCTCCTTGCGCTCGGCAATGGTCTGCACCGCGGCCGAGCGCACCTCGACCAAGGTATCCTCCATCTCCTGGATGATCAGGCGGATGATCTTTCGCGGGTCCTCGGCGCGGGCGACAATGGTGTTGATATTTGAATTCACGATGTCCGTGAGTCGGGAGAAGATGCTCATGGGAGATATCCTGCGGTGATCGGCGTCACGATCTCTCAAGCAGACGCCGTGCCAAGCGCATGTTCCGCCTTTCACCATTGAAATAACTGGCTTGTTTTCATGGTCTTGCGGGCAGCCGGACGAAAAGCGACAGTGTCGCCGAATAGTCCATGGCGAGAGGGACCAAGACTTGGCGCGATCAGCCAATCTGGCGGAAGACTCTGCGACGCCGCTCGGAGAGGCGCGCATCTTCCGCGAAATGCTGGCGCACGTGTCGCAGGCGGCGCCGCTCAACCGGCCGGTGCTGATTATCGGCGAACGCGGCACCGGCAAGGAACTCGTCGCCAGCCGCCTGGCCTTTCTCTCGCCGCGCTGGGAGCGGCCGTTCGTCAAGCTGAATTGCGCCGTCCTTGGCGACGCGCTGCTCGACAGCGAATTGTTCGGCCACGAGGCTGGCGCCTTCACCGGAGCCGTGCGGCGGCGGCCCGGCCGGTTCGAACTCGCCGACAGCGGCACCTTGTTTCTCGACGAGATTGCCACCGCCTCGCTCGCGGTGCAGGAAAAGCTGCTGCGGGTGATCGAGTATGGCAGCTTCGAGCGCGTTGGAGGCAGTGAGACGCAGCGTGTGGACGTGCGTGTGCTTGCCGCCACGAACGCCGATTTGCCGGCCAGGGCCAGGGCCGGAACCTTCCGTGCCGATCTGCTCGACCGGCTTGCCTTTGATGTGATCGCGGTGCCGGCGCTGAGGACGCGCCGTGACGACATCGCCTTGCTCGCGGGACATTTCGCCATCCGCATGACACGGGAGCTTGGCCGTGACATGTTCGCGGGCTTCAGCCACGAGGCGATGACGGCTCTGCGCGGCCACGACTGGCCGGGCAATGTGCGGGAACTGCGCAACGTCGTGGAACGCAGCGTCTATCGGCTTGGGGACGCGTCCAAGCCGGTCAGCCAGATCGTACTTGATCCATTCCCTGCCGCCGCATCGTTGGGTGACGGCAACGCCACGCTCGCGCAGCAAGGCGTGGTTCGCGCACCGGAGATATCCCACGGCGATTTCATCGTCCAGACGCGCGCTTACGAGGAAAGGTTGCTGAAGAGCGCGCTGGAGACCCACCGGTTCAACCAGCGCGCGGCCTCACGCGCGCTGGGTCTGACCTATTATCAGTTTCGGCATCATCTCAAGTCCCATGGCCTGCTGAGCAGCCAGGGAGCGGCGCAAGATTAGCTCGCATCAGGTAAAGAAGCCGTTGACCCGGTTGGGAAAGAAGCCGTAGCCGGAGGCGGCGCCGCCGCCATAGGCGATGTTGAGCACCTGCGCCGGAGTGCGGCGGAAGACCAGGGCATTGCTGTCGTTGGAGACGAAATTGTACGGGTTCCCGGTAATCGAGGTGCCCATGTCGTCGTCGGCGCCCGAGAGCTTGGCGCGCAGCGCCGAAATCGCGTCGGTGACCTGGCCCGCGCCAAGATCGGCGAGCAGCGTTCGGATCGCCCCGGCCTGATAGGCTTCGGTGCCGAGCAGGCCCGCGGCGCCGGCGACATTGACCGCGCTGGTCAGCAGGTTGGCGGCGCCGGCGAGTGCTGTGACGCAGACATCCTCGATGACGTAGGCGCCGATCAGGAACGAGACCGGATCCGAGAACGGATCGAAGGTCTGCCCTGAGGTAATCAGCCCCGCGGCGATCGCCATCGTGGTCCAGGAGGTCGACAGATTGATCGAAGGCTCGGCGATGGCTGAACTCCCGAGCACCGCACGAAGGAACTCGACATGCGCGAGTTCGTCGACGGCAAGGCGGTTGGCGTAATATTCGATCGCCGATCCATTCCAAGGCACCACGCTGCCGCCGGTGACGGAGCCCTGGGTGCCGGTGCCGGTCAGCAGGCTGGAGGCGATGCCGGTGCCGTTGATCGCGCGAAGGTAATACTCCGCGCCGAGATATTCGAAGTTGAGAGCAAAGTTGAGGATATCGGCATCGTCATACGCGGTGGCGGCCTTTGCCGGGCTGCTGCCCGCGGCGATGCCGGCGCCGGCGAGCGAGCCGATGACCGCCGTGCCGACGGCGCCAGCACCGACGTTGCGCATCCAGTTCCGCCGGCTACGGTCACCGGGCTCTACGACAGATGACGCGGTCGGGGCGTCGGGATTGATCTGGACCATGAGATTTGCCTCGAAAAAACATCAAGATTGATGTGAGCTTCAAAGCACGCGCACGCGAAGCCGGTTGCCGGTTCGGCGTTTACACGTTTTCGCCATTATCTCGGCTGCCGAACGGCCAGTTGATCATGCCCCCGGCGAACAGCGCCCACCAGACCAGCACCGGCTGGAACAAGAGCCTCGGCGCATGGTAGGCCCACCCCAGCCGGGTGCCCGCGATCGCGACGTGGTCGAACGCGTGCTTGAGGTTGGCCGGGAAGACGCACACCGCGTAGAGCGCCAGCATGATGCCGGCGAGCCGGCGCAATCTCGGCACGTGCAGCGCCGCCGCCCCCAACAGTTCACAGCAGCCGCTCACGATCACCGTTGCTTCCGGCGCGGGCACCCAGTCCGGCACGATCAGCACGAAGTCGGCGGTATCGCGAAGATGGAAGATGCCGGCGGTGAGATACACCAGCGAGAGCGCCCAGCGCAGGATCAGCCGGGAGCGCTCCCGGGTGCGCCCAACCTTGCTACACCGCATCAACCCATTCGCCGCCGCGCATCAGCGGCGTGCGGCTGGCAGTGTCACCCACGCCATCCCCGCCCACGCCATCGACATCGATCTCGCCCGAGCCGATCATCCAGTCGATATGGATCAGGCTGGAGTTGGCGCCGCGGGCCGCAAGCGAGTCCGCATCGAGCCCGCCGCCGCCCTCCAGGCAGGTGGAATAAGCCTGTCCCAGCGCGATATGGCTTGCGGCATTCTCATCGAACAGCGTGTTCTGGAACAGCAATCCGCTCTGGCTGATCGGCGAGGAGTGCGGCACCAGCGCCACTTCGCCCAATCGACGCGCGCCATCGTCGGTGCCGAGCACGCGCTCGAGCACCGTGCCGCCGCGGCTGGCGCGCGCGTCGACAATACGCCCGGCTTCGAAGCGCACGGCGATACCCTCGATCAGCGTGCCCTGATAGGAGAGCGGCTTGGTCGAACGCACATGGCCGTGGACGCGGTCCTTGTGCGGCGTGGTGAAGACTTCCTCGGTCGGGATATTGGGCAGGCAGATGATGCCGTTGGCGGCGCGCCCGGAGCCGCCGAGCCAGCGGTGCCCCTCGGCCAGCCCGACCACGAGGTCGGTGCCGGGCCCGCGGAAATGCAGCGCCTGATAGCGGCGCCTCGTCAGCGACTCGGCGCGGGCATGCAGACGCGCGTCGTGCGCCTGCCACTCCGACACGGGATCGGGTCCGTCGAGTCGGGAAGCGGCGAAGATGGCCGCCCACAGCTTGAGCAGCGCTTCGCTTTCCGGCTCGCCGGGAAACATCGTGCGTGCCCAGGCCGGGGTGGCGCAGGCGACGATGTTCCAGTTGACCGCGAAGTTGGTGATCAGGCCGAGTGCGGCTTGATTGGCGCGGGCGTTGGCCCGGTTTGCGCGCGCGATCCGCTCCGGGTCCTCGTCCGAGAGCAATGCCGGGTCCTCGCCGGTGATCGACAGGCGGGCGACGTTGGTGCGGAACGCCTCGGCGACGCCGTCCGCGAGCCAGGTGGCGGCGGTGTCGAAGGCATCGTCGGGGGCGAAGCGGAAGCGCGAGCGTGCGGCGGCGCCGTCCGCATAGAGGCAGGTCACCAGCGAGGCGCCGGCCTTGTAGGCCTGCTCGGTGATGCGGCGCGCCAGCGGCGCCGCCTCGAGCGGGGCGGTCATGACAAGCTGCTGGCCATGCGCGAGATTGAGCCCGACACGAACCGAGACTTGGGCCAGCCGGTCGAGCATGGCGTCCCGCTCCTGCAAGCCGTCCTCGTCTACCGTGGTCCGGATCTGGTCGTCCATGGCGCTGTCTCCTCTGCGTATCGCGCGCTGTTGTGGCCGCTTCGCTGGCAGGCGGCAACACGCCGCGGTTGGATCAATTATGAGACCCAGACCGCCCGAGACGACTCGAGTCTCTTGCCGCCACCGCGTCGATCTGCTTAGAGAACAAGCGGCCGGCGGCGGCGGCAATCACGGGAGCAATGTCTTATGTCTATCATCGCCTGGATCATCCTCGGATTGATCGCCGGTTTCATCGGCAGCAAAATCGTCAATAAGTCTGGAGAGGGGCTTATTCTCGACATCGTTCTGGGCATCGTCGGCGCCATTGTCGGCGGGTTCATCTTCAGCTTCTTCGGCGCTCACGGCGTGACCGGGTTCAACGTCTACAGTCTGATCGTGGCGATCGTCGGCGCGATCGTGGTGCTGTTCATCTATCATGCGGTGGTCGGCAGACGCACCGTCTGACGCGGACGGAGAGGCGGCTGCGTTGTCAGCGCATGCCGCCGGTCGTGCCTGTGCCGTTGAACAGGAGGAACAGCACGACGATGATCAGAATCAGCGGCAGCAGCCCGAGGCCATTGAACCCGGTGCCGCGCGAGCCGCCATACCAGCCGGAGCGATAGCCGTAGCCGCCGCTGCCAAGCGCCAGAATGACCAGGATGATGATGAGAATGGTCAGCATGCGTGGGCTCCCGAGATGATCGAAGCGTTGCTGTCGCAGAAAAGACGCCGCCTGCGCAACCTTATCATTCCCCAGTTTGCGGCGCGCCATGATGACGCGCGCGCCAGAGTTCGCTCAATTCGATGATGGCGGCGGCAGTCTCTTCAATGGAACGATGACTGACATCGATGAGCGGCCAGCCGTTGCGCGTGCACAGCCGCCGCGCCCACACCACCTCGTCACGCACCATTACCGGATCGATGTAGGTATTGCTGGCTTCGTCGACATGGCCCATCACGCCTCCGGGCGCGATCGCGCGGACACGATGCCTGCGTATTTCCACCAGGGTGCGCGGATCAATGGTCAGCCCGATCACTGGGCAGTCCAGCTCGAACAACTCCGGCGCCAGCGTCAGGTTCGGCACCAGTGGCACATTGGCCGCCTTGACGCCGCGATTGGCCAGGTAGAACGAGGTCGGCGTCTTCGAGGCGCGTGACACCCCGACCAGCACCACGTCCGCTTCCCTGAGGCCGGCCACCGCCTGGCCGTCATCATGCGCCAGCACGTAGTGCATGGCGTCGATGCGTCGGTAGTATTCCTCATCGAGCACATACTGGCTGCCTGGGCGGCCTTGCGCCTTCTCGCCAAGCGTCTCCTGAAGCACCGCCAGCACCGGATCGAGCACATTGACCACCTGCAGCTTTAGGTGGCTGCAGGCGATGTCGAGCTCGCTCTTGAGCTTGCGGTCCATCATCGACGAGAGCACCGGGCCCGGATCCGCCTCGAGCCCCTCCAGCACGCGGTGCAGATGCAGCCGGGTGCGGATCAGGTTCCAGCGATGATAGATGATGTGGGCATGCGCGAACTGCGCCACGGTGGCTCGCGCGATCGAATTCAGCGTCTCTCCGGTCGCGTCGGAGACGAGGTGCAGCGCGATACGATGCTCGTCCACGATGCCGCCTCGCCTCGTCTATTCGGCCGCTTCGCGTGTGCGCGACAAGGCCGCCTGCGCCGCCGCGAGGCGCGCGATCGGCACGCGGAACGGCGAACAGGAGACATAATCAAGCCCTGCGCTTTCGCAGAACTGGATCGAGGCCGGATCGCCGCCATGCTCGCCACAAATGCCGAGCTTGAGCGACGGTTTGCGTCCACGCCCCTTCTGTGCCGCAATCTCGACCAGCGCGCCGACGCCGTCGGCATCGAGGGTGACGAACGGGTCCTTGGGCCAGATCTCGCGTTCCAGGTAGTGCGGCAGGAACGTGCCGGCATCGTCGCGTGAGAGCCCGAACACGGTCTGGGTGAGATCGTTGGTGCCGAACGAGAAGAAGTCGGCGTGGAGCGCGATCGCGTCGGCGGTCAGCGCCGCGCGCGGCAGCTCGATCATGGTGCCGACCTGGTAGGTGATCTCGGCGCCGGAGCTGTCGATCACCTCGCGTGCCACGCGTTCGACCTCGGCACGGGTCAGTTCCAGCTCGCGCGCGTGGCCGACCAGCGGGATCATGATCTCGGGAACCACCGGCTTGCCGGTCTCCTTTCCCACCAGGACCGCCGCCTCGAAGATGGCGCGCGCCTGCATCTCGTAGATTTCCGGATAGGTGATGCCGAGACGGCAGCCGCGATGGCCGAGCATCGGGTTGCTTTCGGCCAGCGCCGCGCCGCGCTGCCGCAATTCCTCCATGGTCTTGCCCAGACCCTCAGCCACCTCCGCCATTTCCGCTTCGGAGTGCGGCAGGAACTCATGCAGCGGCGGATCGAGCAGCCGTATGGTCACCGGCAGCCCCGCCATGATGCGGAACAAGGAGGCGAAATCCTCGCGCTGGAATGGCAGCAAGGTGGTCAGCGCGCGGCGGCGCGCCGGCTCGTCCTCCGCCATGATCATCTGCCGGACCGTGCCGATGCGCTCGGGGGCAAAGAACATGTGCTCGGTGCGGCACAGGCCGATGCCCTCGGCGCCGAACTTGTGGGCGGTGCTGGCGTCGTCTGGCGTCTCGGCGTTGGCGCGCACCCGCAGACGGCGCACCGAGTCGGCCCAGCCCATCAAGGTGGCGAAATCGCCTGACAAGGTCGGCTCGATGGTGGCGACCCTTCCCGCGAACACCTCGCCCGTGGAGCCGTCCAGCGTGATCCAGTCGCCGGCGCGCAGCACATGGCCGCCGGCCGACACGGTCTGCTTCTTGTAGTCGACGCGTATGCCGCCGGCGCCGGCCACGCAGACGCGCCCCATGCCGCGCGCCACCACCGCCGCGTGGCTGGTCATGCCGCCGCGTGTGGTCAGCACGCCGCGCGCCGCGTGCATGCCGTGCACATCCTCGGGACTGGTCTCGATTCGCACCAGGATCACGTCCTCGCCGCGCGACGCGCGCTGCTCGACCTCATCGGAGGAAAAGGCGATCGCCCCGGCGGCGGCTCCTGGAGAGGCCGGCAAGCCGCGGGAGATGACGGTGCGTTCCGCTTGGGGATCGAGGGTGGGATGCAGCAACTGGTCGAGCGACGCCGGAGTGACGCGCCTGATCGCCTCCTCGTGGCTGATCAGCCCGGCCTCGGCCATCTCGATGGCGATGCGCAAGGAGGCGGCGGCGGTGCGCTTGCCAGTGCGTGTCTGCAACATGTACAGCTTGTTCTGCTGGACGGTGAATTCGATGTCCTGCATGTCGCGGTAGTGGCGTTCAAGGGTCTCGCGCACGCCAAGCAGCTCGCGGTAGGCGTCGGGCAGCGCCCGCTCCATGGAGAGCTCGCCCTCCTTAGCCTTCGCGTCGGCCATTGGCTGCGGCGTGCGTATGCCGGCGACGACGTCCTCGCCCTGAGCGTTGACCAGATACTCGCCGTAGAACAGGTTTTCGCCGGTCGAGGGGTCACGGGTGAAGCAGACGCCGGTGGCGCAATCCTCGCCCATGTTGCCGAACACCATCGCCTGGACGTTGACCGCGGTGCCCCAGCTCGCCGGGATATCGTGCAGGCGCCGGTAGGTGTTGGCGCGCGGGTTCATCCAGGAGCCGAACACCGCGCCGATCGCGCCCCAGAGCTGGGCTTGCGGGTCCTGTGGAAACGCCGAACCGGTGTCGCGCAGCACCAGGTCCTTGTAGGAGTCCACCACCTGCTGCCACGTCTCCGCGCCGAGCGCCGTATCTTCAAGCACATTCAGCTCGTTCTTGATGTCCTCGATGATTTCCTCGAAATGATGGTGGCCGACGCCGAGCACCACCGAACCATACATCTGCACGAAACGACGATAGCTGTCCCAGGCGAAGCGAGGATCGCCGGACGATGTCTCGAGGCCGCGTACCGTCGCATCGTTCAGGCCAAGATTGAGCACGGTATCCATCATGCCCGGCATCGACACCCTCGCGCCGGAGCGCACTGATACCAGCAGCGGCTGGTCCGGGTCGCCGAAACCACGGCCGACCACCTGTTCGATCTGCTTCAGCGCGTCGGCCACCTCGGCTTCGAGCCCGTCCGGATAGCGTTTGCCGTTCGCGTAGAAGGCGGCGCATACTTCTGTGGTGACGGTAAAGCCGGGCGGCACCGGCAGACCGATCCCGGCCATCTCGGCAAGGTTGGCGCCCTTGCCGCCGAGCAGGTCGCGCATCTCCGCGCGGCCCTCGTTGCGTCCGTCGCCGAAGCTGTAAACCCATTTCGTCATCAACACGACCTCCCGACCAGTCGCGGCGTTCAGGAGTTGGCCAGAGCGCCAAGGTGGGGCGCCAAGATTGGGCACCCGGGCCGGCACGATCAGCTCATTTCGCACGCGGTGGCATCACCACCAGTCTGGGTAAACCAATCCGCGGTCACGGCATAGCCGGATTCGTCGCAGGGGAATCGCTTGAAGCGCGCTCACGCTGATTGCCGAAGCAGGGCTTCGAGA
>CAXTRK010000002.1:0-202737 GCA_964246745.1 uncultured Acetobacteraceae bacterium
AACAGTTCCGCGGCGGCGGCAACGATCCGGTCGGCGAGGCGCGCGGCGCCGGCGCCGGCCCAGACTGCCAGCAGCAGCAGTCCGGCCGCCAGCCACCGCCGCCCAAGCAATGGAGTGGCGGCAATGAGCACCGTGGCCAAGGTGAGGCCGGGCACGCCGATCCAGGCGGCCGGCTGGATCATGATGGTGGACAAGCGGCCCGGCCACTCCCAGGCGCTGCCGAGCGGATTCCAGGGAAAGCCGCTAAAGGCGAACTCGCGCGCCAGATCGGACAGTGTCCACAACCCGGCGAGCAGAAAAACCCGGCGCCAGCCAGGGCGCGCCCACCTGCAGGCGGCGCACGGCACGGCGAGGAAGATCGCGAGCGGCACCGCGCCGAGCGGGGTTGCGAACGGCACCGCCCACCAGAACGCGTCGATGCGCGTCAGCACGGCGTTGGTGATCCAATAGAGCCCGGCGCAGTAGAAGCCGAAGCCGAACACGAAGCCGCGCCATAACGCCGCCCAGAACGAGCGCGCGGCTCCGATCCGGCCCAGCAGCAACGGCACTGTGAGCAGCAGGATGGGCACGAGACCGAGCGGCGGCATCGCCAGCGCCGAGGCGGCGCCTGCAAGCAACAGCGGCAGCAAGGCGGCGGTCAGTCCAGCGCGTCGCGAAGCTGGCGTTCGTAATGGCGGTAGTATTTGTCGGTGATCAGGTCGGTCTTGACCACCACGGCGACGTCGGTGGTGTTGAACTGCGGGTCGATCACGGCGCCGTCGCCGATAAAGCCGCCGAGCCGGAGATAGCCCTTGATCAGCGGCGGCAGCGTCTGCTGCACCCGCTTATGGTCGATGTCATGCGGGTCGCACCGGCGCATGTCGATAAAGCGGTCCGCGACCGCCCGCAGCCGCAGCGCCGGCGGGGCAAGATGGTTGTGGTAGAGAGAGGTCAATTCTGGAGCGAGCCGGTCCGGATCGGTGCCGGGAAGGCTCGCGCAGCCGAACATGACATCGATCCGGTGCAGGAACACATAGGCCGCGATGCCGCGCCACATGAGCTGCATGACGGCACGGTTGCGATGGCCGGCATCGACACAGGAGCGGCCCAGCTCCAGCAGCCGGCCGGCAAAGTCGGTGAGGCAGCTTATATCGTATTCCGCCGACGTATAGAAACGGCCGACGCGCGCAGCGCCTTCGTTCTGCACCAGCCGGTAGGTGCCGACGACGCCGCGCGCGCCCGAACTCACCGCGTGATCGATCACCAGCAGATGGTCGGCAACCGCGTCGAACGCATCGACGTCGCGCTTGCTGCGCAGCGCCTGCTCGTCCGGCTGGGCTCCCATCTCGTCGTAGAAGACGCGGTAGCGCAGCGCCTGCGCCGCATCGAGCTCGGCGGCCGTGGCGGCAATCCGCACGCCCAGATTGCCGGCCCGCAACTCGCCAAAGCCGCTCCGCGACGGTGCCGATGTCGCGATCGGTGCGTCGACGCTCAACGGAGCGGTTCCGCGGACGGACCAGTCTCTTCAGAGCAGTTCTGATCAGAGCGGTTCCGATCTGACCCGGCCGACCGCCGCGGCCGCGCGAACAACTCCAGCCGGTGAGAGACGAGGTCGAAACCCAGCCGCGCCGCGATCTGTCGCATCAACTGCTCATGCTCCGCATCCTCAAACTCGATCACACGCCCGGTCTCGATATCGATGAGATGATAATGGTGGCCGTGTTCGGTGGCTTCGTAACGCGCGCGTCCACCGCCAAAATCCCGCCGCTCCAGGATGCCGCGTTCCTCAAGCAGGCGCACCGTACGATAGACGGTGGCGACCGAGATGCGGTTGTCCAGGCTGGTGGCGCGTCGATAGAGCTCCTCCACGTCCGGGTGATCCTCGGCCTCGGACAAGACCCGCGCGATGACGCGCCGCTGGCCGGTCATCTTCAGCCCACGCTCGATACACAGCCGCTCGATGCGCGACGCCGCCCTCCTGCCGACCGGGTCCTTTTGCAAAGCGCTCGCGCTCATGACCAGCGGCGTAGCCGATCACGGCGGATCTTGTCCAATCGTGATCCGCATGCGCAGCATCACGGCGGACGGGGTGCACGGTCATGGCGCAGGCGGAACTGGACATCACGTCGGAGACCTGCCCAATGACGTTCGTGCGCACCCGGCTGGCGCTTGACCGCGCGCCATCCGGCGAGATCGTGCGGGTGCGCCTGCGCGGCGAGGAGCCATGGCGCAACGTGGTGCGCAATGCCGAGGCGCTGGGTCACACCGTGCTCTCCGACGAGAAGCTGGCGGACGGAATCAGGCTGATTGCGATACGCAAAGGCTGAGCAGCAGCGCGTCGGAGCCATCCGGGTAGTAGGCACGCCTGCGGCCGGTCACGGCAAACCCCGAGGATGCATAGAGCGCCAGCGCCGCATCGTTCCCGGGTGCGACTTCCAGGAACATCCGGGTGGCGCCCCGCATGCGTGCGTGCCGAATCGACTCGTCGAGCAACGTCCGGCCGATGCCCTGGCCACGGCACGCCGGCAGCACGCCGATGCTCAGCAGCTCGGCCTCGTCGGCCGCGACCCGCGCAAGGGCAAGGCCGCCGGACTCGATGAGGCAGGCGAAGCAGCCAGGCATGGCAAGCACATCCCGCATGGCCGCTTCGTCCCAGCTCCCGCCCGGATCGAGGCAGGCGGCATGGAGACGCGCCAGCGTGCCTGCGTGAACCAGCCCGGTGAGGATCATCCAGGAGGCTGGCATCCAGGAGGTGGGCGCACGGCTGCCGCCGGCAGCGCTTCCGGCGCGTCGACATAGAGCGGCAACGCGGCAATGGCGGGCAGCAGACCGCGGTGCCGGTCCAACGCGACGGCGGCGATCGACACGGCCGTCGGCTGTTCGACGCCGCTCGGCACAGCCAGCGCGATCTGTGCCGCGGCCAGCGCCGAGGCGTCGCCGGCAAGCAGCACGGGGGCAGCGGGAGCCGGCAACGCCTCGATCGCGCAGCCGCGCACGCCCGACGCCTCGTCGCACGCCAGGAACACGCGGCCGCGACGGGCGATGGAGACGCACCAGAGCGGCCTGCCCGCTGTGTCGCCGACGCTTCGACGCAGCGCTTCCATCAGCGTCACCCCGCACAGCGGCACCCCGCTCCCAAGCGCCAAACCCTGCGCCAGAGACAGACTGGCACGCAGGCCAGTGAAGCTGCCAGGCCCGACCACAGCGGCGATCAGTCCCAGCGAACCCGGCTCCCAGCGCGCCGTGCTCAGCAGATCGCGCACCGTGCCACCCAGGAATTCCGCCCGGCAGCCTTCCTGTCGTTCGTGCTCATGCACCTGATGCGGGCCGCACTGCACCAGAGCGGCGAGGCCGCCGCCGGCGCCATTCAGGACGAGGATGCGCACGCGAAATCAGAGCAGCAGGCAGGCTTCATCAAATGCCAATCTGGGCGCGCGCGGCAGATCGGAGGAGGACGCATACCCCAGGCTGACCAGGAAGTTTGACCGCCAGCCCTGCCCGTCCAGGAAAATCTCATCCACCTTGGCATTGTCGAAGCCCGACATCGGCGCCGCGTCCAGGCCGAGCATGCGTGCCGCCAGGATCAGGTAGCCGCCTTGCAGGGTGGAGTTGCGCCGTGCGGTCTCCTCGGCGAAGGCTGGATCGGCGGCAAACCAGGAGCGCGCCTCGGCCTGCGGGTACAGCCTCGGGAGCTGCTCATAGAACAGCGGATCATGCGCTACGATAACGGTCACCGGGGCGCTCATGGTGCGCTCGACATTGCCGCTCGACAGCGCGGCGCGCAACCGTTCGCGATTGTCGCGGTGACGCAGGAACACGAAACGCGCCGGCGAGCAGTTGCCGGAGGTGGGTCCCAGCTTGACCAGCCCATAGAGGGTGTGAAGCAGATCCTCGGCGACATCGTTGTCGGACCAGGCGAGCGGCGTGCGTGCCTCACGGAACACGCGGTCCAGCGCCGCATCCGACAAGGCCGCGCGCGGCGCGTCCGGCGCTCCCGGTGCTTCGACGGCTGGTTCAATGGTGTCCGGAGCGCCGACCTCCGGAGCCGTATCCGACATCATGCCGATGCTCAGCTCCTCTGCTCAGCCCCCTTGGTCAGCCCCCCCTTGCTTAAGCGTCAACCTGCTCCACCGAGAGCACTTCCGGAACATAGTGGCGGAGCATGTTCTCGACACCATGCTTGAGCGTGGCGCTCGAGGACGGGCAGCCGGAGCAGGAGCCCTGCATGTGCAGCCGCACGATGCCGTCACGGTAGCCGCGGAAGACGATGTCGCCGCCGTCGCCCGCCACCGCCGGGCGCACGCGCGTATCGAGCAGCTCCTTGATCTGCGCGATGATCTCGGCATCCTCCGCGTCGCCGTCCTCAGCTTCGTCCTCGATCTCGCCTGCGCCCTCGATGACCGGGCGCCCGGAGACGAAATGATCGACCAGGACCGACAGTACCAAAGGCCGCAATTGCGACCATTCCTGGGTCTCCGCCTTGCTGACGGTGACGAAATCGGCGCCCAGGAACACGCGCAAGACGCCGTCGAGGGAAAACAGCGCGGTGGCCAAGGGCGAACGTCCGGCGCTTGCCACGGACGTGAAGTCGGCGGTGCCGCTGCCCATGACGTCGCGTCCGCCGGGAATGAATTTCAGCGTCGCGGGATTGGGAGTGTCCTCGGTCTCGATGAACATCGATTGGTCCTGTCGTTATGCGTTGGTACTGGACGCGTATGCGTTCTGTCATGTGGCAAGAACGACAGGGCAGGCAAGGGGCGAGGCCGAGCGGCGCGGTTTGTCGTTGACAAGGCAACCCCCGCTCTGGCCATCCATGCGCGCGACACCAGGACGCACAGCCCTATGACGAAACTCCCCGCGTGATCCGTATTCTGGGATGCTGCCTGCCGCTCGCGGCCGCCCTGCTGGCGACGTCTCCGCTGCGCGCGCAACCGTCGCCGCGTGCCGAGCGGCTGGCGTTCGTGCTGAATTCCGCCGGCGCCTCGATCAGCGAAATCGACATCGACACGCATCGTGAAGTGCGCCGGCTGCCGGTGCTGCGCGAGCCGCACCACATGGCGCTCTCTCCTGACGGACGCTCTCTGGTGGTCGGCGACACCTCAGGCAACGCATTGTTCTTCCTCGATCCGCGCACCGGGGCGATGCAGCGCCACCTTCCGCTCAGCGACCCCTATCAGCTCTCCTACAGCCCCGACGGCAGGTGGCTGACCGTGGCCGGGCTCGCGCGCAACCAGATCGACATCTACGACGCCGCCAGCCTCAAGCTGGTCCACCGCGTGCCGGCACGCAGCATGCCCAGCCACATCAACTACGCGCCCGATTCGTCTGCCGTCTATGTCAGCCTGCAGGGCAC
Source organism: uncultured Acetobacteraceae bacterium (assembly GCA_964246745.1). Taxonomy (GTDB): domain Bacteria; phylum Pseudomonadota; class Alphaproteobacteria; order Acetobacterales; family Acetobacteraceae; genus Lichenicoccus. Next base: position 5,333 of record CAXTRK010000002.1, read on the forward strand.
TGGCGAGCTGATCGCGATCGACACCGCGAGCGGGGCGGTGCGCTGGCGAACCCATGTCGGCGAGACCCCGGCCGGCGTGCTCTGGCACCAGGGCAGCATCCTGGTCGGCATCATGGGCTCGGATTATGTCGCCGTGGTCGACCCCAAGAACGGACGCATCGAGCGCGAGGCGCATATGGCGCGCGGGCCACATAATCTCTTCGTCGGACCCGAGGGCAGGCGCCTGTTCGTCACCTGCCGGGTTTCGGGCGTGATCGAGCAGCTCGACTGGAACACGCTGGCAATCCTGCGCAGCTACCGTCTGGCTGGCGGCCCGGACGATATCGTCTTCGGGCCTGGCGACACGCTCTGGGCGACGCTGCGCTGGCGCCAGCATGTGGCGGTGCTTGACCTTGCCACTGGCAAGACCAGCCTGATCCCGACCGGGCGTTCGCCGCACGGCATCTGGCTGAACACGGCAATGCCAGCGCGCGTCACCGTGGCTTTGGGGATCGCTCGCGGCAAACCGGTCAGGCGATGCGCCGCGACCGCGCCAACGCCCGGCGCGCGTCCTGAGCGGCGCTTGCCAACAGAGCTTGCATGCACCTAGCCGCCTCGCCGGCGTCGCGGCTGCGGATCGCGCGCAACACCGCCTCATGCCGGCTGAGCGAGAGTTCCGGCGCCGAGGCGTGAGCGCGCCAGTTCAGCCGGAACGCCGCCAGCAGCGAAGAGCCGATCAGGGCGCCGAACGAGGCGAGATAGTGATTGCCGCAGGTCGCCAGGATCGCCTCATGGAAGCGAAGATCCGCGGCCACCGTGAGGCTGACCTCGTCCGCATCGGTCAGGCCGGCGTCGGGCGCGGCCGCCTGGGCCGTGCACATGTCGGCAAACGCCCGGGCGATGCGCTCGATATCGGCCGGTGTCGCCCGGCTGGCCGCCATCCAAGCCGCGGCCGGCTCGATCACCAGACGCGCTTCGAACAGGCCATCGATGTAGGCCTCGTTCGGCTCCTCCTGGAGATGCCAGGCGAGCACGGACGCATCCAGCATGTTCCAGTCGGCGCGGGCACGCACGATGGTGCCGCGCTTGCGCCTTCCCGCAATCATTCCCCTGGCGGCAAGCAGGCGGAATCCTTCGCGCAGAGCCGGGCGCGAAACTCCGAGTACGGCGCAAAGTTCAAGCTCGGTCGGCAGCAGGGTTCCGGGCGGGTGTTCGCCGGCTACGATCCGTCTGCCGACGCTGTGGGCAACAGATTCGCTGACGTCGCGCTTTCGACTCGCCACCAATGTGTCTGACATGATGCGGTTTTGATATTGTCAGACATATCGATGCTCTCTAGGCTTGTTGTCAACGTCGCGCCATCAGTGATGCAAAGACCGCGAACGGGTCGCGGCGGAGAGGAAAACGTCACCATGAGCACTCCATCCATTCGCCTAGCTTCCCTGCTGCTCGCCGGCGCCGCGTCCACCGTGCTGGCGGCGTCCGGCATGGCGCAGACGCCAGGTGGCCAGGTCGTCGGCAACAGTTCATCCACAACCTGCACCAATCCGTCGCCGAATCATGCCGCCTTCTCCGGCATGGTGGTCGGCTTCTCGCAGTCAGAGAACGAGCAGAATCCATTCCGCGCCGAGGAGACCAAGTCGGTAAGGGCAGCGGCCACGCAGGCCGGCGTCCAGCGGCTGCTCTACACCAACGCCAACGACGACCAGGCCAAGCAGGTCTCGGACATCGAGAGCATGATCAGCCAGGGCGCCAAGGCGCTGATCGTGGCTCCGCTCAACTCCACCGGATTGCAGCCGGCGCTTGATCAGGCGGCCGCCAGGAACATTCCCGTCGTCACCATCGACCGTGTCACCGCGGGCACGCCCTGCAAGGATTTCATTACCAATATCGGCTCCAACTTCTATGTGCAGGGTCAGCGCTCGGCACGCGCGTTGGCCAAGGCCACAGGGGGCAAGGCGAGAATCCTCGAGGTCCAGGGCGCCTATGGCAATGACGTGGAAACCGAGCGTACCAAGGGCTTCGCGGACGCGCTCAAGCAATATCCCGGTATGCATCTGCTGGCCGCGCAATCGGGCAACTGGTCGGCGACGGACGCGCAGCGGGTGATGGAGCAGATGCTGCTCGCCCACCCGAACGCCAACGCGCTCTATTCCCAGGCCGACGTGATGACCCTGGGCGCGATGCGCGCGATCCAGCAGAGCGGCAAGCGGCCGGGCCGCGGCGTGCGCATCGTCTCAATCGACGGCACCAGCAATCTGGTCAAGGCGATCGCCAACGGGCGGGCGCAAGCGGATGTGGAGACCAATCCGCGCTTCGGGCCGCTCTCCTTCCAGGCTCTGCACGCCTGGTTCGACGGCCAGCCGGTCTCGCAGAAGCTGATCATGAAGGATGCGCTCTACGACACGACGAATGCGGCCACGGCGCTCAAGAACGGCGCTCCCTACTAGACGTGCCCGCTCTGGATGCGCCCGTGCTGCTCGCCACACGGGAGCTGGGCAAGAGCTTCGGCAATGTCGCAGCCCTCCGTGGCATTTCCTTCACCGTATCGGCGGGGGAGGTGCACGGGCTGATGGGCGAGAACGGCGCCGGCAAGTCGACGCTGATCAAGCTGCTGACCGGCCTGCATCAGCCCAGCGCCGGCGACATTCACCTCGACGGCCAGCCGGTCTCATTCACCAGCCCACGCGAAGCGCAGCGCGCCGGGATCGCGGCGGTGTATCAGGAAATCAACCTGATCCCCGAACGCAGCGTAGCGGCCAATATCTTCCTCGGCCGTGAGCCGCGCCGGGTCGGCCTGCTGACCGACCAGCCGCGGATGGTGCGTGAGGCCGCCGCCCTGCTGTCGCGCTACCGTATCGACATCGATCCGAGGCGCAAGCTCGGCAGCCTCGGCCTCGGCTTGCAGCAGATGGTCTCGATCGCGCGCGTGGTCTCGCTCGGCGCGCGCGTCGTGATCATGGACGAGCCGACCTCGGCGCTCAACAGCGCCGAGGTTGATCTGCTGTATAGCGTCGTCGAGCAGTTGCGCGACGAAGGCAAGGGCATCGTCTATGTCAGCCACCGCCTGTCCGAGTGCTACCGTCTTTGCGACCGTCTGACGGTGCTGCGGGATGGAGGCATGGTGGAGAGTGCCGCCACACGCGACCTGCCGCGCAGCCGACTGATCGCGGCCATGCTTGGCCGTGAGACGCAGGCGCCAAGCGGCGCCGAGCGCGCCGCCGAAATGCGGCGCGGAACTGATGGCGATGACAAGGTGCTCGAGGTGCGCGGACTGACCTGGCGGCAGCGCGTGGCCGACGTGTCGCTCTCGGTCGGCCGCGGCGAAATCCTCGGACTGGCCGGACTGCTCGGCTCCGGCCGCACCGAGACGCTCAAGGCGATCTACGGCGCCGAGACCCCGGAAAAAGGCGAGGTGCAGCTTGGCAAGCGGCGGGTCACCGCACCCACACCCGCGCGCAGCATACGAAACGGTCTCGGGTTCCTCTCGGAGGACCGCCGCGCCGAGGGCATCTTTCCGGCGCTCTCGGTGCGCGAGAACCTGACCGCCTCCGTGCTGCCGCGGATCTCGCGTTTCGGAGTGGTCTCGACGCGCAAGCAGAACGAGATGGTCGAGCGCTACGTGCGCGCGCTCGGCATCAAGACGGCGGGTCCTAGCGCGATGATCTCGGAACTTTCGGGCGGCAACCAGCAGAAAGTGCTGATCGCCCGCGCCTTGTGCAGCGAGCCCAAGGTGGTGATGCTCGACGATCCGACGCGAGGCATTGATGTCGGCGCCAAGGCTGAGGTGCATCGCGCGATACGCGCCCTCGCCCAGGACGGTCTCGGCGTATTGGTCACCTCGTCGGAGATCGAGGAGGTCATGGAACTCGCGCATCGTCTGGTCGTGCTGAACGAAGGCGCGGTCTCCGGCGAGATCGAGACGGAAGGGCGCGAGCCGGACGATGTGCTGGCGTTGCTGGCAGGGACGGCGCCGGCGTGAGCATGACGCGACCAGACGCGCGCGGCGGTGGCCTCGATCTCCGCCTGATCGCCGGATCGGCACGCCTATGGAGCGTCTATATCGCGTTCGCCGGACTGGTGCTGTTTGATCTCGCGGTGACGCCGGGCTTTCGCAACCCGGCGGTGATACGCAGCCTGCTGTTCGAGGCGGCGCCGGTGATCCTGATCGGACTCGGGCAGAGTCTCGCCATCGGCACGCGCGGCATTGATCTGTCGGTCGGCTCGGTGATGGCGCTGAGTTCGTCGGTGATCGGGCTGACCTTGGCCGCCGGCCAGGGGGTGGCACTCTGGCTCGGCATCGGCGCCGGGCTGGCGTGCGGCGTGTTCAACGGGCTGCTGATCGCGATCCTGCGGATTGATCCGCTGATCTCCAGCCTGTCGATCCTGGTCGCGGCACGTGGCCTGGCTCAGGCGCTGCTGGGCGGCTCACGAGTGGATATGCCGTTTGACGGCCCGATCAGTTGGCTGGGCGGCACTTCGATTTCGGTGATTCCGGTCACCGCGCTGATCGCGCTGGCGGCGGTGATCCTGTTCGGCTTCGTCGTGCGACGCACCACGCTTGGCCATTACGCCATCTTTGCCGGCGCCAGCCGCACCGCCGCCTTCCTGGCCGGCCAGCCGGTGCGCGCCACCTTGGTGTTCGTCTATGCGTTGAGCGGGCTGCTCGCCGGCATTGCCGGGCTGTTCGCGACCGCCCGCCTGGGGGCCGCCGATCCGAACTATATCGGCGTGCAGTTCGAGCTCGACGCGATCGCCGCCAGCGTGATCGGCGGCACTCCGCTCTCCGGCGGCCGCGTCTCGACCGTGGGCACGGTATTCGGCGTGCTGCTGCTCGACGTGCTGGACGCAAGCTTCATCATGAACAACATCGATTCGACGTACGCCCAGATGCTCAAGGCCGCGTTCATCATCGGCGCACTCTATCTGCAGCGCGCGGGAGGCTGATCCGGTGGCCGAGACGATGACGCAGACGGGCGCCCAAGGAGGCGCACAGTCGGGCGTAAGGGCGGCGCCCGCGCGGTCCCGGCTCATCGAGGTGCTGCAGGCGCGCGGCGCGATCGTGGTGCTCGTGGTCGTGGTGATCGTGGCGGCGCTTGCGTTCCCCGACTTCCTGCATATCGGCAACGTGCAGGACGTCGTCACCGCCGCCGCCTTCCTCGGCATCGTCGCCATCGGGCAGAGCTTTGTCATCATCATGGGCGGCTTTGATCTCTCGGTCGGATCGATGGTCAGCGTCGCCACGGTGCTGGCCGCCTATGCGATTCCCTATGGTTGGGTCCCTGCCCTGTTGCTGCCGATGGCGGCCGGGGTCGCGGTCGGGCTGATCGACGGGCTGCTGATCGCCCGCGCCCGCATGGCGCCGTTCATCGTCACCTTGTCCGCCCTGCTGGCGCTGAAGGGCGTGGCGGTCGCGCTGGCCGGTGAGAGCATGGTGATCAGCCATCCCGGCTTCTTCGGCACCATCGCCAACGGCCACATCCTCGGCGTCAACAACCTGATCATCATTCTGGTGGGGATGTATGCCCTTGCGGCGGTGCTGCTCAACCGCACGGCGTTCGGCGCCGCTGTGTTCGCGATCGGCGGCAACGAGGAGGCGGCACGCATGCTCGGCATCCGCGTCGAGCGCGTGAAGATCCTGACGTACTGCTTCAGCGGCGGCCTCGCCGGCCTCTCCGGCGCACTGCTGGCGGCACATCTCAGCAGCGGCCTGTCATCGGCCGGCAATGGCTACGAACTGCGCTCGATCGCAGCCGCGGTGATCGGCGGCGTGCTGCTCACGGGAGGCGTCGGCACCATGAGCGGCGCCCTGGCCGGCGTCGTGCTGCTCGGCGTCATCCAGAACATCATCAACCAGATCGGCTCGCTGAGCGCCGCCTATCAGGGTCTGGCCAGCGGCATCTTTCTGCTGGTCGCGGTGATCATCCAGTCCGGCCTGTCACGCGGCCGGCGTGCGTGACCCTTTGAAAACCGTTTTTCGGCTGCGACATGGCGTGATCTACACACGACCATAGCCCCAGCTCGACTTGGAGACCGGGACTAACGCGTAGTGCAGGCCGTATTGTGACGTGTCGGGCGCTCCGCCGTTGGTCAGCGGCACCAGGACGCCGTTGCCCAGGAGCGCGTAGCGGTCGATCTGACCGCCTGGCAAGTTATGCAGGACCAAGATCATCGGAGCGCCGCCGCCCTTTGCGGGAGACAATGTCCAGCGGTCATCCCAACTCAGGGTGCGGCCGCCAGGACCGTTGAACGTCGTGTCGGTCATGGTCGCCTGGTAGGCATACGAGCCCGCGCGCGCCTCTGGCGATCCATGCAGCACAAGGTTCACGAACGTGGGGTTGAGGCCCAGACTCGTGGGCTGACGTCCAGTCCAATCGCCGAAGATCGGTCCGCTGGGAGTAACGCAGCCGGCAAGCCCCAACAGGATGCCCGCCGTCATTGCCGCTCGCAGCCACATCGTGCGCATCATTGTCTTTCCGAGCTTTGGGTCTCTAAGTCCGCGCGTCGGCGTAAGGTTTCGTCTCCAGGACGTGACCGAGCACGGCGACGGCATCCCATAGATCGACATAACGCAGCGTGAGCGGCGTGATGCCGAACCGCAGGAGGTCAGGAGGCCGATAGTCGCCAATGACGCCGCGCGCAATCAGCGCCCGCATCACCGCTCCGGCCTCGGGGTGGCGGAAGGCGACCTGGCTGCCGCGCGACGCGTCGAGGGTCGGGCTCGCCAGTTCAAGTGTTTCGCATTCCTGCGCCGCCAGCGCGATCAGCAGCGACGATTGCCGCAAGGACTTGGCGCGAACCGCCGCCATCGGCGCCCGCAAGGCGATATCGATCCCCGCCTCCAGCGCCGCCATCGCCAGGATTGACGGCGTGCCGACGGCGGCCCGGCTGATTCCTTCGGCGGGATGGTAATCGTCCGAAAAGGCGAACGGTTCGACGTGACCAAGCCAGCCGGTGATTGGAAAACGGGCGCTTCGCTGCCACCGCTCGGCGACATAGAGAAAGGCGGGCGCGCCCGGGCCGCCATTCAGAAACTTGTAGCCGCAGCCCACTGCGAGATCAGCATCCGCGGCTTCGAGATCGACCGGCACGGCGCCGGCCGAATGGGCGAGATCCCACAAGACGAGAGCGCCGGCCTGGTGAACGGCCGCGGTGAGCGCTGCCATGTCATGCATCGCGCCGGTGCGATAGTTCACGTGGGTCAGCATGACGACGGCGACTTCCTCGTCCAGGCCCGCTTCGATCTCTCCAGGCGCCGCAAGCCGCAGCGACACGCGGCCGCCGAGCAACGACGCCAGCCCTTCGGCGATATAGAGGTCGGTCGGAAAATTGCCGCGCTCTGAAAGAATGACGTGCCGTCCGGGCCGCAGCCCGAGCGCCACCGACAGCAGCTTGAACAGGTTGACCGAGGTGGAATCCGCGACCATCACGCGGCCGGGGCCGGCGCCGATCAGCCGGCCGATCTTGTCTCCGAGCCGGCCCGGCAAGGCGAGCCAGCCGGCATCATCCCAGGATCGGATCAGCCCCTCTCCCCACTCGCGCGCCAGCACGCGCGCCATCCGCGCCTTGGCGTCGCGCGGCAGGGCCCCGAGCGAATTGCCATCGAGATAGACGACGCCATCCGGCAGCGCGAAGGCATCGCGGAATGACGCGAGCGGATCGTCCCGGTCCAGCGCTTCCAGTTCGGCGCGGGTGATCGGCATCCGGCGTCTCCTATCCTGTTCGCGTCCCGGCCCACATCCGCGCGCGCCCCCCCGCATAGGCGAGCGCGCCCAGGCACCCGACGAAGAAGCCGATCGGCCAGTTCGAGAGAAACGACAGCGCAATCGCAGCCCAGACGGTCAACAGGGACAAGACAGCGGAGAGCAGCATCGCACGCGCCGGCCGGTCGGTCAGAGCGCGCGCGGCGGCGGCCGGACCCACCATGAGACTGAACACCAGCAGCGCTCCGACCACGGGCAGCGCCATCACTGTCGCCAGGGCGGTGATCGAGAGAAACAGCAGCTCCATCCGGCGCGACGAGACGCCTTGGGCCGCGCCCAGTTCGGGGGCTACGGAACTCAGCAGCAGCGGCCGGAACAGCACGGCGGTGAGCGCCAGGCAGATGCAGCTGATCGCGGCAATCGGCGCCAGATCGCCGGTGCTGACGCCGAGCGCCTCGCCGAAGAGCAACGCCTCCACCGATTGGGAATATTCGCGGGTCATGCTCAGGAACAGCGCCCCGAGCCCGAGCAGCGTGACCAGCGACAGCGCCGTCCCGATCTCGTGCCGCCCGCGCGGCGCCAGTTGACTGATCCCGATCACGCCCAGTCCGGCGAAGACGAGCAGTCCGACGAGAGGGTTGATGCCGAGCAGGCTGGCCGCGGCGGCGCCGGGGAATGCGCCCAGCGGCAGGGTGTGCGCCGCGAAGGCGGAGCCGCGGAGAACGACGAAGAAGCCGACCACGCCGGCGGTGACCGCAACCATGCTGCCTCCCGCCCAGGTGCCTGTCATGAAGCTGGAGAACATCGCGGCGCCGGGCCTAGCGCGCCGGGCCACGCCAGGGGCGGACGGCGGCGAGGTAGGCCGCGAAGATGAGCGTCACGATGCAGAAGCTGACCGGCCAGCCGTGACCGCCGGTCCAGCGATAGCTGTCATAGGCGATCAGGATGCCGCCCCATGTCGCGGCGAGGCCGATGGCGGCGGCGAGCAGGACGGCCGCTCCCGGACGTCTCGCCAGCGGCAGGGCTATCGCCGCCGGCCCGATCAGCAACGCGGTGGCGAGAATCGCGCCGACGGTGATCGCGCACAGCGAGACGGTCAGCGCGAGGACGATCAGATGCAGCAGCCCGATCCATCGCATCGGCACGCCGCGCACGGCGGCGAGGTCGGGGTCGAGCGAGCTGAGCAGCAGCGGACGGTAGAGCAGGGCGGTTGCAAGAAGCGCCGCCGCGCCGACCGCGAGTGCCGCGGGGATGAGCGCGGCCGGAAGCGCGAACATTGAGCCGAACATCACCGTGATCGCGGCTCCGCTGGTGCTCGTGAGGGTCACGTCCCAATAGAGGAACAAGGCCGCGAGCCCCAGTCCGGCGCCAAGCACGACGCCGGTGACCAGGTCGCGCTCACTGGCGCGTCGCGCGCGCACCAGTTCCATGCTGCCGGCGGCGAGTAGGCCCATCACCAGAAAGCCGAGCAACGGACTCGCGCCGAGCAGAAACGCGGCGGCGCCGCCGGCGCTGCTGACATCGGCCAGGGCATGACCAGCAAAGGACTGCCCACGGATCACCGTGAACACCCCGACGGCGCCGGCCACGATCGCCGCACCCCCGCCAATCGCCGCCGCCGTGTGCACGGGTTCGCTGGCGAGGAAGCCGGGCGCTACCAGGAACGGCGGCAACGACATCACGGCGTTAGGGAACCTGGGCCACGTGCACCGGATCCCGCTCGGCGGCGCCCGCCACGTCGTCGCCGGCGGCAACGACAATGATCCGGCCGTGCACCCGGATGACATCGATATGGTAGCCATACAGCTCGCTCAGGATTTCAGTGCGAACGACGGCGTGCGTGCGTCCGCTCGCGGCGCGTCCATGCGCCAGATAGACGATCCGGTCCATCGCCCCAAGCAGCGGGTTCATGTCGTGGGCGGAGAGCAGGATGGCGATGCGCTGCTCGCGGCAGAGCCGGCGCAGCAGCGCCACGATCGCCGAGACGCTGCTGATATCGAGGCTGGCCAGCGGCTCGTCGAGCAGCAGCAGACGCGGGCGGCGGATCAAGGCGTGGGCGATGAGCACGCGTTGCTGCTGGCCGCCGGACAAGTCGCCGACGCGCTGATCGGCGAAATGCGACGCGTCCACAGCTTCGAGCATGCTGTCGACCTTGTGGCGGCGCTCCCGCGAGGGAAGCGGAATACCCCACCGATGGCCATCGAGGCCGAGCGCCACCAGGTCGCGCGCCCGCATCGGGATATAAGGATCGAGCACGGATTTCTGCGGCACGTAGCCGACCGAAGCCAGCCGGCCACTTCCCTCGACAGTGACGCGGCCGTGGCTCGGCGGGATGAAGCCGAGGATGGCGCGCAGCAGGGTCGTCTTGCCCGATCCGTTGGCGCCGATCAGGCCGCAGAACTCGCCCGACGCGAGAGTGAAATCAACGTTTTCGAGGATCGGCCGACCGCCGAGCGCGACACTCATCTGGCGGACGGCCAGGACTTCTCCCTCGGCCAGAACTTTTCCTCCAGAATGCATCGTGCTCAGCGCGCCTGGAGCGTTTCGGTGGAGCGCCGGGCCGCCACCGCCGCCTGGAGAGCCGTGACTTCCGCAATCATCCACGATTGATAGGTGTAGCCGGGCGTCGGCATCGTCTCATAGACCCCCACCACCGGTATCCGGTTCTTTCTTGCCAGGGCAAGGAACGTCTGGGTGAGGGTATCCGTGACCTGTCGGTTGTAGAGGAACACCCTCACCTTGCGGCCAATGAAGAGGCCGCGCTGGATGCTGACATCCTGCGGCGACGGATCGGTGCCGTTCATGATCGCGGCCTGCAGGGTGGTGGGGCTCTGGATGTCGCAGCCCGCGGCGTTCAGCATGTCGTCAACGACGGGTTCGGTCACCGCGACCGGCGTATTCGGATAGCGCTGCCTGAAGGAGGCGATTGCCGCCCGCCAAGGCGCCAGCGAGGCGTCAAATGTCGCGAGCCTGGCCTCGAAATAGGCGGCATGCGTCGGCTGCATTGTCGCGAGGTCCGCGGCCACCGCCTTTGCCACCGCCGGCATCGTTGCAGGATCATACCAGACATGCGGATTGGATGTGCTGTCCGGCAATCCGAGCAGATGCTGGACGTCGATCACCTTGCGCCCGGCGTTCGGCGCGGCGGCGATGATCTTGTCCACCCATGCATCGTAGCCGAGCCCGTTCTTTACGATCAGCTCGGCGGCGGCAATCCGTGCCGCCACGCTCGGACTGACCTCGAAGCTGTGCGGGTCGGTGTTCGGATCGGTCTCGATCGCGCTCACCGTGACATACCGACCACCGACCTGGCCGATCACGTCGGCGTATTCGTTTTCCACACCGACGGCCTTGATCGGTGTTGGCGTCTCCGCGGTCCCCGCGCGAGGTCCGGTAGCGAGAAGGGTTGCCACCGCGGCCAAAGCGAGATGCCGTTTGATTCGGGTTCGCGGAGTGTGCAGTGCGGAGCGCATGAATTGATATAACGTATCAAGCGCCGCATACGCTAGGGAGCATCAGAACGTGACCGAGGTGCGAAGGCCAAAAACCGTGGCGTCGCCAATCTGGCGGGTCGGCCGTCGCGGGTCCTGGATGCCGCCGCCCGGATCGAACACACGCTGGAAATCGGGCTGTACGATCCACCAGGGCGTGATCTGCGCCTGGTAGGTCAGTTCCAGCACGGTTTCGCTGCTCCTGATCGGCGTGAGGCCGCCGTCGAGGCTGGACGCGGCGGCGTCAGCGGCGCGGGCGTTATCGCTGATGCGTGTCCAGAGGACGCCGATGCCCATGGTGTCGTCCGCACGGCCGAAGGCGCCCTTGTAGGTGACGCCGCCATCAGCGAACACGTTGACCTGATTGCGGTCTCCAGGGGCGCCTGCGGCACGCAGGAACAGGCCGGCGCCGCCCTCCTTGGCTCCAGCCGGGCGGAAGACGAGCTGGTCAAATGCGCCATAGACGCTCCAATCGTTGTGATGGCGGCGCGGCGCGCCCGCGGCATTGATCGGCGACGCGACAAAGAACTGATCGGTGAACGCGTTGGAATTGTACCAGGCTCCGAGCTTGTAGGCGCCGGTCTGGCCTGCCGCCGCCTGCAGCTCGCCGATGGCGAAGACGCCGCTCGCGAGATCGAAATTGGTCCCCGATGGATCGCGGCGTTGCGGATCGCCGGTGCCGAGGCCGGCCGGGCTGCCATTGAGAATCGCGAGCAGAAAACCAAGACGGCTGGTCGGCTGGACGCGCAGCCGCACGCCGGGAGTGGCGAGCGGATAGGCCGGGCCGCCGGAGGGAAGATCCACCGCCGAAAGCGTGTTCCAGCCGAAGCTCGCGTTGACGAACAGGCCACCATACTGGCTCGTTGCAAACTCCAGGTCGGCGCTCTGCTGACCAAGCTTCACGTCCGCCTTGCCGCCGAGAAATGATTGCTGGACCCACCATTCGAACAGACGGGTCGAACGGTCCGCCTCGATGCTGCTGACCAGATCGAGGTTATCGATGTCGTTGCTGGAGAGCCCGCGTCCATGGATCTGCAATGCGCTGATATTGGCGATGCCGCCCGGCAGGCCGATGGCCGTGTTCAGATCAATCCCCAGGCTGACCTGGGTCAGGCCGTCATAGATCGCGCCTCGCGCGGTTCCGCCAGCCAGGTTGCCGAGCGCCTCGCTGGTCTCATTGAGGCCGAAGGCGATGCCGTATTGACCAAGGAAGGATCGCAGCCCGCCGATATCGCCGAGCAGCGCCGCGCGCTCCCAGAGGCCGGAAGCGGCCGCGGGCGAAGGCGCGGGAGGCGGGGCGCCGGCTCCGGTCTGGCCGGGGACCGTACCGCCCACCGAGGGCGTGCCGGGCGCGGTCTGGGCGGAGACGGGCAGCGGCGCGACTGCCACACCGGCCACCGCGAGAGCGGCGGCCAGCCTCAGCGTGGCAGCCCGGGAATGGCGACGCCGAACGTCTGCAGCAGCAGAACGGCGTTCAGCGCCAAGGTGATCACGGTGCCCAGGAGTGCCGCGGCATCGGTCAGCCTGCCGTTGGCGAACTCGCCCATGATGGCGCGCCTGCGGGTGAACAGCACCAAGGCAACCATCGGAATCGGCAGCGCGAAAGAGAGCACGACCTGGCTGATCACCAGGGCGATGGTGGGGTTGACGCCAAGCCCGACCACCACAAAAGCCGGCACCATGGTGACAAGGCGGCGCAGCCAGATCGGAATGCGAAAGCCGACGAAGCCCTGCATGATCATCTGACCGGCCATGGTGCCGACGGCGGAGCTGGAGATGCCCGACGTCATCAGCGAGACCAGGAAGACGATGGCGGCGCCGGCGCCGAGCAGCGGCGTCAGCATGTGATAGGCGGTCTGGATCTCGGAGACGTCGCGATGGCCGGCGTGAAAGGCGGCCGAGGCCATCATCACCATCGCCATGTTGATGGCGCCCGCGACCGAAAGTGCAACGATGCACTCCCGGTTTGAGAAGCCGATCAGCAGGCGGCGGCCGTGTACCGTGGTGGCGGCAGCGCGATCCTGGGTCAGGCCGGAGTGCAGATAGAGCGCGTGCGGCATGACGGTGGCGCCGATGATGCCGACCGAGATGGTCAGCGCCGCGCCATTCGGCATGGCAGGAAGGACCGCGTGCAACGCCGCCTGCGGCCATGCCACGGGCGCCACGAACATCTCGATGAGATAACAAATCCCGATCGCGGCAACAAGCCCGCCGATGATCAGCTCCATCGGCCGGAAGCCGCGCCGGTCGAACAGCAGCAATCCGTAGGTGACGACGGCGGTCACCGCCATGCCGACGAGCAAAGGCAGGCCGAACAGCAGCGACAGCCCGATTGCGCCGCCGAGGAATTCGGCAAGATCGGTCGCCATCGCCGCCACCTCGCTCACTCCCCACATCGCATAGACCACAGGCGGCGGGAACCGCTCGCGGCATAGCTCGGCGAGGTTGCGCCCGGTGGCGATGCCGAGTTTGGCGGAAAGCGCCTGGAACAGCATGGCAATCAGGTTGGCCATCAGCACCACCCAGAGCAGCGTATAGCCGAACTGGGCGCCGGCCTGGATGTTGGTCGCAAAATTGCCCGGGTCCATATAGGCGATCGAGGCGATCACCGCCGGCCCCGCGAACAGGAAAATCGATCCCACTCCCCGTCGCCGGCCGGCCAGAACCTCCTGGATGGCGGCAGCGGTACGGTCGGTCAGCGACGTCTTCGTGGCACTCCTCTCAGTCATCACCTCGTGCATCGAGCGGCCCCTGCTCAGTGTCATGTCGGTATGATGTTGCCATGGCTACATATGGCACAGCAAGCATCATGGTGCAGTCGTCTGCGCGCTGCGGACATGATGTAGGCTAAGCTGCATTCTGTTGAGCGTGCTATAACCGGTTTTGCCGGGAACACATGTCATGTTACCGTCAGGTGAAGATGGAGAGGTTCGCAGCCTCCAAGGGAGGAGCCGGTGACTGCATCGACGTTTGCCGCGGCACGAGGCGCCGGCGCCATGCCCGAAGAGCCGACCCAGGCCGAGCGCTTCGGCAAAGCCAGGTCCGGCCGCTCGAGCGCGCTGCTGGAGGACTACACCGAGCTGATCTCGGACCTGCTGGGCAGCGAAGGCGAGGCGCGCCCGACCGACATTGCGCGGCGGCTGGGCGTCTCTCACGCCACCGCGATCAAGAGCATCCAGCGGCTCAAGCGCGAGGGGCTTGCCACCGCCCGCCCTTATCGCGGCGTGTTCCTGACGCCGGCCGGACAGCAGCTCGCCGAGCGCGTGCGCAACCGGCATCGAATCGTGGTCGACCTGCTCGTCGCGGTGGGTGTGCCTGTCGAGGCGGCCGAGGCGGACGCGGAAGGCATGGAGCACCACGTCTCCGAGTTGACGCTGCAGGCGTTCAGCGGCTTTCTTCGGCGCCAGGACCAGTTCGGCTCGCGCAGCTAAGGCATCTTGGACTCGGACGAGGCTGTTCGAGCAGGCCACTGACAACAAAGAGCTCGTGTCCCGGAAAGGATTCTCGATGTTCAGGCGCTTGACGCTGATCGGACTCGGTCTGATCGGAAGCTCGGTGGCGCGTCGCGCGCTCGCGTCCGGCGCGATCGCCGAGGAGATCGTCGCCTGCGACAGCTCGGAGGAGGTTCGCGAGCGTGTACGGGTGCTCGGCATTGCCCATCGTGTCGAGGCCGATCCCGCGGCGGCGGTTGCTGGCGCCGACGGCGTGCTGCTGTGCGTGCCGGTGGGCTCCCTCGGCGCGGTCGCGGCCACGGTCATGCCGCATTTGGCATCGGGCGCGGTGCTCAGTGATGTCGGCTCGACCAAGCAGTCCATGCTGCGCGAGATCCTGCCCATCCTGAGGCCCGATATCGATCTGGTGCCTGGGCACCCTCTGGCGGGAACGGAATACTCCGGACCGGATGCGGGGTTCGCCACGCTGTTCGAAGGCCGCTGGTGTCTGCTGACGCCGGGCGCCGGAAGCCGGCCGGAGGCGGTCGCCGCCATCGAACAGCTCTGGCGGCGGTGCGGCGCGCGCACACGGATCATGGATGCGAACCATCACGACCGCGTGCTGGCGATCGTGAGCCATCTGCCGCATCTGCTCGCCTTCACCATCTGCGGCACCGCCGATGACCTGGCCGGAGAGACACGCGACGAGGTGCTGGAGTTCGCGGCCTCGGGCTTCCGCGACTTCACGCGCATCGCCGCCTCGGACCCGGTCATGTGGCGCGACATCTTTCTCAACAACCGTGACGCGTTGCTGGAAATGCTCGCCCGCTTCACCGAGGACGCTCAGGCCATGGCGCGGGCGGTGCGCTGGGGCGACGAAAGCTTCATCGTGGACAGGATCAATCGCGGACGCGCCATCCGCCGCAGCCTGATCGAGCTGAACCAGGCCTGAGGAGGAACCGATGCGTGCCGATGAGGTTGCGAGGATCAACCAGGAAGGCTGGGACCGGAGAGTCGAGGAAGGGGGTCCGGTAGCAGCGGAGCCGAAAGTTCGATTCAGACCAGAATGCCGCTGAATGCCGAGGTTCGTAAGGTCGAGTTCGGCCGGCTTATGGCCTTGAGTCCATGAGCCGTCGCAACTCGCACGCCATGTAGTCGACGAAGACGCGCGTCTTCGATGACAGGTGATGGCTTGACGGCCAGAGCAGGGTGAGCGGCACGGTTTCCCTGACCGCCTCGATAACCCGAACCAAACGCCCCTCCCGCAGGGCGCTTCCCGTGGCGAAGTCCGGTAGGAAGGCGATGCCCAGGCCGGCGATGGCGAAGGCAAGACGGGCCTCCAGGTTGTTGCAGGTGACGGCCGGCCTGAAAGCCGGTGCTTCCCTCTCGCCCGGCGGCCAGGCGCCCAACCTGCCGTTGTGGCTGAAGCGGAAATGGATGCACCGATGATCAGCGAGATCCTCGATCCGTTCGGGCGTGCCGTGCATGGCGAGGTAGTCCGGCGAGGCTGCCAGTTCCATGCGGAAGCTGCTGAGCACCTTCGCCATCAGGCAGGTGTCGCGCACCCGGCCGCTGCGGATCGCCGCGTCAAATCCCTCCGCGACCAAGTCCACCTGGCGGTCGGAGAAGTCGATATCGAGCTCAATGGCGGGAAAGCTGCGGGCGAATTGCGCGACCACACCCAGGAACGGCTCGCCAGCCAGCCGGGCGAGGGTCTTGCCGACTGCGGAGGAGGAGATTCCGACCGCCCGGCCCGCGGCGACAAGGCTGCCCCCATCGGCGATTCGCGTCAGGGTAAGCAGGCTCGCGAGGTCGGGAATGCGGTCTTCATCGGGCATGACGAGAGGCTAATGCGGAACATCCGGTCCGCAAAACCAGGACGCCGGAACCGGCTAATCGTCTTCGGCAACGCGCCGTAGCTCCTCCAAGAAAGGAATCATCCGTCCATGACAGATCCAGCGTTCGTTCCCTCCATCCTGGTGCTCGGCTCCGGTGAACTCGGCATGGCCACACTGCGTGCCTTGGCCACCCGAGCGCCTGGGGCCGGTCTGCAAGTCCACGTGGCCGTGCGCCCCGGCGCCGAGGGCGGCAGCGGCGAGAGCGTGCGCGCACTCGGTCTGACGCTAGTACAGATCGACATCGCAGCGGCGTCCGAAACGGAGCTGGCCGAGTTGTTCTCGCGCCACGACACCGTGCTGAGCTGCATCGGCTTCGCGGCGGGGCCGGGAACGCAGATCAAGCTCGCACGCGCGGCGCTGGCATCGGGTGTCCGGCGTTATTTCCCCTGGCAGTTCGGCGTCGACTACGACGTGCTCGGCCGCGGCAGCCCGCAGCCGTTGTTTGACGAACAACTGGACGTGCGGGACCTGCTGCGCGCGCAGCGCGCGGTGCGATGGGTCATCATCTCGGTTGGCATGTTCACCAGCTTCCTG
This sequence comes from uncultured Acetobacteraceae bacterium, assembly GCA_964246745.1. Taxonomy (GTDB): domain Bacteria; phylum Pseudomonadota; class Alphaproteobacteria; order Acetobacterales; family Acetobacteraceae; genus Lichenicoccus. The sequence goes on from CAXTRK010000002.1 coordinate 22,369, forward strand.
TTTGAACCGGCGTTCGGGGTGGTGGATCTTGATCGAGGCGTCGTGCGCGCGCTTGGCAGCTGGGACAACGCCGTCACGGTGACGACGCCCGAGGATATCGGCCGGCTGACGGCCGAGATCGTGCTCGCCGAGCCGGAGTTCGCCGACGAGGTGGTCTACCTTGCCGGCGACACCGTCACCTATGAACGATTGGCCGACATGGTCGGCCGCGTACTCGGCCGACCGGTCGCCCGCGAGGTCTGGACCTTGTCCGAGCTGATGGACGCGCTCGGCCGCGAACCTGACGACACGCTTCGCCGCTACCGCGCAGTGTTCGCGACCGGACGCGGCATGGCTTGGGACAAGGCGCAGACCTTCAACGCGCGTCGGGGCCTGCGGACGACCGATGCCGAGGGCTGGCTCCGCGCCCACCTGGAAGACTCGAACAGTTCGCTTCGGGGGCAGGCATCGTGACGATCCTCCGGATCGACGAAGGCGAGCGCATGAGCCAGGCGATCGTCCATGGCGACACGGTGTATCTCGCCGGTCAGGGACTTCACGCGTATCGCCGCCTCGGACCTGGTCATGTGGCGCGACATCTTTCTTAACAACCGTGACGCGTTGCTGGAAATGCTTGCCCGCTTCACCGAGGACGCTCAGGCCATGGCGCGGGCGGTGCGCTGGGGCGACGAAAGCTTCATCGTGGACAGGATCAATCGCGGACGCGCCATCCGCCGCAGCCTGATCGAGCTGAACCAGGCCTGAGGAGGAACCGATGCGTGCCGATGAGGTTGCGAGGATCAACCAGGAAGGCTGGGACCGGAGAGTCGAGGAACAGGATGTCTGGACCCGGCCGGTCTCTTCCGAGCAGACCCGCCGCGCCCGTGGCGGCGACTGGTCGGTGCTGCTGACGCCGAACAAGCCGGTTCCGCGCGACTGGTTCGGCGCGATCGACGGCAAGGATATCCTCTGCCTGGCGTCGGGCGGCGGCCAGCAGGGCCCGATCCTTGCCGCGGCCGGCGGCCGTGTCACCGTGTTCGACGCCTCCCCGAGGCAGCTTGCCCAAGATGAAGCGGTCGCGGCGCGCGACGGACTTCCGCTGGTCACGCGACAGGGCTTCATGCATGACCTGTCGATCTTCACGGATGCGAGCTTCGACCTGATCTTCCATCCGGCCTCGAACTGCTACGCGCCGGACATCGAACCGGTGTGGCGGGAATGCTTCCGTGTGCTCAGGCCTGGCGGCGTGCTGCTGTCGGGCTTCATGAACCCGGTCGCCTATATTTTCGAAGCCGAGGCGGAGCAGCGGGGGGACATGGTCGTGCGGTTCGCATTGCCCTACGCCGACATCGTCGACCTGCCGCCGGAGGCGCTTGCCAGCCTGATCGAACGCGACCACACGGTCGAGTTCAGCCACTCTCTCGAAACCCAGATCGGCGGTCAGCTCAAGGCCGGTTTTGTCCTGACCGCTCTGTTCGAGGACAAGGATCTCGGCGCGCCCGACAGCGGGCGGTCGCGATACTTTCCGGCCTTGCTCGCAACCCGCGCGCTGAAGCAGTGAGTGTCCCGGACAGCAGGCTTGACGATGAGACTAAATGACTACACATTGAGCGTACACAACAGGCACACCCATGACGCAGCATGCAGCTTTGTCCAAGCCGCTCCCGGAGATCCGGGTCGGCGTGCGTGAACTCCGCGGCAATCTGACCCGCTACCTGCGGGAGGCGCGTGGCGGGCACGCCATCATCGTGACCGCGCATGACGAGGTCATCGCCGAGATCCGGCCGCCATCGCTGGCCCTCCAGCCGCAACGGCGCCCTGGCGCGCTGCGCGGCCGGATCCGCATCGCGGATGATTTCGATGAACTGCCCGCCGAGCTGCTCGCGACCATGGAGGAATGAGGCTTCTCCTCGACACGCACGCCTTGCTCTGGTGGCTCGCCGATGACCGCAGGCTCGGGGAGAAGGCGCGCGGCCTGATTGCCGATCCGGGCAGTATTGTCCTGGTCAGCGTCATCTCGCTCTGGGAGATCGTCGTCAAGGGCCGCATCGGCAAGCTGGAGGCGGACATCGCTGCCATCGAACAGGAGATCGCGAGAGGCAGCTTCCAGAGGCTTTCGATCACGCCCGCGCATCTCGCCACTCTTGCGTCGCTGCCCACCCACCATCGCGATCCGTTCGACCATCTGCTGATTGGCCAATGCATCGTCGAGGATGCATTGTTCGTCTCGGACGACCGCAACGCGCCGTTCTATCCGCTCCGCGTGCTGGCCTGCGGTCAATGATCGGCCAACCATCGAGGAGAGCAGACGCATGACATGGGCGACGACAGGCGGGCCGACCGCAAGCGGAGAGCACGCGCTGGGCGATCTGCCGCTGCAATCAGGCGAGACATTGCGCACTGCGCGGCTGGTCTGGAAGAGCTACGGCACGCTCTCGCCCGCACGCGACAACGTCATCGTCTATCCGACCAGCTACAGCGCCACGCATGACGACCAGGAGTGGCTGATCGGGCCCGAACGCATCCTCGATCCGACGCGCTGGTTCATCGTGACGCCCGACATGTTCGGCAACGCCATGTCGTCCAGTCCGTCGAACCAGGAGGACTACCCGTCGCTGGTGACCACGGCCGACAACGTCCGCGCGCAGCAACGTCTCCTGCGCGAAGTGTTCGGCATCGATCGCGTGGCGTGCGCCTATGGCTTCTCGATGGGCGCGCAGCAGGCCTATCACTGGGCGGCGTTGTTTCCAGGCGCGGTGGAACGCGCGATCATCGTCTGCGGCAGCGCGCGCACCTCGGAGCATAACCGCGTGTTCCTCTCCGGCCTGCTGTCGACGCTTGAAGCGGCCCCGGAACATCTCGGCGGCGGCCGCTTTTCGCGCGAGCCGGAAGCATCCTTGCGCGCCTTTGCCCGTATCTATGCGGGCTGGGCGATGAGCCAGGACTGGTACCGCGCCGGGCTGCATCTCGCCTCCGCCAGCAGCCTGGAGGATTTCCTCGATCGCGAATGGGCGCCGGGTTTCACCTCCTGCCGCGCCGCCGACCTCTATGCCCAGGCCCGCACATGGCAGGCTTCCGACATCAGCACGGGCGACATCAGCGCGGGCGACATCCACACGGGCGATCTGGAGGCCGCCTTGCGCGGCATCGAAGCGCGCGTGCTGCTGATCCCGGGCGCTACCGATCTCTATTTCCGTGTCGCCGACAACGAAGCCGAGCTGGCCTTCCTCCGCCACGCCGAGCTCAAGCCGATTCCCTCGATCTGGGGCCATCGCGCCGGCAGTCCGAGCGGCAACGCGGCCGATGAAGCCTTCCTGCGCCAGAGCGTCGCGGACTGGCTTGATTGATGAGGCCAGAAACATAATAACGAGTGTCGCGACCGGTCACGATCCTTGCCGCAACGCCTGGTAGAGCGTCAAAGCCAGGCGCCTGCCTGTCGAATAATTGATTCCGTCAACCCGCCCGAGCGGGCGCACGGCGATCTTGTCACGCGCCAGACGGACGCGGAACGCGGCTTCGTCGCGGGTGCCGACCAGAGCCATCGCGCAGCGCGGGTAACGGGCCAGCAGATCGGCGGCACCGGCGGCATTGACCAGGTCGGCCCGCTTTCCGCCGAGCAGGAAAACCAGGCTCGGCTCGCTGAACGATGCCGAGGCCACCCTGCTGTCCGGGCACGGCTCGACGGCGCGCACCAATGCCACGATGCGCGGAGCGAGCCAGATCTCCCGCAGGTTGGGCAGCACCACCCAGAACAGGCTGGCATAGGTCAGCAGCGCCGCGGCGACCGCGAAGCCCGCGGCGCGGCGGGGTTCGCGCAGCACCACCAGCAGGGCGGCACCAGGCACCAGGATAAGTCCGAGCCCCGCCGCAAGCAGCGCCGCCACGCTGACCATGTGCTGCAATCGCCAGAGCAGGATCGGACCGGCGGCGACGATGGCGAGCCCGACGGCAATCCAGATGAGCCAGTAGAGCCCAAGCAGCCCCCGGCCGATCGCGCGTCGCGGCCACTGCCAGCCGCCCGGCGACACCAGCGCCGCCGCGGTCAGGATGGCGATGGCGGGATAGGCCGGCAGCACATAGTGCGGCAGCTTGGTCGCGATCAGCTCGAAGATGAGCCAGTGCGGAATGATCCAGGCCAGCAAAAAGCGGCTTTCGAACCGGCGGCGATGCGTCCAGACGAACGGGATCGCGCTGGCGGCGAAGAACGAGCCCGGCCAGAACGCAATCGCGAACACCGCCAGATGATACCCCGGCGGCAATCCATGCGCCTGTTGTCCGCTCGCGATCTTGCCGAGGAAGTTGGTGCCGACCGCACGCGAGAAGAAGGTGCCGTGGCTCGCCAGCGCGATGGCGATGCACCAGGGCAGCACGATCGCCAGCATCAGCGGCACCCCCCAGGCCGGCTGGAGGCGGCCGAACCAGCGTGCGTTCCGCTCCACCAAAGCCAGCGCCAGCGGCGTGCCGAAGCCGGGAATGAGGATCACCGGGCCCTTCAGCATCAATCCGGCGCCTAAGGCCGCCCAGTAGAGGGCGGCGGCCCAGCGCGGCGCCGGCAGGCTTTCCGCACGGCCGCGAAGCGCTCGCAGCAATGCCCATTCCACCAGCAGAACCATGGCCAGCAGACAGCTATCGATCGTCGCCAAGCGCGCCTCGGCGGTCATCAGCACCGAAACCGCGAGCAGTACGGCAGCGAGCAAGCCGGCTTCGGCGCCAAACAAGGCACCGCCGATCGATGCCGTCAGCAGCACCGAGCAGACCGCCGCGATCAACGACGGAATGCGCCAGCCCCAGACCGCGCGATCCTTGAGAGTGCCGGTGGCGGCGACGGCCGCGGCTTCCAGCCAGTAGATGCCCGCGGGCTGCAAATAGCGCGGATGATCCTGGAAGCGGATATCGATGAAGTCGCCGCTCCGCAGCATCTGCGCGGTGGCCTGCATGTAGCGCGGCTCGTCGCGATCGAACGGCGGCAGCGAGGCGCGGCCGGGCAGGAAGATCGCCAGGGCAAAGAGCGCGAGAAACGTGTAATGCCGCGTGGAAAGCCGGTTCACAGCCTCTGATCAGATCTCGGTGACGCGGCCGGGCCGGATCGTGCGGCGTTGCAGCCAGATCACGCCGAACAGGTCGCGAATGCCGACGAGCGCACGATTCCAGTTGGTGTATTTCGACGTGCCGTGCAGCCGCGGACGGTGACGCACCGGCTTGCACAGCAATGGATGGCCATAGGTGCCGAGCAGCGCCGGCAGGAAACGGTGCAATCCTTCGAATTGCGGCAGGCGCAGGAACGCCTCACGCGGGAACAGCTTCATCGGCGCCCCGGTATCCGGGCAGCCGTCGTCGAGCAGGCGGCGACGCAACCCATTGGCGAGGCGGGTGGCGACGCGTCGGGAGAGCCTGTCGCGTCGTTTCAACCTGACGCCGACGACCAGCGGCGCCATGCTGTTGGCGCCCTCGGCGAGGGCGAGCAGAGCCGGGATCTCGGCGGGATCGTCCTGGCCGTCGCCGTCGATGGTGGCGATCCAGTCGGCACGCGCCGCCTCGATGCCGGTGCGCAGCGCCGCGGACTTGCCGCAGCGGCGGTCATGACTCAGCACGCGCAACTCCGGCAGCACATCGCGGCAAGCGAGCAGTTCGGCCAGAGTGGCGTCGGTGCTGCCGTCATCGACGAAGATCACCTCGAACGGGCGCAACTCGCCCAGAGCCCCTGCCATCTCGGTGATGACCGGGCGGATATTCCGCGCCTCGTTCAGAACCGTGGCGACCACCGACAGCCGAAGCGCAGTCACGCGGCGGTGCGCGTCGCGAGCGCGGCCGGCAGCGCCGCAATGGCACGATCAATCAGCGGCGCGTCCGCTTCGGCGGTCACCGCCGCGCGCACCACTTCCCTCGCCGCCTCGCCGGCGATTTCAGCGGCCCGCGTGCGGACTTCGATGATGGCGGCGCGCTCGGCGGCGTGGATACGATCCTGAGCCATGCGCTCGCGACGGCTGGCTGCGAGATCAGCGTCGCGCCGAGCCGCCTCGGCAATCCGCGCGGCCTCCTCGCGGGACCGCTCGATCATGGCTCTGGCGTCCTCCAGCGCCGCGTCACGCTCGCGCCTGGCTTCGTCCAGCATCTGCTCCGCTTCGCGCTTGAGCCGCGCGGCCTCATCCAGGTCCTGACGGATTTGCTGGGCGCGGCCATCGAGCATCGCCAGCACCGGCCGGCTCAGACGTCGGCCGAACACAATGAAGAACAGCAGGAACGCAACCGTGTACCAGAAGCGCGGCTCATGGATAAGCGCCTGAAACATCAGCCGTCTCCGGCGGCAAGGGCGCTGTCGATCGCGTGGCTGAGCATCCGGCGATCGGCCGGATTGCCGGTCACGCGCTCGACGAGAAGATGCGCGGTGTCGCTGGCGATGCCGCGCAAGGCGCCCATCGCGCGCTCGCGCTCGGCGCCGATCTGCCGCTCCGCCTCCGCGAGTTGCGCGTCAAGCCGCGCGTTCATCTCGCGCGCCTGTCCTGCTGCCGCTTGGCGGGCCTCGGCGGCGACCCGGTCGAGGTTCGCCTGCGCCTCCGCGGCTGCGTTGCGGCGGGTGCTGCGCAATTCGGCAATGGCACGGTCGGCTTCCGACTTGGCCTGATGCGCCGCCTCGAGGTCGCCGTCGATGCGGCCCTGCCGATCCTCGATCACCGACGCCACGCGCGGCAGCGCCGAGCGGCTGAGCGTCAGATAGAGCAGAGCGAAGATGATGCCGCCCCATAATACCTGCCATGTCGTCAGCGGATCGCCGATGTTGAGCTGCGGCATGCCGCTGGCCAGCGCCCGAGGCGCCGCCTCCACCGTCAGCGGCAGCGCCAGCATGATCGTCCATACGCTCCGGCGCGCACGGTTCATGGCTGTTGTCCCGGATCAGGCGAACAAGATCAGGAAGGCGATCACCAGCGCGTAGAGAGCAACCGCCTCGGTCAGTGCGAAACCCAGGATGCCGATGCCGAAGACATGCGGCCGGGCGGCCGGGTTGCGGGCGATCGAGTTCACCAGGGCGGCGAAGATGTTGCCGATGCCGGCGCCGACGCCGGCGAGCGCGATGACGGCCAAGCCGGCGCCGATTTCCCTGGCGGCTGCGATATCCATGGAGGAGTGTCCTTGTATTGGGTTGGAAGAAGAGGTCGATCCGGCGGAGACGGCGCGCTCAGTGCGCCACCGCCTCGCGCAGATAGATGCAGGTGAGGATGGCGAAGACATAGGCCTGGAGCGCATCCACCAGAATCTCGAGCGCCATCAGCGCCATGTTGACGAGGATCGGGCCGACGCCCAGCAGCGGCCCGATGAAGTGAATGCCGCCAAGCATGATGGTGAAGGCCGCGAACATCTCGAACATGACATGGCCGGCGAACATGTTGGCAAACAACCGGATCGACAGGCTGAGCGGACGGGAGAAGAAGGTCAGGACTTCGATCGGCACCAGCAGCGGCGCCATCGCCACCGGCGCGCCCTCCGGCATGAAATGCTTGAAGAAGCCAAGCCCGTTGGTCAGCAGCGAGACGACGATGGCCAGCACGAACACCATGAGCGCAAGCGCCGCGGTCACGACGATCTCGCTGGTGAAGGTGAACGCGCCGGGAATCAGGCCGATGAAGTTGCCGAACAGGATGAAACTGAACAACGTGAAGACAAACGGAAAGAAGCGCTTGCCGGCATGGCCGATCTGATCGGAAGCCATGTTGTGGACGAACTCGTAGAACAGCTCTGCCGCCGCCTGGAAGCGCCCTGGAACGACCGCGCGCCGGCGCATGCCGGTATAGAGGAACAGCAGGATCAGCAGCGCGCTGGCCAGCATGTACATGACCGATTGGCTGACATGAAGCTCGGCGCCGACTGTGCCCAGCACCGGATGCAGCTTGAACTGCCCAAGCGCGTCGATCGTTTTCTGTTCGGCCGCCAACCTGTTTCCTCCACGCGGGGGTCTCTTGAGCAGGACCCATAGCACCGATCTAGCCGGGCGGTCGCCCCACCAACCGCCAGACATTGACGATCCCCGCCACACCTCCAAGCAGGGAGAAGACGAGGAGGAAGAGCGGCCGAGTGCCAAGCCAGGCATCGATGCCCCAGCCGATGGCCAGTCCGACCAGCACGGCGGCAACCAGTTCGACGCCGACGCGCGACACCAGCGCGAACGCGCCGCTGTTGGAGGCGGAGCGATCCGAAACGAAGTCAGGATCACGACGGTGCCTGCTCCGCGCCCTTTTCAAACGCTCGTCAAACGACCCGCCAGGCTCGGGCGATCCGTCCGGATCCGTCTGCTCTCTCCCCAATTCGTGCAGCGGTTCGTTGCCGCCGCGGCTAGCTACCGACCGCGCAAAATCCTGTCAAGCAAGCGGCCGAAGCAGCGGATCTGCCCGCACGCGAGGCACAAGAACGCGGCTGACGCGGACTACATGCCGACTTCGCTGCCGTCCTGCGACCAGCGTATATGGAAGCTGCCTTCCTGGTCGATGCGACGGTAGGTATGGGCGCCGAAATAGTCGCGCAATCCCTGCAGCAGGTTGGCAGGGCCGCGCTCGCGTCGCAGTCCATCGTAATAGGCCAGCGATGAGACGAAGGCCGGCACGGCGACGCCGCTCTGCACGGCGAGCACCACGACATCGCGCCAGGCTGGCTCCGCCGCCAGCACCGCATGCCGGAAATAGTCTTGCAGCAGCAGGCTTGGCGCGTCGGGATGAGCGGCAAAGCCCTCGCGGATGCGATCGAGGAACCGTGCCCGGATGATGCAGCCGCCGCGCCAGATAGTGGCAACCTGGCCGAGATCAAGCTTCCAGCCGTACTGCTCCGAGGCCACGGCGAGTTGCTCGAAGCCCTGCGCGTAGGCGACGATCTTGGAGGCGTAGAGCGCGTCGCGTATCTTGTCGATCTCCGCCTGGCTGGCGCCCAGTCTGTCCTTGCGCTTGTCTCCGGCAGCGCCGCGCAAGCCGCCGAGCGCCGCGGCCGCCTGCTTGCGCTGGGCCGGCCGTCCGGACAGGGCGCGGGCGAACACCGCCTCGGTGATGGCGGTGATCGGCACGCCGAGATCGAGCGCCGATTGCGCCGTCCAGCGGCCGGTTCCCTTCTGCTCCGCCTCGTCGCGTATCTGATCGACCAGGGCGCCCTCGCCACGCGGATCCTGCTTGGCGAGCACGCTCGCGGTAATCTCGATCAGGTAGGAGTCGAGGTCCCCCGACTTCCAGCCGGCGAAAATCCTGCCGATCTCCGCGGCGGAGCAGCCATAGAGGGTGCGCAGCAGGTCGTAGGCCTCGGTGATGAGCTGCATATCGGCATATTCGATGCCGTTATGAACCATCTTGACATAATGGCCAGCGCCGTCGGGACCCATCAGCGCACAGCAGGGCTCGCCGTCGACATGAGCCGCCATGCGGGTGACCATCGGCGCGATCCGCTCCCAGGCTTCAGCGGCGCCCCCAGGCATCATGCTCGGCCCTTCCAGCGCGCCCTCCTCGCCGCCGGAAACACCCATGCCGACGAAGCGCACTCCCCGCCGCGACAGGGTTGCCTCGCGGCGGCGGGTATCCTCGAACAGCGAATTGCCGCCATCGATGATGATGTCGCCTTCCTCAAGGTGTTCGAGCAACTCCTCGATCACCGCGTCAACCGGCTTGCCGGCCTTGACCATGATCAGCACCGCGCGCGGCTTGGCGAGACTGGCGACGAAATCCGCCAGCGTCTTCGACGCGACGAAACTCCCCTCGCCGCCATGGTCGTCCAGGAGCGCCTGGGTCTTTGCGTTGGAACGGTTGTGTATCGCCACCCGCAAGCCTTTGCGTGCCGCGTTGCGCGCAAGATTGGCGCCCATGGTCGCCAGACCCGTGACGCCGATCTCAGCCAGCTCCGCACCTTCACCCATGCCCGACACTGCCGTCCTCCTTGGAACCGACGCCGCTTCCCGACTGCATACCCCCGACTGCATACCCAAGCCGCATACGTAGGCGAACCCTGCATGAATCCCGGTCAAGGCGGATTGTTGCTCTCTATTTAGAACAAATTTCGTTGGAGGAGAGCGCCGAGCCAAAGACAATGTGTTAAAGTGATCTTCAGGATTAGGAGCCGTGTTGTGGGCTCCACGGATCGGAGGCGCCTCGCCGCGTCTCAAACATTGGACTGGCACGAGATTGCGAGTGGGAGCGGGCATGCACGCGGTCAGTGACGTTCGAAGCCGTGACATCGCTCCCGCATCCGCGACCAAGGCTGGCAGGAAGCCTTCCGTTTCGGTGGTGGTGTGCAGCCATGACCGGCTGCCGTATGTCCGCGCCTGCATCACCTCGCTCACCCGTCAGTCTGTCGGCGCGTCCGCCTTTGAGATCGTGCTGGTCGATAGCGGCTCGCCTCCGCCGGTCGCCGCCGAAATGAAGCGCCTTGCGGAGATGACGCCCAACACGCGGCTGATCCGGGTCGACGTGTCCGGCGTCAGCGAAGCCCGCAACGAGGGCGCGCGTGCCGCCGCCGGCGAATATGTCGCCTATATCGATGATGACGCGGTGGCCACGCCGGACTGGATCGAGCAGATCCAGCGCGTACTGGCGGAGCATGACTGCAAACCGGTGGTGCTCGGCGGACGGGTGCTGCCGGTCTGGGAGGCGCCGCTACCAGGCTGGTGGCCGGTGTCTCTGCGCGGCGTGCTTTCCATCATCGAGCATGAGGGGGCTGGCGAGTACCGCACTCCGGCCGTGCCGGACAAGCTCGAGCCGTACGGCGTCAACATGATCCTGAAGCGGGAGGCCATGCTGCAGATCGGCGGCTTTGCCGAGGCGCTCGGACGCATGGGTCTGGTGCTGCAGTCCGACGAGGAGGTCCAGCTTGCCTGGCGGCTGCAGGATGCCGGTTTTTCAGCGATCTATGATAGCCGGGTGGTCGTGCGTCACTCCATCCAGGCACAACGGTTCAATCCGGAATGGCTGCTCTCGCGGCTCTATTGGCAGGGCGCCTCGACCGTGCGCACCCGCCGCCTGCTCGGGCAGGATGCGCTGGTCCGACGCGAGTTCCCACGCCGGCTGCTGGTCGAACTCGTCACGCTGCCATTCACCTGGATCATACCGAAGTCGAGCACTCGGCTGATGGCGTTGCGCTGGCGCCATGCCTACGCGCGCGGATTTACCCGCGAGACGCTCGATCTTGGCTCCGGCAAGCGTCGGGCTCTGCTGGGGCGCAAGCGCGGCTGAGTGGGCCGGTCACGGCATTGGTGGCGGAGCGAGCTGTATCGGCCCCTGACCTGCCGGCATCGGCGCGGGCAAGGCGGTCGGCTCGTCCTGACTGCCCGGCGGCAAGGCAAGAAATCGCGGCTCAGGCGACTGGGTGACTGACGCCTCATCGTCGGGCGCGCCGCCGCCATCCGCGCTCGCGGCCCGACGTCGATGCGGCGTGATGTTGTCGAGCTGCGTGGCGCGGATCGTGCGGCCAGTCGGACCGCCTCGCACGATTGATCCGCTGACGGTCACATCAATGGTGCCGGCCCGGAGCCGCTGCAGCGTCTGCGTGTCAAGGTTCAAGGCGGAGTAGTCGAACGCCGCCACGAAGTGCGCGTCATCGGTGATGTCGAAGGCTTGCCACCGCGGACAGACGCCATGATGGCAGGCACTAATGTTATAGAGGCGGAAGCGTATCGGCGGCGGCTGGAACGATGCGGGCGGCGGCACCGGCGCCTTCGGCGCGACAGCAGCCGGCGGGGTGTCCACCACTGGCGCTGGCGGGCTTGCCGGAGCTGGATTGGCCGGAGCTGGATTGGCAGGAGCTGGATTGGCAGGAGCTGGATTGGCCGGAGCTGCGGCTGGCGGCGGGACGGCTTTCGAAGGCGCGGGCGCCGTGTCTTTCATGGGCACTGGGATTGGCTGTGGCATCGGCTCTAGAACAGCGCGTTGCGCAGGCTTGCTCACGGGCGCTGGCGGGGCAGCAGGCGGCACGACTGCTTGTGCGACAGGAGAGCCGGTTGTGGAAGCCGGGGAATTTGACGGGGCGACCACCGAGGCGGGCGGGCTTGCAGGGGCCGGAGGAGCTTCAAGATGTCTCGGGGCCACGCTTGCCACCTGATGGACGCCACTGAAGCGCTGCCGATTGGCGACAACGAACGACGCCGCGGCGGCAATCAGCAGGACGGCAACAGCCGTCGAGGCGCGCCTTGCACGCAGCCGTCTTGGAAGGATGGCGTCGTTGCGGCGGGACGATGGTCTTGCGCTTCGGGTGGGAGTGGTATTGATGACACGCGACCAACCGGCTGGTGCATCCTCAAGGCGAGCTTGAAGCAGCATTGCCAACCGGCGCCAGTTTCCTTTCGCGCGCTGGACGGTTTCCTCGACAGCCTCATCCGACATCGCAACGCCGGCGGCTTGGATTGCATGGGCCACGATGTCGCGCGCGTCTTGCGGCGAGATCAACTCGAGCGTGAATTGCCTGGGCACGGCCTGCCGGGCAGTGAATCCAGGACGTCCAACCAGGAGGATACGGAACAGCGGCCGGCCACCTTCCCGCAACCCGGCCAGCAGGCACAGATAACGTAGCGTCTCCGGCAGCAGCGACTGCGCGTCGTCAACAGCGAGAACGGGAGGCTCTGCCTGACCCGCAGCCAGCAACGCCTTCCGCAAGGCGGGTTCGAGCGCCTCGGCGGAAAGCTCGCCGGCGTCGGCGATGCCGAGCGAGGCCGCGATCATGCGATGCAGGCTGAGCGGGCCGGCAACAAAGTTGTTGACACGGATCACACGATCGCCCGCACTTTCCGCACGCGCCAATGCGGTGTTCAGCGTGACTGTCTTGCCGCTGCCTGCTGCCCCGGTAAGCGCCGACAGCGCCTCTCCCTCCAGCACGCAGAGTTCCAGGAAATGCACCGCATCATGCTGCGTCTTGGACAGGAGGCGGTTCGGCAAGGTCGCGCCGGGGGCGTGCTCGCTCATTCGGTCCTGATGATCGACGTGAATCGTCACACTCCCTCAAGTTCCTCGAACGAGGCAAAACGTAACGCTAGGGCCGTGACCGCGACATCGCAACAGCGGCGAGCGCCTGCGCGCTGTCGGTGTTCCGCTTGTCCGTTGTCACCGCTGCCATTTGGTGGTTGTTAACAAAAAGACACATATACTCAGAGACGAATTAGGTGACCAAAAAACAACCTTGCATAGAAACCTTACCCTGTCATAATCCTCTGATTATTACATTACTACGTTGTAATTTGGGATTTAGAGTGCGCAATTTCAGTCGATTACCGCTTCCGTGGAAAAACTGTTAATGATTCGTGAATACGATTTTGTGTCTGGCGTCTTGAGGCAGTTCCCAACAGATTGTTTGGATATGTCCAACGCGTCAGAACGCCGCACCCGCTCAAGTGACGTGCCGGAGCCTGACCGGCGTCGTGTGCTGCCGGGAGCAGGCGCCTCTGGACGATTGGCAAGGGTGCGACAGGAGGCGCAACGCATGGTGACCGCTCGAGCGACTGCCGCTTCAGACGTCGCGCCGACAGACGCGGTCGTCCGCCCGGATTGGGCGGCGCCCGTGGGACAGACCCACGTGCGGCGTCGTGTCCCGGTCGCCGTGTTTACGGGCGCTGGACGCCTTGTCGATGTTCTTGCCCTGCTGGTCGCCGGACTGGCGGCCTGTGCATCCATTGGTATCGTCCACCTGCATTACGGTGCCCATCTCCTGTCGGTGTTTGTTGGCGATTGGATGGTGCTCACCAGCCTCAGCTACACTGGCGCCTATCGGATTAGCCGGTTGCGCCATCCGCTTGCGCAACTCTTCTGCATTCTCTTTTCTGTGATGATCGGCATGGCCTGCGTCGATCTCTGCCTGTTTCTCGAATATAACATGGTCCTGCCTCGGGAGCCTTTCCCGGAAATCTGGGCCGCCTGCACCGCTTTCGTGCTCCTGGCCTCGCACGGGATTGGCGGCCTGCTCGTGGTGCGCTGGTCGGCCAGCGGCCGGATGCGGCGCAACGTCGCCGTCATTGGCGTGTCTGAACTCAGCCGAAACCTGATCGCCGGTATCGGTGCCGCGCCCAATACGGATCTGCACGTCGTCGGCATTTACGACGACAATGTGCCGGCGCACACGGTTCATGCTGGCGTTCCGGTCCTTGGCCGCGTCTCGGACCTGCTTGACCACGGCCGCGAGCAATCCTTGGACACCATCGTCGTCGCCGGCTCCGTGCAGGAGGCGACGCACGTGCAGATGGTCTGCTCGCAACTCAGCAGCGCCATCGCCGACGTCTATCTCCTGACCGATGTCGCCGGGCGCAATCTTGGCTCGCCAATCTTTGCCGACATTACCGACCGCGTCGTCGTGATGATCCGACGCCGACCGCTCGACGACTGGCAAATCATCCAGAAGATGCTGTTTGATCGGGTCGGCAGCCTGGTTGCAATCCTGGCACTGTCGCCTCTGTTGCTGACCCTGGCGCTGCTGGTGCGGCTGAGCGGGCCCGGTCCGATCATCTTCCGCCAGGAACGGGTCGGTTTCAACAACAAGACCTTCATATGCTTCAAGTTTCGTTCCATGCATCACAATCGCTGCGACACCGGAGAGATTTTCCAGGCGACTCGGCATGATCCGCGTGTCACCTGGATCGGGCGCTGGCTGCGCAAGCTGAGCCTTGACGAACTGCCGCAGCTTTTCAACGTCCTGCTCGGCGATATGTCCCTGGTCGGTCCTCGTCCCCATGCCCCCGCCACGAAGGCCGGCGATCGTTACTTTCAAGACATCGTTACTGATTATGCTGTCCGCCACCGGGTAAAGCCAGGGATTTCTGGTTGGGCGCAAGTCAATGGCTGGCGCGGTGAGACGCGGACCGTCGAACAACTACAGTCACGCATTGACCACGACCTGCATTATATCGAGAACTGGTCGATGGTGTTCGATATCAAAATCCTTGTGCTCACCGTGCTGCGTGAGCTCAAGAGCAAGACCGCCTATTAGTGCCGATTGGCCATTCCCGACCCTGCGTCGGATCGCTGGCGTAGGTGCCCTGTCAAACGGGCACTCAGTTCTGACGGTAGCGGCGAAATGGACCTGAAAGTCTTCCCGGCAGCACTGGCAGGCTATGGGCGACCGCAAGCAGTACACCACGCTTTGCGCTAGGCCGCCTGCGGAACGAGCGCCAGAGTTCAGCAAGGCCACGCCACGGATCGCCGTGACGCATCAGTTCCCGTCCGACAATCCAGTCGATCTCCGCCTCGGTGCCGGCGCGTAAGCGCGAGAGCTTTGCTGGTGTATAGCGTTCACGGAGTTGCGGGTTGTTGAAGATCGCGTTCGTACACGGCGCGAACGCGCGGGCGTCCGCTGCCATGCGCAGATAGGCGCCGCTGGATCGTTGACGAACGAACAGTAGCGGCGAAGCGCCCGGCACGACCTCGATCAGGCCGGACAATGCAAGCCGGCACCAGTATTCCCAGTCTTCGCCAAAGCTGAGATCGGAGCGAAATCGGCCGAGCGTCTCGATCGCGCCGGCTTTGATCAGCAGATGCCCGCCATTGGCGAACAGATTCTCGATCAGCAGCCGCTCGATGATGATGCCTGCCGGGAACGGTCCGCTCTTCTGACGCGTGATCCGACTGCCATCCTCGGTGACAAAGCAGAAGGCGCCATAGACGGCAACAGCACGAGGTTTCGCGCTCAAGTGGGAGACCAGACGCTCAAGCGCGTCTGACGCCAGCCAGTCGTCTCCATCGAGGAAGAGCAGTCCACCGCCGCTGGCCTCGTCAACACCGCGGTTGCGTGCCATCGAAACGCCTTGATTGCCTTGCCTGATCAACCGGATACGTGAATCGGAATAAGCCGCAACGCATGCATCAGTGCCGTCAGACGAGCCGTCGTCGACGACGATTGCCTCCCAGCGCCGGTAGCTTTGCGCCAGCAACGAATCAAGCGCGGCATTGATATAGGGACGAACGTTGAAACATGGGATCACTACTGAAACCAGCATCTCCCCGCCGTCGGAACTGTTCATCGTGCAACCGAGTTCATCGCCGGTGGTTCCATTGCAACCGTGCCGGGTATATCCTGCCTTTCGCTACAATGGCTACTGGAAGGTGTCACGCATGCCCGAAGTGCTGATCGCCGGATCGCTGCCGCCGCAAGTCGATTACGATGCGGACGTGGTGATCCTGTCGATGGATCGCGTCGAGGAGACCTTGGAGGCGGTTGCGTCTGCCTTGTCGCAGGACGGGGTCAGCCGACACGTGCTGGTCTTCGATCAGGGCTCCAGCGCCGAAAATCTCGCCCGGCTCACCTCGGTCATTGATAGACGAGGGGATATTGGATTGTTGCGCGCGGAGCGAAACTGGGGCGTTGCCGGCGGCCGCAACCGCGCGAGCAGCCATGGTCACGGTCGTGTTATCATCGCGCTCGATAACGATGCGGAGTTCGCCCATTGCGGCGTGGTCGCGCAGGCGGTGGCACGCTTGAGCCAGGAGCCCGATCTCGCCGCACTTGGATTTCGTATCGTGCTTCACGACGGCGGGGGGGACGATCTATCAAGCTGGGGCTACGCCGCCAGCCTGCTGCCACGGTCGGGCGAGAGCTTCGAGACGGTGACCTTTGTCGGTGCGGGCCATGCCATCAGCCGCAAGGCCTGGCAGGCCTGCGGCGGCTATGACGATGCGTTGTTCTTCTGCTGGGAAGAGTTTGATTTCTGTCTCAATGCCGTCTCGCGCGGGTGGCGCATACGCTATGATGGCGATCTGGTGATCCGGCACAAAGTCAGTCCCGACCGTCGCTTCAACTGGTCAGCGACTCGCTGGTTCTATTTCGTGCGAAACCGGCTCTATGTCGGCCATAAGTGGCAGAGCTGGCCCGCTCTGTCGCCGCGCCTCGTCGGCTACCTGTTCAAGGGCGCCCGTAACGGTCTTCTGCCGCAGACACTGCGCGCCATTCCGGCGGCCTGGCGGTTGGGACGCGCCAAGGAGGTGCGCCGCATGCCGCCGGCGGCACGTGCGTATCTTTTACGCAACGACGGCGCACATCGTGGCGGCGTGCTGGCGCGGTTGAGGAGAGAGGTGTTCGCGGCGCTGCCAGGGCATGGCATGAAGGAGGCGAGACCAACCGCCATCCAGTAACAACCCTTAACGCTCCCGTCTCACAACGTTTTCACCTGATGAGGTCTTCTCGTGCGCTCCCTTCTGTCCCGCAGAACCATTCTCTCCGGCCGATCGCTCGCCTTGGCCGCAATGTTCGCCCTTGCCGGCTGTGCCGAGGGGGCCAACCTGCCACCTCTGCCGCCGCAGACGAACGCGTCCTACGATTTGGGGCCTGGTGACGAGATCCGGGTCATCACCGCAGGCGAGGATGAGCTCAGCGGCGACTTTCATGTCAGCGACGCCGGCAACATCGCGCTGCCCATGCTTGGGACGGTCAAGGCGGCCGACATGACTCCGACCGAACTAAGCAACGAGATTGCCCAGGATGCGACCAACCAGCAAATCCTGAAAAACCCCTCGGTCTCCGTCGAGGTAGTCACCTACCGGCCGATCTTCGTGCTTGGCGAGGTCAGCAAGCCCGGCCAGTTTCCCTACCAGCCTGGCATGACGGTGCTGACCGCGGTGTCGATCGCCGGCGGATTTACCTACCGCGCGGTGGAGAACTACGCCTCGGTTGTTCGCGACGTCGACGGTAAGTCGGTCGAAGGCAAGGTAAAGCGTTCAACCCTCCTGGAGCCGGGCGATGTCCTGACCATTTTCGAGCGGCATTTCTAAAGCGACGTCTCAAACCAGCCACCGGCACGGCGACGTGCCGGCCGGCCTTAAAGATCCAGCTTGTTAAAGATCGGTGTCGGCACCGTACGGATGACCAGCATGACCAGCCGCCAGATCCTGGGAACGTAAGCCACAGTCGGGCCGCGCTCGGCAAGCACCCAGGCTGCTTTGGCAAACGCCTCCGGCCGCGCCATGAAGGGCAGCTTCGGCAACGCCCAGGTCATTGCGGTATCGATTACTCCAGCCTTCAAGGAGACGACACGCACACCCGATTTTGCAAGGCGCGCCGCGTAGCCTTGCAGCCAGGTGTGCAGCGCCGCCTTGGTGGCGCCATAGAGATGGTTGCGCGGGCGCCCGCGATCGCCGGCTACCGAACCCATCACCATGACGCAGCCGCCGCGCTGCGATTGCAGGGCGGGGATGAACGCGGTCAGCACCGAGACCAGGCCGGTGAAGTTGGTGTCCACGGTCCGTTGTAACAGCACGCGATCATCGTCGAGTGCGTGCTGTTCCGGCATGATGCCGACCGCGGCGAACAGGTTGAGTTGGCCGTCTGACTGAGCGGCGCAATCGGCGGCGAATGCGCTGTGCGAGTCAAGATCGAGCGCATCGAAGCGTTGCACCAGCGCCGGCACTCCATGACGAAGCACAAGATCCGCCGCCTGCGTCCGCAGGTCATCCACATCACGACCAGCAAGGATGACACGCGCGCCACTCGCCGCGGCGCGGTGCGCAAAGGCACGTGCCGCCGCCGAATTTGGTCCCAGGATCAGCCATGTGCGCATGAACGCCGTGCCGACCGCGCCCGCTTTGGTCACGCCGGATCTATCCCAGTCCCAGACGACGGGACATGCTCGACGAAAACCGCCGGTCCGGGTCGATGCTTGCCCGAATTTGCTGAAAGCTGTCGAGAGCTGGATACATCGCGGCGAAGCTCTCTCGGGACATCAGGCTGTCCTTGGCGACGTAGATGCGGCCGCCGGCGTCGCGCGTAATATGCTCAAGCGTGCGAAACAGCGGCACGGTCTGCCCACCCGCGGCAAAATCGAGTGCCAGCGAATAGCCTGGTTGAGCGAACGACAGCAGCCCGCGGCCGCCGCGTCCCATGACCTTGAGCACCGCCAGGAACGAGGCGCCACCACCATCCGAGGCGGCGCGAAGCAACCGCTTCACCACAGCGGCGCCGTTTTCGCGTGGCACAACGCACTGAAACTGGTGAAAGCCGCGACGGCCATAGAGCCGATTCCAGTCGGTGATCGCATCGAGCGGATGCAGGAACTGGATATAGTTTGAGACCGTCTCCCGTCCACCTGGTCGGGCACGACGCCAGTAAAGCGCGTTGAAAGCGCGCACCGATCGATCGTTCAGCGCCCAGGCCGGGAGATCAAGCGGCATCCGCTTGGCGCGCGGCGCAGGCAGTGCCACCGCGCCGCGCGGCGCCGGCTCCGCGGTCTCCAGGATACCCCGACCGAGGGCGGCGCCTTGTGCGAGCACGTCGATCCAGCCGACCGAGAAAGGCATCGCATCGGCCTGCTCGAAACCTTCCAGGAACGCATCAAGGTGAGCCACGCGTCGGCGGCGCACCAGCAGCGCTGGAGACGGCACCCTGACCAGGCGGATGCATATGGCGGTGACGATACCGGTCAACCCGATACCGCCAATGGTGGCGTCAAACAGCGCCGTGTTCTGATCGGGTGAAAGACGCAGCACCGCGCCGTCAGCGCAGAGCAGGTCGAGCCATTCGACGCAGTCGCCAAAACAGCCATCGACGTGCTGGTTCTTGCCATGAACATCGTTGGCCACGGCGCCCCCCATGGTGACGAAGGCTGTACCTGGCGAAACCGGCACTCGAAAGCCACGCGGCAGAAAGATATCAAGCAGATCCCTGAAGGTGACACCCGGTTCCACCACCAGCAGACCGGTCTCCTCGTCGAACGACAGAATGCGGTTCAATCGCTCGGTCAGGATGACGCCACCGCCGGCGTTAAGACAGACATCGCCATAGCTTCGCCCGGCGCCACGCGCGAGCACCGAGCTGGTCCGGTCCCGCCTGTCCCCAAGAGCCGCATGCAGTTCCCGCATACGCTCCGGCCGCGCCACGAAGGCATCGGCCACCTGGGATCGTCCCCAACTGGTCAAGCCCATCCGTTTCCAGCCATCCTCTTCCGACAGGCCGGTGGAAACAGCGGTTGTTTGAGACGGCTCGGGAGCAGTCGGCGTCATGCGGTTCATAGTGCAGCCAGTACAATAGCCAAGGTGTAGGCGCCAAGCAGCCAGCTCACCGGGTCACGCAGCGCGAAGATCACGGGATCATGCGACAGGCGCTTGCGATGCGCCAGAAACCAGACACGCATCAGCCAGAGCGCCACTCCCGACGGCACCAGATAGAGCCGGAACGGGTGCGCGTAGAGGTGAGACGGACGCGCATCATCCGCCACAAACAGAATCATGATCTGCAGCGAGGCGAATGCCGCGGCCACGCCGAACGCAAGCGTCAGTGGCCAATCCTCCGGCAGATAGCCGCGTCGCGCGAGCGAGGCGGCGGGTCCGCCGTCGGGAGCGTCGGCGGCTTGCATCACTTCGACATGGCGCTTGGCCAGCGCCAGGGAAAAGAAGAAGAAGCCCGCGAACGAAATCAACCAGGGCGAATAGAGCACCTTGGCCATCGCGATTCCCAGGATCAGCCGAAGCGTAAACAGGCCGGCAATAATGCTGGTGTCTAGGAACGGCACGCTCTTCAGACGGAGTGAGTAGATGAGGGAGACCGCGACGTAGCCCGCAATCAGCGCCACACAGCTCCAGGCAAGCAGGGCGGCCATCACCAGACTGCCGATGATCAGGAACGACGCCGCGAGCACTCCGGAAAGCGGCGACAGTCGGCCGGACGCGAACGGCCGGCGCCACTTCTTGGCATGCAGCCGGTCGGCTTCCAGGTCGGAAAGATCGTTCAGGATGTAGGTGCCGGATGCCGCCAAGCTGATCAGCAGCATTGCCGCCAGCACACGGAGCAGCGCATGCGGATCGGCGGCGCGGTGGCCAAGCAGCAGAGGCACCAGCATCAACGCGTTCTTGGTCCATTGATGCAGGCGGATCGCGGCCAGCCAATCCTTCACTCCCGGCCGCACACGGGCGAATTCAGCTAGAATCGGCCAGCCGCGGGCGCGCACCCTGGAGATCGTGCCGCTGCTGGCATTGACCAGAACCACGCCTGACGCCATCGCCCAGACATTGAGATCGACCCTGCTGTCGCCGGCATAGGCAAAGCCGCCGGGAAAGCGCGTGCGCAATGACCGCCCCTTCGCCTCGCCGCTCAGGTTGGTGACGCCGTCGCTGCCGATAGCACTCTCGAAGATGCCGAGATGCGCTGCGACCGCGTCCGCGACATGCTGATCCGACGCGGTGACCAGATGCAGCTTGCGGCCCGCGACACGCTCCGCTCGCAGCCATTCCAGAAATGGCTTGCGAAACGGCAGCGCCACCGCGAGCGGCGGCATCAGCGATACCAGCCGCCGCTTCATCGCGGCCTTGCCTTGGCGCAGGCTGAGCAAGGCGCCAAGCAAGAGCAGCGGACGCCGAAACAGCAGCTTAAGGAATTGCTCATGCAAAACGTCGCCGGCAAGCAGCGTCCCGTCCAGATCAACCGCGAGCGGCAATGACGCTGCATCACGACTGGCGAGCATGGCCCCATCCAGCATGGAAGCTCGTCTCCTGATGAAGTGCACGGTACTAATCATGATCGATTAGCACGATCCTGGCCACTCGCGTAGTATCGGGCATAGGCGTTAATGATGTGTGTGGGCTTGCTGGGCCGTGATGATCGCTGTTTGGCCGACATCGTGCGATAAGCGGCGAGTGCCGCTTGGGAGCAGACTGCCCTGATCAATGGGCCGCAATTCTGGGATGACGGAAATGCTGCGCCTGCGGCGCAGGCGGCATCCTTCTTGACGCGTGCCACATCGCCGCGTGGCGACGGTACGCACCTGCCGCTCAACTTTACCCCGGCCCCAGGCAGCCTTGCCTCCGGTCGCCGGGTGTATGCGATTGGCGACATTCATGGCTGCTCCGAACGCCTCAGTCTGGTGCATCGTCGGATCGCAACCGACCTTCACTTCCGCCCCGCCGATGACGTGACCTTGATCCATCTTGGCGACTATATTGATCGTGGTCCCGATAGCGCGGGCGTGCTAAGCTTTCTCGCCCGCGGTCCCGAATTTCCTGTTGATCGCGTGATCAATCTCATGGGCAACCACGAGGAGATGGCGCTTCAGGCGATCGCTTTCGGCGATCAGAGGCAGGCAGACGCCTGGCTCGCAAACGGTGGGGCGGCTGCGCTGTCGAGCTGGGGCATACGTCGTCACTCGCCGATCGAGGACTGGCCCGAAATGCTGCCGCGCGACCATCTGCGGTTCATGAGCCGGCTGTCGCTGCAATACCGCGTCGACGACTACCTGTTCGCTCATGCCGGGGTGCGGCCGGGCGCCTCGCTTGATCAGCTCAGCCGGCGCGACCTGCTGTGGATACGCGAGCCGTTCCTCTCCTCTCGCCAGCCGTTCGGCGCCGTCGTGGTGCATGGGCATACTCCGCAGCCCGATCCGGTGTTGCGGACGAACAGGATTGGCATTGACACCGGCGCCGGCCGCGGCGGCAGGCTTACCTGCGCCGTGCTCGAAGCCGACAAGGTAGCGTTTTTTGCGGCATGATCCGTGAGTCTATGACTGCCGGCATGCGGCAATGAACGGCCACCAGGTGCTGATCGCGAGGTGCCGGATCGCCTCCTCGGCGTTCAGCGTCTGGCCGTGCAACAGCACCACCATGACGATCACCACGGCGCCCAGTATCCATCGGCGGAACCGCGGCGGCGGCTGGCCGGCAAGCAGCACCATCACGACGGCGCCAAGGATGCCGACCGCGCCGCCGACCAGCACGTCCGGCACCGTATGGACGCCGAGATCCACGCGCGAGAAGCCGAAGAGTGCTGCAAGGAGCAGGGCGGCAAGCGCGATCAGGAGAACGTGTCGACCCAGCCTGCGCATGTTGTCGGCAATGCCGCGTCGGCCGAGCAGCGCCAGCAATCCTCCATAGACCACGGTGGCGCTGGCGGTATGCCCGCTGGGACTGCGCACGCCCACATGCGGCAACACGGCATGGCATGCATAGAAGATGATCTTGAGCGACAGGATCGTCGCAAGGGTCGCCGGCACGGCAATGGACCAGGCCAGCGCGCCACGCCACCATCCGAGCAGCAGCAGCGTGATTGCAATGGCAGCAGCGAGCGGCAGCACAAGCCCCTGATCGCCGAAATTTGTGAGAAACCTCACAAACTTGGCGCCGGACTGACGGGCTCACCCGGCGCTTGCACCTTCAGCACACTCGGCAGGCGCCGCCCAAGTGCGAGGAAGGCGACCAGCGCGTAAATCGCGGCACCAAGACCAGCCTGGCAAACCAGCGCCAGCAATGGCGGCTTTGGCAGGATCGGTCCGATGGCCAGCACTGCGAGCGTCATCGCCGACGCGCCGGCGGCGGCCGGCCACAGGCGGCCAAGCAGCCACAGCGGGGAGCGCCGGATTCGCCGGGTCACCAGGAACATGTTCACCGGCGCCAGCACCAGCACGGTAGCCCCCCAGCACAGCGCCGCCTGTGCCGGCGTCTGCGGGTGAAGCAGGAGCAAGCCGATGATCGGCACCAGCAGCGCCGCGGTCGCGGTGATCAGATTGATCCGGGTTCGATTGACCGAAATCCACAGGCTGCCGGCATCGCCATAGCTGTAGTTGAGCAACGCCGTGCAGGCGACGACGCGTGTGCCACTGGCGGCGGCAGCCCAGTGCGGCCCCATCAGGCCGGTCACCAGATTCGTCGCGGTCAGCGCCACTCCGGCGGCGATCGGCCAACCGAGCAGCGCCTGGAACTGCGCGGTCTCGCCGTAGGCGTCGGCGAGGGCGGCCGGGTGGTCCTGCAGCGCGGACAGACGCGGCAAGGTAATGCGCAGGGTCGAGCCGCCGACGATGCTCAACACGGAATCGAGCAGCCTGAAGCCGACGTTGGAGACTGCGACGACGCTTCCGGACGTGGTCATGCCCAACGCGATGATGAACAGCCGGTAGCGTCCGGCCAGCATCAGCACGGAGAGCAGTTGCGGCCCTGCCACCGGCCAGAGATCGGCGAGCGCGCTCCTGTCGAGCGCGGGCCTGAGCGGGGCTGCGCGGACGGCCAGGAACAGCAGGAAGACGGTCGCGGTGTTGCCGCCCTGCAAGACGATCATCGCCCAGGCGCCGCCATGGCAATGCGCCACCAGCAGGCCGAGCGCCAGCCCGACCGGTTGCCCGATGAACACCCGCATCGCCAGCAGACGGTAACGGCGTTCGCGCAGCACCAGACCGGAGCCCACGCCAGAGAATGCCGAAAGCGGCAGCAGCGGCGCCAGCGCCAGGACCAGGCGTGCGATCTGCGGATGGCCGGTGGTGCGGCTCAGCACCTGCCCGGCGAGCACCAGGACGAGCGCGGTGAGCCCGCCGACGAGCACCGTCAGCGTGGTGGCGCTGCTGGCATGACGCGGCTCGAGGCGCCGCCACTGGATCAACGCGTCCGTCATCATCGAGCCGCCGAGCAGATCGAGCAGCAGAAAGGCCGCGATGGCGACGGCGCCGACACCCGCCGCGGCAGGCCCGATGGTGCGGCTTACCACCATCAGCGAGACCAACGCGAAGGCGGCATTGATGCCGGTCTCCGCAAGCACCCAGGAGGGCGCGTTCGCGGACGGCAACAGACGCCTGAGTCTCCGAGGGTTCAAGCAAGCGCTCCAACGCGATTGAGGTCGACACCGCGAACGCCGCTATACGATGAACACGCAGCTTTTGCATCGACATCGCGTCTGCTAAAATCATTCGTCGAAACGTGGAGGCATGCCGCATGGCGAAAACCGGTTTCCAGTCGCGGCGCATGACCATCGTCTCGCTTGCGGCGACTGCGCTCGTAGTGACGATTGACGGACGCGCCTCGGCCGACAAGCCGCCGCAAACCTACTCGCCGATCCCAAACAGCCCAAGCGACATCTACGTTCAGGGTAGGTTCGACAGCAGCGGCACCTATATCCCGCCGCATTACGCGCCAAAATCGAAGCCGGTGTTTCACGGCTATTTTGATAAGAACGCCGAGTATAAGCATGGCTATTTCTACAAGGAGCGACCGAAAACCAATCCGGACGACTCCAACGCGCCGCCAAACTGACCGCACGCGCCAAACTGACCGCACGCGTCAGTGCCGCGCTTGGGACTGAGCAAGCAGCGCCTGGTTGACATAGGCGGAGAAAAGCTCGGCGCCGGACTGGTTCAGGTGCGAAAAGAAATCGCCGAAATAACGGTCGGGCAGAGGAGGAATCGGCCCGATCAGAACATGGAAGTTTGGATAGCGCTTGGCGGTCTTGCCAAGGAAGGCGGCAAACGTCCTCGGCAGTTCCGGGGACATGCGCTCCGCGGTCGCGTGATTGATCGGCGCCACCACGAAGTCGACTTCGATCCCGCGCGACTGCATCTGCTCGATCATTCTATCGAAGAAGTAGCCTTCAAGCGGCAGCACGCTGAAGCGCTTTTCGTAAGCCTCCTCCGCTATCCCGTCGGAACCATCTGCGGTGCCGAACAGGTAATGGCCGCGCGAACGTAGAGTATGTCGGCGCTCTGCCAGGTTGCTGTCATACCGCAGGAACAAGCCGCCTCGCGTCATGCTGGCAAAGTTCAGGGTCGGAAAGCTGTGCGCATAGAGCCAGTCCCGCAGGAAGCCGGGGAAGCCATCGGTGCGATGTTCGGTAAACAGCTTCTCATCCCCGGTGAACCGGGCCACGCGCTCGATTTCGTGCAGATCACCAACGGTGAAGGTGCCGAACCGCGCGCTGCGATCCCAGAACGTGTCGGTGCTGCCAAAATGGCCGGCATCGATCGACAGGATGACCTTGTGCGGCATGTTGGAACAGGCCAGGGCACGCTGCAGGAAGAAATAGAGCTCGACCGGCTTCGCGCCACCGACGGAGACGTTCGAGGAAGGCATCGACAGGCGCGTCGGCATGATGCCAGCGTCAGCGCGTGAGTCGCCGAGTACGAGAAGCTTGCCCATGTCGCAGTTCGAGATGATCTGCTGCTTCGCACTCCAGGCGGCGTATTCAGGATCAAGGTAGGCGAGCTTCATGGTTGCCGACCAGACCCAGGCGAAGCCGAAACCGAGCAGCAACACGAGGCCCGCGAGCAACAGATAACGGCCGGGACTTTCGGTACGCGCCGCTCGGACGTGCGCGTCCGCGCCTCGCGCGGACACACCTCCGGTGCCGATCGTACGCGTCTCCATCTCAGAATTGGAAGTAGAGGAATTCAGTCATGCCTCCAACAGCGAGCACGGCGACGACCGCGGTTGCCCCTCCAAGCAGCGCCCATTGCCAGTTCGGCCGCCATTGCAGCAGCTTCCATTGGCCTGGCTGTATCTTGCCGAGTGCCGGCTCATGGAGAATCATGATCTGCTGCGTGTTTGGCATGCCCCAGACGATCCCATAGAGCGCCGCCAGCCAGATTGCGTCGCGCACCGGATAGAGCAACGACCGGTCGCCAAGCGCCTCTGTCAAGGAGCCCGGCCAGGCCGGTAGCGCCTCGACCCCGTGGCCGCCGAGCATGCCCCAGATCAGGGTCAAGGCTGCTCCGCTGGAGGATGAACGAAAGAAGATGGCGCCGACGAGAACGCAGAGATAAGTCAGCGCCACGGTCCAGACCGGCGGCCGCGTATGATCAGCCAGCTTGCCGCCTTTTTTGACAAAAAAGACGCGCCAGGCGTGATTGACGCTGAGATAGCACCCATGCAGCAAGCCGAAGATCACGAATTGTGAACCGGCGCCGTGCCAGATCCCGGCCAATCCCATCGTGTAGAGCGTCGGCACCACCAGCATGGTGAGAAAGCCGCGCGGGGTCGCCATGTCGCGACGACCAACGCCAAGCCCCTTGCTCACGCGTCGACGGGTGATCCACAGCGCCGCCGGATTGAAGAGGTACAAGGTCAGGTAGCGCGTCAGCGTCATATGCCAGCGCTGCCAGTAATCAATGATCGAGCCCGCCTTGTAGGGCGAGTTGAAGTTCAGCGGGAAGCGGATGTTGAACAGGCGGGCGAGCCCGATGGCCATGTCGGTATAGCCGGAGAAATCAAAGTAAAGCTGAAGGGTGTAGGCGAGTGCCACGTGCCACGAAGACAACAGACCGAGGCTTGCGGGATGATCGAAACCGGCGATCACGCCGGCGGAGAGCGGATCCGCCAGCAGGCACTTCTTGCTCAGTCCGATAATGAAGATGGTGAAACCGACCGCCAGATTTTCCGCGCGGACGCCATAGTTCCTGCGATCTCCGAACTGCGGCATGATCTCGCGATTGTGCAGGATGGGACCCGCGATCAGGTGCGGAAAGAAGCTGACAAACAACAGGTAGTTCAGCAGCCCGCGATCCTTGGTGACCCCTTGGCGGTAGTCAATGAGATAGCCGATCTGCGTGAAGGTGAAGAACGAGATGCCGAGCGGCAACGTCACATGCCGGAAAGGTCCCTCCAGCACCCCAAGCCCGGCGAGCGAGGTCAGCATCACGTAGAGATACTTGAACCAGACCAGGGTCGCGATGTTGCCGGCGATCCCCAACCCGAGAATCCAGTTCTGCAGCGCGGGGCGCGCCTCGGCCCGAGCGATCAGGTTGACGACCACAAAATTCCCGGTCATCGAGACCAGCAACACCGGGATGAATTCCGGCCGTTCCCAGCCATAGAACAGCACCGACATCAGGATCAGCCAAGCGCCGGCGGCATGCCGCCCAAATCGCGACGCAAGCTCGTAGCCGATGAGGACCATCGGCAAGAAGACGATCAGAAAGACAACGGAGTTGAAAAGCATTTGGCGTAATGGGAGAGATCAGACGTGTTTCTCGGCAACCTTCGCACCGATGAGGTGCTCGAAATCGCCCACGTTTTTTAACTCCTCGATCTCCGCGGTGCGGAACTTGATGCCGAAGGTGCGCTCGGCGGCAACGACCAGGGTGACGTGACTCATCGAGTCCCATTCCTCGACATCGTCCGCCGTCATGTCGTCGCGCAAGACGATCGCGTCGTCATCGAACACGTCGCGGAAGATGTCGGTGAGTTTGCTGTTGATCTCGGCCTTCGTCATGGCTGTCCCTCAATGATCTGGATGAAAGTTTCGACCGGCCTTGCCGCCTCAAGGCTCAGCGCCCAGACCGTCTTCCCGTCCGCGGCGTCTTCGAGCGGAGTGAAGCCGAAGCCCGCGTAAAGCTGGCGTGTCATGTTGTTCTTGGGCGTCGGACGATAGATGCCGATCAGCCGTCGTGCGCCGAGCCGCCTCGCCTCGGCAATGACGAGGTTGAGGGTCGCCTGCTCGACGCCGCGGCCAAGCACACGGCAGCTCATCAGCCAGGTGTGCAGGAGCAGGTCGCCGCTGCCCAGCGCGATATCGTGGGCGAGGTCGGCGCCGACATGCGGCTCGCCTGCTGGGCCGCCCGCAATGATGGAGATGATGCCATTGTCGCCGAAGCGGTCGATCAGCCGTATCTGCAGCGACAATGCAGCGGGATCGGCAATGATCCGCTCGACCTCTTCGCTGCTGGTCCGTCGCGTGGTGAGGTTGAACTGATTGGTTTTGTTAACAAGCTGGACGATGCGCGGCTGTCCGATCGCGTCGAACCGGGTCCAATGCATGCGCATCTCCAGGCTGCGCAGATAGCTCGGCATGTCTGTCATCGAGGTCAGAGCCGCGTTGCGCTGCAGCGTGGCCTGGTATTGCTGGGAGCGCTCGCGGTCCTCCTCGGTGAGGTGAACACCCTCGAAATAGCCGGCATCGGAGATGACGCGACCAAACTGCGCCGGATCGTCCGAAAGCTCGGGGACCGCCACCATCGGCAGTTCACGCCGGACAATGTTGCGCTCGAACGGGTTGTCGTCGGCGAATACCAGTGAGTCCAGGCCGATATTCAGACGTGCGGCGATTTCGCGCAGGTTCGCGGCCTTGTCCTGCCAGTTGGCGACGAAGCAGGCGATGTCGGAACGTCTAAGCACCATTTCGGGATGCGTATCAAACGGTTCGAACGCGTTGGCCTCATCGTTCTTCGAACAGACCGCCAGGATGACACCGCGTCGCGACAACGCCCGCGCGTAGGTCTGGAAGTCGATGAACGCCTCGCCAAGGCTGCTGCCATTGCCGAGCAGCAGACCAGCGACACCGTCATCGCCGACCACGCCGCCCCATAGGGTATTGTCGAGATCAAGCACCAGACATTTGCGTGAGCGCCCCTGATAGGCAGCGAGCAGACGCGCCAGCAGGTCGCCATAGATGGGCGTGGCGTTGGGATGCACTTCCTGCTTGCCGCGGTGCCAGAGTGCGGCGTCGTACCAAATATCCAACCCATCGCGGGCGGCACGTTGATCGATGGCAAGCAGCTCAATACCGTTGGCGTCGGCTGCCTGGCGCAGACGATGATTCAAACTGGCCACGAGACAAGTGCCCGATCCAGGGAGCCTTTGCTCGTTATTTCCGAACAGGTCGGAAAAGATCGGCAGGATCGTCTGCTGCACGACCTTGCAGCCGAACTGGTCACGCGCCTGTGCCCAATGGCTGGCAAGGTCGGAGATGATCTGATCGAGCCAGAGACCCGCGGCATTAGCATCAGCGGAGACATCAATGCCGCGCAACATGTGCCTTGCGTCGAAGGCGAACAGCACGCAGGTCGGCCGGAACTCATGGATCGCGGCGGACGGGTTTTGCAGTTCCTGCGCATATTGTCCGTAATCGCCCAACTGCGTCTGCAGCCAGATGCCATGCCGCAGCGCGCCGACGCGCAGCGCGGGAAGCAGATGGTCGACCGTGCTTGAGGCAAGGATCGAAAGACGCACGGCGCGTGTCGGAATACCAGAGGGCGGACCTGACGGAAAAAGCTTGCGCAGCTTACGATCAAGCCGGACCGTCTGCAGATGATCGAGCGTGCAGTTTGCAAGCGATACCAGGACGTCCCATCCTGCGAGATCGCCCGGCAGTTCAGGATTTCTGAGCGTCTCGTCCCAGTCAGTGCGCGTCGGGAGCCAGTCGAGCAGGGGAGGCCTCCGGGTCTTGATGTTTGCGGTAGTTTAAGATGACGTGACCAATACGCGTTGCGAATTCTTCAATATTCAGGAAGTTCGCCGATCATTCCCGCACACTCGTCTCGCACAGGCATTTGCTGAAATCAACCAGCCATGAAGAGCCGCGACAGCTCTGTCATAGCATTATGACATTGCGGCAGATGAGCGGTTTGACACCCTCGAAAACCCAGCCTGTGCGCCTTCACGCGCCTCGCTGGACTCCAGGGCGCCACGAGCGAACACCGCCGACATCCAGACAAACAGAATGCTCGTGGGTGCCGCGATCAGGGTGTTGTCGGTGATCGACTCCAATGCAAAGCCCAGCATGATCAGGCGCGTGATGATCTTGTCCGTGCGCACAAGCTTCGTGCTCCATCGCCACGTCCACAGCACCATAAACGTCGTAACCAAACCAATGCCGACATACCCTCCCTCGACGCCGATGCGCAGATACTCGTTATGCGCGGCGGTGGTGCCGAGCAGCTTGGCGGTCAAGCTGTGCGGGTCAACCAGGATCTTGCCGGTTCCAACGCCCCAGCCAAAAATTGGAGACTGGTCCCACGCGCGCTCGAAGAACGGCCAGATCAGACCGCGGCCGCTCAAACTCGCCGCGTGCTGGTCCGAAGACAGCACCGTCAGCAGACGCAGGCTTCTGGACGTGGCGGCAAGAACCATCAATCCCGGTAACGCGAACAAGCCGATCAGCAATGGCAGTACTCGCCTGCGCATGGTGAAGCTTTCGGAGCGGATCGCAACAAAGGCGATGCCTGTCACGATGACCGCGCATGCCAAAGGCGAGCGTGAACCGGAGCCAATGAGGATCAGGAAGTTGAGAGCGAAAAGCCAGATGTAGCGAGACCGGCCGCTGCGATACAGCTCGATCAGGCAGGCGTAGACCGAGGTCATCGCCAAGGTTGCGAGGAAGGCCGGGATCGTCGAGCCAGAGAGGCGAACTGATCCGCCCTCATCGGCCATCAGCAGCGGTTGGATGTGCGCCGCCGCGAGGAGCACGCCAAACCCAAGAATCACGCTTGGAATCCAGATGACTGCCTCGATAATCGTGGCGCACCAGCGACGAGAGAGTCGCGAGAAGGAGAACGCGTAGGGCGCCGCGGAGCCGATCAGCGACCGCAGGCTCTCCCCCATGGTCAGCGTCGGATAGAACCCGTGCCAGACACCGACGAAGAACATCAGCAAAAAGGCAAAGGCGGGATTGACCAGGTCGACCACCAGCCCGTAGCGCAGCATGCAGACCGCCACCAGGCCCAGGCCGCCTACCTTGATGGCGGCTGTGACCATGTTGGCGCTTCCCGGCACGATGTTGGAAACCCAGGTCTCCGGCGTCGTGCCGGCAAGCAGGACCCAAAGCATGCAGCAGAGCATCGGCATGCGGAGGCAGACCACTGTGCCGCAAGCCATAATGCCAAGCGCGATCATCGCCAGGATCTGCTTTTGCCCCATCATCGCGGCTGCGATGTAGGTGGCAAAGAAGCCGATCCCCACCCACCAGGCGAGACCCGACGAATCGTTTTCGCCGAAATCCCGCATGCGGGCGGGGAGCATGGAGGCGAGGCTCATGGCCGCAAGCCGGTCCTAATGCTGGTAGTAGGGTGCGTAACGGGAATGGTAGGCCTCCGCGTCGGTATGACCAGAGCGGGCATGGGCGCGCATGTTGACGCGGGTCAAAGCCGCGCCGACCACATTGGCGCCTGCGTCCTGAAGCATTTCATGGCAATGCTTGGCAACCGCTCGTGGCGTGGTCTGCCAACGCACACAAAGCAAGGTCGCCTCGGCAAGACTGGCCACGATGCGCGCGTCGGTAAGCGCGATCACCGGCGGCAGATCCAGCACCACCAGATCGTAGTCCCGTCGCAGACGCTCGAGCAGCATCACCATGTTCTCGGACATGAACAAGGAATGCGAGTTGCTGCGTCCGGCGATGCCGGCTGGAATATAGTCAAAGCTGGTCAGAGTGTCGGTGTGAATGACATCCTCGAGCGGCGCGGTGCCGCTGAGAAATTCCAGCAAGCCGGTCTTTTCCTTGATGTTCATCAATTTGGCGAAGCTCGGCTTACGCGCGTCGCATTCGACCACGATGATGCGTTCGCCGGCAAGGCTTGCCGAACGGCCCAGACAGATCGAGGTGGTGGTCTTGCCTTCCCCCGGCCGGGCCGCCGCGATCGCCACAACCTTTGGCCGGCTTGCACCGAGCCAGAGCGCCGCCCGCAGCGAGCGGACCTGCTCGGCGCCAAGCGAGAACGGCTTCTGGACGAGATACTCCTCGATGCCGGACACGCCTTCCTTGTCGCTGTCGACCTGCGGGATCTGCGCGAGGCAGTTCAGTCCGAGCACCGTGCGAATGTCATGGCCGCTACGGAACTTGCTCTGCGTCAGTTCGAGCAGATAGACCAGCAGGAAACCGATGCACAGACCAAGGATGACCGAAGCCGGGATCAACAGCTTCATTTTTGGAAACGAAGGCTCCGGTGAGGGCAACGCGTCGGACACGATGCGGGCGTCTGGTGTTTCAATCGCGGCTTGCTGAGCCAGGCGCTGGATCGAGTCGAGCACAGTCTGCAGCAGGCTGCGTGAGGCGTCGGATTCACGCTGCATCGCATCCAGCGGAATTTCCGCGCGGCTCGCCGCCGCAACGCGTTCACGAGCGTCGCGCAACTGCGCTTCAATGCTGTCGACCTTGGCGCGCGCCGCCCTCACGGCCGCATTCGACGCCGCCAACACCTGCCCGGTCTCGGCGCCAATCTCGCCGTTCAGCACCGCAAGCTGCTTGCGCATGGCGATGACGGTCGGATGCTCCGGCCCGAGATGCGCGAGCAGCGCCTGAAGCTGCGCCGCGACCGCGTCGCGTTGCTGGCGTAGGGCAACAACGCTTGGAGAGACCTCCGCTTGCGCCGAACTGCCACGACGACCATGCGCGGCGCTGACCTGACCTTCGGCCTGCGCCAGCGCATTGTTGGCTTCGTCAAGATCCGAACTGAGCCGGCTGACCTCTTCAGTGGCCAGGTTGGCGACAACGCCTTGCGTCAACCCCTCGCGGGAGCGGTAGGCCGCGATCTTGTCACTGCTGGCCTGCACGTTCTGTTGCAGTTCGCGCGCACGCGCCTCAAGCCACTTGTTGGCGCTCTTGACGGCGTCGAACTTCATCTCGAGCTGGTCGGAAATGTAGAGATTGGCAAGCTCGTTGGCGACGTCAGAAGCAAGCGTCCGGCTCTTCGAGGTGAACGACACGTCGATCACGTGCGATTGGCTCACCGCCTCCGCGGTAATCCTGCCTTGGACCGCCAGGACGACTGCCCGATGAATATCAGATTGAGTCGGCGGATGGCCGTCGTTTGCCACCAGGCTGTCCGCGGCGGCGGGGAATACGGGGCGGATCAGAAACGCAATGCCGCCCTTGATGCCTCCAGTCACGCCATCGATGATCTGAGCGAACGTTGATCTCGGACGCAGCGTATAGTTGAACTCGGGATCCTTTCCGAGATCGAAGCGATTGACAATGCGCTCCGCTGAACGAAGATTCTGAATGACTTCGACCTGGCTGGCAATGACCTCATCCGTCGTCGTGTCCGGAGTAAGGATGCTCTTCAACGCCGCCTCATTATACGAGGATGGCTCATAGATGACCGACGCTGAAGACGTGTACAGCGGCGTGAGCTGCTTGAGCCCGGCCCAGGTGATCGCCGGCACCAGCAGAATGCACAGGATGAGCACCCACTTGTGACGCCATAGGCTCCAGGCCGCGTTGGACAGCATCAGGGCCGCCGCATCGCGCGGTGTCGGCTCAGCCGGCCCGCTGCGATAGAAGCGCTCGGACCCAGAGCCGGACGGAGTGCCCGGCGCCACGTTCAGCATCATTCGGCCCCCTTCGGACGCGCGCATTGGAGATGTGGCCCTTCAACGACCATACCTGAAACAACTAACACTACGTTAATACCATCTGGACGTCAGCACGCACCAGCTTGCCGACGCGCTTTGTCGCCCCACAATGTGGCGCCAATTTGACGCGTTGCGAAAACCCGATACGGACCTAGGATAATACATTGGCGAATGATGTGCACCGTCTTTATGCTTAACGGGATACGCCTTCGAGCGAATGAAATACGATCCTCGCCATTCATCAGCCGCCTCCTTATGGTGGCGATGTCATACCAGATCCACGCGGAACAGACATGACAAGAGCGTCATCCATCCCCGTCCGACCAGTCGCCAGAGAGGCGCAACCCGGACATTCTGTTACATCTCCCACACGGATCCGGACCCGACTCACCGATCTCGACCGCGCCAAGGGCGTGGCCATCCTGCTCGTGGTATTCGGCCACCTCGTCGAGCGCAGTTCTCCTCCAGGAGTGGCCTGGTATGAGCCGCTGCGCATCGCGATCTACTTCTTTCATATGCCGTTCTTCATGTATCTGAGCGGCTACGTCACCTTCTGGTCCGGGGCCGCCACCATCGCCATCGCGCGCTGGCCGGGCCTGGTGGCGCGACGGGCGCGGCGATTGCTGGTGCCGTTCTTCGGCTTCGGCTGCGCCATTCTTCTCGGCAAGTTGCTTGCCAGCCACATCATGCATGTCGACAACCTTCCGCCAAGCCTTGGCGCCGGGCTGCGCAGCCTGTTCCTGTTCACCGCCCACAGCCCGGCGATGTCGGTCTGGTATATCGGCGTGCTGTTCGTCTATGTGATCGCGACGCCGCTGCTGCTGCGCATCCCCTGTCCGCGGCAATCCTGGCTCGGTCGCCTCCCGGAGGAGACGCCCCTGCTCCTGGTTGCCATCCTGCTGTATCTCGTGGTGGCGCCCCCGATCCTGTATTTTGACCGGGTCTGCCGCTTCTTCATCTTTTTCGTCGCAGGCGGACTGGCGGCTCGCGCCGGCGACCGCTGGTGGTTGCTTATCGATCGCTGGTATCCCGCGGCCCTCCTCGCATTGCTGGCGCTGCTTGTCTATGCATCGGATGGCTCCGTCCATTTCAATTGGGCGCAGGAGGCGGACGCGCATTTCCCGTACAAGGGCTATATGTTGGCGGCCGGCCTGTTGTCGATGGTGGCGCTGCACGGCCTGGTGCGGAGCGCCGCCGTCGCACGACTGAGCTGGCTGGCATTCGTCGGCAACATGGTTTTTGCGATCTACTTGTTCAATACGATCTGCCTCGGTCTGACCAAGGGCGTCCTACTCAAGTTCCTGCATTGGAACGCACAGGATTTCCCGATCTTTCTGGTCGTGATGATGGTGGTGGGCATTGCCGCCCCGATCCTGATCAAGCGCGTGATCCTGCCCTACATCCCGCCGCTTGACCGTGTCACCGACTGAGGCGTTCGCGCAACAGCATCCAGAAAATCGGCGGGTTATCCAGCAAATAGCGTCGTACCAGTCGTCGCGGGTCGGAGAGCATCCGGTGCAGCCACTCGATACCCAGCCACTGCATCAGTCCCGGCGCGCGCGGCACGACGCCGGCCAGAAAATCCAGACTGGCGCCGATGCACAGACCGGTGCCGCTTGCCTCCCCGCTCGCGGCAACCGCGGCGGCAAGACGCTCCTGACGCGGTGAACCGACCGCGAGGAAAACCAACCGCGCCGGATGGTCCAACACGAAACGTACGGCGCGCCGCAACTCCGTGGGGTCGCGATCAAAGCCCATCGGCGGGTCGTAATGCGCCGGCGTCGCAATTCCTGTTCGTTTTACTAAAGAGTCGAGATGCGCGGCGCGCAGGCCGATAATCGTCACCCGTTCGTCCGCGCCGAGATGTGACAACAGCAGACGCTCAGTGAGATCGCTGCCGGTTGTCACCATGGGCGCCGGCAATCCCAGCATGCGCGCGGCGCGCGCCACCACCCGGCTGTCCAGCAGGCAAAGCCAGGCGTCGCGATACAGCGGCAGCAGCGACGGGTCGTGCGCCAACCGCACCAGATGGTCGGCGTTCGGCGTGACAACATACGAAAAAGGTGCTTTTTCGGAACGGTCTGCAATGCGCTGCGCCGCTGCTTCAACGCCTATGTCGGCAAAGCTCAGGCCGAGCAGCCGGCACGTGCGAGGCAAGGCAATGTCCAATGTTACTGCTCCGGTTCGTCGCAAACCTGCATGCGCCATTTAACACGACCGCGCGTCATGCTATAGTCGAATGCGATCGACCCAAGGGGATTTGGCTCAGGATGCTGTCGACGCATGGACGACATGCCGGCGGCATAGCGGCGGCACTGCTTCTCTCCCTGCTCGTGCTGGCCGGCGCATCATGGTCGCGCGGCACCGAGTACGACGAGGATTACAGTATCTTTATCGCGGCCGGAACACCGCGTCCGGTCTGGCCCAGCGGGATTTTCACCGCCGGTCGGGTTCGGCATTTCTACTCCGGCCACAGCACGCTCGCGAGCATAGCCGGCGATCTGCGCCGGACCGACGTGCACCCGCCGCTGTATTTCTGGTCCGAGGCGGCCTGGCGCGGCGTGGTCGGCACCGGTCTGTTCCGGACCCGGCTGCTCTCCGTGCTGTTCAGCGTCGCCGTCCTGGCTGGTACCGCGGCCTTGGCGGTCCGGGTCGGAGCGCCTCCGATCGCCGCCATCCTGCTGACGCTGGGCTGCTATGGCTTTACCTATACCGGCTCGATCGCGCGCGGCTTCGGCTTGGCGCAGCTCTGTCTGATCTGGGGCACGGTGCTGGTGGTGGTTGCCGCCCGATCCCGCGCCACGTCGCCCGCGACGGCGACTGCCCTGGCCGGCGGCGTCGTGCTCGGCCTGGCCAGCTTCACCAACTATCTCGCGGCCTTCGGCGGCGCCGCGGCCCTGCTCTGGCTGCTGTTGACGCGTCCGCTGCAATGGCCTCGCTGGCTTGCCGCCGGGCTTGGCTTCGCCGTAATCCTGCCACTCGATCTCAGCTTCTTCCTGGCCCAGCGCGGCAGCCGCGTCGGGCAGTTCCCGCCATTCCGGCTGCTGCCGAGCCTGGCACGGCTCGGCAAGTACGCCGCCGCCAACGTCTTCGGCGGCCTGCCGCTCTATGTCGGCCATGTTGCCGGAATCGTGCTCGGCGCCGTCCTGGTGCTGGCGCTGGTCGGCCTGGTGGCGCTGGTCGCCTGGCGCTGGGACCGGCTGCCCAGCCGGGACGGTCGGCTGCTCCTGGTGCTGTGCGCCATTGCCACGCCGGTCGGGCTGCTGGTGCTGGGTTTTGTCTTCAACAACACGCCGATCGAGCTGCGCTACATCGCCTTTGCCACGCCTTTTTTCGCGATTCTGCTGGCGGCTTGCTTCGCCAGCCTGCCGCGTTCCGCCGGCTTTGCCGCCATCGCGGCCTTGCTCTTCGTTCAGGCGCTCTCGATCGCGGGATTGATGACCCGCCCGGAGACCATGCAGCCGCAGGCGCAGGCGGCCCGTGCCGCGCGCCGGCTGGCTGGCAAGGGCGGGCTGGCCCTGGTTCCCTACGGCAACGACGGCGTCGGCGTGCTCGGCGCCTTCGTGAGCCAGTCGCCGGACGCTCTGCACATCCTGGCCATCCATCCGGGCGAGAACGCCTCGGAGATTCAGGCCGCCGTGGTTCCCGCGTCGCGGGTGGTGCTGGTGCTGCTCGGCCTCGACGAGGACAGCCGTGCGGTGCTGCCGGTGATGCGGCGCGCCTTCGAGCAGGATCCATGCTGGCACCAGGCGGCCAGCGGCTTCGACGTGATCGCCTTCACCCGCGCCGACCTGCGCAATGCCGCCTGCCATCGTGCCGGCTCCTGAGCTATGACACCCGACATGTCGCCCGATGCGTGTCGCCCCGTTGAAGTGAGCCCCGGTGAAGTGAAGCTCGGGCCCGGCGCCGGAGCCGCTTTCAGGGAGTGCGGCCGGCCGGCGCTCTCGGTCGTCGTGCCCTGTTACAACGAAGCCCTCGGGCTTGATGAGTTCCACCGCCGACTGAGCACGGTGATGGATGCAATCGGCCGAAGCTGGGAGGTCGTCTACGTCAATGACGGCAGCGCCGACAACACCCTGGCCTGCATTGCGGCGCTGCGCACGCGCGACCCGCACGTCGCTCTGATCAATCTGTCGCGCAATTTCGGCAAGGAGATCGCGCTCACCGCCGGTCTTGATCATGCCCAGGGCCAGGCCGTCGTGGTGATCGACGCCGACCTGCAGGATCCTCCGGAGGTCATCCCGGAACTTGTCGCGGTGTGGGATCGTGGCATCGACATGGTCTATGCGCAGCGGCGCGCGCGCGAAGGCGAGACCTGGCTCAAGAAGACCACCGCCGATCTGTTCTACCGGCTGATGCAGCGCCTGGGCGGTGTCCGCCTGCCGCGCAACACCGGCGACTTCCGTCTGCTGAGCAGGCGCGCCCTTGATGCGCTGCTGCTGCTGCGCGAGACACACCGTTTCATGAAAGGAATGTTTGCCTGGGTTGGTTTCCCGAGCCAGGCGGTGCTGTATGACCGCGCGCCACGCCATGCCGGAAGCAGCAGTTGGAACTATTGGCGGCTATGGAATCTGGCGCTCGAGGGGATCACCGGCTTCACCCTGATGCCCTTGAAGATCGCCACCTATCTGGGGCTTGCCGTCGCCGTCTTCGCGCTGGGCTTCGGCGGTCAACTGATCATCAGGACGTTGTTGTTCGGCAACCAGGTGCCCGGCTATCCAAGCCTGATGGCGGTGATCCTGTTCCTCGGCGGCGTGCAGTTGATGACGCTTGGCGTGATCGGCGAATATCTTGGACGCGTCTTCAACGAGACCAAGCAGCGCCCGCTGTACCTGCTTGAACGCGCGGCGCCGAGCGCGGTCGCGGTGAGCCTGCGCGGCGATCCGGTCTGATCAGAGGCCGAACCTGAAATGGAGCAGGATGGTGTGCTGCCCGAACGTATCGGCTGGATTGCCCAACTCGCGCGCGACCTGCGTGGTAAGGCCGTTGTTTGAGCTGGTGTATTCGACGAACTGATAGCTTAGCGCCACCTGAATATTGCGATTGACCAGGTAGGTGGCGCCCAGGCCGGCGCCGTAGTTGGTCTGCGTGAAGTTCGAGTTCTGATAGCTGGCCGCCTGCACGCTGCCGCTCGCCTGCAGCAGGATGTTGCGGTAAAGCTCGTGGTCGACGACGACGCTGAAATTGTCGTAGGTGTAGCCGGTGACCGTGTCGGTGGTGGCGTCCTCGATGGTGCGCGAGTAGGCCGCCGTCACGGTCGTCAGGCCCGTGGGATTCCAGATCACGTCGAACTCGCCGATCGGCGCGCCTTGGTCGGGCGTGTTGCCGTCAAAGAAGCGTTGCTGATAGCCGATCAGCGCGCGCGCCGTGGTTGCGCCGCTGAGCTGGTAGTCCAAGCCGACCAGGACGGTGGCTCCGGTCGAGTTGACGACGCCGATATCGGCTTGGTCGCCGCCGCTGGTGTACTTGTCGTAGTTGCCGTTGACGACGAGCACGGCGTCGCGCTGCGGCTGGAACTCGTAGCGGGCGACGACACCGCCCTGCAAGACGTTGCTGTCACGCAGTCTCTGATCAAAGCTTCTTTCGTCTTGGATCGGCACGCCGGTGAAGTCGCCGGTGGAGAACCGGATCAACTGGTAGTCGACATTGGGCTGCAGCGTAAGGCGGCCGAACTCGGTCGAATAGCTGCTCCTGAAATCGGTGTCGGTGAAGTTCAGCGGCGTGTTGAGCTCGATAAGGTTCGAGCCATAGGCGCCGACGTCATAGGGCTCCTCATTGGCGCTCTGATAACTGACCGATCCGTAGAGCACGTCCCGTCCAAGATTGAGGCCGCCGCCGAACGACAGATTGTAGTCGGTATGGCTCATGCGTGGCACGTCCCAGAACTCGACGTTGCTGACGGATCCTGTGAGGCCGAAATTGTTCTCGTTGTAATTCGAGTTGATCGAGACGCCCGCGGAACTGTTGAGCTCGCTGCTGCCCTTGCCGTTGATGGCGCCCCCAACAACGTTGCTGTCGTAGCCGGCTTCTTCGTTGAGTTCCGGATGGATGATGAAGGCGCCCGCCTGCACTCCTTGCGTATCATATTCCGGACGCTCTCGGGTGCGAACGGTGACGCCGGGCTCCTCGGCGGTGCCTGGCACGCCTTGCGGAAAGTAGTTGTCGATGGGCAGACCCGGTCCGAAATAGGTGCTCAATGGCGTCACGCCGTAGGCGTGGCCAGCGAGCAGCCATAGCCCGGAGGCGGCAACCGCCCCGACACGCGCCATGCCGGCCCATGGGATTGTGTTAGGTCCTGGATATCCAGCACCGGAGGAATGGCTTGCGGCATCCCGGCGCGACCGGGTTGCGTGCTTCAGCATAGACAGACTTCCCTCGGCTCAACCTCGCCCCCAGGTAACAAATTCCACTCTGGTTGCATAGCGAAGTGGACTGCGGGCCCGCGCATCGCCGCGGCTGCGCGTCGCCAGTGCCACAGCATGGCATGGACATCTGTGACCAACATGCCGCACATCACCCAAATCAGCGTATAGGCCGGGTTGTCGCGGGGCGCTAAACTACGCCAGCAGGAGAATGAAGCGATATGCGCATCGCGATACTGATACCATGTTACAATGAAGCGGTCACGATCGCCAAGGTCATCGCCGATTTCCGTGCGGCACTGCCGCAGGCATCCATCTATGTCTATGACAATAATTCAGAAGACCACACGCGCGACGTCGCTCTAGCGGCGGGCGCCGTCGTGCGCCGCGAGCGGCGGCAAGGCAAAGGCTGCGTCATGCGGCGCATGTTCGCCGACATCGAGGCGGACGTCTATGTGCTGGTCGATGGCGACGACACCTATGAGGCGGCGGATGCCGTCCGCATGGTACAGACGCTCTGGACGGAGCAGCTCGACATGGTGACCGGCACCCGTGTGACCGATATCAAGGCCGCCTGGCGTCCGGGACACCGTTTCGGCAACGTCGTGCTGACCGGGTTGGTACGGCGGATTTTCGGGCACGGCATCACCGACATGC
Source organism: uncultured Acetobacteraceae bacterium (assembly GCA_964246745.1). Taxonomy (GTDB): domain Bacteria; phylum Pseudomonadota; class Alphaproteobacteria; order Acetobacterales; family Acetobacteraceae; genus Lichenicoccus. The sequence goes on from CAXTRK010000002.1 coordinate 63,095, forward strand.
TCTCCGGCTACCGGGTCTTCTCCAGACGTTTCGTGAAAACCTTCCCTGCCCTCGCCTCCGGCTTCGAGACCGAGACGGAGTTCACCGTGCACGCGCTCGAGTTGGGAATGCCGGTCGACGAGATGCAAACGGCCTACCGCGACCGCCCAGCCGGTTCCGCCTCCAAGCTGCGCACCTACACTGACGGCATACGTATCCTGCGCACCATCATCACCTTGGTGAAGGAGGAACGGCCGTTGCAGTTCTTCTCCCTCATCGGGCTGATCCTGCTGCTGTCCGGTCTGGCGCTTGGAGTGCCGTTGGTGTTCGAGTTCCTCAGGACCAGCCTGGTGCCCAGGCTGCCCACCGCCGTGCTCGCCACCGGGCTAGTGCTGCTTTCGTTCCTCTCCTTCGCCTGCGGGCTGATCCTGGATTCGGTCGCGCGCGGACGTCGTGAGACCAAGCGGCTGGCTTACCTGAGCGTCGCCGGACCCGAAATTCAAGCGCCTCCGCGTCCACTCAGGACGGCGATTGATCTCGCCGTGACCGACGTTCCGGCAGCGGTAGGCTAACCGCCCACCCCACAGACCGGCAACAGAAGCGGCCGCTTGGCGTCGTCGGGTTCCTTAAGCAGGAAGATTCGGCGGCCGGGGAGCTGCGTGCACAGCCTCCTGGTACGCTCCGGCCCGAGATACAGGCCGAGCAGCACGCGGCCGGGACCATCCGGTCCGTTGCGGGTGAAATCCTTGCCGTCCATGCGCTCGGGATGGAGCTGCCAAGGGACATAACGCATCTGGCCCTTGATCGGAAACAGCACCATGCTGTTGTTTGGCGCCGATCTGGCGACGGTGAGCGGCAGCGTGCGGGCCTGCGCCTGGATGCGTGCAAAGCCGCCCTGGCCGATGGTGAAGCCCGCGAACACCAGTGCCTGCAGTGCCGCGAGACGCCGCGGATCGAAGCGCGCCCTGCCGAGCCGCCAGCCTCCCTCAAGCGCGATGGTCAACGGCACCAGGGCGTAGGCGATGAACCAGTAGCGCGGACCGAACTGGAAACCGCCATAGTCGGGATAGAACACGAAGAAGACGACCACCGCCGGCAGAACCAGGTCAAACCAGCGCAGTGCGCGGCCGCGCGCCCTGCGCCAGACTGCGGCGGCATAGAGCGGCAGCATCGCGACCGAGGCGAAGTCTCCCCAGCCGAGCGCCCACCTGACCGTGTAGGCCGCGGCGCGCGCCGGGGTATGGGTGCCGTCCATGCCATGCGCGTAGAAGCCGAAGCCAAGCCGGGGAAAGCCCCAGCTCAGCGTGGTCACGATCGGGCTGCCGGTGATGCTCCAGTTGTACAGACCGAACAGCACGACGCCTGGCAGCGCCCCGGCGGCGGCTGGCAATGCCCAGAGCAATAAGCGTTGGCGGCGGCGGATCAGATGATCGGCTGCGAACAGGATGAAGGCGATCGCGAACGCCTCATAACGGGTCGCCAGCAGCATGGAGAATGCGAAGCCGATGCCGACCCGGTTCCAGGCCGAGCTCGACCGCGCATCCCTGAGGTCCAACCAGACCACCGCCATGATCTCGGTGGCGGTCAGGGTGTGGTTGAACAAGCTCGCATCGTTGAACAGCGCGAACGGCGACAGCACCGCGAGGGTCAGCGCCGACACCTGCCCGGCAAGCCCGACGCGGGCCTCGCGCATCGCGCTCAGCATCAAGCCGCCGCCAAGCAGGGCGACCAGGGGGTTGGCGACCCAGGAGAGATGGGCGGCGACGAACGGCGCCAGCACCAACGGCCAGGCGGGCGGATATTGCGACAGGCGCTTGCCCAGCTTGTCGGGGATGTAGAAGGTCAGCAGCACGTCGTGCAGAGCGTGCGGCGACGGCGGGTTCCACAGGCGGCCACGCAACAAGGTCTCGGCGAGGTAGCGGTAGCCGTATTCGTCCGCCGTGACGGCGTTGGCCGACAGGATCAGCAGAGCCAGCACGAGGCTGGCGGCGGCCGACAGCGCCATGATCGCCCGCGGCAGCGAGGCCGGAGCGAGCGAAACAGCGCCAAACCGCAATGGAGCAGGCGCCTGCGGCAGGCTCGCCCTGAGCCGCGACTGGCGCAGGATCAGCCAGGTGGTGCCCGCGATGAACAGCAGCCGGACGAGAGTATCCGCCTCAGGGCCCAGACGCAGCAGGTAGATGGCGCCTTCGACCAGGCCCCACAACAACAGGACCGCGCCCGCCGCCGACGTGACTGAACCTCTTGTCTCCGAACGACTGGCACTGTCCATACCGGACAAAGGCCATACTGGCCGCCAGTGTGTCAAACCTCGGCTATTAGGGTATCAAAACGTAATATTAACCCGTCCGTAATAGAAACCGCCGGAAATCGGTATCTGGTCGGAGACCGTATCATAGACGCCGCTGCCAAGATAGTTGGCGACCAGAGGCGCCTCCCTCGGCCGGATATTGAAGATGTTGTTGGCGCCGACGGCGATATGCAGATGCGGGGTGAGCTGGTAGCCGACTTCGATATCGGTCAGCCAGCGCGGCGTTTCCACGAACGGCACGAACGCCGTGTTGGAGAATTGCAGCGCCGCCGGCGCCAGATCCTCGTACGTCAGGTTGGCGCTGGTCTGGCCGTAGCGGGTCTGCCGCACGTTCACGTCCCAGTTTTTCAAGCGCCAGAACGCGTCCAGAAGGATCTTGCTGCGCGGGAACTCGGTGGTCAAATTGGAAATGCCCTGGGCGCTGAGCAGCGGGTTGCCGTTGGTGTCGAGGGCGAGATGGTGCAGGCGAGTACGATTGAGATCGATGCCCACCTTCCAGTCGACCGTGCCGTATTCTCCGAAACTGGTAAAGTAGTTGCCGTTGATGTCGAGTCCCTGAGTCCGGGTGCTGGCGCCATTCGAGAAGTAGAAAGCGGTGACGTCGTTCGGAGTGATGCTGGCGGGGAGTGAGGCTCCGGTCAGGTCGATCGCCTGGATCGCCAGCGGTCCCTCGTAGTTGCCGCCGCCGATGATGCGGTCGCGTATGTTGATCTGATAGACATCGGTGGTGATGGTCAGGTTTCTGATCGGCTCGACCACGAAGCCGGCGCTGGCGTTGGTCGAGCGCTCCGGCTTCAGCGGCACCGCGCCGAGCAGCTTGGCCGCGGCCGAGTCCACCGCGAGGTCGCCGCTGGCTCCGGTGGGCGAGACGTTCAAGGCGCTGAAATGCTCCTCAGCCAAGGTCGGCGCGCGGAAACCGTTGCTGATGGTGCCGCGTATGGCGAAGCGGCTGCTGAAGTTGTAGCGGCTGGCCAGCTTGCCGGTTTCGGTGTTGCCAGAGTCGGTGTAGTGCTCGAAGCGTCCGGCGAGGTCCACGTCCCATTGCGGCAACGGATGAAAATCGGTGTCGATATAGCCGGCCCAGACGTTTCGGCTGAAGTTTCCGGCGTTCACCGGCAGCAGACCGGCAAACCCCTGAGTGCCACCGAGCTCGGTGGAGGCCGGCTGGCCGGCGCCAATATCATACTCTTCGGAGCGTTCCTCCCCGCCAAAAGAGAGCAGCAACGGGATGCTCAGGACGTGCAGCGGACGCGACAGGTCGAGCGTATTGGTCCATTGCGCATTGCGCAGGCTTGATGCCATCACGCTGGTCGGCGTGAAGCCGGTGGCCAGGTACAGGTTGGGGTTGGCGGTGTCCTTGTTGCCGATATTGATCTGGTCGGCGCCGTAGGTGGTGCTCAGGTCATAACGGAACCCGAACAGGTCGTCGCCCTTGATCCCGAGGGTCGCGGAATATTGGTTTTCCTCGTCGGTCTCGATCGGCGAGAAGCCCTGCGGAAACACCTCGGGCAGAATGTCCGGCAGACGGTAGTTTTCATACGCCTGGGCGTGGCGATGGCCGTAGGTGATCAGCCCATAGAACTGCACATCATCGAACAGCGTCGTGCCGAAATCGATGCTCAGCGTCTCGCGCGTCTCCTCCGGCAGGCTGGTGATGTTGTTGTCATCGCGCCCGGTGCGATCGTCGATGGTGGGCGTGATGAAGTAGTCGGTGTGATAGACCTGACCGCCGAGATGGACATAGCCGTCGGTGCCGAAGGCCGCACCCTGGTCGGCATCGAGCTGATAGCGCCAACCGTCGCCATTATAGGCGTCGGCGCCGGTCAGCGCGCTGGCATCGGTGCCGCTGTTGGTCTTTTTCATGATGACGTTGATCACGCCGGCGATGGCGTCCGAGCCGTACTGCGCCGCGGCGCCGTCGCGCAGCACCTCGATATGGTCGATCGCGGCGGCGGGGATCATGTTGATATCGACCGGTGTCGCGCCCTGCTCGGGTCCGGCGTCGGCGGTGATGTTGGCGGTCTCGTTGCGTCGCTTGCCGTCGATCAGCACCAGCGTGTCATTGGGATTGAGGCCGCGCAGCACGAGAGCGGAGGTGAGGTCGGCGGTGTCGGCGCCCTCGGCCGCGACGTTGATCGACGGGTCGGTCTGCACCAGCGCCTGCGCGAGCGTGGGCGTGCCGGCGCGGGCCAAGGTCGCCGCGGTGATCACGTCGATCGGGCTGGTGCTGTTGCGCGCCTTGAGGCCCAGGCTGCGCGTGCCGGTCACGATCACGGCTTCGCCGGTGTTCGCCAGCGCCTGCGGCGTGACGGCGACGCCGATGCGCCGCGGCGACTGCTTTTTTACAGCCGGTCTGGGGTGAGATGAGGTCGACATCACCGGGGGCGCCGTGCTTTGCGCCCTGGCGGACGGGTGAGCGGCTGCCGCAGCAAATGGACCCGCCGTCAGGAGCAGAAGCCAGCGAAACCCAACCGCATTTCGTCTGTGCATGAACCGCTCTCCGCCTGGGATCGTCCCGGACACGATCCGTTATCTTGCCGCGACAAGTTGGATGGCGAGAACACGCCGAAATCAAGCGGATTTTGCATAAATTTTGCACAAACTTTCTGAAAGAGACCGATGTGCATCAAACCTGTCCAGCATAGTGTCGGCGAAAGCCTAATTATGAGGCGGTAATGCGCATTTTCCAGGCGTCCGTTTGGAGTTTGCGCAAAAAAAGCCCGTCTCCCGTCCGGGACGGGCTCAAGCCTGACCACCCGCCTCAATACGGCAAATGCGCCTGGTCCGGATCCATGCTGAACTTCCAGGCGCGGCGCGGACCCGCCATCACGTTGAGGTAATAAAGATCAAACCCGTGCGCGGCGGCCACCGGATGGTAGCCGCGCGGCACCAGCACCGCGTCGCGGTCGCCGACCGCCATGGTCTCGTCCAGCGTTCCATCCTTGGTATAGACACGTTGCAGCGCGAAGCCGGCGCCGCGCCTGAGACGATGGTAGTAGGTCTCCTCGAGCGCCGTCTCGTTCGGGTAGTCATCGGTATCGTGCTTGTGCGGCGGATAGCTCGACCAGTGTCCGCCGGGAGTGACCACCTCCACCACCAGCAGGCTCTCCGCGGGCTCGGTATCAGGCAGGATGTTGCGGATGAGCCGGGAATTGGTGCCGCTGCCGCGCACGATCTCGCTTGCCGGTTCAGCCGGGAGCGCGCGTGCCGGCAGGCCGCCCTCGGCCGGCGCGGTGCAGACCGCAAGCTCGACTACATTCTCGGGCGCGGCGTTGGCGGCGACGCGCCACCCTGTCCTCGGCGGCACATAGACCGCAGCGGGACCGCCGCTGAACGGATCGGGGCGGCCGCCCAGCACGCCGAAATCCTCCCCGCCGGCGATGATGCGCGCGCGTCCACGCACGAGCACCAGGCAGCTCTCACGATGCTGCTCCTCTCCCATGGCGAGCGCGCCCGGCGCCAGATCGCGCACCTCGAACCCCACATGGCTCCAGCCGGCGCTCCGCGGCGTGATCCGGTAGATGATGCCCTCAGGGTCGGCAACGCAGGGATGGATCAGCAGACGCGGCATCACAACCCAGCCGCGGCCAGCATGCGTGTCAGGTTGCGACGGCCGAGTGCGGCATAGGCCAGCGGATTGGCGCGGGCTGGATCCTGTTCCGCCTCGATCACGATCCAGCCGGAATAGCCGTGCAGACAACGCAGCACGCGGACGAAATCGATGCTGCCGTCGCCTGGAACCGTATAGATGCCGGCGACCACGGCATCGAGAAAGCTCCAGTCGCCGGCGTCGGCCGCTTGGCGCACCTCGGCGCGCACATCCTTGACATGCACATGGCCGATCCGGTTGCGGTAGCGCGCGGCCAGCATCGCCGGATCAATGCCTGCCCAGGCCGCATGGCCGGTATCGAGCAGAAGCTGAACCGAGGGATCGGTGGCGTGCATCAGGGCATCGATGTCGGCCTCGCTCTGGACCACCGTTCCCATGTGATGGTGATAGACCAGCCGCACGCCCTCGGCGAGCAGCGCATCGCCGACTTCGCTCAACCGGGCGCCGAACTCCGGCCAGTCCGCGCCCGCCAGCACCGGACGCCGCGACAGCGGCACGGCGGGGTCGCCGTGGACCGCATTCGAGGTCTCCGCGACCACCATCACCTCGCAACCGGCGGCGCGAAGCAGATCGAGGTGCGGGCGCATGCGGCGCAGCTCCGCCTCGACCCCATGCTCGAGCAGGTTGGCGGAATACCAGCCGGAGATGCAGGCGAGCCCGAACGGACTGAGGGCCGCCAGCAGCGCATCCGGCATGCGCGGGAATTTATGGCCCAGCTCGATGCCGCTGAAGCCGGCCTCGCGAGCCTCATCCAGACAGACCTCCAGAGGGATGTCGCCACCAAGGCTCGGCAGGTCGTCATTCGACCAGGCGATCGGATTGACGCCGATCCGTATCGTCATCGCCGTCGCTCCCGCAACGCCACGTACTCCGCGCGCGCCGCTTGCACCGCTTCCCGTGCCGATACCTCGGGCACCGCCACATCCCACCAATGGCCGCCCGCCTCGGTGGCAATGGACGGGTCGGTCTCGATCACCACCAGCGCGGTGCGGACCGAAGCCCGCGCCCGTGCCAGCGCCTCCGGCAGATCGTCGAGGCTCGCCACCTTTTCCGCCGACGCGCCAAGACTGCGCGCATGGGCGGCGAAGTCAATCGCGGGCAGGGTCTGGTGCAGAGTGTCGGCAAGCAGGTTGTTGAACCCGGCGCCGCCGGCCTTGCGAGCCAGTCGGTCAATGCAGCCGAAGCCGCGATTATCGAGCAGCACGATGATGAGCTTGCGGCCGAGCGCGACCGAGGTCGCGATCTCGGAATTCAGCATCAGGTAGGAGCCGTCGCCCAGCATGACGATGACCTCGCGCGACGGGTCGGCAAGCTTTACCCCGAGCCCTCCGGCGATTTCATAGCCCATGCAGGAGAACCCGTATTCGGCGTGATAACCGCCGGGTCGCGCCGCGAGCCAATGCTTGTGCAGCTCTCCCGGCAGTCCGCCCGCCGCGCAGACCACCACGTCGTCACCATGAGCCGCGCGCTGCACGGCGCCGACCACCTGCGCGTCGGACGGCAGGCCCTCTCTCGATGCGGGCGCCGCGGTATAGGTGGCGGCGTGATCAAGCCAGGCTCCCCGCGCCTGTGCTGCGCGAGCGCTCCAGGCGGCGGGCGCGTGCCACCCGGCCAAGGTCACGTCCAGTTCGGCGAGCGAGGCGAGGACATCGCCCACCAGAGGCTGCGCCGCATGCTTGGCCGCATCGAACGGCTGGATGTTGAGGCCGATCAGCCGCACATCCGGGTCCTGGAACAAGGTCCGCGAGCCGGTGGTGAAATCGGCGAGGCGCGTGCCGACCGCGAGGATCACGTCCGCCTCGGCGGCGAGTTCATTGGCGGCAGCCGTGCCGGTGACACCGATGCTGCCCATGTTCATCGCATGGCCGCAGAGCAGTGCCGATTTGCCGGCCTGGGTTTCGCCCGCGGGAATGCCGTAGCGGGCGCAGAAGTCGGCAAGCTCCGCTTCGGCGCGCGAATAGAGCACGCCGCCGCCGACGATGACGAACGGGCGCGCCGCCTCGCGCAGCGCCGACGCCGCGGATTCGAGCGCCCGCCGGTCCAGACGCGGCCGCCGCATGTGATGAACCCGCGTCGCGAACAGGCTGGCCGGATAGTCGAACGCCTCCGCCTGCGCGTCCTGGCAGAGCGCCAGCGTCACCGGCCCGCATTCCGCCGGATCGGTCAGCACCGCCATCGCGCGCGGGAATGCCGCGATGAGCTGCTCAGCACGGGTCAGCCGATCGAAATAGCGCGAGATCGGACGCAAGCAGTCATTGGCGCTCGCGGCGCCAAAGGCGAAATCCTCGACCTGTTGCAGCACAGGATCAGGACCGCGGCCGGCGAACACGTCGCCCGGCAGCAGCAATACCGGCAGGCGGTTGAGGTGCGCCACCGCAGCCCCGGTCACCATGTTGAGCGCCCCTGGGCCGATCGAGCTGGTGCAGACCATGGCACGCTGCCGACGGTTGGCCTTGGCGTAGCCGAGTGCGGCGTGCACCATGGCCTGTTCGTTATGCGCGCAGCGTCGGCAGCGTCTCGCGCGCCGCGTGCAGCGCCTCGCCGAGCGCGGCCACGTTGCCGTGCCCGAAGATCGCCCAGACGCCGCCAAAGAAGGCAACGCGCTCGCCGTCGATCTCGATATGCTGCGCCGCGATGGCGCGGACCAGTGCCTGCGCCAGCGTCAGACGGATGGTGCTCACGACGCCGGCTCCTTCGTTCGCGTCTGCCAGGCCCGGACCAGGCTGGCGAAGCGGTCCGCCATCGCGCCGACCGCCTTGCTGAAACTCCACATGTCCAGAAGCCGGGCGCCGATCTGCTGACCGTAAAGGTTGACCGACGCGCGTCCGATGGTGATGACATCGAACGCTACTGGGAGCGGCGCTGGCGCCATGACAGCCTCCTCATTGCCGTCATGATTGTCTTGTTCCATAATCCGGTCAATATGGAACGTCCGTTCTGATAAAAGCCTGGTGGTTCAGGCGACGCGGATCTTTACCGCGACCGGCCCGGCGCTTCCCTCCTCTTCCACGTAGTGCACCGGCTGGCCCACCCTGAGCGACGCGAAGTCGCCGTTGGTGAGGCTGTCGCGATGAAAATAGAGCTGCGTGCCGGCATTGTTCAGGATGAAGCCATGGTCCTCCTCGGCGAGAAGCTGGGAGACCTGTCCAGCCAGCGCGGAGCCGTTCGGGCCGGAGGCATCGATCCGTTGCACGCTCTTGTAGTTCTCCAACTGCCGGGCCGCGGCCTTGAAGGCTTCGCGCACGCTGTTGCGCACGTCCGGACGCGCGAACTTCTCGCGCGCGCGGTGCGGCTCCTGCGAGACGACGAGATCACGACCGGGCACCGACAGGATGATATGCACCTCGTAAGGATTGCCGGTGCGGTGCTGATGATGCAGCGCCTCCACGGTGACTCTGCATCCGATAAGATGCGTATAGCGTCGCTCCAGCTTCTCGACATGCGCGCGGATCTCAGCTTCGAGACTCGTCGAAGATTGCAGATTGTGAAAACTGATATCGAGGGGACGATCCATGATCGTTGCCTTCCAGAACCGTTTGGCCGCATGCGCTTCCCGCGCAACAGGAAACACGAGCGGCCGCTTATCGGTTGCATGATCCTTCCGCCGACGCGCGCCGCGCGACCAGGGCGACGCAGAGTGTCGTCGCCAACGCCAGCGTCGCCGAAAGCGAGCGAAAGCCACCGAGGTCGGTCTCGGCCACTTCTATCCAGACCCGCGCGAGCTGCGCCAGCGGCGAAAACGGCGAATCCGTGATCGCCACCACCGGCACACCGCGCCCCGCCGCCCGCTGGGCCAACGCCAGCGTCTCGCCGGAATAGGGGGTGAAACTCACCGCCAGCACCGCGTCGGTCGCATCGAGCAGGTCGATCCGGCGTTGCGACAGGCCGCCTTGTTGATCGGCAAGCTCCGAGCGCGCTCCAAGCGTGCCGAGCGCATAGGCGAGATAGACCGCGACCGGATAGACGCGGCGAGTGCCGATCAGGCTGATGGTGCGCGCCCGCGCCAGCAGTTCCACTGCCGCGTCCAAGGCCTGCGGATCAATGCTCTGCTCCAGATGGTCGATCGAGATCCGTGCCGCGTGCAGGAAGCCGTGCAGCAGGTCAGCCGGTTCCGGGAGCGCCGGCTGCCGCTGGCGCGGCATGGATTGAGCCAGATTCTCCAGCCGCTCACGGTATTCGGGCCAGCGCTGCCGGGCATGGGCGCGGAACACCGCCTGCAGGTCGGTGAAGCCGGAATAGCCGAGAGTTTGCGCAAACCTGACCAAAGTCGAGGGCTGCACGCCGGCTTGAGCGGCGAGGTCGGCGACGCGGCCGAAGGCGATTTCCTGGGGATGACCGATCGCGAAATCCGCCACCTGGATCAGCCGCTTCGGCAGCGCCGCGCGACGCGCCACGATCAGGTCGCGAAGGCTCTTGAAGTCGCGCGGGATCTCGCCGGGCTGCGGCACGTCCTCGGCGAACGGCTCGGACATCTTAGGCAATCCCCTGGTCCACCACGAAGACGCGCTTCATGGAACGCAATTTCCATATTTCCCGAGGCTACCGTGAGTCATTCCATTGTGCACCCGGGTACGGCAGTCTTGCGCCGCAACAACAGGACACCCCAGATGGTTGGTTTCGCTGTCCTCGGCTGCGGCCGGATCGGCCGCATGCATGCCGCCAACCTGGCGCGCCATCCCGAAGCCGAACTGGTCGCGGTCTATGACGTGGCCCAGGATGCGAGGGCGATGACCGCGGCGGCGTTGGGCGTGCGTGAGGCGCGCTCGGCCCACGACGCCATCGGCGATCCCGCGGTCGAGGCGGTGCTGATCGCCAGCAGCACCGATACCCATGTCGACCTGATCATCGCCTGCGCGCGTGCCGGCCGGCCGGTGCTGTGCGAGAAGCCGATCGATCTCGACCTGGGGCGGGCACTTGCCTGCCGCGAGGCAATCAAGCCGCTGGCGGCGACCGTGATGATCGGGTTCAACCGCCGCTTTGATCCCTCGTTCGCCGCGCTGCATCGGCGCGTTCGTGCGGGGGAGATCGGACGCATCGAGCAGGTCGTCATCACCAGCCGCGATCCGGCGCCCCCATCGCCCGCCTATCTTGCCGCCTCCGGCGGCCTGTTTCGCGACATGACCATCCATGATCTTGACATGGCCCGCCATCTCGTGGGCGACATCGTCGAGGTCTCCGCCACGGGTGCGGCTCTCACCGATGCCGCCATTGCCAGCGCCGGCGACATCGACTCCGCCATGCTGACCCTGCGTGCGGCATCCGGCGCGCTGGTGCACATCAACAACAGCCGACGCTGCGCCTACGGCTATGACCAGCGTCTCGAGGTGTTCGGCGAAGGCGGCATGCTGCTCGCGGGCAATCGGCGCGAGACCAGCGTCGAATCCTGGACGGCGGGCGGCACTCAGGCCGCCGACGCGGTGTTGCACTTCTTCATTCAGCGTTATGCCGAAGCCTACGCGGCCGAAACCGCCCACTTCATCGAATGTGTGCAAAACCGCACGCCGCCTTTGGTCAGCTTTGATGATGGTGTCGCAGCGCTTCGCCTGGCCGATGCCGCCGCACAAAGCCTGGCGCTCGGTCGCGGCGTTCGGATGCTCTGAAGCGGGCGGCCGAATTCCACATGGTTGCGGCGCTGTTTGCAAATTCAACATCAGCGCTGTAGATCGGTTGCCTCCGCAGCCCGGTGCGGTCCACTCTTCTGGAGGATGCGATGCACGCCGCGGCGGCGATTCACCCGCTCTACGTGTTTTCCGGGTTCGTCGTCGGCATCCTGGTCGGGGCGACCGGCACTGGCGGGGGATCGCTGATGACACCGCTGCTGGTGCTGTTGTTCGGAGTGCATCCGGCGACCGCGGTCGGCACCGATCTGCTCTACGCCGCCTGCACCAAAAGCGTCGGCACACTGGTGCACGGGGCGAAGAAGTCGGTCGAGTGGCGCGTCGTCGGCCTGCTGGCCAGCGGCAGCCTGCCGGCGGCGATGGTGACGCTCTATGGGCTGGCGGCATTGGGCTCGCCCAGCAACACGGTGTCGCGGCTGATCTCGACCGTGCTCGGCTTCGCCCTGCTGGTCACCGCGATCAGCCTGTTCTTCCGCACCCCCCTGCTGCGCTGGGCAACCAGCAGAGGCCAGCCGCACTCTCCGGCGCACGCTCCCGCGCTCACGGTGCTGACCGGCATCGTGCTGGGCGTGGTGGTCTCGATCTCCTCGGTGGGAGCTGGCGCGATCGGCGTCACCGTGTTGATCCTGCTCTACCCGCAACTGCCGCTCTCGCGCATCGTCGGCTCCGACATCGCGCACGCGGTGCCGCTGACGCTGGCCGCCGGCCTCGGCCATTGGTGGATCGGTTCGGTGAACTGGACCATGTTCGGCTCACTGATGGTAGGCTCCGTTCCGGGCATCATCCTTGGCAGCCTGCTTGCAACACGGGTGTCGGATCGTATCCTGTCGCCGATACTCGCCTCCGTGCTGGTCCTGGTCGGCGGCAAGCTGCTGTTCTGACGGCGCGGGTCCGTCTGCCACGTTCGATTGAGCATCTGCCAGAGCAAAGAGGCGCCGCCCCGATGTCCGACCAGTCCGGCGGCAACTCGCCGCATCTCGACGAGAAGGAACAGCAACAGGCGCACGATAACACCGTGCTTGGCGCCCTGGTCATCCACGAGATCGTTCGCGACCAGGGCGAGCGCGAGCTGGAGCGGTCGTTCAGCGGACTGGCCTGGTCCGGCCTTGCCGCCGGCCTCTCCCTCGGCTTTTCCTTCATGAGCCAGGCATACCTGCAAGCGGGCTTGCCTCAGACCCGCTGGTCCCACCTGATTGCCAGCTTCGGCTACTGCCTCGGCTTCCTGATCGCGATCCTCGGCCAGCAGCAGCTCTACACCGAGACCACGCTCACCGCGCTGATCCCGACCTTGACCAGGCGCAACCTCAGAACCCTGCTCGGCACGCTCCGTGTCTGGGGCGTCGTGCTGGCGACGAACCTGATCGGCACCTTCGTGTTCAGCGCGGTGGCATCAATCCACGGCGTGTACTCGCCGGAGGCCTACCGCGAAATGAGCCGGATGTCGGCGGAAGCCATGTCGCAGCCGTTCTGGCATATGGCGGCCTCAGCGATCTATTCTGGCTGGCTGATCGGGCTGATGGTCTGGCTGCTTCCCGGCTCCGGCCCGGCGCGGCCATGGATCATCATCCTGCTGACCTACATCGTGGCGCTCTGCAACTTCCCGCACATCATCGCGGGGTCGGTCGAAGCCTCGTTTGGCGTGTTCGCCGGCCAGGCCAGCGTTGGCGACTACCTGTGGCGCTTCTTTGCTCCCACCCTGCTCGGCAACACGGTTGCCGGCAGCGCACTTGTCGGACTGCTCAATCACGCTCCGATCTCGAGCGAACTGAAAAGCGAGGGGAACGAGTAGAACCGTCAGAGGCACGCCTCCGCGGCGGCGCGGCCGGAATCAAAGGCGGCTTCCACGCGTGCGCCGAGACACCAGTCGCCGCTGACGGCGAGCCCTGTCGGGTCCCATAGGCAAGGCTGGCCGAGCGGCGTTTGCGCGCGGGCGTAGCGCCAGCGATGCACGGCCGAGTGACGCGCAACGGCGGTGATGCCCGTGGCCGCAATGAACGCATCGCACAGTGCGGAGCGGACGAAGTGCGGCTCGTGCTCCAGATGGTCGCTGGACCAGGAGGGAGTGGCATGAGCGACCCACCCGTCGGGCAACGGCGAACGCCCGGGGCGGGAGCTGTCCCGCGCGATCCATGCGAGCGGCCCCTCTTCAAGCGTTCGAGTGTCCGCCCCTGGCTGGCGATCGTCGAAGGCGAGCATCAGGCACCAGCAGGGCTGCATCTCGACGCTCGACACGCGTTCGGCGAAAGCATGGCCAAGCGCGGCCAGCAGCGGCGCCGCCTGCGCCGGCGGCAGGGCCAGCACCAGCCGCTCGAACGGGCCGGCATGATCTCCCTCGTTCGTGACCGTGCCCGGGCGGATTGCCGACGCATCCTGATGACGCAGATGCCAGCCATCGGTGCGCCGCGAGAGGAAACTGACCTGCCGGTTGCACCGCAGCGTGCCGATGCCACACCGTTCGGCGGCTTGGGCGAAGGCCGACATGCCGGGGATGCCGACCCAGCGAGGATGTTCCGCCAAGCGGTCCCACGGCGCGATCAGGCCGCCGGCCTCGGCGATGAAGGCCTGGAAGTCAGGGCCTTTGGCGGTGGCGTATTGCGCGCCATGATCGAACAGCAATCCGCCGGTTTGCCGTGTGGCCAGGCGGCCGCCCGGACGACGTCCCTTGTCGAACAGCGCGACCTCGGCGCCGGCCTGGTGCAGGCGCTGCGCGCAGGCGAGGCCGGCAAGCCCGGCGCCAACAACGGCAATCCTCATCAGGGCAGTACACGCTGCCGACGCAGACTATCCAGTGCGGCGAGCAAGGAATGCCGGGACTCCATCCGCTCGCCGAAGCCGGCACCGTGGATCTTGTTCACGTCGGAAATCACGTCGGTCTCGGTGTGGAAGATGAAATCGCCGAACGCCCAGCCGACGAGCTTGTCCAGGTCCGGCTCGACCAGCCCTGCTTGTTCAGCAATGCGGCGCCACACGGCGGCCTTGTCGGCCATGTGCCGCGCCAGCGTGAGCGGCATCGGCGGCGCCACCGGCAGATCCAGATGGCCAGCGACATCCTCCCACATCCGCTCCCAGCGGAAGACGTCGCCATTGGTGACGTTGAACGCCTCGCCGCCCGCCTCCGCGCTGGTGGCCGCCCAGAGGCTCGCTTTGGCGAGCAGCCCGGCATCGGTGAACTGCACCACTTGCCGGTAGGCGGCCTCGGTGCCTGGAAAGCGCAACGGCACGCCAAGCTCGCGCGAGATCGCGGCAAAGACGCCGATCACGAGCGCGATGTTCATCGGGTTGCCATACACGTCGCCCACGATCAAATCCGGGCGAAGCGCCGTGTAATCCCACGCGCTTCGCGCCGAACGCGCACGCAGCACCGCCTCCTGGGCGAGATACAGGTTAGGCGGCATGTGGGCCGGATCATCCTCGCGCGCCGGCGTGCGCACCTTGGCCCCGAGATGAATGCCGTAGATCTTGAAGCCCTGGTAGATCACCACGCGATGGAGGGGCGCGCCCGCATCCTCCAGGCCATCAAGCACGGTGGCGAGCATGCCGGCATTGCGCTCCGCCTCGAGGGCGAGATCGGGGTCGGGCGACAGCGAGGCATAGAACAGATGCGTGGTGTCGGCGGCGCCGCGCAGGCAAGCGACGCTGGCATCGTGGTCGGCGAGATCGGCGGAGAGGGACTCGAATCCCGCCACGGCCCCGCGGCCGAGACCGCGCACGCGCCAGCCATCGTCGCGCAGCGCACGCGCGACGGCGTTGCCGATGATGCCGCGGGCCCCTGCCACAAGGGCCGCCTTGCCGCTGCCGGCGTCGTTCTGCATGGCGCGCGTCTCCCTTGCGTCCTTGATGCCAACGCCTTGCCTCGGCCGAAGATCACTGCTCGCCCTGCTTCGCTTTCTTCGAAGGATTGGCGGAGAACGGCATCATGCCGGCAAGGCTGTTCTCGATAAAGTCAACGCCAGCGTAGCCGGCGGCGGCGATGCCGATCAGGATATGGATATTGCCCGCATTGAAATGCTGCAGCCGGTCCAGGCCGATGCCAACGCCGGCGAGATCTCCGGCGATGAAGCCGATCACCAGGCTGGTTGCGAAATAGCTGCCGTCGAACCGCGCGTGCGGCGATGCGCGCGCGGCGTTCTTGAAGCCGATCGCGGCACGCACGCCTTGCCCGAGCAGGCCCATCAGGCCGCAGAGCAGCAGCGTCACCAGGATGTCCGCACCAGACATGTTCCGCCCTCTCGATCTGGGGTTCACGAGAACATAACGAGAACATGCAAGGCGGACAAGCAGAGCTTTGCGCGGCGTGTTTCAGGAGTCGGTGAACTGAAGTTCGGCAAGACGCGCGTAGAGGCCGCCCTCGCGGATCAGCGAGGCGTGGCTGCCGATGGCCGCGATGCGGCCCTGATCGAGCACGATGATCCGGTCGGCACGACGCACCGTGGCCAGCCGGTGCGCCACCACGAGAGTCGTGCGGCTGCGCGAGAGCATGGTGAGCGCCTGCTGCACGGCGCGCTCCGACTCCGCATCTAGCGCGCTGGTGGCCTCGTCGAGCAGCAGGATCGGGGCGTCGCGCAGCACCGCGCGGGCGATGGCGATGCGCTGCCGCTGGCCACCGGACAGGCGGATGCCCTTCTCGCCGAGAAAGCTGTCATAGCCGTGCGGCAGGCCGCGGATGAATTCGTCGGCGGCGGCGGCCTCTGCGGCGGCGCGCACGTCGGCGTCGGAGGCGTCCGGCCGGCTGTAGCGGATGTTCTCGCGCGCCGTGGTGCTGAAGATCACCGGGTCCTGTGGCACCAGTCCGATACGACGGCGCAGCTCACGCGGGTCGACAGAACTGATGTCAACGCCGTCGATGCGTATGGCGCCGCTCTCAGGGTCGTAGAAGCGCAGCAGCAACTGGAACAAGGTGGTCTTGCCGGCGCCGGATGGTCCGACCAGCGCGGTGAACTCGCCCGGCTCGATGGTGAGGTCGATGCCGTCCAGCGCCGGGCTGGCGGGGCGCGCCGGATAGCGGAAGCTGACCGCGTCGAAGACGATACGGCCGCGCGAAGCGGCGTTGAAGTGGCGCGGGCGCGCGGGCGCGGCGATGGCCGGCTGCTCGCGCAGCACTTCCAGCACCCGCTCGGCGGCGCCGGCGGCGCGCTGCATCTCGCCCCACAGCTCGCTCATCGCGGCCCCCGAGCTGGCCAGCAGGACCGCGTAGAAGATGAAGGCGGAGAGCGCGCCGCCGCTGAGCCGCCCCTCGACCACGTCGCGGCCGCCGATCCACAGGCTCAGCGTGATCGCGCCGAAGCCGAGCAGGATCACGCACAGCAACTGCGTCGCCCGCGTGCGCACCCGGGTCAGCGCCGCTCCGACCGACTGCTCGACCAGGCTGGCGAAGCGGAAGCGGTCGGTCGTCTCGTGGGTGAAGGCCTGCACCGTGCGCAGAAAGTTCACGGTCTCCTCGGCATAGGTGCTGAGATCGCCGACGCGGTCCTGCGCCTGTCGCGACAGCCGCTTCTCCCGCCTGCCGAACAGGATCACCGGCGCCAGCACCAGCGGGACCACCAGCACGATGATGCCGGCGAGCTTGGCGCTGGTCGCCACCAGCATCACGAAGGCGCCGACCAGCGTGAGCAGGTTGCGCACCCAGAGCGAGATCGCGGAGCCCGTCAGCGCCTGCAGCACCGAGACGTCCGCGGTCAGCCGTGCCAGGATGTCGCCGGTGCGCGCGGTCTCGAAGAAGCTGGGAGCGAGCGAGACGACCTTGTCGAACACGTCGCGTCGGATATCGGCGGCGACACGCTCGCCAAGCCAGGAGACCAGAAAGAAACGCGCCGAGGTGGCAACCGCGAGCGCCGCCACGATCGCCGCCATGGCAATGGCGGCATGGTTCAGCCGCGACAGGTTGTGCGTGCCGAAGCCGCCGTCGATCAGACGCCGTACGCCCTGGCCGATGGCGAGCACCAGGGCCGCCGCCGACAGCAGAGCGACGCTGGCGGCAAGCACGCGCCAGCCGTACGGGCGCATGTAGCCGAACAGCAGACGCAGCGACCGGATGTCCGCACGGGCCGATGGCCGGGTCGCGGCGCTCACCCGGTGGCGAACGGCTGGTCCGCGATCATCGACGCGGTTTGCGCCTCGCGTCCGCAGGCGACCACGCCGACCAGTGTGTCGCCGTGGCGGAGGCGCGCCAGGAAATCACCGGCGTCGAGATCGCCGTCGACATGCACCTGATCGAATTCCTTTGGATGGCCGATATACTCGTAGCGCTTGCCGTAATGGTAGGTCCAGAAGAACGGCGTCGGCGGCGCGTGCGCGGTCTGTCCCAGCATGCCGGCGGCGGCGATGCGAGCGTGCTGCTGGGCGACGCGCCAATGCTCCACCCGCTGGTTCGCGCGATCTCCCAACGGAAAGCGCGCGGCATCACCGGCGACGAACACATCCATCCCCGCCCGCATTCCGGCATCGACCACGATGCCGCCATCCGCGGTCTGATCGAGGCCGGCCGCGAAGCCGGTGGCGGGCGTGATGCCGAGGCCGAGCAGCACCAGCCCGGCGGCCACACGCTGGCCATCATCGAGCACGACATGGTCCGCCGCGATGCGCACGAGGCTGCGTCCGCCGAACCAGCGCACGCCGTGGCTCTCGTGCAGGCGCCGGAACATCGCCCCGATGCGGCTGCCGAGTTGCTTCTCGAACGGGATGTCCTGCGGCGAGATCACTGAGACGGCGACATCCTGCTCGCGCAAGGCCGACGCCGCCTCCAGGCCGATGAAGCTGCCGCCGATGATCACCACCGGCGCCTTCTCGTGCAGACCGCCGAGGATCGCGTCCGCATCCTCGCGCGAGCGGAGCGTACGGACGTGCGGCAGATCGGCGCCCGGAACATCCGGTCGGCGCGGACTGCCGCCGGTGGCGATCAGTATACGGTCGTAGCCGAGCGTGCTGCCGTCCTTCAGCGACAGGATGCGCTTCGCGGGGTCAAGCGCCACCGCCTCGCCGTGGATACGCTCGATCCGGTGGGTCTCGTAGAACGCCGCCTCGCGCAGCTTTGGCGCCTCCTCTGGCGGCATCGCGCCCTGAAGCACGAACTTGCTGAGCGCCGTGCGGTCGTATGGGTCGCCCGGCTCGCTTCCCACCATGACGACGCGCCCCGAAAAGCCGAATTCGCGCAGCGCGCAGGCGGCGGCGGTGCCGGCGGCGCCCGCGCCCACAATCAGCATCGTGCGTGAATCGGGCGCGGCAGGGGCCTTCGTTTGCGGCGGGATGGGGTCGGTCGAGACCAGCACGGCGCCATCCTCGATGCGGACCGGATAGCGCGTCAGCGCCTCGAGCGCCGGCGGTTCCAGCAAGGCGCCGTCGCTGAGCCGGAACTGCGCCTTGTGCCACGGGCAGATGATGCGCCCGTCGCAGACCGCGCCTTGCTCCAGCGGGGCTCCGGCGTGCGGGCAGTTGGCGGCGAAGGCATGCACTGCGCCGCCGTCGCGCACGAGAAGGATCTTGGTCTCGCCGAGCTCGATGGTGGTGGGGTGGTCGAGGTCGTCGAACATTGCGACCTGCTGCATGATGTGCTCCTGCTTTGTCTTGAGACGAGCGCAAGGCGCCTTGATCGGTTGCCGCCCGCTCCTGCTGATGATGGGGGACAAGCCATGCGGCGATGGATTGCGACAGCGACGATACTCTTCGTGTGCGGCTGGGCGGCGGGCGCGACGCCCGCGCAGGCGCAGTTGATGGACAGCCTCAAGGGCGCCGGCTCCGGAATGGCGGGCGGGCTTGGCGGCTTGTCGATGCCGCAGGTCGGGTCCGCCAGCAGCGGCAACGTCGCCGGCGTGTTGAAATACTGCGTACGCAACAAGTATCTGGGCGCCAGCGGCGCCTCGACGGATAGCAGCCTGCTCGGCAAGCTCGGCAGCGGCGCCACCTCCAGCAGCCAGTATGAAGCGGGCAATCAGGGAACGCTTGAGACCGGCCAGGGGCGTGATGTCAGCCTCGGCGGCGGCAGCGGCTCGCTGAAGGGCAAGCTCACCCAGAAAGTCTGCGATCAGGTGCTCAGCCACGCCAAGTCGCTGCTGTGACGCGTATCGCGTTGCCGAGGCTGGTGATTGCGGCGGCGCTGCTGCTGGGCGCCGCCCCCATCTCCGCCTTGGGGCGCGATCCGACAGCGCCACGGACGCCGGCGCGGCCGGTCATGGACCATTATCATGGCGTCGCCGTGACCGACCCCTATCGCTGGCTCGAGAACGGCGACTCTGCCGCCGTGCAGGCCTGGTCGGCCGCTCAGAACAATCGCACACGCGGCTATCTCGACGGCATCGCCATCCGCAACACGCTGCATGCGCGGCTGATGGCGGCGGCATCAAAGACATCGCCCTCCTATCACGACCTCACCGTGGCGGGCGGCAGGCTGTTCACGCTGACTGTGCAGCCGCCGAAGCAGCAGCCGATGGTCACCGTGATGCCGCTCGACGCCAATCCCGCCCAGGCGCGCGCGGTGGTCGATCCGAATACGCTCGACCCGTCTGGACAGACCGCGATCGACTGGTTCGTGCCGTCTCCGGATGGCGGCAAGGTCGCGGTCTCGCTCTCCAAGAACGGCAGCGAGGACGGCGCCGTGCATGTCTTCGATGTCGCCACCGGCAAGCAGACCGGCGAGACAGTGCCGCGCGCGCAATATCCGACGGCAGGAGGCAGCCTGGCCTGGAAGGCGGATGGCTCCGGCTTCTGGTACACCCGCTATCCCGGAGCCGAGCGTCCGCCCGCTGACCGGCACTTCTATCAGCAGGTCTATTATCATGCGCTCGGCACCGATCCTGGGGCGGACAAATACGTGCTCGGCCGCGACTTGCCGCGCATCGCCGAGATCGCGCTGGACTCACGGCAGAACCCGCGCGCTGTCTTGGTATCGGTGGCGAACGGCGACGGCGGCCAGTTCGAGCAGTACGTGATCGAGCCGGATGGCCATGTCGTCCAGGTCACGCACTTCTCCGACGACGCGGTGGCGGGCAGCATCGGCCCCGACAACGTGCTTTATCTTGTCTCCAAGAAGGCTGCGCCGCGCGGCAAAATCCTGGCGCTGCCGCTCTCCGACCTCGATCTCTCCCACGCCAGGCTGGTGGTTCCCGAGGGCAGCGGCGCGATCCAGGGTGGCGGCGAGTTCGGCGGCGAGGCCGTCGCCGTGACCAGGTCGGCACTCTATCTGCGAGAACTGGCTGGCGGCCCTTCGCGCGTGGCGATCTTCGCGCATGACGGCGCCCCCAAAGGCGAGATCACGCTGCCGCCGATATCGTCGGTGGACGAGCTCGAGCCGACCGGAGAGGGCCACGTGCTCTACGGCGTTCAGACCTATCTCACCCCGTATCGGGTCCTATCCTACGACGAGGCCGCAGGCACCAGCCAGGCCACGGCGCTCGCCGAGACCAGTCCGGTCTCGTTCGCCGACGCCCAGGTCGAGCGGATCTTCGCGACTTCCAAGGACGGCACCAGGATACCGGTCAACATCATCCGCCTGAAAGACAGCAAGAACGACGCCAAGCGGCCCACCCTGCTCTACGGCTATGGCGGCTACGGCGTCTCGATGACGCCGCGTTTCGCCGGCGAGACAGCGCGTCTCTGGCTTGATGCCGGCGGCGTCTGGGCGATTGCCAACCTTCGCGGCGGCGGCGAATACGGCGAGACCTGGCACGAGCAAGGGGCGCTCACCCACAAGCAGCACGTGTTCGACGATTTCCTCGCCTCGGCCCGCACGCTGATCGCCCGCGGCATCACCAGCCCGGCGCATCTCGCCATCCTCGGCGGCAGCAATGGCGGCCTGACCATGGGCGCGGCCCTGACCCAGGCGCCGGTTCTGTTCCGCGCCGTGGTCTCGCTGGTCGGCATCTACGACATGATGCGAATCGAGCTCGACCCGAACGGCGCCTTCAACGTCACCGAATTCGGCACCGTCAACAACGCCGCCGATTTCAAGGCGATGCTGGCCTATTCGCCGTATCAGCATGTCCGCGACGGCGTGCGCTATCCCGCGGTGTTCATGGCCACCGGCACGCATGACGGACGCGTCAACCCGGCGCAGTCCCGCAAGATGATCGCGCGCCTGCAGGCCGCGACCACGTCCGGCTTGCCGATCTATCTGGCCATCAGCGACAAGTCCGGCCACGGCATCGGCAGCGCGCTCAGCGTCCGGGTGGACCAGCAGTCGGACTGGATGGCGTTCCTGTTCAACCAGCTCGGCATGAGCCTGCCCACGCGCGGCTCATGACCATCCGCGTCGGCATCGGCGGCTGGACCTATGCACCGTGGCGCGGCAGTTTCTATCCCGAGGGGCTGAAGCACGCGGACGAATTGAGCTATGCCGCGCGGCATCTCACCTCGATCGAGATCAACGCCACCTTCTATCGCACGCAAACCCCCGAGATCTTCCGCGCCTGGCGGGACGCGGCGCCGCCCGATTTTGTCTTTTCGGTCAAGGCCGCGCGTGCGGCTGCGGCGCGCACCGACGCTGACGCGGCGGCGGCTTCGATCGAGCGGTTTCTCGGCTCCGGAGTCACCGAGCTTGGCGCAGGCCTCGGCCCGATGCTCTGGCAGGTGCCGCCGACGCGCCGGTTTGATGCCGACACCTTCGCCCGCTTCCTCGATCTGCTGCCGGCCGCGCGTGACGGGGTCGCACTGCGTCATGCGTTCGAGGCGCGTCATCCGAGTTTCGCGTCGCCCGAGGCGCTCGCCTTGCTGCGCGCCCGCAATATCGCGCTGGTCATCGTCGACCGGGACGACGCTCCGGACGCGCCGCCGCTCACCGCCGACTTCGTCTATCTTCGTCTGGAGCGTAGCGTGGGCGCGGAGCCGCTCGGTTACAGCGAGGACGCGCTCGATCGCTGGGCCTCCCGGCTACGCGGCATGTCCGCGCAGCGCGCGGTGTTCGCCTATGTGATCGCCGGTGCCAAGCATCGCGCGCCGGCGGCGGCTATGGCGCTGCTTGCGCGTCTGGGCTGAACGCTTCGCGGCACGTCGCATCTTGCGAAACCGGGACGCAACCCCTTAGTAACTTCCGCCGGCTATGATCCGCCGGTGGATGACGTTCTCGGGGCGGGGTGTAATTCCCCACCGGCGGTATTTGCGGCCAGCGCCGATTGTCGGCATGGGCGCATCAGCCCGCGAGCGCTCGCCGTTTTTTACGCGGCGAGGTCAAGCAGATCCGGTGTGACTCCGGAGCCGACGGTATAGTCCGGATGAGAGAGAACGCGGCCATGCGCGAAACCGCCGCACCTGCGGCCGTCAGCGTGTGGACGAGTGCGCCCTGAGCGTCCGGTAGGACAGGACGATGCGACGCGCTGGTGCTGCGGCTGGGCTTGAGAGAGGCGGACTGGACGGGAGTCTGATCGAACGCGGTTTCCGCGCGGCGATCGGCGAAGCGGTATGTCATGTGGGTGCCACCGCCCCCAACCCGCCGGTTGGCTGCGTCATTCTTGACTCAGCGGGTGCGATCCTCGCGGCCGCGGCTCATCATCGTGCCGGAGAGCCGCACGCCGAAGCCTTGGCGTTGCGTCTATGCCGCGAGCGACGGCTGCTCGATCAGGCCGCCACCGCGATCGTGACACTTGAGCCCTGCAACCATACCGGCCGCACTCCGCCCTGCACCGAGGCGATTCTGGCCAGCCCGATCAGCACGGTCTGGATCGGCAGCGCGGATCCAAACCCGCGCGTCGCCGGCGGCGGCGCAGCCCGGCTACGTGCCGCCGGTCTATCCGTGCACTGCCTGGAGCCGGACAGTGAGGCAGGCCACGACTGCGCCGCGCTGATTGCCCCATTTGCCCGGGCCACGCGCGACGGACGGCCATGGATCACCGTCAAGCAGGCCCTCGATGCCGCCGGCGGCATGGTTCCGCCCGCTGGCGCGAGGACATTCACCGGGCCGGAGGCGTTGCTGCTCGCCCATCGGCTTCGTCGCGCCTGCGATGCGATCATCACCGGCGTCGGCACGATCGTGGCCGACAATCCGCTTTTCACCGTCCGCCATGTTGCGGACCATCCGCATCGCCGACGCATCCTGGCGGTGCCGGATCGCGGCGGCGGCGTTTCCGACGCCTATCGCCTGGACGCGGAGGCACGAGGCCTGTCGTTGCGCACCGCCCCCGACCTGCGCGCGCTGATCGCGTCGCTGTCACAGGAGGGCGTGCTCTGGGCACTGGTCGAGGCCGGCCCGCGCCTGCTCCGCGCGATCCAGCGGGACGATCTCTGGGACGATTGGCTGACCATCCGCCAGGACAAAGCAGGCCACGATCATGTCGAATGGCGCGGCAAGCGAACCGCGACACCGTTGCGGCTGATTGATCCCGCGTTAACAGGGCATGCGCCGAAAGGGACACCATGTTCAGCGGCATCATAGAAAAGCTTGGTCGGGTGCGTGCCGTGGAACCAGGCGCGCACGATAGTCGACTCGTGCTCGATACCGGCTTTGCCGACCTTGCCGCTGGCGAGAGCGTCGCGGTCAACGGCGTCTGTCTCACGGTCACCGAGTTCGACACAGGCGGCATGGCGGCCTTCTTCGTCAGTCCCGAGACCCTCGACCGCACCAGCCTCGGCGCCTTGCGGCAGGGCGGCCGCTGCAACCTGGAACGCGCGGTGACGCCTTCCACCCGACTCTCCGGCCATATCGTGCAGGGGCATGTCGACGCTGTCGCCACGCTCGCCTCGGTGGAGGCGCGCGGCGATGCCTGGGCGCTGACACTGGACCTGCCGGACGCCCTGCGCCGCTACTGCGTGGGCAAGGGCTCGGTCACGCTGGACGGCATCAGCCTGACCATCAACAGGGTTCTGCCGTCCGCGTCCGCCGGGCATTTCAGCGTCGCGGTAATGATCATCCCGCACACCTGGGAGCATACCAACCTCGGCATGCTCACGCCTCCAGCACCCGTCAATGTCGAGGTCGACGTGATCGCCAAGTATGTGGAGCAGCTATGTCAGCGTCCGATCTGAACCCGTCACTTTCAAACGCGATCGCGGCGCTGCGGGCCGGACGCATGGTCATCATGGTCGATGACGAGGACCGCGAGAATGAGGGTGACCTGGTCCTCGCCGCCGAGCAGGCGACGCCGGACGCCATCAACTTCCTGGTAACCCACGGACGCGGGCTGGTGTGTCTGGCGCTCGAAGCCGAGCATGTCGACCGGCTGCATCTGCCGATGATGGTGCGCAACAACACCGCTCCGCGCGGCACCGCATTCACCATCTCGATCGAGGCCCGCCACGGCGTCGGCACCGGTATTTCCGCCCATGACCGCGCGCGCACCATTCGAACGGCGATCGCCGAGAACGCCAAGGCCGACGATCTGGTCTCCCCTGGCCATATCTTCCCGCTGCGTGCGGCTCCTGGCGGGGTGCTGGCGCGCGCCGGTCATACCGAAGGCTCGATTGATCTCCTGCGCCTCGCCGGCCTCAAGCCTGCCGCGGTGATCTGCGAGGTGATGAGCGCCGACGGCAGCATGGCGCGTCTGCCGGAGTTGCGGACATTCGCCGAGCGGCATGGTTTGCCGATCGTCAGCATCGCCGAACTGGTGCGGTATCGCCTGGCGCTCGCCGCCGCCGGTGAGCAGGGACCGATCGCGGCAATCCCCGACACCCTGGAGCCGGTCGCGAGCGCCCGCCTGCCCAGCGCCTTCGGCCAGACCGGCGACTTCATGGTGCACGCCTTCCGCGACCCGCGTGACGGCCTGGAACACGTCGCCATCGTCAAGGGAGATCCCGGCGCCGGGCCGCGGCCGCTGGTCAGGCTGCATTCGGAATGCCTGACCGGTGACACGCTGGGTTCGCTGCGCTGCGACTGCGGCGCGCAACTGCAAATGGCGCTGCGGCGTATCTCGGAAAGTCCGGCCGGAGTGCTCGTCTATCTCCGTGGCCATGAGGGACGCGGCATCGGTCTGGCCAACAAGATACGCGCCTACGCGCTGCAGGATCAGGGGCTCGATACGGTCCAGGCAAACCATCAGCTTGGCTTTGCCACTGATGAGCGCGACTGGAGCGTGGCCGCCCGTATCCTGCGCCATCTGGGAGTGGGCGCGCTGGACCTGATGACCAACAACCCTGACAAGATCAGGGGTCTGCGCGCGAGCGGCATCGATGTCGTCATGCGCGTGCCGCTGGAGATCCCCGCCAATCCGCACAACGAAGCCTATCTCGAAGCAAAGCGTACACGTATGGGTCACCTGCTGCACGATGCCGGCCCGGTGGCGGCGGAATGAGCCGCACCGGAGAAAACGCGCCCGCGCGTTTCAACCTGCCGACGCCGCCGCGTCTCGCGGTAGTGGTCAGCCGCTTCAACCCCGAGATCACCGACGGACTGAGCCGCGGCGCGCGCGAGTGGCTCGCCGAGCACGACATCCCGCTCGACGAGGGAGATCTGTTCGATAGTCCTGGCGCCTTCGAGTTGCCGCTCATCGCCCAGGCGCTGGCGCGCACGGGGCGCTACAAGGGCGTGATCTGTCTTGGCTGCGTGGTCAAGGGCGACACCGCGCATTTCGAGTTCATCAGTCTCGGCGCCGCGACCGGGCTGATGCAGGCTTCGCTCGCCACCGGCGTGCCGATCGCGTTCGGCATCCTGACCACCTACACCGAGGAGCAGGCAACCGCACGGTCTCGCGATGATAGGCATAACAAGGGACGCGAGGCCGCCGCCGCCTGCGTGGAGACACTCGCCGTGCTGCACGCAATTCACGGATGAGCACATCCTCGTGACCTGATTGAACCATTGGCGTTCGCAGGTTTATTTTGCCGACAGGGAACTAAAAAACTGGCGAGACTCCCGGAAAGGCGGGCACGCTATGATCGATGCAATCATTGCCGTCGCAGTGCAGCATTATGTCATCTTTGGATTGGGTGCGCTCGCCGTCGGCATTGTCCTCAATCTTCTCATAACCGCTGGTCCCGAGATCGTGCGAGAGTTGCGCATCACCAAGCTGTTCTGAACGCCGATGCAAGTCGATCGTGCGGATCCTGTCAGACCAGTTCGCACGCTGGCTGCACAAGTTGGGGCTGCACAAGTTGGCAGAGTTCGGCAACCATCGTGAACGATCGGCGCCGGGCGGCATGGTCGTGAATTTGCGACGCCAGCAACAGTTCGTCCGGCTGATGACGCTCGATGAAGCGTGCGAGTCCAGCCCGGACCGTGGACGGGCCACCAACGACGGCGGCCGAAAGCGCCCGCGTGATGCCGGCCGCTTCGGTCGGCGTCCAAATCCCGTCCATGCTGTCGACCGGCGGCTTCAGCTTCCCAGGCGTTCCGCGACGAAGCATCATGAACTGCTGTTGCGCCGAGGTGAGCAAGCGCTCCGCTTCGCGGTCGGTGTCGGCGGCGAACATGTTCACGCCAAGCATCACGTAAGGCCGCTCAAGCGCCTCTGACGGCTCGAACCGGTCCCGATAAAGCGTGACCGCCTGGTCCATCAGATCGGGGGCGAAGTGCGAGGCGAAGGCGAACGGCAACCCCAGCATGGCGGCGAGTTGCGCGCTGTAGAGGCTTGATCCCAGCAGCCAGATGGGGACATCGAGGCCGTCGCCAGGCACTGCGCGCACCGGCTGATTCGGTTTCGCTGACCGGAAGTAGGATTGCAGCTCGACGACATCGTGCGGAAAGCGCTCAGCGCTCGAGGGATCGCGACGCAGCGCCAGCATGGTGCGCTGGTCCGAGCCCGGAGCCCGGCCAAGGCCAAGATCGATCCGGCCTGGATGCAGCGCCGCGAGTGTGCCGAACTGCTCGGCGACGGTGAGCGGCGCGTGGTTCGGCAGCATGATGCCGCCCGCTCCGACCCTGATCCGTCGGGTGCACGACGCGACATGAGCGAGCACGACCGCGGTCGCCGCCGACGCCACGCCCGGCATGTTGTGGTGTTCCGCAAGCCAGTAGCGGTTGAAGCCGAGCTGATCGGCATGACGCGCGAGATCGAGCGTGTTGCGCAGCGCGAGCCCGGCGTCGCCTCCCTCGATGATCGGGGACAAGTCAAGAATCGAAAGCGGGATCATGCTGCCCAGATGGGAGCGGGACGCGCTGCCGCCAAGCCAGATCTCTCCGCAATGCGCCAGATCTCTCCGTAATGAGCCAGATCTCTCTGTAATGAGATTGGACAGCAAGGCAGCGCCGCTCGCATGATCCTGTCTGCCGGAATCAAGAACAAGCAGGCGGGAACATGCCATGAGCATCGCGGCAATTCTTGGAGTCAAGGGAGCGGACGTGATCCGCGTGCTGCCGACCACCGTGATCACGGAGGTGATCAAGCTACTGGATGAGCGCCGAATTGGCGCGGTCCTGGTCATGA
Organism: uncultured Acetobacteraceae bacterium; assembly: GCA_964246745.1. Taxonomy (GTDB): domain Bacteria; phylum Pseudomonadota; class Alphaproteobacteria; order Acetobacterales; family Acetobacteraceae; genus Lichenicoccus. The sequence continues at coordinate 90,890 of CAXTRK010000002.1, forward strand.
ACGCCCCCGGAAATTCGCCTGGGGACGAGCCTGGCAAGCTGCTCGGCATTCTCAGTGAGCGCGACGTCATTCGGGCATTGTCGCGGCACGGCACCGCGGCGCTGGAGCGTCCGGCTTCGGCGTTGATGACCCAGGCGCTCTGGACGATTTCCTCTGAGGGGACGACGGCGGAGGCAATGCGGATCATGACCGATCATCGCGTGCGGCATCTTCCGGTGATGGATGACGGCGTCCTCGTCGGACTCGTCAGCATCGGCGACATCGTCAAGGCGCGGCTGGACCAGCAGGCGAGCGAGGTCGAGAGCCTGCGCGCCTATGTCGGCGGCACGCAGTAGCGGCTTCGGTCTGGTAGCCCCAATCTGGTAGCCCCAATCTGGTAGCCCCAATCTGGTAGCCGCAGCCGGACTCGAACCGGCACGCCCGAAGGCAAGAGATTTTAAGTCTCCTATGTCTACCGTTCCACCATGCGGCCCCCGCGTGCGGGTGATAACCGGGTGCCGCATCAATATCCAGTGCGGGCCTCGTGCCCTGTCAGCTTACCTCCTGGAGATAGCGCTCCACGACCTCCTCCGGAGTGCCGTCGGCGCGCACCCGTCCGGCATCGAGCCAGAGCATGCGCGTGCACCAGGTCTTCAAGACACCGACCTGATGCGACGTCAGCACCACGATCTCGGCGCCGCGCACCACGTTCTCCAGCCTTGCATGCGCCTTATCCTGGAACGCCGAGTCTCCGGCCATGAACCACTCGTCCATCAGCAGCACCTGCGGCGCGATCGCGGTCGCCATGCCGAAGCCGAGCCGCACCACCATGCCGGAGGAGTACATACGCACCGGCAGGTCGATGAACGCGCCCAAAGCGGCGAACTCCTGCACGTCGCTTTCGAGGCGTCGGATCGCCGCCTTGTTCATTCCGCCGTAGCGCCCGCGCAGCAGGATGTTCTCGCGTCCGGTGAGATCGAGATTCATCCCGAAGTTGGTGTCGAGCAGCGCGCTCAGCGTGCCGCGCACATGCACTTTCCCCGCCACCGGCTCGTAGATCCCGGCCATGGCGCGGAGCAGCGAGGATTTGCCGGCGCCATTGCGCCCGACGATGCCGAGCCGGTCGCCCGACCGCAGCGACAGGCTGATCTCGCGCAGCGCCTGCACCACGACACGGCCACTGCCTTGCTTGCCGTCGCGGCTCGGACCGAGACGGCCGGAGGCGGCCGAAAGCATGGTCTTCTTCAAGGAGCGGGCGCCGCCGTGATAAATTGGAAAATCAAGCGACAGCCGGTCGATTTCCAGGAACGCCTCTCCAAGCGGCGGTTCAGGCATCAAGGCAGGCCGTGCGCCGAGGCCGCGTGCAAACGCATTCATGCCTACACCCAGAACGCAAGCCGGCCCCGCGCGCGGGTAAATACCCACCAGGCGGCAAGCCACAGCACTGCGCTGTAGGCCAGCGACGCCCACCAAAGCACGGGCTGCACTGACGCCCCGAGGATGGGTGCGCGGACGATCTCCAGAAGGTCGTAGAACGGATTGATCGGCAACCACCATCCATGCCGGCCGAGCTGTCCGGGCTGCCAGATGACCGGCGTGATGTAGAAGGCGATCTGCATGATGCTGCCGATGATCGGCGGTATGTCGCGGTAGCGCGCGCAGATGCTGCCGAACAGGAAACAGGCGGCGAAGCCGTCGATCAGCCAGAGCGCCGCCCCGGGAATCGCGTGCAGCGCCTCCAGGCCGGGCCACACATCGAAGATCGCGAACACGCCGATTGCCACGACCAGGTTGTGCCCAACAACAATGGCGTTGCGCACCAGGCAGCGCAGCACCTGCACCGTGAAGGGCATGCGCACCGAGCGGATGATCTGCTCGGCATCGACGAACACCGTGCAGGCCTCGCCAGCGACGCCGCTGATGGCGGATTGCCACAGGATCAGCGAGAGTGCCAGGAACGGCAGGTAGGTGCGCAGCACCATGCCGAACAGCGTGCCGTAGATCAGTCCCATCGAGCCGACCATGACCGCGGTCGACAAGGTCAGCCAGAACGGCCCAAGGGCGGAGCCGCGATAGCGCAGCTTGATGTCGAGCCAGCCCAGTGAACAGGCGAGTTGCCACTGCGCCAGGCCGCCGCTCACGTCCCGGCCCACCGCGAGGCGCCGCGCCCCGTGTCCGCCGGTCGCGTCCAGCAGCAGCCGCGTCACGTCCTTATGGCTGGCGGAATTAGCGCTCATGACGGTCGCGTAGCCGATCCGCCCCACCTGAGCAATTCAGAATGGGGGGATGCGTCCCAAGGCCGGCGCCGGCGGCCAATCGCGCAAGGCGGAACGTGTTGCGGAAAAGATGATTTGGATGTAACGGCTTACGGTAAGTTCCCGCGCGAACAAGCTGCAAACCCGGCATGGCTCGACGGCTTCCCTGGGGAGGGATATGACGCGACAGACCAGACGCCGCGTACGAGCCTGGATGTGCTCCCTGCGTCCGCTCGCGGCGTTGCTGCCGATTGCTCTCCTGGCGGCGTGCGGAACGCTGCCACGTCCAGACACCATGCCGGCCGGCCAGGAGGCGGCGGACTATCGCGCCCACGCCCGTCACTTCTACGCGCCGCCGGGACCCCCTGGCGATCCCTGGAGACCCTATATCGAGGCGGCGGCGCGACGCTTCGACGTTCCGGAACGCTGGATACGCGCCGTGATGCGGCAGGAATCCGGCGGCCATGAGTTCATCAACGGTCAGTTCGTCACCTCGGCGCCTGGGGCAATGGGGCTGATGCAGCTCATGCCGCCAACCTACGATGACATGCGCGCCCAGTATGTGCTCGGCCCCGACCCGTTCGACCCGCATGACAACATCATGGCCGGGGCCGCATACATGCGCCAGATGTACGATATCTATGGCTCGCCCGGCTTTCTCGCCGCGTATAATACCGGACCTGGCCGGCTCGACGATTTCCTGACGCACGACCGCGCCTTGCCGCACGAGACGCGGCAATATGTCGCCATCATCGGGCCGCAGATCGCTGGAAGCTATCCCGCGAGCCGGTCCGAAGCTGATCTCATGGTGGCAAATCACCTGATCCAAAGCCGGACCCGTACGGTTCGCATGGCGTGGGCGCATCGGCATTGGCGTGATCCGGGCGACGGGCAGCCAGTGCAGGTCGCCGAGGCGCCAGTGTCAGCACCTCCCGTCAGCTACCGGATTGCCTGGCATAAGCTGGCCGAGAGCGCGCCGCTCTCCCGCGGCCGGAGCTCCGGCGCCGCGCGCAAATGGGCGATCCAGGTCGGCGCCTTCGGCACCGCGCATCAGGCCAGCCGTGCGGTCAGTCGGGCCCGCTCACGCGCCGGTGGACTCTCGTCGGGAGCGCATACCGAGATCGCCGGGTCCGGTGTCGGCAGGGCGCATCTCTATCGTGCGCGCCTGACCGGACTTACGCGGGACGATGCCATACGCGCCTGTCGGCACATCAGCCGGGAGCATACCGTCTGCATGGTTGTTTCTCCGGGCGAGCAGTCTTGAACCGCTAGCTGGCCCGCTTTCGCCAGAAAGGCAACAAAGTATCGATCGACAGCCTTGATCCAGGTAGTCGGCGTCGCTCGGATGCCGTATCGTGCCACTAACAATTCAGCTCCGGCCGCGTACTTTGTTGTGGCGCGCAACGGGACTGTGAGGAAACATGGCATGCCATCGGCAATTCTGGAATCAGTCTGGCGCGACTGCAAAGTCGTATTCCATCGTTCGCGTCCGTTATGTTCCGAGCTCCGACCGCGTTCCGATTCAATACCTTAACGATATCTGACCAAAGAATGCGCGCCAAGCCGGCGACGCATGACGGAACATGCTGCAACAGAGAGGAAAACGATGAAAGCGTCTGTCAGGAACCACGATGCCTGCGCGACTGGGTTGGTGGGAAAATTGCTCGGCTCGGCAGCACTCGTGCTGGGACTGGCGAACGGGACGGCGGCGTTCGCCGCCAATGTCTCGCACGCCAAGGTGGCGTTCCTCATGCCCGATGAGGGCTCGACCCGCTACGAACAGCATGACCGTCCCGGCTTCGTGCGCGAAATGAAGATACTTTGCCCGCATTGCACGGTGCTCTATCAGAACGCGGACGCCGACGCGTCGCGGCAGCAGCAGCAGTTCAACTCGGTGATTTCGCAGGGCGCCAAGGCGATTGTTCTCGACCCGGTCGACTCCACCGCCGCCGCGTCGCTGGTCAAGCAGGCGCAGAGCCAGGGTATCAAGGTGATCGCCTATGACCGGCCGATCCCTTCGGCACAGGCCAGCTACTACGTTTCCTTCAACAATGAAGGAATCGGCAAGATGATCGCGACCTCGCTGGTCGATCACCTCAAGGCGACCGGAATTTCAACAGGCGGCGACGGCATCCTCGAGGTCAACGGCTCGCCGACGGATGCCGCCGCCGGCCTGATCAAGAAGGGCGCCCACGAAGGCCTGGCGACCGGCGGCTACAAGACGCTCGCCGAGTACGACACGCCGGACTGGGAGCCGTCGAAGGCGCAGCAATGGGTGAGCGGCCAGATTTCACGTTTTGGCAAGAAGATCGTGGGCGTGGTTGCCGCCAATGACGGCACCGCTGGGGGCGCCATCGCCGCGTTCAAGGCGGCCGGCGTCAATCCCGTGCCGCCGGTGACCGGCAATGACGCGACGATCGCGGGCTTGCAGCTCATCATCGCCGGCGACCAGTACAATACCATCTCGAAGCCAAGCGAAATCGTTGCGGCGGCGGCGGCGAAGGTGGCGATGCAGTTGCTCCGTGGCCAGCAGCCGACAGCGACGACCACCCTGTTCGGCACGCCGACCCAGCTCTTCACGCCAACGCTGATCACGCGCGAGAACATCAAGTCCGACATCATCGAAAAGGACGTGAACGGCAAACCGATCGAACCCGCCTCGGTGCTGTGCACCGGCCGCTATGAGACCGGCTGCTCCAAGCTCGGCATCACCTCCTGACGCTCCAACCTGTTTGAGGATGTGCCGCGCATGACAGACATGGTGCAGCGACCAGAGCCCGCGGGCGAGCTGGTGCTCAGCCTGCGCGGCATTTCCAAGCATTTCGGAGCCGTCTCGGCATTGACGGACATCGACCTTGATGTGCGGGCCGGCGAGGTTGTCGCCCTGGTCGGTGACAACGGCGCCGGCAAGTCGACGCTGGTCAAGGTTCTCGCGGGCGTGCATCAGCCCAGCTCCGGCACCATGAGCTTCCGTGGCAAGCCCGTCACCCTGAACGATCCGAGCGCCTCGCTGTCGCTCGGCATCGCCACCGTGTTCCAGGATCTGGCGCTGTGCGAAAATCTCGACGTCGTCGCCAACATCTTTCTCGGCAAGGAGCTGCACCCGCTGCAACTCGACGAGGTGTCGATGGAGATGCGCGCCTGGACCTTGCTGCGCGAGCTGTCGGCGCGCATTCCGAGTGTCCGCGAGGCGGTCAGCTCGCTGTCCGGCGGCCAGCGCCAGACGGTCGCGATCGCGCGGTCCTTGTTGCTCGAGCCCAAACTCATCCTGCTCGACGAGCCGACCGCCGCTCTGGGTGTCGCCCAGACGGCGGAAGTCCTCGATCTCATCGAGCGGGTACGTGAGCGCGGACTGGGCGTCGTCATGATCAGCCATAACATGGAGGACGTACGCGCCGTCGCGGACCGCATCGTCGTGCTCCGGCTCGGACGCAACAACGGCATCTTCTATCCCGACGCGTCGAACCAGGAGCTGGTCAGCGCCATCACCGGGGCCTCCGACAATTCGGTCTCCCGCAGGTCCGGGCGACGCCAGGCGCAACGTGACGACAGGGAAGGAGAGCGGCCGTGAGCGACGATGTTAAAAAGCCCGCGTCGGCAGCGCCGCTGCTCGATCGCAGCGACGAGCGGGTCAAGCACGCCACCGGCTTCGGCGGCGTGACGCGTGCCTTTTTCGACCGCGTACGTTCGGGCGAACTCGGCGCACTCCCGGTCGTCGTCGGCCTGGCCATCATCTGGACCGTCTTCGAAAGCCTGAACACGGTCTTTCTCTCGAGCAACAATCTCGTCAACCTGATCTTTGACTGTTCCACCGTGGGTGTGATCTCCCTCGGCATCGTCTGCATCCTCATGGTCGGCGAGATCGACCTTTCGGTGGGGTCAGTCAGCGGCTTCGCCTCGGCCCTTGTCGGCGTGCTCTGGGTCAATGCCGGCTGGCCGGTATGGCTTGCGATCATCGTCGCACTGGCTGCCGGCCTGGTGATCGGCCTGCTCTACGCGGAACTGTTCAACCGCTTCGGGATGCCGAGCTTCGTCTCGACACTTTCCGGCCTGCTCGCCTTTCTCGGACTGCAGCTCTACATTCTCGGCGACACCGGCTCGATCAACCTGCCGTACGGTTCACCCATGGTGAATTTCGGTCAATCCTTGTTCATGCCGCATAGTGTCGCCTACATCATCGTAGCCCTGGCCGGCCTCGCCGTGTTCGTCACCGGTTTCCGTACGGCGGCACGCAGGCGCGCGGCCGGCCTCTCCTCGCAATCGCTCAACATGCTGGTGATCCGCGCGGCGCTGCTCGCGGTTGTGCTCGCGGGCATCGTTTTCTATCTGGACACCGACCGCGGCATTCCGTGGATGTTCGGACTGTTTGCGGCGCTCGTCGTCGCGTTGAACTATGCGCTGACACGAACCACCTGGGGCCGTTGGATCACCGCCGTGGGCGGCAACCGTGAGGCGGCGCGACGCTCCGGCATCAACGTCCGGCTCATCTATACGAGCGCCTTCATTCTCTGTTCGATGTTCGCGGCACTCGGCGGCGTGCTCTCCTCGGCGCGGCTTGCCTCGGCAAGCCAACAGGCCGGCACCGGCGACGTGAACCTCGACGCCATCGCGGCGGCGGTGATCGGAGGCACCAGCCTCTTTGGCGGCCGCGGCAGCGCCTATTCGGCGCTGCTCGGCATCATCGTCATCCAGTCGATTTCCAATGGCCTCACGCTGCTCGATCTGTCCTCGTCGCTGCGCTACATGATCACCGGCGGCGTGCTCGCCATCGCGGTGATCGTCGACAGCCTCGCCCGCCGCTCGCGCGTATCGCACGGACGCGCCTGAGACACGCTGATCAGCCGGCCCGGCTTGTGCTATCGATAGATCTGGCGCCGCTTCCGGGCGAGATGACCAATAACGGAGTTTAGGCCGGCTTTGGTGCCGCGGCCGAGGCTATCGAGGAACGGTCTGGATGTCGGGCTTCAATCATCACTCTTCTCCTGACGGCAAGCCGTTCGAGCCGGCGCGTCTGCCGTTCGGCAAGGCACGATCAGCCGCCGCCCGGTTCTTCCACACCATTCCGGCGCACCTCCAGGGTGACGCCATCATGGGAGTGAACCGGATCATCGCCGGCAGCCTCATGCTGTTGTTCACGCTGCTCCTGCCACACGACGCCTCGCTTCGACAGTGGGCGGGTCCGGTTCTCGCCTGGCTTGTCTGCGGTCTTGCCCTGATGGCGTTCCTGGGGCTCCTGCCGCGCTTCTGCGTGTTGCGCCGCAGCCTTGCAATCCTGCTCGATGTCACCGGCACGACGATCATGATGGCCGCGGGCGGCCAAGTCACAGCCTTCCTCTACGTCGTCTATCTCTGGATTATCATCGGCAACGGGTTCCGTTTTGGCGGCGGCTACATCTTCGCCGCATCCCTGGCCAGTGCCGCGGGCTTCGGCGTGCTGATCGCCGCCGACACCTTCTGGCGCGATCACCTGAGCCTGTCGCTCGGCCTGATGTCCGGCCTGATCGTTCTGCCGGCCTATTCATTCGCGCTGATCCGGCAGCTCGCCCACGCGCGCAGGCAGGCGGAGCGGGCGGACCGCGCCAAGAGCCTGTTTCTTGCCGGCGTCAGCCATGAGCTGCGAACCCCTCTGAACGCCATCATCGGCACCGCTGAACTGCTGCAGGCGACACACCTGGACGGCGCCCAGACGGAAATGGTGGCCACCATCAACAGCGCCGCCGATGGCCAGCTCTCCCTCATCCAGGATGTGTTGGAGTATTCGCGCATCGAGGTCGGGGGCGCGCGTGTCGAGGTCAGGCCATTCGACCTGGTCGATCTGCTCGGCGCGGTGAAAGGCCTTGTCGCGGTAGAGGCGCAGCGCAAGGGCTTGCTCATCAACACCTATATCGCGAGCCGCACGCCGCAGCACCTCGTCGGCGACGAGCGCCACCTGCGCGAGGTGCTGCTCAACCTCTGCGGCAATGCGATCAAGTTCACCTCTGCCGGGTCGGTCACGCTTGCGGCCGACGGCATCGACACAGGCGATGGAGTGGTTCGGCTGCGGCTTGAAGTCATGGACACCGGCATCGGTATCGCCAACGACGCACAGGAGGATATTTTCGGCTTGTTTACGCAAGCCGATCCGACGATCCTCGATCGTTACGGCGGCACCGGTCTGGGTCTGGCGCTGTGCAAGCGCCAGATCCAGCTCATGGGCGGCGCCATCGGCGTCGAAAGCACCCCCAACAAGGGCAGCACCTTCTGGGTCCTGGTCGAACTCGCGCGCGACGCGGCGCCGCGGGACGCGCCAAGCACGTCGAGCTTTGTCTTCGTTTCCGCCGACCTCGACTGGGCGCGTTTCATGCGCCAGCGGCTTGCGGCACGCGACGACACCGGCTCACAGAGCCCCACCGTCGCTTTCGTGCAGGAGGGAAGCGGCGCCGCCATCCCACCTGTCGCAGGCGCCGCGATACAGGTCGTGCGCGGCGATGCCACCGGATTGCCGACACAAGTCATACGCGAACGCTTCGCGACCACCGTCAGTCAGCACAGCACGGCTGCGGAACTGCACAACGCGGTCCGGATCGCGGCGGCCCAATGCGTGACCATCGCCTCAAGCGGCGCGTCGCCGGCGACGGGTTTGCTTTCGTCGCGACGGACGGCACTGCGGGTTCTTGTCGCCGACGACAATGCGCTCAACCGATCGATCGTCTCCAGAATGTTGGAAAGCGCCGGTTTCAGCACGGTGTTTGCAACCGATGGAGAACAGGCGCTCGCGATCCTGACGGATGGCGACGTCGACGTGGCGTTGCTCGACGTCAACATGCCGGCGATGGGTGGCATTCAGACGGCCGAACTCTACGGCTTGTCGATACTCGGCGGCACGCGTGTTCCATTGATCGCGCTCACGGCGGACGCCACGCCGCAGACACGCGCACGGTGCCTCAAGGCTGGCATGCAGTCCTGTCTGGTCAAGCCGGTGAGAACCGCGGCCCTGATCGAGGCTCTGGAAAAGACGGTTCCCGGCTGGACCGGAGACAACGTCGTCTCCTTCAAACCAAAGGCCGAGCCCTCGCCCGCCCTCGATCACCAGGTCCTTGAAGATCTCAATGTCCTGGGCGGAACACCCTTCCTCAAACACGTCCTCGAAACTTTCAAGTTGGACGGCTCGTCGGTGCTGGCGCAGATCGAGGCCTCCTTGGAGATGAATGACGTGATCCGCTTTCGCTCCGAGGCGCATTCCCTGTCCAGCATTGGCGCCAATGTCGGAGCGAAGGCCTTGCGTGACCTTTGCACACCGTGGAAGACGCTTCCCGAAGCCGCTCTCTTGCGGGATGGCGCCATGCTGATCGCCAAGCTGCATCGTGAATGGGAGCGGACCTGCCGGGAGCTCGATCGATACGCCGCCGGTCAAGCCGGCGACAGCTCTGCCGAACCCGCTCAAGGCTGAGCTTCGAGAATCCGATGAGTCCGGATTCCAAAGGCCAGCCTTAGAGCGCGATCGCTTCAGGTTGACTTCAACCTGAAGCGTGAATCGCCCTCGCAAACGACTCCGCTAGGGCACTGGCGCACGAGCTATTCCGCCGCACTGCTCGCGGTGAGCGCCTGACGCTGGCGGCTGCGGTCCTGTGCGGCAACGAGATGCGCCATCCGGCGGAGATCCTTTTCCGTCAGTTCCATCGCCGCTTCCACCCACATGTCGGTGACATCACGCAATTCGTGCAGGCTCACCGGACTTACCCGGCGGCGCGCCTTGTAGACCACGGAATGGGCGTGATGCCTTGATTGGTTGCCGAGGATGTATTGCCGCACCGTCTCCTCGCCGGCTCCGTCCTCCGCCAGCACATCGACAATGCCCATGGCATGCATGGCCTCGGCGGTGAAAACCTCTCCTGACAGGATCATCCGCATCGCCGCGGCCGATCCGATGCGTCGCGTCAGGAAGCAGTGCGCCCCCATGCCGGGGAAGAGATTCATGATGACCTCCGGCAGCCCGAACCGGGCGCGGCGCTCCGCCACCAGCACGTCGCACGAAAGCAGGCTTTCGAAGCCGCCGCCCAGCGCCTCGCCTTGAGCCAGGCCGATGCTTACCGCGTTGCCGCCGTATCCGCTGGCGTTATTGTATCCTATATTGACGCAGGCATAGGCGTATTGACGCAATCCTTCGCTGTCGCGAGCCTTGATCTTTCTGGAAAATACCGTGAGATCGCCGCCAAGACTGAAAATTCCTGGCGTGCGGGATCCGAGTACAACCCATCCGACAGAGGCCGACCTGCTGTTCGCCCGAATGTCAGCGAGCTGGGCGATATGATCCTGGACGGCATGCAGGTCGGTGAGAAGTTCCTCGGTGAAGCTGGGCCGGCGCTGCGGATTGAGAAAGCACCAGAATGTCCGGTCCTGCACGTCATGCCTGCATGCCAGGTTGGCGTAATGCGGGGCTCTCTTCGCGAGGACTTCCGCGCCAAGGGCTGGACGGAGTGCGTCTTCAAGTGTGGGAATGGCATTGATATACGTCATGGGAAGCTCCGATCAGACCGGCAGGCGCCAGGTGGCTGGCGCCTGCCACGCCGCGGAATTGCGAACGTAGCCCGATCATGCCTATGACTCGTCTCGAAGAGAAAAGTTAAGTCTGTTACGATCTCCTTAACGTCTGAAAAGACGATCTTGATCCTGAGATGGGATCGATGTTCCCTGAAGACGGGTCTTTTATGATGACCTGTCGAACTTCTCGAGTTCGAGCTGATCTCGATCCGAGCCGTAGATGAAGCGATCGGGCCGGATCAGCAGCCCACGGGCTCGGTGACGCCGGAACAGCACACGTAATTTATCCTCGATGTCGACCAGCTCGCCCTCGGCTAGCCGGTGCCAGGATCGTGCCCGCGGATGCACCAGCCATTCGCGTACGCCCCGACGGAGCAAGCCGGGCGGCATGCGCGGCACCCGCCAGGAAAGATAGCTCCAGCCGGAACCAAGCACATCATCGAGACGCAAGCGGGTGCCGGAAGCCGGAATGACCCAGGGCTGCCAGAGCAACCTGCCGGCCGGGCTGCGGGCGCCGCGCCCTGCGAACCATCCAGGCCCGGAAATCCATTCGGGCCTGATATGGAACCGGCGGATGCGTGAGCCCAGCCAAGGCATCCGCGCGGCTGTGCGACAGGCGATGTCGCGGCAGGCGGCGAGAGTCGGGCTTTGCACCATGACGATGGCGCCGACCCGGTTTGAGAACCGCGTCAGCGAGACAACGTTCGGCCGGCGTTCACTCTCGTAGCTTTGCAGCAACGATCCAGGCGCCTCGCCGCGCAGCACGGCGGCGAGCTTCCAGCACAGGTTGCCGGCATCGCGCACTCCGGAGCTGACGCCCTGACCGGTAAAGGGGGGCATGATATGGGCCGCATCGCCGCACAGAAAGACCCGTCCGCGCTGCCAGCTTCTGGCTTGGCGGCTGTGAAAGACGTAGATCCAGCTTTGCACGATTTCAACGCGTCGGGCATCGACCCCGCGCCAGGCAAGCAGGGCGGCGATCCCTTCCGGCGAGCGGGCCATCTCGGGGTCCTCGTCGGCGCGCAGTCGGAACTCCCAGCGGCGCAGCCCGGCGCCGGCGACGCATTCGGCGCCCGGCCGGGCCGGTTCAGCAATGAAGTTGAAGTCGAGCCGTCCGGCCGGATCGGGCCAATCCGGCGTGCGGGCCTGGATATCGATCCAGGGCTCCCGGAGCGTCCGGCCCGGAAATTCGATGCCGAGCAGCTTGCGCGTCGTGCTTGAACCGCCGTCGCAGCCAAGCAGATAGCGCGCGCGCACCGTATGCGTCGTGTTGTCCGATGCGCGCAACAAGGTGGCGGTGACGCCGTCCGCGTCCTGGTCGATGCCCACCATTTCGCGCCCGGCCTCTATCCGGACGTAGGCCCGGAGACTTCCCTCCAACTGGTCGCGGAGCGTCTGCTCCATCGAGGGCTGATGGAAGAAGCAGGTGCCGGGCAGGCCTTGACGGCCACGTCCCTCAAGATCGCAGCTTAGAAAGATGCGTCCCCGATGATGCAGATGCATGGTGATCCGGTCGTGCATATGGGCCAGCATCGGCTCGAGCAAACCGACGCTTTGCCAGACACGCAGCGCGTCCTCGTCGATGGCGATCGCGCGCTGGCGCTGATCGATCGCATCCTGCCGCTCGATCACCAGGGTGCGGATGCCGAGCGTGCCGAGCAGGTTTGCCGCTGTCGCCCCGGTCGGCCCCAGCCCGACCACGATCACGTCGACTTCAGGCGGCGGCGAACAGGGCTTCAACGTCGTCCGCGGTGAGCGAGAGCGCGCCGGTGGGATCGGCGCCCAGCACGCCCGCGACGAGGGCCTGCTTGCGCGACTTCAACACTTCCATCTTCTCCTCGATGGTGCCGGTGGTCACCAGCCGGTGCACGAACACCGGCTTGTCCTGGCCGATCCGATGCGCGCGGTCCGTGGCCTGGTCCTCGACGGCCGGGTTCCACCACGGATCGTAGTGGATGACGCTATCCGCCGCGGTGAGGTTCAGCCCGACCCCGCCCGCCTTCAGGCTGATCAGGAACAACGGCACCTCGCCGGACTGGAAACGACGGATCGGCTCGCCGCGGTCGCGCGTGTCGCCGGTGAGCAGCACGTAAGGCAACCGCCGCGCGCGCAGTTCCGTCTCGATCAACGCCAGCATGCTGGTGAACTGCGAGAACAGCAGCACCCGTCTGCCTTCCTCCAGCAGCATCGGCAACAATTCCAGCAGCCGCTCCAGCTTGGCGGAGCCGACGCCGCCGGTTTTCGTGGACGCCCGCACGCTCGCGAGCTTCAGCAGGCGCGGATCGCAGCACACCTGACGCAGCTTGAGCAGCGCGTCGAGGATGATGATGCCGGAGCCGGCGAGGCCGCGCTGATGGATCGCGCGCTTGACCTTGGCATGCATGGCGAGCCGGATGCCCTCGTACACGGCCTGTTGCGCATCGTCCATCTCGACGGATTCGACGATCTCGCTCTTCGGCGGCAGGTCGGCGGCGACCTCCTGCTTGGTCCGCCGCAGCAGGAACGGCGAGACGCGGCGGGCGAGCTGGGCCTGGCGTTCGACGTCGCCGCCCTTCTCGATCGGGGCGCGGAAGCGCCGGCCGAAGCTCTGCCGGTCGCCCAGAAAGCCCGGCATCAGGAAATCGAACAGCGACCAAAGCTCGCCCAGATGGTTCTCCATCGGCGTGCCGGAGAGACACAGACGCTGGCGCGCCTCCAGCGTGCGGGCGAGCTTGGAGGTGGCGGCGAGCGGGTTCTTGATCGTCTGCGCCTCGTCGAGGATCACCACGTGCCAAGCCTGCGACGACAGCGCCGCGTGGTCACGCGCCAGCAGCGGGTAGGTGGTCAGCACCAGATCGTGCGCGGCGATCTGCTCGAAGCGGGCCGCCCGGTCGGGTCCGTGCAGGGTCAGCACGCGCAGGCTGGGCGCGAAACGCAGCGCCTCCGCGCGCCAGTTCGCGATCAGGCTGGTCGGACAGACCACCAGCGCCGGGCGGTCCAGCCGTGCTTCGGCCTGCTCGATCGAAAGATGCGCCAACGCCTGCACGGTTTTGCCCAGCCCCATGTCGTCGGCGAGGATGCCACAGAGCCCGGCGCCGCCGAGGAACTGCAGCCAGTCCACGCCGCGCGCCTGATAGGGCCGCAACGTTGCGGCGAAGCTGGCCGGCAATGTCGAGGTCGGAATGCCGCCGGTATCGCGCAGCCGCTGTCCCAGCGCGCGCATCGTCTCGCCGCCGCGCCAGGCGATCCCGGCGGCGCCGCCAGCCGCCTCCAGCAGGGCAAGCTCGGCGGCCTTGGCGCGGGATAGCCGCAACCCGCCGCCCTCGGCGGTGATGCCGCCCTCGAACAACTCCAGCAGCGGCCCCAGGATCGGCCGCAGCCGCTCCATCGGCACCGCCAGCAGGCGTCCGTCCGGCAGACGCAGCAGCAGCGGCGCCGCGTCCGCCGTCGCCCCGATAAGCGCGTCCTTGCCGAGCGCCTCGATCAGGGCGGGAACCAGATCGATCCGCTCGCCCGCCACCATGACGCCGAGGCCGAACTCGAACCAGTCGATGCCCGAGCCTTCCTGCACGCTCGCGTCGAACGCGCCGTCGGCGGCCACGATACGCACCGGGAAATCCGGTGCGACCACGACCTCCCAGCCTTCCCGCTCAAGGCGAGGCACGTCCTCGAGCATGAAATCGATCCAGGGCAGTTCATCGTCATCCGCAAGCAGCAGCAGATCGCCGGCGTTCGGATGCGATGGCGGCGTGAATGCCACCGAGCCGACACGCGCGAAGCCGTGCCCGCGCAGACGCTGCATCGCCCGCGCTTCCGCCGCATGATCGCGATCGACCTGGAAGAGCTGGCCATCCTGCATCATGCGGGTGCGCCCGCTCGAATGCGGCAGCAGCAGCGGCCCGTAGCGGAACGACAACCGGGCCAGCGCCGTCTGGAACGGGCCCGTCCCGTAGCGCTCGCCGTGTCGGTCATGACGCGTCGTGAGCTGCGGGTTGAATGGCAGCGCGCCCGCGATCAGGTCGAGCCGCGGTGTTGTCACGCGGTCGAGGATCCGCGTCGGCGCCAACTCCCGCGGCAGCGGCAACGACGTCCGCGACAGCCGGTTGCGTAGCTCGTCGCGCACCCTGCCTGCGAGCTGCGGCGGCAGCGGCGGGGCTGCGAGCAGGGTGCGCAGCATCGGCGCCGGCACGTCGAGCGCGACCAGTCCAAGCCGTCCCCGCACCGGATCGAAGTAGCGCGGCGGCGCCATGCGCAGCCCGATCAGCGGATCCGGCACGCGCAGGTCCGGCCGCTGGTTGCCGGTCTCGTCGGTGCGCCAGCAGAGTTCGCCGGCCACCGCCTCGCCTTCGCTGACGATGGCGCCGAGCGGGTCGCCCCAGCGTGCCCGGCCGGTGCCGAGAACGAGGCGCAGCGTGTCGGCGAATGCCTCGCCCGACTCAGGGCCGGCGCCATGCAGCAACCGCCAGAAGATCTCCCGGTCGGACGGGCGCAGGAACTTGGGCTGGTTCGTGGGCTCGGCGACCTGATGCAGCGACAGCGACCGCGTTTGTCTCGACACGCTGCCGTCCCGCTTGATCTCGATCGAGGCAAGCGACAGCGACAGCGCGCTCGAACTGGAATTCTGTGCAAGTACATAGATCAGCCGCTTGCGGACGGTCGGCTCGTAGTCCTCGCCGTCCTCCCGTGCCAGCGCCTGCATCGCGGCCAGCCAGCGTTCGATCTCGCCGGGCAGCGCAGCCGTGCCGCCGTCGGTCTCGCCGATCGAGGCGAACAGCACGGCCGCGACATGCTTGCAGTTGATGCCGACCGGGCAGGTGCAGACGCCGACCGCACGCGGCTGGCGCTCCGACCCCAGCTCGATGGTCTGCTGGTATGGCCTCGGCCGGCTGCCCCGGACCTTGGCCTGAATGGTGTTGCCGTCGCCTGTGCGCCGACGTTCCAGCACGCGGCCGTGACGGTGATAGGCGCGCCCGGCCTCGACCATCGAGACCGGCATGAGGCGGCGTATATCGGCCTCGGTGATCGGCGGCATGGTCTAAGCGCGGATGTTTTCGACACAGAGCCGGAACATCGGCCGCCAATGCACCCGCGCGGCGATTCCCGCCTGTTCGAGTGCTGCATGCCATTCCGCGGCGCGAAAGCTCCGCGCGACCGACATCTGTCCATCCAGGCGCACGATCGGATGCCAGCGGGCCAGGCGGGCAGTCAGGCCGAAGCCACGATAGGCGATCCAGTGGCGATGCAGGTCATTCACCAGCCAGCCGCGCGCCGCATGATCGTCCATCCATCGCAGAAAGCGGATCACCTGCGAGTCGGTCAAGTGATGGGCGAACAGCGAGCTGACCACAAAATCGGCACTGCCATCATGGTCGAAGACGTCGCCGGTGACGTAGTCGATGCGCATTGATCCCGGCGTGCGCGCGGTGGCCACGACCGCGCTGCGCGGGTTGAGATCAAGCCCCATCAGGCGTGCGCGCAGGCCGCGCCGATCCGCCCAACGACGGATGCGGCGCAACAGGTCGCCCTCGCCGCAGCCGACATCCAGCACGCTGATCGAGCCGCCGCGCGCCAGGCCGCGCGTCGCCCGTTGCAAAAAGCCGATCGTCGGCGCATGCGCCAGCAGCACGCGGCTGACGGAGGCGAGATCGTCCATGACGTGCGCAAAGACTTCCGGGCCGACATCGTCACGATCAAGGATCTCCGGCCCGGCGGCGCGGGTGGAGAGATCGATCATGCGGCGGCGGCGAGCCGGAAGCGGAAGCTCTCCGCCACCATGCCGGGACCGAACGCCATGCCGAGGCCTTGCTCGCCTTGGGCTTCGCCCTGCCGCTCGGCGAGGATGCGGGCGAGCACGAACATCACCGTGGCCGAGGACATGTTGCCGTAGTCGCGCAGCACCGCGCGGGAGTGACGCAGCAGCCGTGGGTCGAGGGCAAGGCCGAGTTCGACCGCGTCCAGCACGGTGCGTCCGCCGGCATGCACCGCCCATAGATCGTACGCCTGGGTGCCCTGGCCGCGCAGAATGCCGGAAGCATCCCCCTCCAGCTCGTCGCGCAGGACGCTCATGATCCGGCTCGGCACCTTGCCGGACAGATGCATGTCGAACCCCTGGTCACCGATCCGCCAGGTGATCATGTCGGCGCTCTCAGGAATGACGGCGCTCTGAAAATCCTGGATCGCCAGGCCGACCGGATCGGCGGTGACCAGGGCGGCTGAGGCGCCGTCGGCGAACAGCATGAACGATAGCACCGTCTCCAGGTCGGAGGTCTCCTGGAAGTGCAGCGTGCTGAGTTCACAGTTCACCACCAGCACACGGGCAGCGGGGTCGGCACGTACCGCCTCGCATGCCGCGCGGAGTGCCGGAACCGCGGCGGAGCACCCCATGAAGCCGATCAGCGTGCGCCCGACCGAACGCGGCAGTCCGAGCGCCTCGACCAACTGCAGATCGAGCCCGGGCGCCGTGAACCCGGTGCAGGAGGCCGCCACCACATGGGTGATACGGTGGCGCTCCGCGCCGAGGTCGAGCGCCGCCACCGCCCGCAGCGCCAGCGTGCGCGCACGGGGCTGATACAGGCGCATTCGCGCCGCCGTGCTCGGGAAGGCGCCACGCGTATAGAAGCCGTCCGCATCGATTTCGCCGGCCGCGAGGACGCCGGGACGGAAGTCCGAGTAGCGGTGCGCGATCCCCGATCGCTCCGCCATGCGATCGAAGACGAGCCGCGCGCGGTCAGAGGCCAGCAGGGTGCGGGCAAAACCGAGAAACGGCAGATGCACGTCGTGCTCGGGCACCGCGGTGCCGATCCGGTTGATATGCGGGATCATGCAAACTCCATCCTGCGATGCGGCCGTGCGGACGCGCGCCGCGCGATCAACGAGGCGTTCAGGCCGCCGAACGCGAATGAATTGGAGAGCGCGAACTCGACCGCCTGCTCTCTCGCCGCATTCGGCACGCAATCGATGTCGCACTCCGGATCGTGTGTGGTGAAGCCCGCGGTCGGCGGCAGGATGCCGTGCCGCAGGGTCAGCGCCGTGGCGGCCAGTTCCAAAGCGCCGCTCGCGGTCATGCAGTGTCCCAGCATCGACTTGGTCGACGACACCGCCATGCGATCGAGGTGCGCGCCGAACACCAGACGCATGGCCGCGACTTCGGCGCGGTCATTCAGGCGGGTGCCGGTGCCGTGCGCGTTGACGTAGGCCACCGCCTCCGGGTGAAGCCCGGCATCGTCGAGGGCGGCGACGATCGCGCGCGCGGCGCCGTTCGGATCGGGCGCGGTGATGTCACCCGCGTCGGCGGAGCAGCCGAAGCCGATCAGCTCGGCGTGGATGGTGGCCCCGCGCGCCAGCGCTGCGTCCCAAGGCTCCAGCGTCAGCATCGCCGCCCCCTCGCCGATCACGAGCCCGTTGCGATCGGCCGAGAATGGACGGCAGCCATCACGGCTGAGCACGCGCAGACCTTCCCAGGCTTTCAGGAAGCCGACCACGACGGAGGCGTCGGCACCCCCGGTGATGGCGAAGTCGAGCATACCCGACCGCACCATCTGGAAGGCATGGCCGATCGCGTGGTTTGCGGAGGCGCAGGCGGAGGCGAGCGCTACCGTGGGCCCGCGCAGACCGAACTCCATCGAGAGATGACTGACCGCGCCGCTTGGCATCACCCGCGGCACGGTGAAGGGATGCACGCGTGCGGCGCCTTCGCCATAGAGGGCGTGGTAAGCGGTATCCATGGTCTCCTGACCGCTCGCCGCAGCCAGCACGACGCCGCCGCGGCTGCCGAGGGTCCTGGTGTCGAGGCCGCAATCGACGACCGCCTCGCGGGCGGCCACCAGGGCAAGCTGCACGGCGCGGTCCAGCAGCGCCAGCCGCTTGGCCTCGAAATGCGCCAGCGGATCGAAGCCATGGATTTCCGCGGCGACGCGTGTTGAAAGCCGTGCGGTCGGGATGTTCGTGATCGGGCCGATGCCGCAGGTCCCCCGCTTGAGGGCGCTCCAGAGCTTCGGGATATCAGCGCCGGTCGCGGCGATGGCGCCGAGGCCGGTAATGGCAACCCGGCGGATCAACCGGTCTGCATCCCGCTCGCCGGCTTTGATTGCGTCTCGTGGGCCGCGTCAATGCTGCGCAACGCATGAACGACCAGGTCGCGGACGGTCTGGAACTCGGCGCCGGCCTGATCGGCAACCACCGCGATCTCGACGTCATATCTGGTTTCGATGGCAAAGATGGTCTGCACCATGTCGAGCGACGGAATGCCGAGCTCATCGATGCGTGCATCCAATGTCAGCAAGGCGCGATCGAGCTGGGTTTCCTTGGCGAGAATATCGAGGATTTCGGACGTACGCGGATCCTGGGTCGGGTCGGGTCCCGATTGGCTGGGCTGCGGCATGGGCACTCCCTCAACTATCGCATCGAGTATCGCCTGTCTTGCCTGATCTGGCGAGCACGCGCCGCTCAGCCAACATGATGCGCCTTGAACCACGCCACCATGCGCTTCCAGCCGTCCTCCGCCGCCTCGGGCCGGTAGCTGGGCCGGTAGTCCGCATGGAAACCGTGCGGCGCGCCGGGATAGACCACGATGTCGGCAATCTTGCCAGCGGCGTGGGCATCGGCCTCGGCGCGCGCTCTCTGGTCCGGCGTCGACGAGGGATCGGCGCCGCCATAGAGGCCGAGCAGCGGACATTTGAGATGGCTCGCCGCCCAGGTCGCGGTATGCGGCTGGATCGCGCTGGTCGTGCCGTCGAGAGGGCCGTACCAGGCCACCGCCGCTTTCAAGGCCGGATTGTGCGCGGCGTAGAGCCAGGTATCGCGCCCGCCGCGGCAGAACCCGGTGACCGCGAGTTGGCCCGCGTCGCCGCGCCCATGCGCCGCGGCCCACGCGGCGGTGGCGTCGAGATCGCTCAGCACGGTGGCATCTGGCGCGCGGTCGATCACCTCGCGGACGATGGTCTCTGGATCGGTCATCTTCGAGAGGTCGGCTTGACGTGCATAGAGCTCGGGCGCCACCCCGAGATACCCCGCCTTGGCCAGCCGCCGGCAGACATCCTTTATATAGTGATGGACACCGAAAATCTCCTCAATGACCAGCACGATCGGGAACGGGCCGGTGCCTTGCGGCCGCGCCGCGTAGGCGGGAAGCTCGCCGTCGCGGACCGGGATCTTGACTTCGCCGGCCTCGAGGCCGGAGGCGCTGGTATCGATTGTCTGCGCCTCCACCTGCCTGGTGGCGAGCGTCAACCCGGTCATCAGCGTGGTCATGACGAAGCCGCGTCGCGCGATAGTGTGCGCCATCCTCAGCGCCCCCAGCGCAGCACGAGCGGATCCAGTCTGCGCGCCGTCTCTATCAGCCCCGCGCGCACCGGCGGAGGCAGCGACGCGAGCGGGTGGCGCGGCGCCTCGCAGGCGATGATGCCGCCCTCGCGCATCAGGCTTTTGGCGGCGAGCAGCCCGCATTGGCGATTTTCATAGTTGATCAGCGGCAGGCAACGTTCGTAGCCGGCGATGGCCGCCTCGCGACGGCCGGCGCGGTAGTCGGCAATGATCGGCGCGATGAGGTCGCCATAAGCACCCCCGGTGACGCTGCCGGTAGCACCCGCGTCGAGATCCGCGATCAGGGTGATTGCCTCCTCACCGTCCCAAGGACCCTCGATCACGTCCCCGGCCGCTTCGATCAGGGCGCGCAGCTTGCTTGCCGCCTGCGGCACCTCGATCTTGAAGTAGCGGATCTGCGGGATCTCGCGCGCCATCCGCGCCAGCAGGTCGACCGACAGGAAAGTGCCGCTGACCGGCGCGTCCTGCACCATGATGGGAATGTCGATGGCGTCCGCCACCACGCGGAAAAACGCGGCGATGCCCGGCTCGGCCACGCGTATCGTCGCTCCATGGTAGGGCGGCATGATCATCACCATCGCCGCGCCCAGTTCTTGCGCCCGGCGGCTGCGCTCGGCGCACAGGCGCGAACTCACATGCGTCGTGGTCGCGATCACCGGCACCCGGCCGGCGACATGCTCGAGGATCGCACGGGTCAGCAGTTCGCGTTCCTCGTCGCTGAGCGCGAACTGCTCGGAAAAGTTGGCGAGAATGCAAAGCCCGTCGATGCCGCAATCGATCATGAAATCGATCGCCCGTCGCTGGCTCGCAAGGTCGATGCCGCCGCGCTCGTCGAACGGTGTCGGCGCCACCGGATAGATCCCGCGAAAACGCCGCGTGATGTCGTTCGTCATGATCTGACCCGCCGTGTCCAGGCAGCGAGCCTGATGGGCTGGCCTCGTTCGGTCAAGCCAGGCTCGGCGTAAAGCCGAACTGGCTGCCATAGAAGGCAAGCTCCAGTTCCAGCACCTGGCGTATGGTCTCCTCGCGACGGAATCCATGCGCCTCGCCGGCAAACTCGTGCACGCGGGCGGCAATGCCGCGTGCCCGCAGCGCTTCGGCCATCGACCGGGTCTGCGCGACCGGCACCACTTTGTCGTCAAGCCCGTGAAAGAAGATGACCGGGCAGCGCAGCGCGTCCAGGTTGTGGATCGGCGAACGGGCCTCATAGAGGGCGGCATCGCGCGGCCATTCGCCCACCAGCCGGTCGAGGTAGCGCGACTCGAACTTATGCGTGTGTTGAGCAAGCAGACGCAGGTCGCCGATGCCGTAGAGGCAGGCGGCCGCGGAAAACAAGGCCGAACGGGTCAGCGCCGCCAGCACGGTGAAGCCGCCGGCACTGCTGCCGCGTATGGCGATCCGACGCGGATCGACCCGTCCGCTCTCGATCAGGAAGGTGCAGGCGGCGATGCAGTCGTCGACGTCGACCACGCCCCAGGCGCCTTCCAGCCGGCGTCGGCTGGCGCGCCCGAACCCGGTCGAGCCGCGGTAATTCACGTCGACCACGGCGATGCCGCGGCTGGTCCACCATTGCACGCGCAAGTTGAGCGCGGCACTCGCCATCGCGGTGGGGCCGCCATGCGCCATCACCAGCAAAGGCGGCCGCTCGCCTTCGGGAACCGTATGGCGGCGATTGCGTGGCGCGTAGAACAAGCCGTGGCCCAAGCTGCCGTCGGCGACCGGAAAGCGGATCGTCTCAGGGGTGGCGATATCCTCGGGTGACAGCATCGCGGCCGCGCCAGGATCGTGCGACGCGGCGACGATACGGCTCTGCTCCAGATGGTCGAGCGGGGCCGTTGTCATCGCTGCCGGCCGGTCCGGGGAGGCGGACAGCCAGCCGAGCCGACACGTGCCATCCTCCTGCGTCAGCACGACCGGACATTCCGCGACAGCGTCAACCAGGAGAGGCTCAGCCCGTCCGGAGCGGAGCCGCATGGCGTGCACGCGGCCCTCCTGGATCACCGATGCGACAATACCGCCGTCCGGCAGAAAGCCGTAGGAGCGCTGCCCGAAAATCCAGGGCGGCTGGCCGATTTCGCACGGCATCGGGCAGATTGGCTGCGGCGCGCCCTCGGCCGGCACGCGATAGAGGTTCCACCAGCCGCTGCGATCGGAGCAGACATGCAACGCGCCATCAGGCGCAAACAGCGGCTGCATCAGCGCCTCGCGGCATTCAAGGCCGGCGATGCAACGCGATCCGGACACGGCAAGATCGCCTTGCGGCTGCCTGGCAAGTGCGGCGACGTGCAGCCGGGTCGCATCCCATGGCATGTCGGGATGGTCCCATTCGATCCAGGCGAGCCGGCTGCCGTCGTCGCTCGTGCGCGGACTGGAGAAGAAGTCCGCGCCCCGCACCAACTCTTTGCCAGCGTTCAAGGCCGGGTCGATCGGTGCATCGAGCGGCAACGCGACCAGCGCCGCCTCAGGCGCCTCATGGCCGCGACGGTGATCCTCACGCACGGCCAGGAGGTGACCCGTGTCCGGCGTGAGATGGAAATCGGCGAAGCGCAGACCGTCCACCGTACAGACCGCGCGCGGCGGTCCAGATCCCTCGATCAGCCAGACCGAGCCATCCGGCCGGTGGCTGAAGGCAACCCGGTCGCCGCGCGCGGCGTAGGCGCCGCCTCCGTACTCGTGCACGCGCGAGCCGACATCGAACGGCGGCGGCGTGAGGTCGGTGATACCGCCCGCAGTCCAACCACACAGCACGCTGCGGCCCTCCGACGGCCTGTCTTCAAGCCAGAACAATCTGCCTGCCTCGGCGCGCAGCGTGGACAAGCCTGTGGTGCGCCCCGCCACCAGGGCGCTGGTGAGTGGTGATGGCCAGCTTCCACACGGAGCCTCCCGCCTGGGCGAATGGTCAATGCTCAAGGACGCTCTCCCCACCTTGGCTTGCCCTACCTTGGCTTGCCCTACCTTGGCTTGCCCTACCTTGGCTTGACAGCCAACCCACCGAGGCGGTTCCTAGCCTCAACGACGGGGGGCTGTCGCTTGATTGATCGAAAGCGTTCTTCCTGATCCATCATCTCAATCATCTGCTGCAGCATTACGGCTACGGCTTTGTCGGTCTCGTGGTCATGCTGGAGAGCATGGGAGCGCCGCTGCCAGGCGAAAGTCTGATCATTGGCGCCGCGATCTACTGCGCGACCACGCACCGGCTCAACATCGTCTGGGTGATCGCGGCGGCTGTCGCTGGCGCCATCATGGGCGACAACCTGGGCTACCTGATCGGCCGCTCCATCGGATTTCGCCTGCTCGCGCGGTTCGGCCGCCATATCGGGCTGAACGATCAACGGCTCAATCTCGGCCGCTATCTGTTCCGCAGGCATGGCGCAAAGGTGGTGTTCTTCGGCCGGTTCATCGCCATTCTGCGCACCTTCGCCGCCTTGCTGGCCGGCGCCAACCACATGCGCTGGACCAGCTTTCTGCTCTATAACGCCTTGGGCGGCATTGGCTGGGCCGCCGGCTACGGCACCGCCGCGTATCTGCTCGGCAAGGAGGCGGAGAAGATCTCCGGGCCGCTTGGGATCGCTGTGGGATGCATTGCGGGAATTGCCGTTGTTTCGGCGCTCGTCTTTATGAAAAGGAACGAGCACCGCCTGACCGAGGAAGCTCAGGCAGCCGCCGAAGCGGGAAGCTGAGCGTCATCTGGAAAGAATAGAAACAAAGCCTTGCCGCGTGGTGTGCAGATAAGCAAGCAAGTCTGTCCGGAAAGCACTCGTGTCAATTTGGCCATCACCAAGTTTTAAATAACGTTAGCTGTTATCCTGTTTTGCGGATTCATTTGAACTTGAAGGCGAGCCCCGCTAACTTGGAATTGTCTTGGATTGTATCAGTGGAGAAGTCCATGCGTTCCCGACGGGAGATCCGCATTCCCAAGTTCATGGAGCAGCCTCAGGCCACCAATCCGGCCGGTTTTGCGGCGCGAGCGATGTTCCTGCGCAACATCGCCACCGCCTGGCAACAGGCCGGCGATCAGGCAACCGCGAGCAAGATACTGCGGGATGCGGATAATCAGGCGGGGCATCCGGTTTCCGCGGATCTATCCTGAATAATCCTCGCCTCTCCCGCATCCGATCCGCCGCCGCCTCCGTAAGTCGGGTGTAGGGGACGAGCCGCCAAGCGCCAACCGCGTCCGGCCGCATGGCTCGCCCTCGACAAGCGAAGGGACGAACCATGGCGAGCAATCTAGCCCGAGCCGACGCAGCAAACATCCCCCTCGGCAAACCGTCTGTTCTCAGGGACTGCACCGAGCGGTTGCGCATCCTCGTCCAGCGATCCGGCGGCACCAAGCAGGTCGCCCTGCGCTCCGGCGTGGCACTCAGCACACTGGGCTCCTATCTCGCCGGGGGGGAGATGAAGCTGTCGACCGCCATGCAGCTTTGCGCCGCATGCAACACGACATTGGCGTGGCTGGTTGGCGACGACAGCATGATCGCTGGGCCGGCCGCGCCGCAGCACCGCAGTCTCGTGGGAATACGGATCATGCGGTCCGGCAGCGATGACCACTCTGGTCCGCCGCTGATGGTCTCTTCCGACTGGCTGCGCGCGCGGCTCGATTGCGCGCCGGAGCGCATGATCGGCCTGGAAGTGCATGGCAGCGCCATGGAGCCGACATTGCATCACGGCGATCTGCTTCTCGTCGACACCGGTTTGTCGGCGGTCAGTTCGCTCGCCCTGCACGTCCTGGAAATCAAGGGCGAGTTGCTGGTGCGTCGGCTGGAGCGCTGTCTCGATGGCAGCCTCGTCGTGCACACCGATAATCCACGCTTTACGCCGCGGACCATTTCTCCCGAACAGCACGATGCCCTCAAGCTGGTCGGCCGCGTCATCTGGAAGGGGTCGAGCGCGGCGCTCTAGTGCAGCGATTCCGAAGATCTGCACCTTTGGTGACGGTCGGAATCGCTGCACTAGCTAAGTCTTTTCAGTGGCCTGCTTGTCTCTGAAGTCTGTCGCGAAGGGCGACAAACTTCGGAGGCAGGACACTAGGGCAGCGACCCAGGCCCTTCCTGGTTCGAGCAACCGGTTCCATATGCTTGTCATTGGTCTGACGTAAGCGGAGGAACATCATGGCGGGCACACGAACGAGGCATGGCTGGGGCGTGGCCGATGCGCCGAGCCTTGCCGGCCGCATCGCCATCGTCACCGGCGCCACTGGCGGCATTGGCTACGAGACGGCGCTTGGTCTTGCCCGTCGTGGCGCCAACACGATCCTGGCCGGACGCAACCCGACCAAGGGCGCGCGCGCGCTATCGCTCCTGCACAGCGCCATGCCGGCAGCGAGCGCGCGGTTCGAACTGCTGGACCTCGGCAGCCTCGCTTCCGTGGCACGCTTCGCCGACGGCGTCATTGCCGCGCATGGCGCCATCGACATCCTGGTCAACAATGCCGGCCTGATGGGCATGCCGACGCGGGTCGCCACGGAGGACGGTTTCGAGCGGCAGATCGGCGTGAACTATCTCGGCCACTTTGCTCTCACCGCTCGGCTGAAGGACGCCCTGTGCCGCGCCGAGAGCGGCGGCCGCGTGGTCAACGTGGCCAGCCTTGCCCATAGGCGCGCGAGGCTTGATCTCGATGATCTGCAGTCGGAGCGCGCCTACAAGCCGTTTCAGGCCTACGGACGCAGCAAGCTTGCCATGCTGATCTTCGCCATCGAGCTGCAGCGGCGCGCGGCGCAGAATGGCTGGAACCTTATGGGACTGGCAGCACATCCCGGCTGGGCCAGGACCGACATCATCGCCAGCGGCCCAGGGGGCGGGGCGCCGAAGCTCAAGGAAAAGCTGCTGATGCTAGGCTTCAACCTGCTGGCGCAACCAGCGCGGGATGGCGCTCTGCCTTCTCTCTATGCGGCAGCGGCGCCCGCGGCCAAGGGCGGACTGTATTATGGCCCGACCGGGCCTGGCGAGACGCGTGGCGCGCCAGGACCGTCGCGCATTTTCCCGCAGGCCGCCGACCCGGTGCTCGGCGCCCGCCTGTGGACGCTGTCGGAACAGCTCACCGGGCTGCGCTTTTGAAACCTCCCTCCTCGCGGATAAAGCTCCAGTACAGCGGCTGGCGTCCAGCAGCGAGCGCCTTGCTTTCGTAGCGGGTCGGCGGCCATCCGCAAGGACGGTCCGCCTGCATCGCCCCGAGGCGGAAAAGGCGCTGGCTTTGCATCACCTGGCCGATCCAGGCCTGGTAGGTTGGATCGTCACTGGCGATGCGCCATTCGCCGCCGATCCGCAGCTTTAACGCAACCAGGCGGACGGCGTCGGGGTGCACGAAGCGGCGTTTCGCATGGCGCGTCTTTGGCCATGGATCGGGGAACAACAGAAACACCCGCTCGAGGCAGCCATCGGGCAGGGCGGCCAGCAGTGCGCGCGCGTCCCCCGGCCAAAGCCGCAGCATCTCCGGCAGGGGACCGCCTGCCTCCTCGCCATCCGCCACCAGTCTGCCAAGCAGCGAGCAGATGCCGTTCTCGAACACCTCGCAGGCGATCAGCCCGACGTCGAGGTTGGCCGCGTGCTGGGCCAAGCTGTGCTCGCCGCTGCCGAAGCCGACCTCCAGCCAGAGTGAAGCGGGCGTTCGGCCGAAGGCGGCGAAGGGAAAGGCCGCCTGCGTCTCGGTCAGTCGGAGCCGCGGCAGTGTCAGCGTCAGCAGACGGTGTTGGCGCGGACGCAGCGCATGGCCGCGCTGGCGTCCATACAGTCGGACGGCAGCCGGCTTGATTGGACTGGGCAGTGTCAGCGTGCGTGTGTCAGTGGAGCGCTGCGCGCAAGGTCTCGGCGATGTCGGTCTGCTCCCAGGTGAAATCGTCCCGCGTCGCGTCAGGCGTGCGTCCGAAATGACCATAGGCGGCGCTTTGCGAATAGATCGGCCGGTTCAGGCGAAGATGGTTGCGTATGCCGCGCGGCGTGAGATCCATCACCTCGCGCAACACGCGCTCCAGGCGCGCCTCGTCGACATCGTGGCCGGTGCCGTGCAGGTCGGCATAGACGGAGAGCGGATGCGAAACGCCGATCGCATAGGAGATCTGCAGCGTGCAGCGTTCGGCCAGACCAGCGGCCACGATATTCTTGGCGAGATAGCGGCAGGCGTAGGCGGCGGAACGATCCACCTTGGTGGGATCCTTGCCGCTGAACGCGCCGCCGCCATGCGGCGCGGCGCCGCCATAGGTGTCGACGATGATCTTGCGTCCAGTGAGGCCGGCGTCGCCATCCGGACCGCCAATGACGAAGATGCCGGTGGGATTGACGTAGAAACCGTCCGCCGGGCACATCCAGCCTTCCGGCAGCACCTCTTCGACGATGGCGGAGAGCATGTCCCGGATCATCGGTTGCGTCATGCTCTCTTCGTGCTGAGTCGAAACGACGACGCTGGTCGCAGCCACCGGGCGGCCGTCGACATAGCGCAGCGTGACCTGACTCTTGGCGTCCGGCAGCAGTCCGCGCGCGCGCAGATCGTGCGCTTTGCGCAACTGATTGATCCGGCTCAGGATGCCGTGCGCGTAGTGCAATGGCGCCGGCATCAATGTCGGCGTTTCGCGCGTGGCAAACCCGAACATGATGCCCTGATCGCCGGCGCCTTCATCCTTGTTGCCGGCGCTGTCGACCCCGACCGCGATATCGGCGGACTGCGCATGCAGGTAGTTCTGGAACTCCGCGGCGCGCCAGGAAAAGCCCTTCTGGTCATAGCCGATGTCGCGCACCGCCTCACGCACGGCATGTTCCAGATCCTCGCCGGTCACCGTGTCGGCGCCACGCACCTCGCCCGCGAGAACGATGCGGTTGGTGGTGACCAGCGTTTCGCAGGCGACGCGGGCCTGCGGGTCGGCACGCAGATACGCATCCAGAACGGTATCGCTGATCCGGTCCGCAACCTTGTCAGGATGTCCCTCCGAAACAGATTCCGAAGTGAACAGGAAATCGCCCTTGTCGCGCATGATGCTCCTTCCGCCGCTCCAGAGAGCGGCCCTTATGTGGCCGAAAGTGCCTACCCGGTCAAGCAGATCGAAACGGTATCGATCCTAGTTGCAGAACGTCGTGCATGCCGTAGAGGCCGGGCGCCCGCGCCTCGGTCCAGAGCGCCGCGCGCAGCGCGCCCGACGCGAACACGCGCCGATCGAAGGCACGATGGCTGATGCAGATCTGCTCGCTGCCTGTGGTGAACAGCAACGTGTGCTCACCCACGATCTGACCACCGCGCAGCGCGGCATAGCCGATCACGCCCGAGGCACGCGGGCCGGTCCGATCAGTCGTCGGCGCATGGTCCGCCGGCGCTTCGCCGCGCCCGCGACGAACCGCCTCGCCGATCGAGAGCGCGGTGCCAGACGGCGCGTCGCGCTTCTGGCGATGATGCATCTCCATGATCTCGGCGTCATACTGCTCTGCTGGCAGCGCCGCCGCCAGCCGCGCGGCCAGATCAAGCACGAGCGCCACGCCGGGAGAGAAATTAGCCGCCTGCACGACGGCAATGAACCGAGCGGCGTGCTCGACCGCTGTCTGCGCGGCCGTCGACAGACCGGTGGTGCCGAGCACCCAGGCGGTGCCGCTTCCGGCCAGCGCCGCCGCATGCCCTATGACGGCATCGGCGTGGCTGAAATCGATGACGGCGTCGACGGCGGGCGCCAACGTCTCTATGCAATCGAACCGTACCACCCCCGGGACGGTCGCCGACGGCAGCGCGCCGGGCCTGCCGATACCGCCGACCAGTGTCGCGCTCGAGGCGCGTACTTCATCTATGAGGAGACGACCAACACGCCCGTCCATGCCGGCAATGCCGATGCGCATGGCTAGAGCTTGGCTGCGAAGAACGGCGGCGCGGCCATATCAGCGGCGCCCATCTGCCGCCGGGGCGTGTTTTTGGGGGGGGGGGGGGGGGGGGGGGGGGGGACGTCGCCGCGGACAAAGCCATTTTACGTCGCCTTGCCTGTGGTTTCAACAACACAGTCAAGCTGCCATCGCCGGTCACGCACTTGCTACTCGTGCGGCGTTGCAACA
Organism: uncultured Acetobacteraceae bacterium; assembly: GCA_964246745.1. Lineage (GTDB taxonomy): Bacteria > Pseudomonadota > Alphaproteobacteria > Acetobacterales > Acetobacteraceae > Lichenicoccus. Next base: position 119,961 of record CAXTRK010000002.1, read on the forward strand.
TTATCACAGCTTCTCATACCTTGCCGTCAAAGAAGTCCTTGACCTTGGCAAAGAAGCCTTCGCTTTCCGGGCTGGATTTCGCATGCTCCTCCATCTCGGATTCAAATTCCTCCATCAATTCGCGCTGACGCCGTGACAGATGCTGCGGCGTCTCGACCGCGACCTGGATGTACATGTCGCCGCGCGCCGCGGAACGCAGCACCGAGAAGCCTTTGCCGCGCAGCCGGAACTGCTCCCCGGTCTGGGTGCCAGCGGGAATTTTGACGCGGCTCCGGCTGCCGTCGATCACCGGCACCTCGACTTCGGAGCCAAGTGCCGCCTGACTCATTCTGAGCGGCACCCGACAATAGATGTTCGCGCCGTCGCGCTGAAAGATGTCGTGCGCCCGGACACCGACATGCACGTACAGGTCGCCCGGTGGCACGCCGGCCCCCCCGGCCTCGCCTTCCCCGGCCAAGCGGATGCGTGTTCCATCCTCGACGCCGGCCGGCACCTGCACATTCAGATTACGCTCGCGCTCGACCGTGCCTGCGCCATGACAGACCTTGCACGGATTGCGCACCACGCGCCCGGCGCCCCCGCAGGTCGGGCATCCTCGCTCGACCAGGAAGAAGCCCTGCTGGGCACGCACCTTGCCAGCGCCATGACAGGTCGGGCAGGTCTCGGCCCCGCGATCCTTGCTTTCGGAGCCCGTGCCGGAACACGCCTCGCATTGCCCGCGCGTGGGGATACGCATGGGCACCTTCATGCCGGTGAACGCCTCGGCAAGACTGATCTCGACCTGGGCGCGTATGTCGGCGCCAGCGCGCGAGCGGCCGCCGCCGCGCCTGCCGCCCATCATGTCGCCGAACACCTGATCGAAGATATCGCCCAGGCCGCCGCTGCCGCCGCCGAAATCGAAGCCCCCCGCGCCAGCTCCCCCACCTTCAAAGGCGGCGTGACCAAAGCGGTCGTAGGCTGCGCGCTTCTGATCGTCCTTCAGCACGTCGTAGGCTTCGTTCAACTCCTTGAACCGCGCTTCCGCCGTCTTGTCGCCCGGATTGCGGTCCGGGTGATATTTCATGGCAAGCTTGCGATACGCCTTTTTCAGCGCCTCCGCATTGGCATCGCGGGCGACTTCCAACGTCGCGTAATAATCCTGCTTCGCCATTCGTTCCTCATCGGCGGATATCAGCGGCCCGCAACGAGCCCGCGGATCCGTCATGCAACAAGACGCCGGCCTTCATCAGAAGCACCGGCGTCCCCGTCTGCCTCAAGCAGACACTCGTATCAGTCCTGGTCCGGTATCAGGCGGACTTCTTCCTGTCGTCGATATCCTCGAAGTCGGCGTCGACCACCTTCTCGCCGCCCGGTCCAGTGGCAGCATCGGCGGCGCCACCCGGGGCGGCGCCCGCATTGTTGGCCGCCTCCGCCTTGTACATCGCCTCGCCGATCTTCATCGCGACCTGACCGAGATGCTCGGACGCACTCTTGATCGCGGCGACATCGTGGCCAGCCATCGCCGTGCGTGTGGAAGCGATCGCCGCCTCAGCCTCGCTCTTGTCCGACGCCGAGACTTTGTCCGCGTTGTCGGAGAGAGTCTTCTCGACCTGATGCACCAGACCCTCCGCCTGGTTGCGCGCCTCGACCGCCTCGCGCTTGGCACGATCGGCTTCGGCGTTCGCCTCCGCCTCCTGCACCATGCGCTCGATATCCTTGTCCGACAGGCCGCCCGAAGCCTGGATGCGTATCTGCTGCTCCTTGCCCGAGGCCTTGTCCTTCGCCGAGACCGAGACGATGCCGTTCGCGTCGATGTCGAACGTCACCTCGATCTGCGGCACGCCGCGCGGAGCGGGTGGGATCCCCATCAGATCGAACTGGCCAAGCATCTTGTTGTCGGCCGCCATCTCGCGCTCGCCCTGGCTGACCTTGATGGTCACCGCGCCCTGGTTATCCTCGGCGGTCGAGAAGGTCTGGCTCTTCTTGGTCGGGATCGTGGTGTTGCGATCGATCAACCGGGTGAACACGCCGCCCAGCGTCTCGATGCCCAGCGACAACGGGGTCACGTCGAGCAGCAGCACGTCCTTGACGTCGCCCTTCAGCACCGCGCCCTGCACCGCGGCGCCGATCGCCACCACCTCGTCAGGGTTGACGTTGCGTGCCGGCTCGCGGCCGAAGAACTGCTTTACCGTCTCGATGACCTTGGGCATGCGGGTCATGCCGCCGACCAGGATCACTTCCTCGATCTCGCCCGCGGACACGGACGCGTCCTTCAGCGCCGAGCGGCAGGGGCCAAGCGTACGCTGGATCAGGTCGTCGACCAGGCTCTCGAGCTTGGCCCGGCTCAGCTTCAACACCAGGTGCTTCGGCCCGGTCGCATCAGCGGTGATGAAGGGCAGGTTGATCTCTGTCTCCTTCGACGAGGACAGCTCGATCTTGGCCTTCTCCGCCGCCTCCTTCAGCCGCTGCAAGGCGAGCTTGTCGGTGCGCAGATTGATGCCCTGCTCGCGCTTGAACTCGTCGGCGAGATAGTCGATCACGCGCGCGTCGAAGTCCTCGCCGCCGAGGAAGGTGTCGCCATTGGTCGACTTCACTTCGATGACGCCGTCGCTGATTTCCAGCACGGAAACGTCAAATGTGCCGCCGCCGAGATCATACACCGCGATCGTGCCGCCGTTCTTCTTCTCCATGCCATAGGCGAGCGCTGCCGCCGTCGGCTCGTTGATGATGCGCAGCACCTCGAGGCCGGCGATGCGGCCGGCATCCTTGGTCGCCTGGCGCTGCGCGTCGTTGAAATAGGCCGGAACCGTGATCACAGCCTGCATCACCGGCTCGCCGAGATAGGTCTCCGCCGTCTCTTTCATCTTGCCGAGCACGAAGGCGCTGATCTGGCTGGGCGCGTATTTCTGTCCGCGCGCCTCAACCCACGCGTCGCCATTGTCGCCCTTGACAATGCCATACGGCACCAGCCCACGATCCTTCTCGACGGTGGGGTCCTCGAAACGGCGGCCGATCAGGCGCTTGACGGCGTAGAGGGTGTTGGTGGGATTGGTCACGGCTTGGCGTTTGGCGGACTGACCGACCAGACGCTCGCCGTTCTCGGTGAAGGCGACCATGGACGGGGTAGTACGCGCACCCTCGCTGTTCTCGATCACCCGGTTGTCGTCGCCCTCGCGGATCGACACGCACGAATTGGTGGTGCCGAGATCGATGCCGATAACCTTGCTCATACGTCGCTCTCCTTGTCAGCAGCCCCGTCCGGCCCGAAGCACCGGAAGCGGCCCAATGGATAAAACCTGGACAACCGAATATGGTCGTCCCGGATGTATTGAGACCCGACCCGTCTCACAAGTGCCTGTCATCTGCTGGCGGAAAGATTGCCGCTTGCGGAAAGATCGGGCGCAAACTCCGCCAGCTAGGCTGGCTCAAACCGTCCTGTCGAATGCTTCCGCGTCCGCCGGCGCGGCTCCGGCCGGAGTCTGTGCTTTCGAGACGACGACCATGGCCGGTTTCAACAGGCGTCCGTGCAGCGTCCATGCCGACGTCCAGGCCTGCATCACCGTCCCAGGCGGATGGTCGGCGCTCGGCTGCTCAGCCATCGCCTGATGCAGGTTGGCATCGAACACAGCCCCGGTCGGATCAGTGCCAGTGATGCCGTTGCGTTCAAGCACGCCGAGGAACGAGCGCTCGACGCTCTCGAAACCCTCGCGCAGCCTGACCAGCATCGGGCTGTCATCGTCCGAAACCGGCGGCAGGCTGGCAATGCCGCGACGCAGGTTCTCGGCGGCTTCGACCACATCGCGCGCGAACTTCTGCACCGCATATTGCCGTGCGTCATCAGTCTCGCGCTTGGCGCGTGTGCGGACGTTCTGAGTTTCCGCCTCAGCCCGCATCCAGCGGTTGCGCATCTCGCCCAGCTCTGCCTCCAGCTCCTGAATACGGCTGGCGGCTGCCTGCATCACCGTCTCCTGACTGCCGGACTCGGCCTCAGCCTCGGCCGTTTCAGACCGTGCTTGGCCGTTCTGCGCGGAGGCGTCTTCTGGGTTCATCAAAGGGTCGTCGTTGGTCATCGCGGTGAAGTAGGTTAGGCGGCAAAGATGGACAAGTCGTAAAAGCGGACAGTTCCGCACAGGACCCCGTCACATCCTCGGAGATCCTCCCTTGGACGCCATGAAGCACACGATTGCCCTCGTCGATGACGATCGCAACATTCTCACCTCGGTCTCGATCACGCTTGAAGCCGAAGGTTTTCAGGTCCGCACCTACACCGATGGCGAGTCGGCGCTTGCCGGCATCACCAGCAAGCCGGTCGACCTTGCCGTGCTCGATATCAAGATGCCGCGCATGGACGGGATGGAGCTGCTGCAACGGCTGCGCAGCCGCTCGCAGCTCCCGGTGATCTTCCTGACCAGCAAGGACGAGGAGGTCGACCAGGTGATGGGCCTGCGCCTCGGCGCCGACGACTACATCACCAAACCGTTCTCGCAGCGTCTGCTGCTGGAGCGGATACGCGCCCTGCTGCGGCGCAACGATGCCAGCCGCCAGGCCGCGGGCGCGCCGCCGCAGGGAACCATGACGCGCGGCGCGCTCTCGCTCGACGAAACCCGGCATCAGTGCCTCTGGCGCGACGCCGACATCCAGCTCACCGTCACCGAGTTCCTGCTGGTCAAGGCGCTGGCCACCCGCCCGGGCTTGGTGAAGTCGCGCGATCAGCTCATCGACGCCGCTTACGGCGAAAACATCTATGTCGACGATCGCACCATCGACAGCCACATCAAGCGCGTGCGCAAGAAATTCCGGCAGATCGACGACAGCTTCAACCAGATCGAGACCCTCTACGGCATCGGCTACCGCTACAAGGAGGAATGATGCCACAAAGCGTCATGACGAACAGGGTCATGACCGGCCCGGCTACCCTGCGAAGAGCCGCTCGAAAGACCGCCAAGCCGTCCGCTGGCCTGGTGCGCGCGCGCTGGGTGTCGCCAATGATGCGTCGCATCCTACTGGTCAACGCGCTGCCGCTGGCGCTGCTGGTCGCGACCCTGCTCTACCTCAACGAGTTTCAGAACAGCCTGCTGGAAGCCGAAGTGACCGCGCTGCGCGAGCAGGCCCGTATCTATGCCGGGGCGCTTGGCCAGAGCGCGGTGGCGCCCGCGCCGATCGGTGCCGGCCACAAGCAGCCATCCCGATCGCACGCGAGGCAGGCACGCGTCCACGCCCGTCCCGTCCATACCGGCGCCAGCACCGACTTTGTGCTTGTCCCCGATCTCGTCCGTCCGTTGCTGCTGCGGCTGACCGAGCCGAGCCCGAGCGCGCAGGCACGGCTGTTTGCTCCGGACGGCCAGCTCATCGCCGACAGCCGCGCCGATCAGGGCGCGACCGCGGCGCACGGTCAGCCGGCTTCCGGCCTCGGCTGGTTCGACGGGCTGGAGCGCGCCTACGAACGGCTGCTCAGCGCCATTCCGCAGACCAGGCTACGCCTGTCTCCGGGCGACGCTGGAGCTAATTCCGACCCGCAGGCCGCCTCGCGCCAGCAACTGCGTTTCGGCGACCAGGACAGCTCCGAGACGCCACCTTTCATCCGCCGCAATGCCGCCCACCAGTTGCTGGTCACCGTCGCCGAGCCGGTCGAGCATGACGGACAGACCGTCGGCATCATCCAGCTCACCCGCGCGGCGCGCGAAGTCGATCGCTCTCTGTTCACGGTGCGCTCCTCGATCCTGGTGCTGTTCCTGGTGGCGCTCGCCATCACCGTGCTGCTGTCGTGGTATTTGTCGCTGACCATCGCTCGGCCGCTGCTGCGCCTCGCGTCGTCGGCGCATGTCATGCGCGAGGGGATCGGCCGCACCGGCAGCGTGCCGGCGCGCTTGCGCAACCGCCGCGACGAGATCGGCGAGCTGGCGCTGGCGCTCGACGATAGCGCCCGCGCGCTCTGGGCGCGAATGGACGCCATCGAGCGCTTCGCCGCCGATGTCAGCCACGAGATCAAGAATCCGCTCTCCTCGATCCGCTCGGCGATCGAGACTCTGCTCCGGATCGAAGACCTCAACCAGCAGCGTCGCCTGCTCGCCATCATCGGCGAGGATGTGAGTCGGCTGGACCGGCTGATCACCGACATTTCGGATGCCAGCCGCATCGATGCGGAGCTGTCCCGCACCCGTCCGGAAGCGGTTCCGCTCGCGCCTATCCTGTCGGTGCTGGCGGAGATCCATATGGCCACGCGCAAACCGGACGGTCCTGTCCTGGAAGTCGTGGCTCTGGCCCAGCCGCTGGTGGTGCTGGCCATTGAGGACCGGCTGGTTCAGGTGTTGCGCAACCTGATCGGCAACGCGGTCAGCTTCTCCCCCGCCGGCGGGGTGATCACCCTGGAAGCCCGCGACATCGGCAGCTCGGTCGAGATCGCGGTCAGCGATCAGGGACCGGGCATTCCCGAGGGCAAGCTCGACAGCATCTTCGACCGCTTCTACTCCGAGCGTCCGCAAGGCGAGCATTTCGGCCAGCATTCCGGGCTTGGGCTGTCGATCAGCCGGCAGATTGTCGAGGCGCTGCGCGGCAGCATCATCGCCGAAAACCGGCTTGACTCGGGTGGAAAGGTGTCCGGCGCGCGCTTCCTCGTACGGCTTCCCAAGGCTCCCACCGCCGCGGTCGATCCACAGCGAACGAGCGAGGCGTCCCGGCATTAACGCAGACAACCAGGAACCCGCTTCCATGTTGGACCAACAGGCAGACGACACGCCGCTCATGCGCAACGAGCAAGCCCGCGCCCAGGCGGAGATCAGCATGGATGCCGCCGGAGCCGGCCGCGCGCGGGCGCTCACGACCCTTTCCGCCTGCCTGGTGCTGCTGAGCGTGCTTGCGACCTTCTATACGCTGTATTTCACCTCCGACCTGGTGCTGCCCTTCGTCCTGGCCGGCGTGCTCAACCTGCTGCTCAGCAGCCCGATGCGCTTCCTGCACAACCGCTTGCGTATCCCCAAGCCGATCGCTGCCCTCTTACTGATTCTGGTGCTGTTCGGCGTCGTCGGCGGCATCGGCGCCGCGATCTCGGTGCCAGCCGCCGGTTGGATCAGCAAGGCGCCGCAGAGCCTGCCCGCGTTGCAGGAGAAGCTCGCCTTCCTGCACGGCCCGATCCGTGCGGTGCAGGATGCCATGAAGAAGCTGCAGGCGTTGATGGATGAGACCAGCGGCACGTCCCCGCACGGCAGCCAGCAGGTCGTCCAGGTGCAGCAGGCCGGCAATGGCATTGCCAGCGTCGGCTCTACCCTGCTGATCGGCACCCGCGCCTTCCTGGGGCAGATCTTCACTATGCTGCTGATGCTGTTCTTCCTGCTCTACGAGGGCGACAGCCTGCTGCGACGCTTCATCGAGATCATGCCGACCTGGGCGGACAAGCGCCGGGCGGTGCAGATCACCACCGAAATCGAGCACAACGTCTCGCTTTATCTTGCCACCATCACGGCGATGAACCTCCTGGTCGGCACCCTGAACTTCATACAATGCTGGGGGCTCGGCCTGCCGAACCCGCTACTCTGGGGCGTGCTCGCCTTCCTGCTGAACTACATTCCGATCCTTGGACCGCTGACCGGCGTCGTCATCTACTTCTTCGTCGCCCTGTTCAGCTTCAGCTCCGTCCTGCACGCGCTGATCCCGCCCGCGATCTATCTCGGCATCCACCTGATGGAAGGCGAGACGATCACGCCGATGCTGCTGGCGCGTCGTTTCACCCTGAATCCGGTCCTGGTGATGTCCTCGCTGATGTTCTGGGACTGGCTCTGGGGGATTCCCGGCGCCTTTCTCAGCGTGCCGATGCTCGCCGTCTTCAAGATCGTCTGCGACCACGTCGACGTGTTGACACCGATCGGCCATATCGTGGGCGGCGCGCCGAAATTGCGCAGACGATAAAAATTGGCGCTGCCTCAATAAAGCAGCCGGCGCCAAAACCTCTGAAATTCAGCCCCGTGCGCTCGACCAGCTACAATCATGTGGCGATACTCATGTCGGTGTGTTAACGGTCCATTTACCGCAGTCTCTGATAGTGGCCCCCCCGCCACCGCTCGCTGTCCCAAATCCGCCAGCAGCAAATCGAGGAGCTCATCATGATCGACTATGTCAAGATTTGGCTGGAACTGAAGACCGACCGCCGCGCCGTGACCGCGATGGAATACGGCCTGATTGCGGCTCTGATCGCCGTCGTGATCATCGGCGCCCTAACTACCATCGGAACCAACCTGACCACCACCTTCACCGCAATCGGCAATAAAATTTGATAAGGTTGAGGATCCGTCGCGAAGCTTCTTAGATGGAAAATCAGCCTAAATGCTGCAACATCCACTTATGGTCATCGGCGCAGTCTTTCTGCTGCTCGCCTGTGTCTATGATTGGGCGCTCCGTGTTGTGCCGAACGCGATTCCGCTTGTCGTCGCAAGTGCCGGGATCGCGCTTCGCTGGCTCTCCGGCAACCTGGCTGCGGGACTTCTTGCAGCAGCAATCGTGTTTGTCCTTGCCGCACTCTGCTGGCGTCGCGGCTGGCTTGGCGGCGCGGACGTGAAGCTGCTTGGAGCCGGCGCCTTGCTCGTTGCTCCGGCATCCGCCTGTGGCTTCGCGCTCGCGACCTGCCTCGCCGGCGGCGTGCTCGCGATCGTCTATCTGCTGCTCGGCCGCCTGGTGCCCCCGCCTGGTCCGCGTCCGACATCGCCAAGCCTCGTGCGGCGCATCATACGCATCGAGCAGCGCCGCCTGCAGCGGCGCGGACCGCTTCCCTACGCCACTGCCATCGCCGCCGGCGCCTGCGCCACATTGATCGGACGGTAGAGCCGTGTTCCTCCGCCTCACGATTTTTGTTGTGCTGGCGCTGGGCCTCGGTGGCTTTGGCACAGTCGCCTGGCTGGCAGTCCGGCAGCCGCCAAAACCACAGGTCATCGCCCACATCGCACCAATGCCGGTGCGGCATGTCATCCTGGCGGCCGCGACGCCCATGCGCGCCGGCACGCTGGTCCGGCCGGACGATCTGTTGCCGCTTGCGGTCGCGAGCATCCCCGCCGGAGCGCAGGAGGATAGCCAGGCGGTCCGCGCGAGCCTGGTCGGCGCGATGGTGCGCCGCAGCGTCGACGCGCATGCGCCGCTGCTCGCATCCGATATCCTTCGTCCTGGAGATCACGGCTTTCTCGCCGCCGTGCTGGCGCCCGGCACCTGTGCCGCCAGCGTCGGCGTGGATGCGGTCAGCGGCAACGCCGGGCTGATCTGGCCAGGCGACCACGTCGACCTGATCCTGACGCAGGAACTTGAAACCGCCGGCGTTCCCGCCAGTCACCGCGTCGCCGCGGAGACCGTGCTCTCCAACGTGCGCGTGATCGCCATCGATGAACTCCTGGCGCGCGGCGTCGCACCCGCGCCGCAAGCGGCAGGTCTTCAGCGCACCGTGACACTCGAAGTCACTGCGCAGCAGGCACGCGATATCGCGGTGGCAACGCGGCTCGGCCGCCTATCGCTTGCCGTTCGCGCAGCCGAGCAAAACGTCGCCAGCACGCCCGCGCCGGTTGTCACAGTATGGGCAGGCGACGTCTCGCCCGCACTCGGCCGACCCAAGCCTTCAAGACAGGGGGCCGTGTTGCGGCTCTATGACGGCACGGCCGAGGGCAAGGAGTTACGGTTTTGAAGCTGCCTCGTCTCTTCTGCCTGCTTGCGGCCCTGATCATCTGCACGGCGGCGCGTGGGCCTCGCGCACCGGATCAGTCGATCGCGCTGCAGGCCGGCGCCGGACAGGTGGTCACGCTATCCGCCGCCGCCGCCAGCGTCTTCGCCGCCGACCCCAAGGTGGTCGAGGTCCGTCCAGCCAGCCCGACCAGCCTGTTCCTGTTCGGCGTCGCACCCGGCCGCAGCACGGTCGCGGCACTTGCCTCGAATGGGCGGGTGATCGCGCAGATGGAAGTCACCGTGGCGCCAAGCGGCTACGCCGCAAGCGCCGCGACATCGCAGGTTGCAACCGCACTGCCGGGCGGCGACGTCTCCGCTGCTCCGCGCAACAATGGCCTCGTGCTGAGCGGCGCGGTCGACTCTCCCGCCGAGGCGGACCGCGCCGTCAGCGCCGCCAGCGCCGGGCTCGCCAAGGACCAGACGCTCGACGACCGCATGACCGTGCGTGGTACGATAGAGGTCAATTTGCGCGTGCGCATTCTGGAGATGGATCGCAACCTGACTCGCGAGCTCGGCGTCAACTGGACGACCTTGGCGAATGTCGGCGGTCGTTACGCAACACTCGGCGCGGGGACGGCGCTGCCGCTTCTGACCAACGCCACCAGCATCTTTGGCGGGGGTTACAACAACAACGCGCCCGGCAAGGCGCTGGACATCAATGCCCTGGTGGACGCCATGGCGCAGGACCAGCTCGTCCATGTCCTCGCCGAGCCCAACCTCACCACCATGAGCGGCGAGCCGGCGAGCTTCCTGGTCGGCGGCGAATTCCCGATCCCGGTGGCGCAGTTCGGCGACACCGTCTCAATCGAATTCAAGCAGTACGGTGTCAGTCTGACCTTCGTGCCGACGGTGCTCGACAACGGACGCATCAATCTGCACGTCCGCCCGGAAGTCAGCCAGCTCAGCAGCCAAGGCGCGATCCAGTTGCAGACGGGAAGCAACAACAGCATCCAGATTCCAGCACTTCAGGTGCGCAGAGCCGATACCACCGTGGAGCTCGGCAGCGGCCAGAGCTTCGCCATTGCCGGACTGCTGCAGGACTCCACGCAAATGACCGCCAACACCGTGCCGCTGCTCGGCGATCTGCCGGTGCTTGGCGCATTGTTCCGTTCCGACAACTTTCAGCGCAACCAGACCGAGCTGGTCATCCTGGTCACCCCCTACATGGTGCAGCCGGCGAGCAGCCCGGCGGCGTTCGAGGGGCCGGATAAGGGATGGCGTCCCCCCAATGACATCGAGCGCATCCTGCTGCTGCGCCAGCAGGCGCTCGGCGCGCCCTCGGATGCCTCAAACCGGCCTGTCGTGCCAGGAGATGCGGGGTTCATCATACAATGAAGCTGCTGCTTTGCCTCTCGCTTCTTCTCGGTGTCGCGGCATGTTCCGCTGCCGACCCGACGCAACGCTCCGGCACCTGGCAGCCGATTGGCGCCAATGACGCCAACCTGCGCGCCATGATCGCCGATCCCGCCGATCTGTCGCACGGCCGCGCCGGCACGGACGCCGACGGCCAGGTCGCGGCAAACGCGGTGGCGCGCTACCGTGCGGGCAAAGTCAAGCAACTGCCAGATTCCGGCGCGGCCCAGATGACCTCGGTCTCGTTCGGGAACAGCAACGCGTCGCCAGCTTCGTCGGGCCCGAACTGATGGACGGTGACAGCGTCGCCGCCGCCAGATCGGGCGCCGCCTCTCACCGTGCGGAACGGCTCGCTCTGCTCGCCTTCGTCAACGACGCGCACAGCGAATCCGTGTTGCGCGAGGGCCTGGCGGAAGCGGTGCCGCACGGTCTCGAGATCCGTCGCGGCTCCATGCGCGGCGCAATCGCGGCGCTGAGCGCAATGCAGACGCCGAAAGCATTGATCATCGACATCACCGGCGAGTCGCAGCCGCTGGCGCTCCTCACCGATTTGAGCCAGGTGGTCGAGCCGGATGTCCTCGTCATGGTGGTGGGCGAACGCGAGGACGTCGCCTTCTATCGGCAAGTGACACGTATGCTGGGTGCGGCGGAGTATCTCTACAAGCCGCTGGTGCCGGAAATGGTGGCACGGCATTTCGGCGCTCCGTTCACGCAGCAGGCCACCACCGCCGCTCTCGGCGGCCGCATAGTCTCGGTGACCGGGGTTCGCGGTGGCACCGGGGCGACCACGGTGGCGGTCAACCTGGCCTGGGAGATCGCGGAAGCGGCGCGACGCCACACGGTTCTGCTCGATGCGGACCTGCATCGCGGCAGTGCCGCCATGCTGCTCAAGGGTCAAACCGGCCCGGCGTTGCGCGCGGCCCTCGAAGCGCCGACCAGACTGGACGAGCTGTATGTGGAAAGATCCGCCATTCCGGTAGGAGAACGGCTCTATCTTCTCGCCGCCGAGGAAAAGCTCACCGAACATCCGTCCTATGCCGACGGAGCCGCCGCTAAACTGTGCGGCATCCTGCGACGCCGCTTCAATTTCGTGGTCGCCGACGTGCCGTTCGCGGCAACCGCCTTGTCGCGCGATCTGCTGGATCTGACCCAGCAGCGCGTCCTGGTGCTGTTGCCGACTTTGGGATGCATTCGCGACACGCTGCGCATCCTGGCGCTGCCGGTCGGCAGCCAGCAGGCGCGTCGCGCGGTGCTTGTGCTGAACCGCGCCGAAATGCCGGGCGGCTTGTCCCGCGCCGAGATGGAAGCGGCGTTGCAGCTCAAGATCGATGTCTGCATTTCCGATCTGCCGCGCGCGGTCGGTCTGGCCGAACAGTCCGGAGAGCCTGCGGTAAAGCACAAGGGCGCATTCCGCAACGGCATCGTCCAACTCGCCCAGGAGGTCGCCTTCGGTCGGGCCGCCACGCAACGCAGACGGTTCAGCCTGCCATGGCGCAGATAACCGGCTTCGGCCGCCGGCAGAACGCCGAGTCGGCGATTCCGCCGCTCCCGGAAAAGCCATACGAGCCGCCGCCCGCGCCGCAGACGCAGAGCAGCGCGCCGAACGCCGAGCTGCGCACCTTGTGCCTCAACCAGTTGGACCCGACCCTGGTCGCCAACATGCCGCCCGACCGCCTGTTGGCGGAAGTGGAACGGTTGCTCTCCGAGATTGCCACCGAGCGGCGTATCCAGCTCAATCTGCGCGAACAGCGCGAGCTTGCCACCGATCTGGTCAACGACATGCTTGGCCTCGGTCCGTTGCAGCCGCTGCTCAACGACGAATCCATCGCCGACATCATGGTCAACGGTCCCGATCGTGTCTTCGTCGAGCAGAACGGCCGCGTTTTTCTCTCCGGCATCCGGTTCCGCGACGCGGCGCATGTCGCCAATATCTGTCAGCGCATCGCCGCCGCCATCGGCCGACGCGTCGATGAGAGCAGCCCGATGGTCGATGCCCGTCTCAAGGATGGCAGCCGCGTCAACATCGTCTTTCAGCCGCTGGCCCTGGACGGTCCCTATATTTCGATACGCAAGTTCGCCAAGCGTCGCATCGACTTGGCCAAGCTGGTCGAGTTCGGTGCCATGACCGTGCCAGTCGCGCGCATACTGGAAATCGCCGGACGATGCCGGCTCAACATTCTGATCAGCGGCGGCACCGGCAGCGGCAAGACCACGCTGTTGAACGCGATCAGCCAGAATATCGATACTTCTGAGCGCATCGTCACCGTCGAGGACGCGGCCGAGTTGCAACTCCAGCAGCCGCACGTGGTGCGTATGGAGACACGTCCACCGAGCCTGGAAGGCCGCGGTGAAATCACCCAGAGAGACCTTGTGCGTAACGCGCTGCGCATGCGGCCGGACCGCATCATCATCGGCGAGGTGCGTGGCGCTGAAGCCTTCGACATGCTCCAGGCAATGAACACGGGCCATGACGGCTCGATGTCCACCATCCATGCCAACACCAGCCGAGACGCGCTGATCCGCATCGAAAACATGGTGCAGATGGGCAATTACGGTCTGCCTTCGCGTTCGATCCGGCAGCAAATCGTCGGCGCCATCGACATCGTCGTCCAGGTCGCGCGTCAGCGCGATGGCGGCCGCCGCACGCTTCAGGTGACGGAAGTGTGCGGTCTCGAAGGCGACATTGTCATCCTCAACGACATTTTCGCTTTCGAGGTGGAGGGCGAAACCGAGACCGGGCGACTGCAGGGAAGCTACCGTGTCGGGCGCGGACGTCCTTCGTTCCAGGACCGGCTTGTCTATTTCGGCCTTGACCGCGCCTGGACCAGCACGCTTGAAGCGGTCGAACGATGAGCGCTGCGTCGCTGTTGCTCGTCGCAAGCCTGATGCTGGTCGTTTTTGGCTTGGCGGCTGCGGCACTGCTGCGCGCCGACCAGCAGACAAGCAGGGTCAGGGCACGGCAGGAACAGGTGATCGCCGCCTATCGGCTGGCGCGTCCACCGAAGCCGTCGGCGCGTCGGCTGTTGCCGCCCTTGCGGACGAGCACGCTGCGACGTCCGCTGCGCCGCTTGTTCGGCATGGACCCCGACCGCACGGACGCCTATCCGCTCAAGATCTGGCTGATTGCGCCGCCCGCCCTCTGCGCCGGCCTCGCGGCGCGGTGGTTGCTGCACGGACTGCTTGGCCCGCTCGCCTGGCTGTTGCTGCCGGGAGTGGCGCTGTTCGTCATCCGTGCGGTTTATCGACGCAGCGACGCAAAGCGCGCCGAATGCATCTACCGGCAATTTCCCGACGCGCTCGCCATGATCATACGCGCGGTGCGCGTTGGCATCCCGGTGACCGAGGCGCTGTGGGCCGTCTCCCGCGACGCGGAGCAGCCGACCGCTTCCCTGTTCGCCAAGCTGTATGACCAGGTCGGCATCGGCACGCCGCTCGATGAGGCGCTGCGCGACCTCGCGGAACGCGCGCATATTCCGGAATATCGCTTTTTTGCCAGCGCTGTCGGTCTGCAGAGCCAGACCGGCGGCGGTCTCACCGAGACGCTTGAAAATCTGGCGGATGTGATCCGCAAACGCGTGGCGCTGAAGGCGCGCGGCCTGGCGCTGGCAGCCGAGGCACGCACCAGCGCCGGGGTGCTGGCGGTGCTGCCGATTTTCACCGCCATGGCGCTGGTGGTGCTGGACCAGGACTATCTGCTGCCGCTGTTCACCGACCAACGCGGCCAGACCTTGCTTGGCTGCACAATCGTCTGGCTCTGCCTCGGCATGCTGACGATGCGCGTCATGATCAAGCGGACCCTCTCGTGAACGGTCTGCTGCTGGCGGCGGGCGGGATAAGCGTCTTCACCATCGCTTCGGCGGCGGCGCTGCTCGTGATGTTGCGGCGTCAGGAGAGACTGGCCGCGCGTATCCAGAGCGTGCAGCGCGGACCGGAACGCGCACGGCCGCGTGAGAAGCCGGACAGCGGCCTGGTGCGGCTGGTGGCCAGCGTCGGCGCCGGCGTCGCGCGCAGCGGCCTGCTCTCGACAGGAACGCTGGATCAACTGCAGCAAACGTTGAATGCCGCGGGGCTGCGCGGGGGCAACGGGCTGGCTTTGTTCGTCGGATCGAAGCTGCTGCTGCTGCTCATGCTGCCGGCGCTGGCCTGGCTGTGGCTGCATCATCTCCACGTCTCGGCGCTGACCCGCAACGGCGCAGCGGCAGCCTCCGCCGTGGTCGGCCTGCTGCTGCCCGATTACGCGGTCAGAAATTCGCGCGCCCGCTATCTCAAGCGGCTGGACGCGGAGCTGCCGAACGCACTGGACATGATGGTGATCTGCAGCGAGGCCGGGCTGGGGTTTGAAGCTGCGATCGAGCGTGTGGCGACTGAGATGGAGCCGAGCTATCCGACCATCGCCTCGGAGTTCAATCAGACCAGCAACGAACTGCGCTATACCTCGGACCGACGGTTTGCCTTGCAGAATCTCGGAACACGAACCGGGCTGGAGAGCCTCAAGCGGCTCGGCGGCACCCTGGTGCAAAGCATGCAGTACGGCACCCCCTTGTCGCACGCGCTGCGAACCCTCTCGGTAGAGATGCGTGGCGAGATGCTGATCCGTTTCGAGGAGCGGGCCGCCCGGCTTCCGGTTCTGCTGACACTGCCAATGATCATTTTCATCCTGCCGACCGTGTTCCTGGTCGTCGGCGGTCCCGCGATGCTCAAGGTCGCCGCTTCGTTTCATCGATAGACTGAAAGGCTCGCGTCATGCGAAGCGTGTTGTTCGCCCTTTTACTGCTTCCTGCCGCCTGCGCGTCCAGCCAGGACGGGTTGGACAAGGCGCCGACGAGTCTCGCTGTCGGCTCCGCTGCCTTGAGCAGCGGTATTCCGAGCGTAGCGCTGGCCATCGCGCAGCGCGACCTCGCCGCCCACCCGCACAATATCGCAGCCCTTCTCGTCCAGGGGAACGCATTGAGTGAGATGGGGCGGACAGAGAGCGCCGAGGCGAGCTTCCGCAAGGCGGTCCGGCTTTCACCCCGGTCGCCGGCGGCGAACATGGCGCTGGGCCGGCTATTGCTCGGCACCGGACGTGCGGCCGAGGCGGAAGGCTTGTTCAGACAAGTGCTCAGGACCAACCCCGCCGATCCCCGCGCCGCGAACAATCTCGGTATCGCACTCGATCTTCAGGGTTTTCATCAGCAGGCGCAAAAATCCTATAAGATGGCGCTGGCGGAGGCACCGGACATGGAAGGAACACGGGTCAATCTCGGGTTATCCTATGCCTTGGACGGCCGAGCGCATCGTGCGGTCGACATCCTGCGGCCGCTGGCGACAGTGCCAGGCGCATTGCCCAAGGTACGTCAGGATCTCGCTCTGGCGCTTGCCGCCTCTGGCGATCGGGCGGGTGCGACGCTCCTGCTGCGGCAAGACATGTCAGCGAAACAGGTGTCGGTCGCCGTGGCGAGCTACCGGCGATTCGGCGCCAGTGGCGAATGAGTGCTATTGTGTCAGGTGTCCGGAGGTCTGCAGCACCTTGGCAAGCATCTCCTGAAGCGCCGCGTTGACGTCGGTGGCATTGTCCGCCTCAAAGAACAGGCTCGGTGAGGTGGCACAGGCTTGCAGACCGGGTCCGATCTCAGATTGGATCGGGGCCACGTATTCATTGTAGAAAGCGTTGGTTGGCAGCGGCAGATAGGGCGTGTAGAGCACGAGGATTGTGATACCCTTTGCCTTGAGCGCGTTGCAGCCCGCGAGATCAACCGGACTGATCACACGAGCGTTGCCGCTATATTGGTCCACCAGACCGTCGGTGACCAGAAAGACGAATTCTTCTGGCGCAGATGCCGAAGTCCCGTTGCCCGACGTGCCGGCAACGGACGCAAGGCTGGTCATGGCGTTATCGACATAGGTCTCGGGACAATTGTTGCTGCAGTCGTTGATATCGGGAGCGATCTGCGCAAGCGCGTTGGACGCGGAGGCGATCTGGCCGCTCAAGGGAAAGATCTGCGTGAAATTTTCCGCGAAGGTGTATAGGCCAAGACGGATGCGTGCCTCCGTGTTGATGGTGGCAAGGCTGTTCACCAGGTTGCCGACGGCGTCGCGCATCACATTTATCCGAAGCTCGACGTTGTTTTTCTGCGCAAGCGCGTAGTAATCGCCGCCCTTGGCGTTCCAATGGCAAGCGAAGCCACACCCGACTCCGGGCTCGACATTGCCCGGCACCGGAGGAGGCGGCGTGTAGGCGGCAGTGAGACCTTGCATCTGCGCGAGTGCCGCCGTTGTCGCCGCAATCGTCATTGAAGATGATACGTCCATCAGCACGTCGATGTCGGTGTAGGGGGCAATCGCCAGGGTGGCGGAGGATTGGCCTTGCAGCGCAATGGTGTCGACGCCGAACAACCTGCCCAATGTGGTGGCGATGGCGCCGCTATAGCTGACCTCGGAAGTGAAGATCGGTCCGGTCTGATGCACCGCGACGGCGACGTTGGCGATCGTGACTCCGGTCTGTGTCGCGGCCTGCGCGGTAAAGCGGGAGCTGGCGGCCGCCTGCGCGGTTGCAATCGGGTTCGCCGCTCCGGCGAGATAGGCATTAGACGCGGCGGTGGTGGCGAGCAGGGCCGCGGCGTCGGCCGCGAGATCCAGCCGCGCGCGCGCCAGCGTGGCCTCGCCAAAGTCGATCGCCAGCCCGACAAGGCCGAGCAGAGGCAAAGCCAGCAGACCGACCAGGAGTGCGACATTGCCGCGACGATCGTTGCGGAAGCGCCTGATCACGACTGGCTGCCCGTGCAAAGCTCGGTCGTGGCAGGACCAGTTCCGGACAGCACCACCCCGTTATCCTCCCGGGGCGAGATGAAGGCCGAACGGCTCATCGGCACGCTGCCGAGAAAGATGCTCGTGAAGATGGGGGTGAAGGTGGTGGAGACGTCGGCGACGAGCAGCGAGGTGGGTCCGAATACGCTGGCCGGCAGGCTTCCCAAGGTCACTGGAGCGCCATCGGCAACGGCGGCCAGGCTGCCGCAGGGACGCAGTCTGGTCCGACCGAGCGGATTGGCGACGCTCCACTGCGTCGTTGCCGTGTAGCCCGCGCCCGCTGCCGAAAAGTCGACGCCCGAAAGCGTGATCGCGAATGGTCCTGGTTGCGTGCCAAGCCATTCTGGAAACAAGGCGAACGGCGCGGTCGTCGCCTGCCAGGCCTGCTGCCCGCTGAGAGAGCCGAGCGTGCTGGCTTGCACCGCCATGGTCGATGCGATCATGGCGACATCCTGCGCCGCCACAGTGAGCTTGCGTGCCGTGATGATGGCGAGCGAAACATCCGTGGCGCCGGCGAGGCAGACGAGAAGCAGCGGCAGCATGAGCGCGAACTCGACAGCGGCCACGGCGCGACGCGCGCGCAGCAGATCGCGGAGCCGCAATTGCGGCACGATCAGCATCCGGCGGCGGCTGGAATGGGGACGCCGGCCGGGTTCTCGTTGGCGAACGCGGCGTCGGTGATCAGTGCATTGCCGTGGGCGCCTCCCAGACTGATGACGGTGCCGTACGGCCAGATCTCGCTGAGCAGCGGGGCGAGATAGACGGCGCGGGCGAACATGAGCTGTCCTGGCGCGCCCGTGCAGAATGACGCCGATTGCGCTGAGGCGGCGGCCGATTGCGTGACGGCCTGCGCGGTCGCGAAGTCGTCGACGGGCTGGAGTGTGATGACCACGCCGCTGCAGGCGGCAAAGTTCGAGAAGATTGGGCAGAAGGTGTTGGCGGTGAAGCTGGCGGTGCTGGTGCCGGGGGGTATGGCGCCGAGCTGGATCTGGCGCACCGCCTCCCGCAACGAGTAGTCCAAGGCCTCCTGCAGGTAGAAGTCGTAGCTCAGGCCGAAGATGCCGAGAAGCAGCCCCAGGCATGGCAGGGCGACGATGGCGAATTCGAGCGCGGTCGAACCGCGCTGGTCCCGGGTCAGGGAGGTCGTGCTCGGGCGCATCCGCTGGATCGGAAGAGAAGTCATCGAGGCCCGCAGCAAGGTTCGGGCCGAGTGTCGCGCGCTTGGGTTAAAAGCGGATTAAGGCTTGGCGGCCCGTCTTGCCACCTGCTCGGGCCGGCAGGATAACGCGATCATGCAAGCCTCTACGCGATCGGATCGCGCCCTGCTGGCGGATCTTGGCGCCATGCTGCCGCAAGCCGCGCTGCTGGACGCGGAGGCGGATCTCGCGCGCTACAGCCGTGACTGGTCCGGTGATCATCATGGCCGTCCCCTGGCCGTCGCGCGCCCGGCCAACGCGGCAGAGGTTGCGACCATCCTGCGTCATTGCCGCCGGCATCATGTTCCGGTGGTGCCGCAGGGCGGCCTGACCGGCCTGGTCGGCGCCGCGGTGCCGGAGGATGGACGCGAGCTGGTGATCAGCCTCGAGCGGATGCGTGCCGTGCGCCACATCTCGCCAATCGACTTCACCATGATCGTCGAGGCGGGCTGCGTGCTCGAGGAGGCCAAGCGCGCCGCCGAAGCCGAGGGCTGCATCCTGCCGGTCAGCTTCGGCGCGCAAGGCAGTTGCCGCATCGGCGGCATCATCGCCACCAACGCCGGCGGCTTCAATGTGCTGCGTTACGGCATGACGCGCGACCTGGTGCTGGGCCTGGAGGTCGTGCTGGCGGACGGGCGCATCTGGAACGGCCTCCGCCTGCTGCGCAAGGACAATCGCGGCTATGATCTCAAGCAGCTTTTCATCGGCAGCGAAGGAACCCTGGGCATCATCACCGCCGCGGCGATGAAGCTGTTTCCGAAGCCGGAGCAGGTCGAGACCGCCCTTGTCGGCCTGCGCTCGGCTGAGGATGCGATGGCGCTTTACGCCCATATGCGGCGCAGCGGCAGCGATCTGCTCACCGCCTTCGAGTTGCTGCTGCGCGGCTGCCTCGACGTCTCGTTGCGCGACGATCCCACGCTTGTCGATCCGCTTGCCTCCATCCATCCGGTCTATGCGCTGATCGAGCTGTCCTGCGGCGCCGGTATCGCGCTTCGCGACGTGCTGGAGAATGCCCTCACCGGCGCGGCAGACCTTATCGCGGACGCGGTGATTGCGACCAGCCAGGCTCAGGCCAGGCGTCTGTGGCGGCTGCGCGAGACAATGGTCGAGACGCAAGGCGGCGGCGCCCCTTATCTGCGCACCGACGTCTCGCTGCCGATCTCCTCGATCCCTGACTTTCTCGCCGAGGTTCTGCCGCTCTTGAAAGACCGGTTCGTGGACAGCCGGACGCTCGCCTACGGCCATGTCGGCGACGGCAACATTCATCTCAACCTGGTGCCGCCGCAGGGCCTGGCGCCGCCCGCGCGTGCCGCCCTGCTGCACGCGGCGGAAGCGACCATCTTCGACGTGCTTGATCGCTACGACGGCAGCATCAGCGCCGAACATGGCATTGGCCGGCTCAAGCAGGCGGCGTTCCTGTCCAGGATTGATCCTGTCTCGCTGTCCCTTGCCAGCGGCCTGAAGCACATGTTGGACCCGGACGCGATGCTGAGCCCTGGCCGTATCCTGCCGCTCAGCTTGACGGCGAAATCTCCATAAGGATCGGCCGGTGGTCGGACCGGCCATAGTCGAGTGCCGATGCGCTCGCATGGCGTGCGGCGCGCAGCAGACAGCGATCGAGCCGAAGCGGCACCAGCCCATAGGCCATGTGGGTGGTGCGGCGCGGGCCGACATCGGCAAAACCCGGCAGGCCAGTGCCGCCCAAGGCATTGAAGTCGCCTATGACCATGTCAAGCGAGAGGTGGGTGCGCAGCAGATGACGAAGCTGGCGCCGGTTGGCCAACTGACCATGGTCCAGATGCACGTTCGCGACTTCCAGCGTGCCTGCCCGCACCACCAGCGCGTGTCGCGGCAGCGTCGAGCGCAGGATCGGCACCGGCAGGTCGAGCCTGGTTGCCGCGGGCAGCGGCGTGAAGACCGCCTCGAAGGGGCTGACACTCCACGCCGCCGGCCCATTGTCGCGTCGCGGCATCGCCCGGCGGACATAGTGGCCGCCGAGCAGCCCGGGCAAGGCGTCGGTCGATAGCGTGGCTTCCTGCATCAGCAGCAGGTCGGGGCGGTGCCGCTCGACCAGCCGGGCGATGTCAGAAGCGGAGGCGCCACGACGCTTGAGCAGGTTCCAGCTCAGAATGCGCATGCAAAGGTTTCGGCGGCCGGTTCAGGCAATGTGTCGGAACATGGCGCGACGGGCTTCGTCGTCCATCTCATCCTTGAAGCTGTGACGGTCCTTGATCGCTATGGCCCGCTCGGCCGCCGGACGCGCGCTGATCTCATCCACCAGCCGCTTCAGGTTGGGCAGACGGCTCCACGCATCCGCATCTCCGGTGACGCGCGGCACCATCCGCGCCCAGCCCCAGACCGCCATGTCGACGATCGTGTACTCATCGCCAAGCACATAGCGGCGGCCTTCGAGGCGTGCCTCCAGGATGCCCCAATGCCGCTCCGCCTCAAATCCGTAGCGTCGCACTGCGTAGTCCTTGGGCTCCGGGGCGTAGTGCCTGAAATGCACCGACTGCCCGGAAAATGGACCGACGCCGGTGGCGACGAACATCAACCAAGAGAGCAGGGCGCCACGCGCCTCCGGCGTATCGCTGGGCAGGAAGCGGCCGGTCTTCTCCGCGAGGTAGAGCAGGATGGCATTGCTGTCGAAGACGGTCGCCTTGCCGTCGACGATGCAGGGCACCTTGTTGTTCGGGTTCAGCGCCGCGAAGGCAGGGCTGAACTGGTCGCCCTTTCTCGTGTCCACGGGGATCGGCTCGTAAGCAAGTCCCGCCTCTTCAAGAAAGAGCGCCACCTTCATCGGGTTCGGCGCAAGGCTGTAATAGAACCGGATCATGCTGGCATTTCTCCGAGGGACGCGCCCGCTCGCCCACTCCGCTTGAGCTTTGCGGCGGCGTCGTCATCACCGCGATTGAGGATGAGGCACCCAAGATCGTGTCTGCGGTATCAACCATGCTGGCGGCGAAGCCGAGGCTGTGACGGTCCAAAGCCGATGCCCCGTTGATACCTTGCGGTTTGTTCGTCTTCCGAAAGCTTCGTCTAAACCGTTGATTGAGTTGGTGGAGCCAAGCGGGATCGAACCGCCGACCTCCTGAATGCCATTCAGGCGCTCTCCCAGCTGAGCTATGGCCCCGAAATTCGCGCGTGTAGCCCGGGTCGTGTCCGCGCGGCTATAAACCGCCCTCTATCGGGTGGCAAGCCCGCTGCCGAGGCGTGTAGGGAGCGAGGCAACGGTCCGGTTTAGGTAGCACTCGATCTGTCCGGCGAGGATAGGCTTGCGGAGAGATTGAGGCGCTATATCGCGGCCGGTATGCCGGGTTCACGTGCATGCTCTGCCGTGCAGCCTCTATACCGCAGGCGAAGCCGCGCACTGATCGGAACGGAACCAGGATATGGATGTCCATGAGAATGCCCGCGCGGCGCGGCGGGTGACGCACCCCGCTCCCGGCCACCCCGAGCAGCTTTCCACCCGCCTAGTCTTCTTCATCGCCGGCTTCGGCATGGCGGCCTGGGCGCCTCTGGTGCCGTTCGCCAAGGCGCGCGCCGGGATCGACGACGGCATGCTCGGGCTGCTGCTCCTGTGCCTCGGCGCCGGCTCAATCGTGACGATGCCGCTGTCAGGCGCGCTCGCGGCGCGTTTCGGTTGCCGCCTGATGATCGCCGCCTCGGCGGTGCTGATCTGCGTCACCCTGCCTTTGCTGGCGACGGTCTCCAGCCTTCCCCGCCTCGTCGCCGTTCTGCTGGTCTTCGGCGCCAGCGTCGGCGCGATCGATGTCTCGATCAACATCCAGGCGATCATCGTGGAACGGGCGAGCGGCCGATCGATGATGTCGGGGTTCCATGGCCTGTTCAGCCTCGGCGGCATCGTCGGCGCCGCCGGGGTCACGGGGGTGCTCGGCCTGGGTGCCACGCCGCTCGTGGCGACACTGTGCGTGATCGGCGGCATCGCAGCCGCGCTGGCGGCCGCGGCACGGCACATGCTCCCGTACGGCAGCCGGAGCGACGGGCCGGCCTTCGCCTTGCCGCACGGCGTCGTTCTGTTCATCGGCGTGCTCTGCTTCATCCTGTTCCTGACGGAAGGCGCCGTGCTCGACTGGAGCGCCGTGTTCCTGACGTCGGTGCGCGGCATGGACAAGACCTACGCGGGCCTGGGCTACGCGGCGTTCGCGGCGACCATGACGATCGGGCGGCTTTCCGGCGACGGGGTCGTCCATCGGTTCGGCGGCGCCCGCGTCATCGTCTTCGGCGGCCTTTGCGCCGCGGCCGGCTTTGCGGTCGCGACATTGGTTCCGTCCTGGCCGGTGACGCTGCTCGGCTACGCCCTGGTCGGCATCGGCTGTTCCAATGTCGTGCCGGTCCTGTTCACCAGCGTCGGCCGGCAGACGGATATGGCGGAGAACGTGGCGGTGCCTGCGATCACCACGCTCGGCTACGCTGGCATCCTCGCCGGCCCGGCGGCGATCGGCTTCATCGCGCACGCGATCAATCTTCCGGCGGCTTTCCTGATCCTGGCGGTCATGCTGCTCGGGGTCGCCACCAGCGGCCGCCTGCTGCGTGTCTGATCGGAAAGGCTTCAGAGGATATCCTGCCATTCCACGCGAGGTCCCGCATCAGGCTGGAGGACCAGTCCGGGTAGATGCCCCAATACAGACCAATGCATTCCAGCGTGTCGGCCGACGTGGGGTCGCGTGCCAGCCGACGGGACCGCACCCTGAAGTCGCGGGATCGCAGCCACGCGAGCAACTCGCCCTCATGCGGGGCCTGCTATCGCCGGGCTACACTCTGTCTGCACCGGGATCATCCTCTGCCAAGGGGTAAGGCTTTGTTGCAGAAGAACTTTCGCCGATTCAGAGGCCCGGTGCCGAGCCGCGATCACGGCTGGTCTTCTCGACGGCCAGCAGATCGGCTATAGCCTGAAGCTCATCCGAAAGCCGGGTTAGCACAGCGGTAGTGCAGCGGTTTTGTAAACCGAAGGCCGGGGGTTCGATCCCCTCACCCGGCATCAAATCGCATCACCACCCGAGAGGCGCAAAGCCATAGAGGCGCAAAGACGGAGAGGCTCAAACAAGCAGCTTGCCACTTAGCCTGAAATGGCCAAAGTCAAACCAAGCGCCCTCGTAAGGATTATCGCAGCCTGTGTCGAACTCAGTCGAGAAGACTCCGTCATTGCCAGGCGCGCTCCGCGTCGCCGAGTTCTCCACCCTGGCCGACGCGCTCGATTACGCCGCGCGCGGAGAGGCCGGCGTCAATCTCTATTCCGGGCGCGGGGTGCTGCTGGAGGCTCTGCCCTATCGCGAGCTGCGCCGCCAGGCAATCGACCATGCCACCCGGCTGCTGGCGCTCGGCCTCAGGCGTGGCGACTGTGTTGCCATCGTCGCCGAAAGCGACGGCGACTTCATCAGGACGTTTTTCGCCTGCCAGTATGCCGGGCTGGTGCCGGCGCCATTGCCTCTGCCAGCCGCGTTCGCCGGGCGTGAGAGCTACGTCGCAAGCCTTCGGCGCATGATACAGAGCGCCGCCGCCACTGCGGCGTTTGCGCCGGAAATGCTGGCGGATTGGCTGCGGGAGGCCACCGACGGGCTTGGCCTGCGCATGGTCGGAACCGCAGCGCAGCTCCGCGAGGTGGAGCCGCTCACCGCCGAGCTGCCAGCGAGCGATCCATCCAGCCTCTCCTATCTGCAGTTCTCCTCCGGCAGCACCCGGTTTCCGCTTGGGGTCGCGGTGACGCAACGAGCGGTGATGGCCAATGCCGCCGCCATCGGCCGATACGGGCTCGCCGTGCATGAGGGCGACCGTGGCGTATCCTGGCTGCCGCTCTACCACGACATGGGTCTGGTCGGCTTCCTGCTCACTCCGCTCTGCTGCCAGTTGACCGTTGATCTGCTGCCGACACGCGAATTTGCCCGCAGGCCGCTGGTCTGGCTTGATCTGATCAGCCGCAACCGCGCGACGCTGGCCTATAGTCCCTCCTTTGGCTACGAACTCTGCGCGCGTCAGTCGGACAGCGCGACCGCGTCGCTCGATCTCTCCTGCTGGCGCGCCGCCGGCATTGGCGGCGACATGATCCGGCCGCAGGTGCTGCGCCAATTCAGCGCGCGCTTCGCCTCCAGGGGTTTCAGATCCGAGGCCTTCGTCGCCAGCTACGGCATGGCCGAGGCGACACTCGCACTCAGCTTTGCTCCCCTCGATCGCGGCATACGCACCGACGTGATCGCGCGCAGCGCCCTGGAGCACCAGGGCATCGCATTGCCGTGCGCCACCGAGAACGAAGCCGAAGGCCGCGGCTTTGTGCGCTGCGGGCGGATGTTGCCCGCGCACAAGGTGGAGGTGCGCGACGAGACGGGTCGCGTGCTCCCCGAGCGCAGGGTCGGCACCCTGTTCGTCCGTGGTCCCAGCATCATGACCGGGTATCATGGCCATGCCGAGGAGACCGCCCGCGTGCTGTCCGGCGATGGCTGGCTCGACACCGGCGATCTCGGCTACCTGGTTGATGGCGAGATCGTCGTCACCGGTCGGGCAAAGGACCTGATCATCGTCAATGGCCGCAACATCTGGCCGCAGGATCTCGAATGGGCCGCGGAAACCGCCCTGCCGATCCTGCGCAGCCGTGACGTGGTGGTGTTCTCGATCGACAACGGCGCCGCGGAGGAGATTGTGGCCCTCCTGCAGTGTCGCATCACCGCGCCGGAAGCCAGAGAGGCGCTGCGAACCGAAGCGGCGGCCCTGTTCAGAGGGCGCCACGGGGTCGAGGTCTCCGTGGTGTTGGTGCCCCCGCGAAGCCTGCCGCAAACCTCTTCCGGCAAGCTCAGCCGTGCCCGGGCCAGGCAGATGCTGCTGTCCGGCGCCTTTGATCAAGGGGCGCAGATCTCGTCGGTTGCCTAAGTCTTGGCGCTCGTCGCCCTCACCGGCGCCACCGGATTTCTGGGCCGGCATCTCGCGGTCGCCCTGGCCGCGCGCGGCATGCGTCTGCGGATCCTGACACGCGGGCGGTCCGCGCACCCGCTCTGGACGGATTTCAACCCGGAACTGGTGCCGGGCGACCTCGATGATGCCGCCGCCTTGTCGGCCCTGGTGCGGGATGCCGATGTGGTGATCCATGCCGCGGGATTGATCAAGGCGCGTTCGCGGCGTGAGTTCCTCGAGGTGAACCGGAACGGCTCTGGACGGCTCGCCGCGGTCGTCCAACGCCATGCGCGCGAGGCGCATCTGATCGGCATCTCCTCTCTGGCGGCGCGCGCCCCGCATCTCTCCGCCTACGCACAAAGCAAGCGCGCCGGAGAGGCCGCCTTGCGGGATTCATTCTCCGGGCGTCTGAGCATCCTCCGGCCGCCGGTGATCTACGGTCCGTGGGACCGGGAGACGCTTGCCATCTTCCGTGCCGCGACGCGCGGCATCGTGCCCCTGCCAGGATCGCGGACCGCCCGCGTCGCCATGATCCATGTCGCTGACGCCGCGGCGGGCATCGCCGCACTCGCGGCCTGGCGCGATGCGCCGGGCGGGGCCATCCACGCCCTTGCCGACCCCAACCCGGCAGGCTATTCGCCACGCGAGATCATCGGGTTGGCCGCTTCAGCGCTCGGCACTCATCCGCGTCTCGTTCGTCTGCCGCAATCGGCCGTGCTCCTGGCCGGTCACCTGACCGGGCTGTCCGCGAGGCTGCGCGGACAGGCGGCGACGTTCAGCGGGGGAAAGGCGCGGGAGATGCTGCATCCGGATTGGAGCGTTATGCCCGGGGAACTGCTCCCGGCGGTGCTGCATCGGGGAGAGATCGATCTTCGGTCGGGTTTCTCGTCGACCGTGGCCTGGTACCGGCAGATGGGGTGGCTCGCGTGACCGAACCGTGGTTTTCATATCCGGCCGAGAGCGGAGGTCCAAGGCATGAGCGATGATGTGGAGGCGATCACACGGCTGATCGTCGAGACGATCTCCGCCAATCCCAAGGTTACGCGTCGGCCGGTTACCGGAGCCACGGTGATCGTCGACGATCTTGGCCTCGACTCGCTCGCGGTGATGAACTTCGTCATGGAAATCGAGGACAAGCTCGACGTCTCCGTGCCGCTTGACCGGCTTGCCGACATCCGCACGGTCGACGATCTGGCGCGCTGCCTTGCTGACCTGAAGGCACGCGCTTGAGCAGGCCGGCGTCAAAGTCCCCGGAGGATCCCGCAGATGCTTGTTGTCCAGACCCCCCCGCAGCGGGCCGCCTGAGCATGTCGATCCTCGCCAAGTTCTCCGCCCTGGCCGAAGCCCGCGAGTCGCTGTTCCGCAACGGACGGGACCCGTTTCGTATCGTCATCGAGCAGACCCGCTCGGCCACCGAGGGCACGATCGACGGCCGATCGGTGCTGCTGTTCGGAACCAACAACTACCTGGGACTCAGTCACGACCCGGACTGTCTTGCCGCCTCGGTCGAGGCAGTACGGCTGCACGGCACCGGCACCACCGGCTCGCGTATCGCCAACGGCAGCTATGACCTGCATGGCCAGCTCGAGGCGGAGCTTGCGTCATTCTATGGACGCCAGTCCTGCATGGTTTTCACCACAGGCTACCAGGCCAATCTCGGAACGCTGTCGTCGCTTGCGGGAAAGGACGATTATCTGCTGATCGACGCGGACAGCCATGCAAGCATCTATGATGCAAGCCGACTGAGCCATGCCCAGGTGATCCGCTTCCGCCACAACGATGCGGATGATCTGCGTAAGCGGCTGCGTCGCCTCGGGGACGCGCCCGGCAGCAGGCTGATCGTCGTGGAGGGCATCTATTCCATGCTCGGCGACTCCGCGCCGCTGGCCGAGATCGCGTCGGTGAAGCGCGAAATGGGCGCCACCCTGCTGGTCGATGAGGCGCATTCCCTGGGCGTGCTCGGCGAGCGTGGACGCGGGCTCGCGGAAGCCGCCGGCGTGGAACAGGACGTCGACTTCATCGTCGGCACCTTCTCGAAGAGCCTCGGCAGCATCGGCGGCTACTGCGTCTCGGACCATCCGAGCTTCGATATCCTGCGTGTCACCTGCCGACCGTACATGTTCACCGCCTCGCTGCCGCCCGCCGTCATTGCTTCGGCGCGCACCGCGCTGACGCGGCTGCAGCAGGCGCCGGAGTTGCGCGACAGCCTCTGGGCCAACGCGCGGCATCTCACGCGCGGCCTGCGGGAAGCGGGCTTCGCGGTCGGGCAGCAGGTCAGTCCGATCGTGGCGGTGCCGATGCCCGACCTCGAGACCGCGGTGGCGTTCTGGAACGAATTGCTGGAGCAGGGGGTCTATGTGAACCTGGTGCTGCCGCCGGCCACTCCGGACGAGCGGCCTTTGCTGCGGGCAAGTGTCACCGCCGTCCATAACGAAGCGCAGGTTGCGAGCGCGATCGCACGGTTCGCGTCGACGGCGGCATCTCTCGGTTTGGCGACGCCGCTTCGCGCCTATGCCAACGCCTTGCCATAGATACGGTAGGTCTTGTAGCGCGCGCCGCCGATCGCCTCGTTGATCCGGCACATCGCGGCATTATCCTCGAGGATCCAGGACAGCTCGATGGAGCGCAGACCGAGCTTGTAGCCTTCGCGGCGAACCGCCTCGATGAGCAGGAACGGCATGAGGCTGCCAAGCAGACCGCCGCTGAAGCTGCGCCGTATGCCCATCAGCGGCACGCGCGCCGAACGCAATCCCCGCACCTTGAGCCGCCAGAGCAGCCTTGCCCAGCCGAACGGCAACAGCCGCCCACCGAGATCGCGTAGTGCCTCGTTGACGTTCGGCAGCGCCACGATGAAGCCGACCGGCTCGCCCTCGAACTCCGCGAACCAGAACAGCTTCTCGTTGAGCAGCAGTCGCATCTGCTTAGCCATCTGATCGGTTTCCGCCTCGCTCAGCGGCACAAATCCCCAGTTCTCCGCCCAGGCATCATTGAACAGCGCGCTGACGGTGGCGACCTCCTCCTTGTAGCGCTTCATGTCGAGCGGCCGGATCACCAGTCCATCGGGCAGCGGACGCTCGATCATCCGGCGGATGTCGGTCGGCAGGAGGTTGGCGGAGTCGTAGAGGTAGGCGAAGAGGTCCTTCTCCTTGCGGTAGCCCTGCTGCTCCAGCCGCGGACCGACATGGGGCAGGTCGTGATTCATCAGCAGCATCGGCGGAGTCTCGAAGCCGGATATCAGCAAACCCGGCTGCTCGTTGATCGAGAGATTGAGCGGGCCGCTCACATGCGTGATTCCCCGCGCGCGGTGCCAGTCCTCGGCCGCCGCGAGCAGGGCCTCGAACACCGCGGGATCGTCCACCGCGGCGATCATGCCGAAATGGCCGCGCGGCTCGCCGCCCGCCCGCTCCACTTGCGCGCTGATCCGTCCGACATCGCGGCCGCCTCTGCGTGCCAGCCAGTAGCGCGCTTCGGCATGCTGAAAGTAGGGGTTGTGGCGCGGCCGCAGCAGCTTTCTTTGTTCGTCCAGCAGCGGCGGCACATAGGCCGGATCGCCGCGAGACAGAACATCGGGCAGCACGATGAAGCGGCGAAGCGCCGCGGCGCTGTCGACCGGCACGATCTCGACGCTGGCCCGCATGCCTGTCATTGCGAGACTTCCGCCCGGCGGCCGGCTGGAGCCGACGGCGGCCGGTCGCGAGGCGCAGCACCGGTGCGCTCCATCACCCAAGGGAAGTGCTGCGCCTCCCGCAGGTCATAGCCGAGATTGAACACGTGCGGACTGCGCGGCCGGCTTTTGGCGCTGCCGTAATAGGTGCGGAACAGCCGGTCCGGCAGGAAGCTCATGATGCCGTAATTGCCTTCCTCGTGATGGAAGTGATGCAGCAGGTGGGTCTGCTTCATGGTTCGCAAGAGGCGCCATCGCGGCGTGTAGTTCAGGTGCTGGATGCAGTGGCAGAACTCATAGACGCAGGTGGTGAGCAGGCCGGCGCCGAGTGCGGCTGCGGCGCCGGCCAGGCCGCCGATCGCAGCCCCGATCGGCAGGGTGATGGCCGCCATCGTGGGGATGGTGTTGGAAGGCGCCCCGAACAGCACGTCGAGGCGATGCGGATCCTGATGATGGTCGAAATGGATGCGCTTCCAGAGCGCGGCGGTCAGCGGGCTGCGATAGAGCCAGCGTCCGTGCAGAACGAAGCGGTGGATCAGATACCAGGCGAAGGGATAGACCAGCACGGTGGCGCCCATGGCGACCGCGACCCGGCGCCAGTCGGCGGCGGAGACCGCGGCGATCACGGCGCAGCCGGCCGCAAGAGCCAGGTAGATCAGGATCGCCGGATACAGCAGGTAGGCGCGCCACAGCTCGCCGAGAGACATCTTGCCGAGATCATAGCCGCGTTCGCGCCACTTGCCCCAAGCCACTCCGTGCACTCCTGTCGCTGCGGCCGTCTGTCTGTCTAGCCGTTACCCGAAGCGAGAACAAATCACGCCGGGTGGTCGGCTGGCGTCCGGTGCCATATGCGGCTAAGCGTCACCCATGTCGCGCAAGCACGATCCCCGCCGCGGCGCGGCCGGATGACGATTCCACCAAAGGTCCATTTCTGCTTGATCGGCCCCAGGCTTCCCTGGGCCTATGTGTTTGCCGTCCTGTCGGCGGCCGAGCGCAGCGCCATGACGACGATCACCCTTCATCATACCGATCCGCTCCAGGATGGTTCCGAACTGCGGGCGCTGCGCGCGGCACCCGGTGTCATCCTGTCGGCGATCGCGCCAGTCGACTTCCTGACCCGGGTGGGCGAGGAGCTTGCCCTCGGCACGCGGCTCGCCGAGCTCTACGTCAGGCTCGAAAGCCCGGTCATGCGCACCGACATCCTGCGCGCGGCGATCCTGTTCCAGGAGGGCGGCGTCTATCTGGACCTCGATACCGTGACCGTTGCCTCCCTGTTGCCGCTGCTGGACGGGGCGCAGTTCGTCGGCTCCGAGTTCATTGTCTGGCCGCGCGCGGTCCGCGACTCGCGCTCGCCCCTGATCTGGGCCTATCACCTGACGCTCGATCTGCTGCGCAAGGCGCTGCGTGTGGCCCCGCTGGGCTGGAGGATGTTCAGGTGGATAGAGCGGTGCTATTTCCGCGGCCTCAACAATGCCATCATGGGCTCCGCCGCGAACGCGCGCCTGTTCGCAGACTATCTGCGCGCGATGCCCGTGGTTCCGGCGCAGCACCTGGGCCGTCCCACCGCTCTTGGGCCGGACCTGCTGGCCCAGGTGGTGGCGCGCGGCGGACAGGGCGGGCTCATCATCCATGCGCCACGGGTATTCTCTCCGTTGCCGCCGGAAATCTCCGAGCATTGGTTCAGGATCGGACGCGGCCCACGGCTGGACAAGGTTCTGTCCGCCGAGACCCGGGTGGTGCACTGGTACGCCTCGGTGCGCACGCGCTCGCGGGTGGCACGGATCGATCCGGCCTATGTGCGCAGGCACCGGACCAGGCAGCTCTACAGCATGCTGGTCGCGTCGTGCATGTCCAGCCTGCCGTGAGGCGGCCATGAACTGTCTTATCGTCGCCGCCGGACAGGGCATGAGGCTGCGGCAGAAGGGCGAGCTCAAGCCGCTCATCCGCCTTAGGGGGATGTTTCTCATCGAGCACGTGATGCAGCGCGCCCGCAGCGCCGGGGCCAGCGCGTTTTTTGTCGTCAGCGGTTATCGTGGCGACGAACTACGGAGCGAACTCGATCGGTTTTCGGCCCGACACGGCATCCGCATCACGCATGTCATCAATGAGGACTGGCAGCGCGCCAACGGAGTGTCGCTGCTCAGTGCGAAACCGCACCTGGAGGGGCCATTCCTGCTCACCATGTGCGACCACCTGATCGATCCGGACATTTCCCGAGCCTTGATGTCAGCCGCGATCGAGCCGGATACCGTGACGCTGGCGGTGGACTACAACATCAGCAATCCGTTGAATGATCCGGATGACGTCACGCGTGTTCGATGCTCCGAGGGCCGGATCGAGCGGATCGGTAAATTGCTTGCGGACTATAACGCCATCGACACGGGCGCCTTCCTGTGCACTCCGATCATCTTCAAGGCGCTCGAGGAAAGCCAGTCGCACGGCGACGACAGCATCTCCGGCGCGATGAACGTGCTCGCGCGATGGAACAAGGCGAGGGTCCTCGATATCGGCGGCCGGCTCTGGGTCGATGTCGACGATCCTGTCGCCTACCGGAAGGCCGAGCAGCTTCTCGAACGCGAGCGGGTCGATGCAGAGTTCTGAGCCGGTCCGGCGGACCTCCGAAATCGAGGACCTGACCAACCTCTATTGCATTCACGCGATGAGCAATCGCCTGACTCCGCTCCTGGCGAAGCTGCATGTCCGTCCGAATGCGGTGTCCATTGCCGGCATGGCCTGCGGCATTCTCGCCGGGTTCGCCTACTTCCACTACCAGAACACCTATTTCGCCATCTCGGGGTTCGTCCTGATGATTGCCTGGCACGTGATGGACGGCGCCGACGGACAGCTTGCCCGTCTTACCCGCTCGCAATCGGAGTCGGGCAAGGTCCTGGACGGGATGTGCGACTATGTCACCTTTGTCGCCGTCTATGCCGGTCTGGCTCTGAACCTGAGCCGCCACCATCATGGCTGGATATGGGGTCTCGCCGCCGCCGCCGGCGTCTGCCATGCGGTGCAGTCGGCCGCCTACGAGGCGCAGCGGCAGGAGTATGATTACTGGGGTTGGGACCGGGCCTCCAAGGCTGTTCCGCGACGCGCCGCTGTGAACGGGTTCTCTGGAGGGGGAGTGTCCGGGGTGCTGCATCGGCTGTATGCGCGCATCCAGCGTCAGTTCAGCCTCGACAGCCATCAGCGGCTGGAAGAAATCTTTTTGAGCCAGCCTGATCATGCCGGCGACATGCGTCGTCGCTATCGCAAGACCTTCGCGCAACCGGTGCGCCGCTGGTCCGTGCTGTCTGCGAACACCCGGACGATCGCGATCTTCGTCTGCGCTCTGCTGAAGGCGCCGATGCTCTACTTCTTTTTCGAGATCATCGGGCTCACGCTCATCTACGCGGTGCTCGCCATCCGGCAACGCGCACGCACCAGGAAGTTCCTGGATGCAGCAACGGCTGCCATGGCGTGATCGCTGCGCGTTGATTGCGTGGATCTATTCCAAGGCGGGCGGCCGGCCGTCGCCCGTTGCTGCGCGTTCTGTTCGCAGGATTGACGATGTCGCAATGAGCTCTCGGGTGAACGCATGTTCCGGATTGGTGAATACAGCATCGATCGGGCCGGCTTCCAACACCCGTCCGTCCCGCATCACCAGCAAATCGTCGCTGACGTGCCGAATGACTCCGAGATCGTGCGAAATGAACAGGTAGGCGACACCAAGCTCATCCTGCAAATCGGCGAGCAGATCGAGCACCTGCGCCTGCACTGAGACGTCGAGTGCCGATACCGGTTCGTCGCACACGATGACTGCCGGATGACAGGCGATCGCGCGGGCGATCGCGACCCGCTGGCGTTGGCCGCCGGAGAGCCGCAGAGGATTGCGCGTGGCGTGGTCGGCGGACAGCCTTACCTTGGAGAGCAGATCGCCAACCCGCTGCGGCCATTGCGCCCTGGGCATACCACCTGCGGCAAGCGCATCGCCCAGGATCTGTCCGACGTTCCATCGTGGATCGAACGAGCCAAGCGGATCCTGGTAGATGATCCCGAGTTCTCTTCGGCGTGGGCGCCGGACGCTTTCGGGTACCTGCTGCTGTCCCGCCGCATTCCAGCGCTGTCCCCGCAACATCACCGATCCCGCATCCGGCGCGGTCAGGCCGAGCGCGATGCGGGCCAGTGTGGTCTTTCCGGAGCCCGACTCTCCAACGATGCCGAGCGTACGGCCGGCATGCAGAGTGAAACTCACCTGGTCCACAACAATGCGGTCAGTGCCATCCGGTCCCCGATAGCGCTTCGACACATTCTCCGCGATCAATACTGGCTTCGGAAATCTCTCTCGCCGTGCGGAGGCTGGCGCGGCAGTCGTCGGTAACAGCCCGGGCGACAGCAGTCTGATGCCGCGGGGATGCGTGCCGGGGATGGCATCGAGCAGGGCGCGCGTGTAGGGATGGCGGGGTTGGCCGAGCACCCGCGTCGTGCGTCCTTTTTCGACCACATTGCCATGATGCAGCACCAAGATCTCGTCGGCGAGCTGCGCCACGACCGCGAGATCGTGGCTGATGATCAGCAGCCCGTCGCCACGCTCCTTGATCGCCCGTAGCACCCGGAGAATCTGGGCCTGTATGCTGGCGTCGAGCGCCGTCGTGGGTTCATCCGCGATCACCAGACCCGGATGCAGAGCCAGCGCCGAGGCAATCAGGGCGCGCTGCCGCAGTCCGCCGGATAATTCGCCCGGGCGCTGGCGCGCGCGCAGGGCCGGTTCGGGCACCCCCGCCAGTTCCAGCAGTTCGAGCATACGGGCCTGTCTCCGGCGCCGGTCGCCCCAGCCGTGTGCCGCCATCGCCTCGATGATCTCGCTTCCCACCGGACGCAGCGGGTCGAGCGAGACCAGCGCATCCTGCAGCACGAAGCCGATCTCGCGCCCGCGCAAGTCGCGCCATTGCCGCTCGCTGAACGAGAGCAGGTCCTGGTCGTCGTAGCGCAGGGCCTTGGCGGAGACCGTCGCACCCCGGCCGGCGAGGCCGACCAGGCTGCGCGCGGTGACGCTCTTGCCGGAGCCGGATTCGCCGACCAGCGCCACCGCCATGCCCGGCTCGATCCTGAAGGACAAGTCGCGCACGACGACCTGCCGCGCGGCGCCGTTTCCAAAACTGACCGAGAGCCTGTCCACGACCAGGCCGCTGCGCGCCGGGGCTGCGGCCGGACGCGCCGGAGCGCTCATCGGCCCCGTCCTTCCAGGTGCGCCTGCATGGTCCGCCCGACCACTGTGGTGGAGAGGGTGGTCAGCACGATGAGCAGGCCCGGGAAGAAGGTCAGCCACCAGGCGTTGGCGATGAAATCCCGCCCCATCGCCAGCATCGTGCCCCATTCCGCCGCCGGCGGCGGCGCGCCGAGCCCGAGAAAGGACAGGGCCGAAGCCCAGACGATGGTCTGCCCCACCCCCATGGTGACGATGACGACCAGCGGCCGCATGGCGTTGGGGAGGATCTGCCGGCGGATGATCCGCGTGGGCGAGTGACCAAGCGCCCTCGCCGCCTCGATATAACCGGAGTGCCGCACCGTACGGACCTGGTCGAGCACCATGCGGCCGTAGCCGGCGGCGCTGCCGATGCCGACCGCGACGATCAGCGAGCGCAACCCGCTGCCAAGGCTGGCGGCGAACAGCAGCGAGAGCACCATTGTCGGAAACGAGAACAGCACCTCCAGCAGCCGGCTGATGCAGCGCTCCGCCAGCGGACCGCCTAGGCCGCCGATGAGGCCGAGCACGATTGCGATCGACATTGCGAGCCCGGTCGCGGCAAGGCCGAGCAGCAACGACGGCCGGGTGCCGTAGATCACGCGGGCAAGCATGTCGCGTCCTGACTGGTCGGTTCCGAACGGATGCAGCCAGCCCGGCGGGTGGAATGCCGCGCGCGGGGCGATGCCGTAGGGATCGACATGGGTGAACAGGTGTGGCGCCAGCGCGGCGGCGGCGAGCAGGAGCAGATAGAGCCCGGCCAGCAGCGCTGTGGGAGGCAGTGGGAGCCGGTTGCGTGCGGTGCGGCCCACACCGGCGGTGTCGAAGGACACCGTGACCGAGGAACTCATGGCCGGCTCTCCTTCAGGCGAGGATCGACCAGGATCGTCACGAGATCGAGGACGATGCTGGCCGCGATGTAGGTGACGGTCACGAACAGGGTGATGCCGACGGTGAGCGGCATGTCCTGGACCGAGACCGCCTGGAACAGCTGCCTGCCGATGCCCTGGCGCGAGAAGATCGTCTCGACCACGACTGCGTTGCCCAGCAGCGCGCCGATCGCCCAGGCCGACAGGCTGAGGCCGGGCAGCACCGCGTGGCGCAGCGCGTGCCCCACGCGCACGTTCCAGTCCGACAGTCCGCGGGTGCGCGCGGACAGGATGAAGGGCTGGTCCAGGGCAAGTTCGAGCGATTCCCGCGTCACCTTGGCGATGAAG
Source organism: uncultured Acetobacteraceae bacterium (assembly GCA_964246745.1). Taxonomy (GTDB): domain Bacteria; phylum Pseudomonadota; class Alphaproteobacteria; order Acetobacterales; family Acetobacteraceae; genus Lichenicoccus. The sequence continues at coordinate 155,976 of CAXTRK010000002.1, forward strand.
CCGCCGAGCGGGATCGCCAGCGAGAGCGTCGGCAGCACGAGTGCCGCGACGCTGCTGTTTCCGGCCGGCGGCAGCAACTGGAAGCGAAACGCGAACAGCCAGAGCAGCAGGATGCCGAGCCAGAACTGCGGCAGCGAAGCGCCGATAGTCTCCATCGCCGAGCCGAAGCCGTCGAGCAGGCGGGAGCGGCGCACGAAGCCCAGCACGGATAGCAGCGCCAGCGTCCAGGCGCCAACCAGGGCGCACGTAGTCAGGATCAGGGTCTGGCCCACCTGGTCGCGCAGCACCATGGCGACCGGGAGATGCTGGGAGAAGGAGACACCGAGATCGCCACGCAGCAGACGGCCGAGATAGAGCGCGTATTGGGTCGAGATCGGCTTGTCGAGGCCGTACTCGCGGATCGCGGCGGCGATCGTCTCGGGAGTGGTGTTGGCGGTGGGACCGCCGAGGATGGCGGTCACCGGGTCGCCGGGCATCAGGTGCATGGCGATGAAGCTGATGGTCACGGAGGCGATCAGGACGAGCAGGCTGCCGGCCAGCCGGCGCAGCAGAAGCCTGATGATCCGGTTTCCCGCGATCCCTGATGCGCTTCCTGGCGCGCTTCCTGGGGCGCTTCTTGGGGCGCTCATGACGTCTTCCATGTGTCATAGAGGCTGGTCACGCTCAGCGAGGGCTCGAGCCTGACGCCGTGCACTCGGTGGCCGATGCCAAGGCGGGTGCTCTGCGGATAGGTCGTGACCTGGAGATACTGCGCGGAGATCAGCGCCTGCGCCTGATAATAGAGCGCGCGGCGCTTGCCCGGATCCGTGGTCGCAAGCGCGTCCTGCATGATCCGGTCGAACTTCGGGTCCGAGAAGCCGGAATTGTTCTGGTGGTGGCCGCCGATGCCGACGGAGCCCAGGAACGCCGAGCCAAAGACGATGCGCAGCACGTCGGCGGTGTTGGTGTTCCAGTAGCCGAGCGCGACGTCGTCGTCCCAGTCGGCGACCGTGTGGATCGCCTGGCTGTATGACATCGGCTGCAGACGCACGTCGAAACCGGTCTGCCTGGCGGTCGCCTGCACCTGCTCCCAAAGCGTGCGCTCGGACGCGGCCATGGTCGCGGGCTCGGGAATGAACACCGTGAGCCGCCGTCCCTCTTTGACCCGGTAGCCCTTGGCATCGCGCTGCCTCCAGCCCGCCTCGTCGAGCAGATGATTGGCCCGTGCCGGATCGTAGTCCTTGGCGTGCTCGAAATCGGCGCTGTAGAACGGGGTGACCGGGCTGAGCGGGCCGCCGGCATGGCGGTATTCGCCGAAATAGACGCTGGAGAGCGCGCCATCGATATCGGCCGAACGGATGAAGGCCTCACGCACGCGGACGTCGTTGAACGGTGCGCGCCGCGTGTTCAGCGTGCCATTCGTCGGGTTGCCCGGCCGGTCGGCGATCAGCAGCGACAGGTCCGGGTTCTTGCGGATCGGCGTTTCCGCTTCCGGCGGCACGGTGTCGATCACGTCGACCTCGCCCGCCTGCAGCGAACCGGACCGGATCGACGGTTCCGGGATGAACTTCCAGACGATGCCGTCGAGCCAGGCAGGTCCCTGATGCTTCGCCGTCGGCGGCGCCCAGCGATAGGCGGGATTGCGCACGAACACCACGTCGTTCTGGTGATCCCAGCGTACGATGCGGAACGGGCCGGAACCGACCGGACTCTGGCAGTTGACATCGCGCGTGCGCCGTAGCGCCGTGGGAGACTCGATGCCGAGGAAACCTTGCGCCAGCACTTCAAGGAACGCCGCGTAAGGGGTGGAGAGACGCACCACCGCGGTGTGGTCGTCTTTGATGTCGGTGCCGACATACTGTCGGATGTAGCCGCCCGCCGTGCTGGATTGCGTGTGCGGGTCCGCCATGTGGTCGAGATTGGCCTTCACCGCCGCTGCCGTGAACCGGGTGCCGTCGGTGAAGCTGACGTCCTGGCGCAAATGGAAGGTGTAGGACTTGCCGTCCGGAGAGATGTCCCAGGACGTCGCGAGCCAGGGACCGATGCGGCCATGCGCGTCCATCGACACCAGCCGGTCGAGATACTGCTCCGCGACGAACACTTGCGGCATGTCGCCGCCGACATGCGGGTCCAGGCAGATCGGCTCGCGATCGGTGGCATAGACCAGCGTGCCGCCGAACACGGGCGCGCCGCTGGCCACGGCCCTATGGTCCTGCCGGCGGCAACCGCCGAGCGCCACCCCGAGGCTCAGCAGCATCGCCGCGGGCAGCGTCGCGACCAAGCCGACGTGTGAAGGTCTCACGCCGCAACCTTCATGCGGAGCGCCGTTTGGATGCAGCCGAGGGGAAGCGTAGCCGATCCGCGGGCGCCAGCAGCATGGCCGGATCGCGGTAGCGGGCGCCGAAATGCTCGTCCGGCAGCCGTGCCTGACCAGCGCCGAACAGACGCTCGCGCAGCGTCTCACCATCGGCGTAGGCGGTGCGGAACCGTCCGCGCCGACGCAGTTCCGGCACGACGAGTTCGATGAAGTCGCGCACCGTCTCGAAGCTGAGATACTGGCGCAGGTTGATGCCGTCGATGCCGTCCTGGTCGAGCCAGATCTCGATCTGGTCGGCCACCACGTCCGGCGTGCCGGCGACGAAGAACCGGTCCTCATGCAGGCCGGCCATCTGCTGCAGCGCCTCGCCGACCGTCTGCTCCGGACGGAAGCGCCGGAGCAGCGTCGCTGCGCCCGGCTCCTCGCGGGCGATCAACTCGCCGATGCGCAGATGACGCGGATAGGCCGGAAGATCGACCGCCGACAGCGAGTGCGCCAGAGCGCCTTCCGCGCTGACCAGTGCGCGATATGCACGCAGCTTGTCCGACACCTCGACGTCGTTGCGCCCGACCACGATGCCGGCCATGACCAGGAACTTCACCGCATCCGGGCCGCGGCCATGCGCCACCAGCCGCTCGCGCGTGCAGGCGATGTTGGCGCGCACCGCTGCCTGGGTCAGGCCGCCGATGAACAGCAATTCCGCGTGGCGTCCCGCGAACTCGAGACCAGCGGGCGAGCCGGATGCCTGGAACAGCAGCGGCGTGCGTTGTGGCGACGGCTGGCAGAGATGCGGCCCCGCCACCTGATAGTGCTCGCCGACATGGTTGATGTAGCGGACCTTCGCCGGGTCGGTGTAGACGCGACGGGCACGGTCCTGCACTACCGCGTCGTCATCCCACGAACCCTCCCAGAGCTTGTAGAGCACGTCCATGTATTCGTCAGCGATCTCGTAGCGATGATCGTGCGGCACTTCGTCGGCGTGCCCGAAATTGCGTGCGGCATTCGGCAGGTAAGAGGTCACAATGTTCCAGCCGACGCGTCCCCTGGTGAGATGATCGAGCGTGGACATGCGGCGCGCGAAGGCGAAGGGCGGTTCGTAGGTGGTCGAGAAGGTAGCGCCGAAGCCCAGATGGCGTGTCACAGCGGCCATTGCCGGGATCAGCAGAAGCGGATCGTTCGACGGAATCTGCATCGCCTCGCGCAGCGCGGTTTCCGGCCCGTTGCGGAACCGGTCATAGGTGCCGATGACGTCGGCGAGAAAGATCGCATCGAGCGTGCCGTGCTCGACCAGTTGCGCAAGCTCGGTCCAGAACTGCAGATCGTTGAAGCGATGACGGTTGTTGTCCGGATGTGCCCACATCCCGTGCATGATGTGGCTGACGCAGTTCATTTCGAACAGGTTGACGTGAAGCTGTTTAGGCATCGCTGCTCCCCCGAGTTCCCTCAAATGCCGCTTTCCAGGTGCTGCTGGGAAACACGCCGTTCAGATAGTAGTCGCCGATGGCCCGCTCGCGCTGGATCGCCGGATTGTGCGACGCCAGCACACGGGCATTGCGCCAGTGCCGATCCAGCCGGCGCGCCTCGCTGGTGGCCGAGGCGCCCCCCACCTCGAACAGTAATGTGGTCGCCTGCAGCACGAGGTCGATCGCCACCTGCTGGGCCTGGAACGCCTGAATGTCGACCGCCGCATAAAGCTCGATCGTGTCGGTTCGCGCGCACCATGCTTCGTGCGCGCGCTCGGCGGCGGCGGCCACGCTATCTACCAGTGATCCGGCGGTGAACGCGAGGGAGGCGAGGCGGCCGATCACGCGCTGCACCAGCGGATCGGTGCGCGGGCTCGATGTGCCCGGCACCCCGAACATGCGTGTCCTCGGCTGCACGAAGGCGACCGCGTCCCGCAGCACCGCGCGGGCGATGCCAGCCAGCGCCGCGAGGTGGAACATCTGGTAGAACGCCGTGATGTAGGTTTCAGCCGGGTCCGCTTGGGCGGAGCGCCTGACGATATGGCTGTCGTCGAGAACCACATTGTTGAAGCGCGTGGTGCCGCTGCCAGTGAGACGCTGTCCAAAGCCGTCCCAGTCGTCGTCGATCCGGACGCCAGGCGTGTCGGCCGGGAACACCACTGTGACGCGGTCCTCCCTGTCGCGCGCGACGGCCGCGATCCAGGACGCATAGATCGTGCCGGTACTGTAATACTTCACGCCGTCGAGCACCCAGCCATCGCCGCTCCGGGTCAGTGTCACGGTGGTTTCGGTGGCATCGGTTCGCTCCGCCATCGCGGCGCCGATCAACGCGCCACCCGCGACGCGTCCCAGCCACCGGTCCTGCTCCGGAAAGTCCCGACGATTGAGCAGGCCTTCCACGAAGGCGAAATGCGCGCGCAGGATCTGCGGAAGATTCGAGTCCGCCTCGCCAAGCTCGGTCAGCAGGCGGAACAGTTGCGGCAGCGTGACGCCCGCGCCACCCAGCGCACGGGGGATGCGGACGGCGCCGAAGCCGGCGTCCCGCAGCCGCGCGACGCTGTCACGCGGCAGCGCCCGATCCTGCTCGCGTGCAACCGCGCCCGAGGCAATCTCCGAGAAGATTGGACGGAAGCGCGCGGCAAGCACGTCGTACTCGATGCCGCTGCCATTGAGAGATCCGGATTGCCGCATGTCCATCACCGGAACCCGAAAGCGACGCCGCCGAACACCCCGAACCCGTCACCGGGCACCAGGAAGGCGCCCGGGACGCCGCTGTCATTCAGGGTCGGGCTGACCACCGCCGCGTAGTGCTGGTCTGTGATATTCTGGAAATTCACGAAAACCTGACGGCCTTTCTTCTCGTCATCGTAGCCGATCGTCGCACCGAACAGGTGGTACGGGCGTGTATAGTCGGTGTTGGCGTAGTCGATCGGAATGCTGGAGGAGACCTGGGTATCGAACGAGGCGTAGAAGCCGTTCTTCAGATCGAGCCGCAGCTGGCCCTGATAAAAGTGACGCGGAATCCCGGGCAGTTGGTTGGTCCCGAGCTGTGCGTCATGTCGGAAGTTGAACTGGCTGTACGTATAGGCCTGCCGCAGCAAAATCTCGGCGGCTTTGCCTTTCCAGAGAACCGAGTTCAGGCTTGCCTCGACCCCCTGATGAACGGTAGGGGAGGCGTTGCCGTAATTGGACTGCCCCAGCAGCAGGGAGGCGGCAGTGCTGACTGCCAGCAATTCGTTGCGCACATTGGCATGGTAATAGTCCACCGACCAGTCGCTGCCCCATTGCCGGCCGGAGCTGCCGATCTCGAACGTGGTCGCGGTCTCGTTGCGCAGCGCCTGCGCGCCGGCATTGAGACCGGTGAGTGGCCCGGTCGTGAAAGTGGGACCACTGAGATATTCCCAGTCGTTCGGAGGTTCGACGGTGCGGCTGACATTGCCGAACACCTGCAGGCGCGGCGTGAACGCGTAGCGCAGACCGGCGCGTGGCGCGAGGTCGAGGGACTCGCGATAGAAGGAGGGCGCCGTCGAGACCGGAATCGCTACCGCCGTTCCCCGGCGGGTATAGACGAACGACACGCCTGTGGTCAGCCAAAGATTACGCCAGACATTGGTATCATTGCCGAGGTGCAAATTGTTGTCCGACCCTTCATAGGTGGCCCGACGGATCAGGGCGCCGAATGGAACGCCGGCGTTCACCCCGGTGAGCACCCGTGTGGTGGTGTTCTGAAACCCGTTCAGGTGGGTTGTCGAAAAGAATCCGATATCCGTGTTGCTCTGATGGCCAAGAATCGTATCGTTGCGGAGATACTGAGTAGACTCGGTGAAGTCATCATAGCCCCACACCGCCTCATCAATGGTTTCACGAATATCAATCGGATAGTTGTGCCAGACTTCGCCGATCTCGATCTTGGAGTTCTCATCAATCTGCAACGTGGTCTTGTTTGCAACCCAGGTAGATCCGGGCTGGATGCGGTTCGCGTCGTAGCCGGCTTGATAATAAGGTGCCTGCGCCTGGGTCGGGTTCTGCGCTACCTGGGCGCTGGTGAGGTTTCCCGGATACTGGTTCTCCGTCTGCCTATAACGCAGGTAGAACCTAGTTGTGATGTCGGGATTGATCTCGTAGCCAAGATTTGCCGCGACACCGGTGCTTGTCGCCCTGGTATGATCCTGGTAGCCGTCCCGGTAAGAGTTGGTGAAGCTTAAAAAGTAATCGAGAGGGCCGATCACTTTTCCGGAACTTATCTGTTCCTTCTCGTATCCAAACGAGCCAACCTCGTAGCGGGCCTCGAATGGCAAGGCGTCATGACCGGTCTGGGTGACGTAGTTGATCGCGCCGCCGAGATCGACCGCGCCGATATTGAAGGCGTTGGCCCCGCGCAGGACCTCGGTGTAGCTCAGGCCGAGCGGCTCGAATAATTCATAGGGGGTGCCCCCTGGGCCGGTCACCGGGAGTCCGTCGAACAGGATATAGATGCCCTGGCGGAAGTAGTTCGTGCCGGTCTGCAGGCCCGAACCACGGATCGAGATCTTGAGGCCGTCGCCGCCGCCGGCGGACTGCGCATAGACGCCCGGCTGGAAGGCAAGCACGTCCTGATCGGTGAGCACCCTGCTCTTCTGCACGACCGTCTGATCAACGACGCTGGTTCCGCCAGGAATCGCCGACAGGCGGTCTTTTGCCAGGTTGACAGGCGACAAGCGCCTCGCAGTCACTTGAATCTGCTCGCTGGCGTCTTTGCTGGCCTGCGTGTCTGAGGCCACGGGGACGGCTGTCGGCGCTGGGTCCGCATTCGCGGTTGTCGTCGCCGCCAGAAAGATCGGCGTCAACATCACAGGCAGGGCCGGCCTGCACGCCTGGACTGCGGCTCTGTCAGACAGCAGTCGCGGGCAGCCATACCGCCGGATCAGCGGTGTGTGCCACCTTCTACTGATCGGTCGAGACAATGCCATTCCAGGTCTCCGGCTTCAAACGGATACGCGCAGCCACAGAAATCCACTGAGGATGCCGTACTCAACCTGTAAGTACTCTCTCTCACTGTCAATTAGAAATAGGAGCATCAAAACCCGTAAATTTCACTATGCCTTGTCTTAGCCGAACAGCGCGAGCGTCGGCGGCTGCATGACAATGGCTGGGCGACGGTCTCGTGACGACGAGACGAACAATTAATGACATCGACGTATTAATTTGTAACCGGTTTTCACCAAGCGCATCAGGATGCCGCGCTCGCCAGCGCACAACGGCATCAGGAAACGAAAGACATGGCAACCATCGAAAAGAGTTCGGTCTTCGCGACCGGGCCGTCGGGAACCAGCGGCCTTGACTCGCTGACCCAAGGCAATGGCTCGCTTTGGGCGGAATACGGCAACGGCGTCGACTCGACCGGCGCCGACGGCAAGTCCAGCACCATCGTGCAATACAGCTTGAGCGGACAGGTTGAGCACACGTACCAAATCAAGGGCTCGGTCGACGGCCTGAAGATCGACCCCTCCACCGGCCTGGTCTGGGCGTTGCAGAACCAGGACGGCAACGCCACGCTTTCCTTGATCAACCCCAAGACCAACACCGTCAGCCAGCCGTTCTCCTACGCGGTGACGAGCACCAGTCGAGGCTACGACGACGTGGTGTTTCAGGGCGGCAACGTGTACGAGAGCTACACCAACCCGGCTAACGTCGGCGATCCGGTGGTGCAGATGCTCGCCGGCGGCGACATGCCCAATGGGACGCTCAAGGAAACCCCGATCCTCGCGTTCGGCGCCAAGGGTATCAACATCGTCACCGGCCAGGTGCAGACGATCCCGCTGAACGATCCAGACAGCCTCAAGAGCACTCCGGACGGCGGCCTGATCCTGACCAGCGAAGCCGACAATACCATCGTCCTGATCAGCGACGTGGGCACCGCGGCCCAGTCCGAGCGCTTCGTCACGCTGACCGGCATCCCGGCGGATTCCGATATCGACGACGCGATCATCCCGACCTCGAGCTCCGGCACCTTCACGGTGTCCAACCAGGGCACCAACCAGATCGAGCAGTTCACCCTCTCCGGCCTGAACACCTCCGACGCCTATGTCTCGGTCGGCGACGATATCGATCAGGTTGATCTGCAGACCGGCGCCACAACGGCGGTCGTGACCGGCCTGAGCAAGTCGCACGGCATGATCTTCACGCCGAGTGCGGTGACAAGTCCGGTCGTGCAGCAGACCAGCATCTTCGCGGTCGGCTCGGATGTGAACGCCACAGGGCCGGACAGCGTGACCACCGACGGCAGCGGCAACACCTACATCGAATACAATAATGGCGCTGATTCCACCGGCAAGCTTGCGAACGGCGGCAGCAGCACGATCGTCGAATACGACCAGATCGGCCGTATCGAGCACACCTACAGCATTCCCGGAGACGTGGACGGCCTGAAATACAATCCCGCCACCGGCAAGATCTGGGCGCTGCACAATCAGGACGCCAATTCCTATCTTTACCTTATCGATCCGAAGACGCAGACCGTGGGCGCGAAGCTCTCCTATGCCGCGCCCTATGTTTATGGGGCAAACTCCAGCCGCGGCTATGACGATGTCGCCTTCTCCAAGGGCCAGGTGTTCCTCAGCTACACCAACCCCGCCGAGATCGGCGATTCCGTGGTGCAGATCCTGAACAACGGCAACAATCCGACCGGCCCGCTGACCACGACCTCGATCCTGCGCCTCGGCGACACCGGCACCAACCTGACCACGGGTGCGGTCAACCAGCCGCTGCCGGTCAACGATCCAGACAGCCTGAAGTCCCTGCCGGACGGCACGCTGATGCTGACCAGCGATCATGATGCCGGCCTCACCTTCATCCACAATCCCGGCACCACCAGCCAGACCGAGAGCTTCGTGCAATTGCCGGCCGGCAACTCCGGTCTCGACGACGCCATCGTGCCGGACAGCACATCCGGCACCTTCACCATCGCCAATGGCGGCGCGGACGATGTGCTCCATGTCAAGGTCACCGGCCTTGTCACCAACGACATCTATCTGTCGCTCGGCAGCGAGAATGCCGTTGTGCAGATCGATCCCACCACCGGCGCGATCATCCCGGTGATCGTCGGGCTGAATTCCCCGCACGGCCTGAGCTTCGCTCCAAGCATGGCCTCGGCGACGCAGTCCATCGCCGACGCCGTCAAAAACGATTTCAGCGCCGCCATCCAGCCTACCGCCGCCGCCAAGGCCGCGAGCGGCGGCGCTCAGATCGACCATGCCGCCACGGCCGCCTCGGTACTGCCTCACCTGACCGGCAGCACGACCCACATCGTGCCACTGACCCATACCGCGCACGCCTGAACCCCTCTTGGCGAAGCGAGCGGCAGCTTTCACAACGCTGCCGCTCGTGGGGCGGACCCGCCTTCCGGAAGGCTTGACCAGACCAGGCCGAGGCCGGACAACCCCACCATGCAACGCGTCCTCTCGGGCATCCAGCCCTCCGGCATCCCGCATCTCGGCAACTATCTCGGCGCCATACGCAACTGGGTGGCGCTGCAGGACAGCCACGAGTGCCTGTTCTGCCTGGTTGATCTGCACGCGCTCACGGTGTGGCAGGACCCGACTTTGCTCCGCGAGCAGACACGGGCGCAGACCGCGGTGCTCCTCGCGTCGGGCATCGATCCGGACCGGCACATCCTGTTCAACCAGTCCGCAGTCAGCGCGCACGCGAGGCTCGCCTGGATTTGCAACTGCGTCGCCCGTCTCGGCTGGCTCAACCGCATGACCCAGTTCAAGGACAAGGCTGGCGCCGACCGCGAAGCGTCGTCCGCGGGCCTGTATGTCTATCCGAACCTGATGGCCGCCGACATCCTGGCCTATCATGCGACACGGGTTCCGGTCGGCGACGACCAGCGCCAGCATCTGGAACTCGCCAACGATATCGCGCAGAAATTCAACCATGACTACGGCGTGGACTTCTTCCCCGCGATCGAGGCGCTGATCCCGCCCAATGCCGCCCGGGTCATGAGCCTGCGCGACGGCGGCAGAAAGATGTCGAAATCCGATCCGTCCGAGCAGAGCCGAATCCTGATGACCGACGACGCCGACGCGATCGCGCTCAAGATACGGCGCGCCAAGACCGATCCCGCACCGCTGCCGGAAAGCGCCGCCGGGCTCGAGGGACGCCCCGAGGCACGCAACCTGGTCGAGATCTATGCCGCGCTGTCTGACATGAGCCTGGGCGCGGTGCTGGCCGAGCATGGCGGGCGCGGCTTCGGCAACTTCAAGCAGGCGCTGAGCGCGGTGGTGGCGGATGCGGTGCAGCCGATCGCCGCCGAGACCAGCCGGCTGCTGGATGCGCCCGATCACCTCGACGCGGTGCTCCGCGCGGGTGCCGCGCGCGCGCGGGCGCTGGCCGAACCGATCGTGGCCGAGGCCGAACGATTGGTGGGCTTCCTGCAATGAAGCAGGCGCTGCATCATCTGCATGTCGACACCGCCGGCAAAGGCCTGACGGAGATAACCCGGCCGATCGTCGCGTGGGTGGCGGAGCAGGATATCGCCACCGGATTGCTCACCATCTGGTGCCGCCATACCTCGGCATCGCTGACCGTACAGGAGAATGCGAGCCCGGCGGTGCGCGAGGACATTGCCCGGTTCTTCGATAGCCTGGCGCCGGAGGATGCGTCCCGCTACCTGCATGACGATGAGGGCGCGGACGACATGCCGGCGCATCTGCGCACCATGCTGACCGACACCCAGCTTACGGTTCCGGTCTCCGAGGGCCGGCCGGCACTTGGCACCTGGCAGGGCTTGTATATGTTCGAACATCGACGCCGCCCACATCGACGCGAACTGGTCCTGCATCTGCTGGGCGAGTGACTGCCTGCCCTGCTTCCATACCAGACAAGGATATCATGCATGTACGCCATTAACGGTTTTCCGCTGCCAAGACGCCTGCTGGTCGCGGCTGCATTCAGCACCGCGCTCGCAACCCTTCTCGGAGGCGCCGCGTCGGCAAAGGCGGTTCTGGTCATGGGCACCTTCCAGCCGGAAGCCGGGGTCACGACAACGCCCACCGGGGACGTCACCGGCAGGTTCAACACGTCAACGGACAAATTGACCTTCACCGTGACCTACAAGGGCCTGACCGGTGCGGTGATCGCGGCGCATTTCCACGGTCCCGCCAAGCCAGACCAGAACGCCGGCATATTGAAGCCGATCGCCCCACCCTATGACAGCCCGATCAAGCGGACCGTCACGCTCACTCCCGCCGAAGCGCGCGATCTCGAGCATGGCCTCGTCTATGTCAATCTGCACACCGCGGCCCATCCGGACGGCGAGGCGCGCGCGCAGCTCCATCTCAACCATCACCCGTAAGCGTCGAACACGCTGCACCCTCACACTATGAACCATGTCGCGCCCAGGCTCGCCCTACCCGCTTTGGCCGAGCCGACCTGGCTTGAACGGATCGAAAACTATGTCCGCGAGACCGGCTTTCCCCGCAACCTGTTCATGGGGGAAGACGGACGCGTCGTTGGCACCTGGATCATGGGCAACGACTACCGGGTAAAGTCGGCCTATTACGGCGGCTATCCGGCAGGCTACCTGCGTCGCATCCGGGCGCTGTTCCCGGAGAAGCGACGGACACTGCATCTGTTCAGCGGCAAGGTGGACATCGCACTGTTCCCGGGCGACACCGTGGACGTCAATCCGTCGTTGGGCGCCACCTACGTCGACGACGCGCAGACAATGACCAGGGTGCCGCTCGATCGGTATGACCTCGTGCTTGCCGACCCGCCCTACTCCGTCGAGGACTGCCAGCGCTACGGCACCAGCATGGTCAAGCGCAACGTGGTGATGAAAGCGCTGGGACGTCTGCCCGCCGGCGCGCACATCGTCTGGCTGGATCAAGTGTTTCCGGTTTACCGCAAGGAGATGTTTGCCATCGAGGCGACGATTGGCATGTGGAAGAGCACCAACCACCGGTTCCGCGGCATCACCATATTCCGAAGGCTCTGAGGCGAGGGCATGGCCTATCTTGAGGATTTCACGGTCGGCGACCGCACCTGCTTCGGCCGCTACGAAGTTACCCGCGAGGAGGTGTTGCGCTTTGCCGCGGCCTATGACCCGCAGCCCTTTCACCTCAGCGACGAGGAAGCGGCGAAAACCCATTTCAAGCGTCTGGCGGCAAGCGGCTGGCATACCTGCGCGATGGCGATGGCGATGATTGTCAAGGAGGGGATTGTCAAGGAGGGGATTGTCAAGGAGGGACAGACGAAGGAGGGCAACGGCGCGCTTGGCGCCGTCGGCCTGGATACGCTGCGCTGGGTCAAGCCTGTCTATCCCGGTGACGTGCTGCGCTGCGAAAGCGAGGTGCTTGAGATCAAGCCCTCCCGCAGCCGCCCCGAGATGGGATCGGTGAAGAGCCGCCTCAGCGTCTTCAATCAAGCCGACGACAGGGTCATGTTCCACGAGGCGATCGTGCTGTATCGCAAGCGCAGGCCTTAGCCATCCGTCAGCAAGCGCCGCCGATCCGGGCGCCATCGAAGCTTCTCACATGCGCAGGCTACACCGTCCGTTAAGCTTTATCGCCGAAGCTGGGCCGACAGGGTGATTGTGCACGGAGCAGCGTCATGGCTCGGCTACTCGACCGGCTTACCATTCGCGCCAAGATCCTGGGTGCGTTCGGGCTTGTCCTGTTGATCGTGCTCGGCCCTGGTGTCCTATCCATGAGCCGGCTCTCGCTGATGAACGAACGAGCGGCTGATATCCGCGACAACTGGCTGCCGCGCACCGGCACACAAGGTCGGCTGCTCAGAGCGTTGCAGAACGTCCGACTGCAGGAGACCCGCTATGCGCTGGCGCTCATCGACAGTGACCGGCAGCGTATCGGTTTGACTCTCGCGGAAGGGGAGAAGGACGTCGATCGGCAGCGCGCCGACTACACTTCCTTGATCGATCCACGCACCGAGGAAGCTCCCTTGATGCGTGCGTTCGATCGCGCGTGGTCCGACCACAGGCAGATCGTCCATCGTGACATCGCGAACTGGAACCCCGAGAAGCTGTTTGAAGCCCAAGAGGAGCAGAGTTTCGCGGCAGCCCTCGACGCGTCGAGCGCCGATCTGGATTTTGATCTTCGTGCCGGCCGGGAGGCGGCGGGTACGGGCGCGGCTCTGTTCAGGTCGGCGAAATTCCTGATCATCGGCGTCGTGGCGATCGCGGTGCTCATTTGCGTGCTGCTCGCTTATGCGATCATCAACAACGTGTCGGGCCCGATCCGCCGCATGACCGAGGTTATGCGGCGGTTGGCAAGCCATGATCTGGATGTCGAGGTCAAGGGAGCTCAGCGCGGCGACGAGATCGGCCGAATGGCGGAAGCCGTAAGCATCTTCAAGAAAAGCATGATTGAAGGCGACCGCCTCGCGCTGGAGCAGAAAGCGGAGCAGCACGCCAAGGAGGAGCGCGCCGCAAAGCTTGATGAAATCCTGCGCGGCTTCGCCGGCCGGGTTGGCCAGATGGTGGAGGTGCTTGCGTCAGCCTCAAGCGAACTTGAGGCTACCGCGCGGGGGATGACCGGATCGGCGGCACGTACCAACAACCAGGCTGGCGAAGTCGCCTCAGCCGCTGAAATCGCGAGCACCGGCGTGCAGACCGTCGCCTGCGCGGCCGAAGAGCTTTCCGCCTCCATCGCGGGGATTTATCGGCGTGTAGGGGAGTCGGCCATCAAGACCGGGCAGGCGGTCGAGAACACCAGGCGGACGGACGCGATCGTCCAGGTGCTGGCCCAGGGCGTCGAGAAAATCGGCAGAGTCGCCAGCCTCATCGCCGAAATCGCAAGCCAGACCAACCTGTTGGCCTTGAACGCCACGATTGAGGCGGCGCGGGCTGGCGATGCCGGAAAAGGCTTTGCGGTGGTCGCGTCGGAGGTCAAGAACCTTGCCACCCAGACCGCTAAGGCGACGGAGGAAATCGGTGCCCAGATCGGGCAAATCCAGGCTGCGGCACGCGAGGCGGTCGCCTCTGTCGATGGCATCTCGCGGGTGATGGAGGAACTTGGCGGCATCGCCACGGCCATCGCAACGGCAGTGGAGGAGCAGAGCGCCACCACGGCGGAGATCGCTCGCAACGCGCAGGCGACGGCGCGCGCGACCGACACGGTCACCCGCAATATCGGTGGCGTCAGCGCCGTCGCGAACGATACCGGCGCCGCGGCAAGTCAGGTGCTCGGCGCGGTGTCCGGCCTTTCCCGCCAAGCGGAAAGTCTGTCAGAGGAGGTGCTCGTATTCATGCGTGGAATCAGGGCGGCGTAGTGTCCTGCCCCTGAGATGCGTAAGCATGTCAGGGATGAGCAGGCCACTCAAAACAAAGAGCGAGTATCATCATACCTATGGAAAACTCGGCCTGTTCGCGCTGGAGCCGCGTGCCTATGATCCGGCATGGCCGCTCTCATTGTCTCGCCACGCCTGCTGCTGATCGGCGGCGGCTGCGTCGCCGAATTGGCCGAAGTCCTCGCCAAGCTGTCGCTGCGGCGTCCGTTGCTGGTGACCGATCCGTTCATGGTGCGCTCGGGGCTGATCGAGCGGGCGACCGCCCCGCTCGACGCCGCTGGAATTGCTTATTCGCTGTTCAGCGACACCGTGCCGGAGCCAACCGATACGGTTGTTGAGGCCGGCGTCGCGATGCTGGCGGCCGGCGATTACGACTGCCTGGTCGCCTTTGGCGGCGGCTCGCCGATCGACACCGCTAAAGCCATGGCGATCCTGCGCCGTGCGGGCGGCGCCAAGATGCGCGACCTTAAGGTGCCGATACAGAACGATGCCGCTTCGTTGCCGATCGTGGCAATCCCGACCACCGCCGGCACCGGCAGCGAGGTGACCCGCTTCACCGTCATCACGGATGCCGAGTGTGATGAGAAAATGCTGATCGCCGGCCTTGCCGTGCAGCCTGTGGCCGCCCTGGTGGATTATGAGCTGACCTTCACCGTGCCGCCGCGCATCACTGCCGATACCGGCATTGATAGCCTGACTCACGCTCTGGAAGCCTATGTCTCGCGCCGCGCCAACGCCTATTCCGACGCGCAGGCGTTGGCGGCAATGCGCCTGATCGGCGCCCACCTGCGCACCGCCTACGCAGAGGCCGCCAACCGCGCCGCGCGCGAAGCGATGATGGCGGCTGCCACGCTCGCCGGCATCGCCTTCTCCAACAGTTCCGTGGCCCTGGTGCATGGCATGTCGCGACCGATCGGCGCGCATTTTCACGTGCCGCACGGTCTGTCGAACGCGATGCTGCTGCCAGCCGTCACGCGCTATGGCCTTGATGACGCGCGCGTACGCTATGCCGCGGCCGCACGCCAGATTGGCTTTGCCGCGACCGAAGACGCCGACGAGGTCGCCGCCCTGAAACTCGCGAGCGGTCTCGAGGCGCTCAATCGAGACCTCGGCGTTCCCACCCCCAAGGCATTCGGCATCGACAGGGGCGCTTGGCAGGCAAAGCTGCCGCTGATGGCGGAGCAGGCGCTGGCGTCCGGCAGCCCAGCCAACAATCCCCGCGTGCCGGAAATCGAGGAAATCATATCGCTGTACGAGCGGATCTGGTCTTAGGCTTCGCCTTAAGCGGGTTCAGGGCAGCGCCCTGATCTGTCTTGGGTCACTTTCACGGCCTCCTGGTATAAGACCCACGATCGCGCGCAGCATTGGAGCGAGCCTGCTGGCGACCGCACGCTGGCCGGCGTCGGAGGGATGGAAGTGGTCGGTCAGGAACTCCGGCCGGTAATCCACCGGTGCTTCGCCATTGCCGAGGATGCCGTTCAGATCAAGCACGAACTCGCCACGGGCGGCGAGCGCGTGGCAGCGCGCCACCGACGTGAGGCGTGCCGCTTCCAGCGGAGGTGTCGGACAACGCAGCGGCTGCGGCACGGCACTCAGGTAGATCGGCACGCCGCCGTTGCGTCGGACGCTGTCGCCATACTCGCGTGCGCCATGCCAGGCGGCGTCCGCCGCGGCGCGCGCCAGAGCAGGGCTCATCGAGGCGCTCACGTCGTTGCCGGACCAGGTCTGGATGCACGCGATCGAGACCGGCCCGCGCTCCAGATCATGACGTGCCGCGCGCAGGTAGTCGGCCGATCTCTCGCCGCTGATGGCGCTCTGCAGGAAATGCACCGGCCGCTGTTCCGTGGACACCGCGGCACACGCCAGCAACGCGAAGTTGGCGTAGCCGTTGGTGCTGCCGACACCCTGGCCGATGCTGTCGCCAACCATCTGCACGGTCGCACCCGCCGCAGCGATGCGCCATTGCACGGTATAGATCGCGCCCGCCCCCTGCTGTCCCGCAATGACCGCGAGATCACGGCCGTTCTCGACCCGATCGCCGTTTTGGAAGAACGTCTCATACGTGCGCCCGGTGAAGGGCGCCGGGTTCGGCAGCGTGGTGGCATAGGGACCGGCCCCGGGTCCGCGCCAGATTGCCTTGCGCGCAACCAGCGAGCGTATATGCAGCAGCCGTCCAGGACCGCCGTCGTCGCGCGGCAGCGAGCGAAGGGGGATCCAGTGGGAGAAGGCAAGTTCCGGCAGCCAGCTCTCCCGGCCGCGGGCAAGGCCGGGCACCGGCGGCAACGCGACGTCTGAACCATGCGGAAACGTCACCGCTGTCAGCCTGGCCGGTTCCGGTTGCGGCCGTGCCACCGCCGCCACCGCCACGGGGCCGAGCGCGGTTGCCCGTCCGATGTCGTTCATGACTCCGAGCCGGACATGGGAGAAATCCGTCTCGCAGGTCCAGATCTCGCCGAGCGTGAAGCAGCCGCGGTTCAGGCGCGTGCCGACGCCGCCGCCGCAGGCAACGACGCGCGCGCTCGCTTCATGAGAGAGCGTGATCAGTTTTGACGCCGCCATGTTCAGCGGTTGAGGCTGGCCGCATGGTGGGCCAGGTGATCCTGGATCATTGTCTGGATGAACCAGTAGGAATGATCGTAACCGCGATGCCGGCGCAGGCTCAGCGATTGGCCGGCGGAGGCCGCCGCCTGTTCGAGCGCCTCGGGACGGAGTTGGCTGGCCAGGAACTGGTCCGCCTCGCCCTGATCGACCAGGATCATGGCGGGATGCGTGTGGCCAGCGCGCAGCAGCAGGGTCGCATCGTGCGCCGCCCAGCGCGCACGGTCTGGGCCCAGGTAACGGCCAAACGCCTTCTCGCCCCAGGGCACCGCGGCCGGATTGGCGATCGGCGAGAGAGCGGAGACCGAGTGCCATCTCAGAGGCTCGCTCAACGCCAGCACCAGCGCGCCATGGCCGCCCATGGAATGGCCGATGATGCCGCGCCGGTCCGGGTCGACCGGAAACTCCGCCTCTATCCAGTCCGGCAATTCACGCGCGACATGGCTGCGCATGCGGTAGTGCGCCGACCATGGCGCTTCGGTGGCATCCAGGTAGAAACCCGCGCCGGTGCCGAAATCCCAATCATCGTCCTCGCCGGCGACCGCGGCGCCGCGTGGGCTGGTGTCGCAGGCGACGATGGCAATCCCGCGCTCGGCCGCGAAGCGGAGCGCGCCCGCCTTGGTGACGAAGGTCTCCTCGTTGCAGGTCAGGCCGGCTAGCGCATAGAGCGCTGGGACGCGTTCGCCCGCAAGTGCCCGCGGCGGCAGGAATACGGCAAAGCGGGCCTCAAGCCCGAGCGCTTCGGAGGGTCGGCTATAGAAGCCGATGCGTCCGCCCGCGCAGGCGTGCTCGCTACGTGTGGTGAGCGCCATGGCTCAACACACCACGATAACCAAAGGCTGCCCGGCTTCAAAGGATACGGCGGCGCGGACGTCCATGTTCAAGCCCCTGTTTTCAAGGACAACGAAGCGCGAGAGTACGCTGGGTTCGCTGCTCCCCGACCGTGCCGGAAAATTCGTCGGCGGTCATCCCTTAAACCGGCTTGGCTGCTCCGCGCGCCGGACGAGTGCGGAGCAGCCGTGCCGTTACTTGCCGGGTTTCAGGGTGAGCGCCAGCGGGGCGAACGCGCCGCCCATGACCGGACGCGCCGTGAAGCCGTCGACGTAGCCGTTCGTCGCATCATACCAGTCGGGGAACGCCCGACCCGCTGTCGTCGTGTTTGCGTAGTTATAGACCGCCGTGATGAGATCCGACATCAGGGGTTGGCTATTAAAGCTGACCGATGTCCACAGCTCCCAGTCCGCCTTGGCCGCATAGTTGTTGCCGACTTTCTCGGGATCGAGGAGCAGGCCGAGCGGCAGAAGCTGCGTCTGATAGAAGGCCGCCTGCTCGGCGAGGATCGAGGTGGGTATGAGATTGAGGCCGAGCAGCGTGTTGGCATAGGCGTTGTACTCGTCGCTCCAGTCCGTGTCCGCCTCGGTCAGTGTGCTGGGGCTGTAGGCGTTTGCCGCTTCCCGATAGGTGTGAAGCAGGTGGGTCCCGGCGGTATTCTGCGCCAGCTCCTCCCAGGTGCTGATGCCCTGCTCAGCCGCGTTCCGATAGGTGTTCGAGTCCCTGTTGTTGCCGGCCATCTTGGCGATCTGCGAGAAGGCGTCGATGCCCTCGATGCCCTTCAGCGCCAGGTTGACGCTGTGCGCGACAAAGCCGGCGAAATCGTCGGTCTGGTTCTGATACTGCGGATCGACCGCGTTCGAGTAGGTGACGCCGGCCGGCACGGTATTCAGGTAATTCGCCCATTGCTTGAAGATTGCGTAATGCGCGTTGGCGTAGGTGGCCGCCTCGGCGGTGGACACGTGCTGCATGTAGGCGTCGGCCATGATCAGCATGTTGGCGGTTTCCTCGACCGGCATGTTCTCGCCGCCGCCGTCATTGTGTCCGGTCGCGTTCGGATAGGTCGCGCCGAGGTCGTGCGGCGAATAGAGCGCCGGCCACTCTCCGGATGAGGCGTAGTCGATCACCGGTTCGATCAGGTAACGGAGCAGCTCGGGGTTCATGTAGAGGAATACAGGGCTCGACGGAAACAGCACGTCCACCGTCTGCACGTTGTCGGAACTGCTGATCTCTTCGAGGAAGAGGTAAGGATTGCTGATCGTGTTGGTGAGCTCGGTGGCGGCGAAGGCCTGCCGCAAGGTCAGTGCGGTGAGCGCCGCGTAGTCGCTGCCACCCACGGCCGTCGCCGCCGCCTTGAGTTTGGAATCCAGCGTGTCGGCACGGCTCAGCGCCGCTGTCCGGTCGTGATAGGCAAAGGCGAGCATCGCCTCGTAGGACGGGAAATATTGCGTCCACAGCGACCGGACCGAGTTGCCGAGATAGTTGATCGCCGGATCGCGCACGCGGCCGAGCAGCAGCGTGAACGGCGCCGTCGTCGCTGAAGTGACCGTGCCGAGATTCTTGGCAAAGGCGAACACCGGATAGTTGTTGTTGATCGCCCGCGGCTGGTTGGTGTCGTTGGCGCCGGTGAGCGCGCCCGTGCTCGCGAATTGCGTCCGCACGACGATATCCTGTCCGCTCTCGACGGTGAGGCCCGGAACCTGCTGCGTCGCCCAGAGCGACGTGCCCCAGTCCGCGAAGTTGCCGGTCTGGGTGAATACCTGCGGATCGGTCGGATACGCGTCCCAGGCCGCGAGGTTGCCGGTCGCCGACGTGCCGTCGCTGTTGAGCGGGATCGTCTCAGGCTTCCACGACACCAGCGCGCTCTCGTTGCCGTTGGTCCATTCGGCGCTGATGTCGAAATACAGGCTCACCTGATGCGTGGCGCCGTCGCTGCTCTTCGCGGTGGTGATAATGTCGGACAGCGGCATGCTGAGCCGCTTCAGGTCCGCAGCCTCGACCGGCGACAGGAAGTCGACCGTGAGATTGATGCCGCCCGCGTTGAAGGTGAACACCGACTGCGTGGCTGTGGTCGTGAGCGAGGTCTGCGTCATCGTCGTGAGCGTCGGTGACGTGGCCGGCAGGACGGGATCGCCGAGAAAGAGATAAGGCTTGTTGTCGATATAGGCGATGCCGGTGATTGCCTTGACCGTGCCGTCCCAGTGCTGCGGCCAGGTGCCCGGGAGTATCCCGGTGCTGTTGTTCAACCAGACGTTCACATAAGGGCCGCGGGTGACGAGCGGCGCCGCGGGTGGATGGATCGGCGTGAATATTGTCTGCGCGGTCGCCGCCTGCCGCCAGCCGAGTGCCGCAGTGGCAACGACAGACAAGAAGACCGCGCGCGACAAGGCCAACGGATGCGAACCCGTTCTCGTTTTCATCGACATAACCTCCAAGGAAACGATTGCAAAAATGCGCCCGCGCGCTCCGTCTCAGGAGTGAGCGGGAATTTTCTCTGGCCTAAGCCACGTTCCAGCATGTCACGATTGGTATTGATCGCCGTCTCGACGTGAGGCCACCTCGTCGCTGACCAAGTCGTTGCGAGCTACGGCGCATGCCACGTTTCTCCCTTGTATCGGTCCTTTTTGAACCGGCTTGGCCAGCAACAAAGCCGGCATTACTCAGACATAAAGTAGGTGTCCGTTGGTGGGAATCGGCTTCCGCAGCAGGATTGATCACTTTTTTACGAGTGGCATCCTAATGGCGCCGCAAAACCCGCCGCTCCGCGATCATAAAAAGGCGGAGCCTGCCTCGACCTTGATGCCGTCGAGCAGGATGGTTGCTCCGGACGACAGGGTGAACAGCGTCCCAGACGCTTCCTGTGTGGCGGCGCCGAGCTGCTGGCCTCCGGTGGCCAGATGGTCGATGCCGGTCCGGAAGCCGTGGATCTCCATACTCCCGCCAGTTCCGGCCGTGAACAGATCCGCAAGCCCGCTGCCGCCCCAGATCTGGTCATTGCCGCCGCCGCCGAGCACGCTTGCGGTGCCGGTGCCGGTGTCGATCACCGAGCCGCCCGAGCCGGCGGTCACCAGATCGGCGCCGGCGCCGAGAAAGAAGGTGGTCTCGCCGGACGTGTTGCCGCCGAGCAGTGTCTCGTTGCCGGCGGCCGCGATCAGGTAGGCGCCGCCGCTCGCGGCCCCGGTGAGGGTGTCGCCGTTGCCGCCCGCGTCGAGCACGGTGCCGGCGCCGGTGGCGAGCAGCGTGTTGTGCCCCAGGCTGCCGCCGCCGTACCAGCCGCCGCCGGCGCCAGCGTGGATGGTGCAGGAACCAGCGCCGCCGATCACATCGGCATAGTCCTGGCCGCCCTGGTAGGAGAGGCCGCCAGCGCCCCCGAACACGCTCTCTTGCGCGCCGCCGCCGACGGTGGCCGACCCCGAGCCCATCACCAGGATGCCGCCGCCGCCCGCGTCATCGATGTTGCCGGCGCCGCCGAAGACCGTCGTCGTGGCGTTCGCGCCGGTGATGATGGTGTTGCCGGCGCCCGCGCAGACCAAGGCATCGGCGCCAGAGAGAGCGATGCCGTTGCCGCCGGCGCCGAACACGGTGTCGCCGTTGCCGGTCGTGGTCAGACTGGCCCCCGCCGCGACGTTGAAGGCAAAATTGTTCGCGGCAAGGGAAAGCTGCATCGCGCCGTCGGCGTCGATCACGGTGCCGACCTGCGCCAGCAGTGCGTGGGTCACGCTGTTGCTGATCTGCGTCTGCTGCTGACCGGGAGTGGGACAGGTGATCTGATAGGTGTCCGAGCCACCCGGCGCCTGGGTCTGGATCGTGCAGCCGTTGAGCCCGCCCGCCTCATTCTCGCTGACCGCGAAACCGCTGATCTGCGACATGGAGATACCGAGATCGTCATGCGCGCCGCCGGCGTCGTAACCGTTCCACATCGTGCTCAGAAAGCTGCCGCCATCGACCGGCACGTTCCAGAACTGGCTGCCGAGAGTGGAGACGGTCTCGGCGTAGGCGTCGGGCTGGCTGCGCAGCGCTGCCGCTTGCTGGAGCAGTTGCGTGTCCTGGGCGGGATTGCTGGTGATGTTGAAGAGGACGTTGCCGTTCGCCATGTCGGACGGGACCGGCTGCGCCGACTCGCTCTGCTGTATCTGCGACATGACGACATACTGGTTGTCGCCCGACTTGCCTTCGCTGGCGAACTCGGTGGCCACCGCCTGTTCAAGCGTATAGCCGCTCAAACCACCCGAGTAGATCGGGCCGAGCTGCGGGTCGGTCCAATGTCCCATCTCGTAGGCCAGCAGCCCGACGAAAACTCCCGCCGGGGTGATCAGCTCGGTCTGACCGGGCGTGGCGCTGCCTCCCTCGGCAACCAACTGCTGATCGTCGTAGCTCGACAGGGCAGCGATATTGATGACGGCGGAGTGGTAGCTCGAACTGGCGCCGTTGCCGGCGCCGGTCTGGAGCGCGATTTGCGCCGTGCCGCCGTCCGCAAGCGGGAGCGCGTCGAGCTGATTGATCTGCGACTGCAAGGTCGGCGAGCGATTGATCAGAGCGACCACGTCGTCGAGGAAGGCGGCCGGCACGCTCGCGGCGATCCCCCGGAAGATTGGATCATTGGTCGAGATCGCGGTAGGCATGATCACGTATCCCTTGGGCGGCATCCCGCCGCCGACCGAGATATCGAACAATGCCGGATTGGGCGCAACGGTTGGGCGGCATCTAAACGTCGCCTTTAAGCGAGCAAACGATTTTTTTATACCGACTGGGAGCTCGGCCTGGTGATTGTCGATCGACGCGCTGGAATCATGCAGCTTTGCCGCGAGAGCGCGCGGCCGCTGCTGATCCTGCTGTGCTGGGACTTCGTTGTTGTTGCAACATTCAAGCTCGCGCATCGATCCTGGATGGATCAGCCAATTCCATCTCTGGCGCTGGTCGGTTCGGTGCTCGTGCTGTTCATGAGCGTGCGCAACAATGCCGCCTACGGACGCTGGTGGGAGGCGCGCACGCTTTGGGGCGCCGTGGTCAACAATGCCCGCTCGTTCTCGCGTCAGACCGATACGCTAGCCCACGGCGAGCGCGATCTGACGCGCGCGATGATCGCCTATGTCCACGCCTTGCGCGGTACGTTGAGCGGGTCGGACACCTCCGCCGCCGTCGAAAGACTCCTGACGGTCCAGTTCACCGCCCGCCTGCCGACGCAGTGCAATCCGGCGAACGCGATCCTGGCCGAGATCGGACGCGGCATTGCCGCACGCGTCCGCGAGCGTGGCATCGACGGCGCCGAGCACGCCGCCATCGACCGCATTCTTTCCGACCTGGCCAACGCGCAAGGCGGCCTTGAGCGCATCCTGCGCACGCCGCTTGCGATCCAGTTCTCGCTGCTGCCGGGACTGATCACGCGTCTGTTCTGCATCCTGCTGCCGCTCTCGCTGGTTCAGGAATTGGGCTGGGTCACACCGCTGGGTTCGACCCTGCTCGGCTTTCTGTTCGTTGCCCTCGACCGGATCGGCGCCGATCTTGAAAGCCCGTTCGCGCCCAGCGTGCATGCGCTGCCCATGCAGGCGATCACACGCACGATCGAAATCGATCTGCTCGCTTCGATCGGCGAGACGCCGCCCCCGCCGATCGAAGCGAGCCGCGGCGTGCTGCCGTGAACCCACTCTATCAATGTGCTAAGCAGATTCCGGTTGCTTGACCAACGCGCTGGTTTAGCGATTCGGGTGTGTGGGACATGGGTAGCAAATCTCCGGTTGAAGCGAGCGAGGAACAGCGGGTCGGCTTGGCGGCGCTCGCGGGTTCACGTGATCGCGGGGGGGCGGACAGGGCACGCGCGGTGCTGCTGACGCTGTCGGGTTGGACCAGCGCGCGGATCGCCGAGGCGTTCGGTGTGCGCGAAGACACGGTTCGCCTGTGGCGCAGCGATTTCAGCCGGGACGGTGTCGAAGCATTGAGGGCGACCATCGCGCCCGGACCGCCGCCGGTGAAGAGTACAACGGCATTGCGCGTGGTCACGCCCTTGCTCGAAGAGCCGGTGACGGATCGGCCGAACTGGACACTTGCCCGCCTGCGCGCCGCAATCGAAGCGCGCGACGGTATTCGCATCAGCCGCTCGCAGTTGTCTGGGGCGCATCCTCAATTGAGCCATACAGTTATGGCAGCGAGGGGTTCGAGCACTCGCTTGTTGGCATCGAATGCTTTGTCGGCGATTAGCGTCTCACCGTGTATGCCGGGCAGCAACGCGTCGGCTCCGACCGGGTCATGGGCTTGCCCGCTTGTCAGGAAGAAGCTGACCGTATTGCCTAGCGCGTCGACCAAGGTGTGAATCCTGATGCTGGCAAGTCGAACAGAAAGCTGCTGACAAGGTAAGGGAAACGCATTACATTGTGTGGCATCGTTCGGTCGCCTGTGAGGGGTAAGCTATGCCAGTTGTCGAAGAGTTCTGCACCATTACTGCCAAGGGGCAGACAACAGTGCCCAGAGCCGTTCGCCAGGCGCTTGGGGTGGGATATGGCGGTCGCATCGCCTTTCGTGTGGAGGGGCACAGCGTCACCGTGCATGCCTTGCCGGAGGAAAATGCCTCTGACCCGGCTCTGGCTCCCTTCCTTGCCTTATTGGAGGCCGATATTGCCGGTCGGCCGGCAAGCACGGTGCTACCGCTCACGTCCGCCCTGGCGAGCCGTATGGAGGCACTGACGGGTGAAGCGGACCCTGACGCACCAATCGAGGGCGAGGTGGCGCTGTAGCCGATGCTGGAACAACACGGCTGGAGCCTTCATGCCCACCCGCTTTTTCTGGACCAGGTGGAGCGTTTGCTGGCGGCCGTGAAGCGGGCCAAACGGTCGGACCCGGAAGGATGGCAGAGCAAGTCCGACACGCGGCTGTTGGCGGCAATTCGTGGGCTCATCCTGGACCGTATTCCCCGCGATCCGCTGGCGCCGGAGTTCCGCCAGGGCAACATGCTGGGGCGGGAACACAGGCATTGGTTCCGGGCCAAGTTCGCCGGCAACCGGTTTCGGTTGTTTTTCCGGGCTGACTCGCAGGGGCGAGTGATCGTGTACGCATGGGTCAACGACCGTGACACGCTGCGCAAGGCCGGGGCAGGGACCGATCCATATGCCGTGTTCGGGCGCATGCTGGCCAGTGGCAACCCACCCGACAATTGGCCCGCGCTGCTGTCGGCGGCAGCCGAGATTGATGCGCAGCGACGGTTCAGCGCCGCCGAGGACGATCCAGAAGGCACCTGAGTTGACACTTAGGGAGAGCCTGCTTCCTCTTCACGCGCCGCCTCATCGTCCATACCAGCCCCACCAAGCGCAGCAGCGACTTCGTGGCCCATCTGGAACAACTCGACGATCTTTACTTTCCCAAACCCGGCAGAGTCGCCAAGCCGGTCGTGATGGTCGAGGACAATGGGCCGATCCACGTCAGCAAACTTTCCCTCGCAGCCCTGGCCGCTCGCTCGCATTGGCTCACGGTCGAGTGGCTGTCTCGCCGTCGCGTTGGCCAAGTCACGAATTTCTGCTTAGGCCGCGACCAGACGGTGCATCCCGAAGCGTCCCTCTGGATCGGTCCAGAACCCATCCGGCCGCCAGCCGGCGCGGGCCGCGAGGGCGAGAAAGCCCTCCCTGGTGTGCTTGTAGCTGCTCTCGGTGTGGACGGTCTCGCCAGCGGCAAAGCTGATCTTGTGGCCGGCAACCTGGATCACCTGCGGCAGCCGGCTCACCAGATGCATCTCGATGCGGCTTTCCCGGTCATTCCAGACCGCGCGATGCGCAAACAGTTCCGGGTCGAACCTGGCCTTGGTCAAGCGGCCCGCGTGACGCAGGATGTTGCGGTTGAAGGCGGCGGTCACGCCAGCGGCGTCATCATAGGCGGGTAGCAGGATCGCGGGGTCCTTGCGCAGGTCGGTGCCGATGATGAAGCGCGCCGCCAAGTCGCCAGAGAGGTCACGTCGCGCCTGGCGCAGGAAGGCAATGACCATGGGCGGTTCGAAATTGCCGATCGTCGAGCCCGGAAAGAAGCCGAGCCGCGGACGATGCGGTCCGACATCCGGCAGATCAAGCTGCTGTGTGAAATCCGCAGCGACCGGACAGACTTCAAGGCCGGGATGGCTGGTCTTCATGCGCGCCTGCAATGACGCGAGCGCGGGTCCGGCGATGTCGATCGGCATATAGCAGGACAGGCGGCCAGAAGCCGCGTCCAGCAGCCTTGCCGCCTTGCTCTCCTCGCTGGCGCCATACTCCACCAACACGCTGCCCGCGGCGGCGCCGTCGACCAGTGCCGCCGCATGCGCGCGCAGCAGCGACATCTCCGCGCGAGTGACGTAGTATTCGGCGAGGCCGGTGATCTGGCCGAACAGGGCGCAGCCGGTCTCATCGTAGAATAATCGCGATGGCAGCGTCTTGGGCGACGCTCTCAGACCCGCCAGGATATCGATGACGTCGGCGGAGGCGCCACGGGGTTGGCTTGCCTGGGGCGCGGAGCGCAGGCCGAGGGGCGATGTGTCCATGATGCGAAGGGTTCCGATTCAGCGATCTTGAGCCAATCGCAGGCCGGTCACCTGCCAGCGTTTGCCGGGCGGAAAGAAGTTGCGGTAGGTCGGCCGCGCGTGGCCGTCCGATGTAGCGTAGGAGCTGCCCCGCAACACCATCTGGTTGACCATGAACTTGCCATTATATTCGCCGATCGCTCCAGTCACCGGCTTGAAACGCGGATACGGAAGATAGGCGCTGTTGGTCCATTGCCAGGCATGGCCGAAGAATTCCGGCAATTCCGCCTGCGCCGCTTCCAGTTCCGCCTCTGTCGGCAGCCTGGCCCCTGCCCAGCGTGCGAACGCATCCGCCTCGTACCAGCTTACATGGGTGACAGGCGCATCGGGCAAGGGCTTCGAGAGGCCACCGGGAGTGGCCTGCAGCCAGCCTCCCTCCTGATCCTCGCGCCAATGCATCGGCGCCTGCCAGCCTTCCTGCGACCGCTCGGCCCAGCCGTCCGACATCCACAGATCGGGCCGCGCATAGCCGCTGTCGGCGATGAAGTCGAGCCACTCCGCGTTGCGCACCAGGCGGTCAGCCAGCGCGTGCGGCTGCACCAGGTGCTGGTGGCGGGGGAACTCGTTGTCGAAGCCGAACCCCTCGCCGCTGTGACCGATCAGAGCCAGGCCGCCTTCGCGCTCGATGAAGCGGGTCGGGCCGCGGACGCCCTCTGGAGCGGTCCAGCCGGGCAGCACGGCAATGCCGCGTCCTCGCCATGACAGCGGATTCTGCGACAATGCGTGCAGCGCGTCGGTGATCAGCAGTTCCTGGTGCTGCTGCTCGTGGTGCAAGCCGAGGGTGATAAGCTCGGCGAGGGCGTCGTCAATGACGCGGTCCAGCAGGCGGGTCAGGGCGGCGTCCACATGGATGCGGTAGGCGCTTACCTGATCGGCACTCGGCCGGGTCAGCAAGCCTCGCATCGGTCGTGGATGACGCGGTCCCACCGAGTCGTAATAGGAATTGAAAAGGAACGAGAACGTTTCCGCGAACGGCTCATACAAGGCAAGATGCGGGGACAGGACAAATTGTTCAAAGAACCAGGTGGTGTGCGCGCGATGCCATTTGGCGGGCGATGCGTCCGACATCGACTGCACGCACTGATCCTCCGACGAAAGTCCCGCGGCAAGACGCTCGGTGTCGCCGCGCACGGCCCGACAGCGTTCCACCAGCACGTTAGGTTTTGCGGCCCGGCGGGTGGGCAGTCTCTGAAATTGGGACATTCTCAGCTCGCGTTTCCGGTCCCAAACGACGTATCGCTCAAACGGTTGCCTCCGCCGCTGACGGCTCGATCAGACGCACCAGCATCTCCAGCCGATCCGCCTGCGCGGGCGGCTTGTCGGTGCGCAGGCGGGCCACGCGCGGGAAGCGCAGCGCCACGCCGGATTTGTGACGGTTCGAACGTTGCGCCGCATCAAACGCGATCTCCAGCACGATGCCCAACGCGGGCTCGTGCGCGACCTCACGCACCGGACCGAAGCGCGCCGTCGTGTGGTTGCGTATCCAGCGGTCCAGGACGACAAGCTCTGCGTCGGTAAAGCCCGAATAGGCCTTGCCCACGGGAACCAGCGCGTCTCTCCCATCCGATTCGTGCCAGAGCCCGAACGTGTAGTCCGAATAGAACGAGGAGCGCTTGCCGTGCCCGCGCTGGGCATACATCAGCACCGCGTCGATGCTGAGCGGCTCGCGCTTCCATTTCCACCACAGGCCGCGCGGCCGGCCGGGCAGATAGGCGCTGTCGCGGCGCTTCAACATCAAGCCCTCGATCGAAGCGGCGCGGGCGCCGTCACGCAGCCGCGACAGCGCTGCGAGATCACGGGCTTTGATCAGCTCGGACAGATCCATGCGTGACGGGCGCGCGCGCGCGAACCACGCCTCAAGCCGGCGGCGCCGCTGGTCAAAGGCGAGCGGACGCAAATCCTCCGAACCCTCGAACAGGATATCATAGAGCCGGATGGCGGCCGGAAACTGCTGCAGCATGCGTCCGCTCGGCGCCTTTCGGTTCAGGCGCTGCTGCAGGTCGGCAAACGGAGCGACGGTGTCGCCGCGACACACCAGCAGCTCGCCGTCCAGGACGGCCTCGAACGCCATCGCCTCCACGATCTCCGGGAAAGCCTCCGAGATGTCCTCGGCGCCGCGCGAATAGAGCCGCCTTCCGCCCGGCGTCGCCACCAGTTGCACCCTAATGCCGTCCCATTTCCACTCGGCGGCGAAGCGCTGGATGTCGAGTGCGGCGAGGTCGGCGGCTTCCAGCGGATGCGCCAGCATCGGCGGCCGGAACACCGGCGCGTCACGCGCGTCAGGACGCGGCCCGCGGTCCTCGATCCAGGCAAACAGATCCTCATAGGGAGGAGACAGGCTATGCCAGACTTCCTCGATCTCGTCGGCGGCGATCCGCCCGGCGCTGAGTTCGGCCAAGGCGAGCTTGGCTACACGCACCGACGCGCCGACACGAAGCGAGCCGGTGATCAGCTTCAGGATGGCGTATCGCACGCTGCTCGGCGAGGCGTCGAGCCAGCCCGCGACCAGGGACGGCAGCTCGGATTTAGCCACCGTCGCAAGAGCATGGACGACATCGGCAAGCAACGGGGGCGCCTGATCCCCGCGCGACTCGGGCCACATCAGCGCCACCGTCTCGGCGAGGTCGCCGACATAGTCGTAGGACCAGGCGAACAGCACTGGGTCGGCGCGGCTTTCGGCGAGGGCCCGTATCAGCCCGGGCTTGGCGGCGTCGAAGGCAAGCTCGCCGGTGAGCGCGGCCAAGCCGATGCCGCGGTCGGAATCGGGTTCCTCCTCGAAGAAGCGGCGCAGCAGCGCGATCTTGGCGAGCCGGCCCGGACTAAGAGTCAGACGTTCCAGCAACTCGGCGAAGGCGATCATGTGGACGCATCGTCCTCGTCCAAATCCTCATCACCGTAGCCGATCAGCCGCAGCGCCCGGCCGCGACGCCCCTGCTTGCCGGCTTCGTGGATCAGCGCCTCCTCGCGGCCATGCGTCACCCAGATCTCAGGCGCATCAACCTCCCCCAATGTCGCGCACAGCTCGTCCCAGTCGGCATGGTCGGAGATCACCAGCGGCAGTTCGATGCCCTTGGCCTTGGCACGCTGACGCACGCGCATCCAGCCCGAGGCGAGACAGGTGACCGGATCGGCGAGCCGACGCGCCCAGCGGTCGGCGATCGCCGAGGGCGGCGCCAGCACGATGGCGCCCACCAAGTCCGACTTTGCCGCCACTGTCGCCGGACGGAGCGGACCAAGGTCCACGCCCATGCGGCCATAGGCCTCCGAGAGCGGGATCAGCGCGCCGTGCAGATGGATCGGCGCGTCCCAGCCGGCCTGACGCAGCAGCGCGATCAGTCGCTGGCACTTGCCCAGCGCATAGCAGCCGATCACATGGGTGCGCTCCGGAAACAGCCGCACACTGGCCAGCAGGCGCTCGATCTCCATGGCAGGGGGCGGGTGGCGGAACACCGGCAGCCCAAACGTGGCCTCGGTGACGAAAACCTCGCATGGGATCGGCTCGAACGGCAGGCAGGTCGGGTCCGGCACACGCTTGTAGTCGCCGGAGACCACCACCCGGCTGCCTTGCCACTCCATCGACACCTGAGCACTGCCAAGCACGTGACCCGCAGGACGCAACAGCACTCTGACCCCATCCAGCACGATCGGCTCGCCGTAAGCCAGGCTCTGACGGGCGACCCCGGCGCGCCCCTCGCCCATGCGCACGTCCATTAGCGCCATCGTCTCCGGGCTGGCGAGCACCGCGCCGTGACCTGGACGCGCATGATCGGCGTGCGCGTGCGTTATGATCGCACGCGCGACCGGCGCCACCGGATCAATGTAGAAGCCGCCTGGCTCGCAATAGAGCCCGTCGCGCAGCACCTTGAGCCAGGTCTGCGGATGCGGAGCCACCCTGGACCGGTATGCTGCCGCATCAGGCCAGGTGGAACACCACCTTGGTGCAGCCATCCTGCTTGTCGCGGAAGGTCTTGTACAATGCCGGGCCGTCGTTCAAGGTGGCGCTGCGATGGCTGATCAGTGACTGGGTGTCGATGGTGCCGTCCTGGATCAGCTTGGTCAGCGGTTCGAGATAGCGCTTCACGTGGGTCTGGCCGCTCTTCATGGTGAGACCCTTCTGGACGATTGCCGCCATGTTGAGCGGCACCGGGCCGGCATAGACGCCCGGCACCGAAACCGTGCCTGCCGGACGCACCGCCTGGATCATCTGTTCAAGCGCATAAGGCCGCTGCGTGCTGGTCAGCTTTTCCTGTAGCTTGCTGACTAGGCCGAAGGCGCCGTGTCCGGCTGTGGCCTCCATGCCGACGCAGTCGATCACGCAGTCCGCACCCTCGCCGCCGCTGATCTCCCTGATGCGCTCCATGACGTCCTCGGACTTGAAGTCAATGACGTCCGTGGCGCCGACGCCGCGGGCAAGCGCGATGCGTTCAGGCTGGTTCTCGATGATGATGATCCGCGCGGCCCCCATATGCTTCGCCGCCTGGACCGCGAAGAAGCCGACCGGTCCCGCCCCCCAGATCGCGACGATATCGCCCGGCTGTATCTGTGCGTGTTCCGCCGCCTGCCATCCGGTCGGCAGGATGTCGGTCAGGAACAGCGCCTGCTCGTCGGTGAGGTCGTCCGGCACCACCATGGGCGCGATGTCGGCCATCGGCACCCGCACATATTCCGCT
Source organism: uncultured Acetobacteraceae bacterium (assembly GCA_964246745.1). GTDB lineage: Bacteria > Pseudomonadota > Alphaproteobacteria > Acetobacterales > Acetobacteraceae > Lichenicoccus. The sequence goes on from CAXTRK010000002.1 coordinate 187,152, forward strand.
TGTCCGCCCGCGTAGCCGCCGGTCAGGTGCGAATAGCCGAACAAACCGGCGGTGGTGTAGCCGAACATCTTGGCGGCCGCCGCGGAATTGCGGTTGGAGCGTTGGCAGCACGACCAGTTGCCCAGCTTGCACTGTCGGCACTCTCCGCAATTGATGTTGAAGGGCACCACGACGCGGTCGCCACGCTTCAACGGATGCGAGGTCGAGCCGACTTCGACAACCTCGCCCATGAATTCGTGGCCAAGCACGTCGCCACTCTCCATGCCGGGCATCTGGCCGTCGAAAAGGTGCAGATCCGAGCCGCAGATGGCGCAACTCGTCACCTTCAGGATGACGTCGCGAGCATCTTCAATCGTCGGGTCCGGGACGGTATCGCAGCGGATATCGTCCTTGCCATGCCAACATAATGCGCGCATCCGCCCTGTCTCCTGGTTGATATGCGGGCCAACGCGCCTTCAGTGCCAGGGTTGTGCGATCACGCGGTTCTGCACGACGGACATCCAGGCGGCCTACTCTGCCGCGGCTGGCCGCCGGCGTCTGGCGAGATGCCAGGCTCGCCTCAGGCCGGAGCGCTGCTGCGCCAGCCAGCCGCCGGTCGCCATTGCCTCGTCCGCGCCGAGATCGCCGGTCTCGACCACGCGGCTGTGGAAGTCCGCGGTGCCGAACAGCATGTCCCACCACGGGAACACCGCGCCAAAATTGCCGGAGCGCGGTCCCGACGCGCGCAGTCCATGATGGGCACGGTGGAACCGAGGCGAGACCAGCAGCCGTTCGCCAAGCCACCCATACGAGACCCGGGTATTGGCGTGCGACAGGCTCTCAACCAGACGCAGGCATAGCACCAGCAGCGGAAATTGCATCGGCGGCACCCCGATCAGCAGCCCGATGGCAATGAACCAGACCGTGCCGATCGCATCGTCGAGCACGTGATTGCGATCGTCGGACCAGAACGTCATGTGACGCTGCGCGTGATGCACCGCGTGCAGGCCATACCACCAAGCGAAACGATGGCTCAGGCGGTGACGCCAATAGTCGGCGAAGTCCAGCACCGCCGCATACAGCAAAAAGCTCAGCACCGGCATGCCGAGCAGCACCGGAAACACTGTCTCCAGGCTCGGCGGCACATAGCCTCGATCCGCGAGGGCGCCATTGATCCAGGTTTGCGTTTGATAAAAGCCGAAGAACATGACCAGCGGGAACAGCCCGACACGCGCGATCAGCGTGTAGAGAATGTCGATGGCCACCGTGCTCCGGATGCTGTCCGCCGGAACCGGCCGCAGCGGCCGCAGGCGCTCCATCGGCATGCAGATGGCACAGTTGATCGCGACCTGCAGAACACCGTAAATCGCGAACAGCGCCCACATGAAGGAGACGTCCTCCCACTGCATCCAGCCGAACTGCCACAGCAGCGGCACAATCAGGGTCTCCTGGAGCCAGCCTGCCATCCATGCGAAGGGGTCGATCATGATCTTGCGGGCCTTAGCACAATCGCGTGCGGGTTGCAGCCGCCTCTTGACCCCGCCCGCGATCCGGAATGCAACCCGCTTTGCCGCGTCTCTTCATATTTAAGAGAGAGAAATGATCCTGCCTCGCCTGCTGCTCGTCGAGGACGAGTTCCTGATCCGGCTGACCTTGTCGGAGGTGCTCTCCGACGATGGCTTCGAGGTGGTCGAGGCGGAAGACTCCGACGGAGCCGTCGAGCGGCTCGGGGATGCTTCCGAGTTCGCGCTGATGCTCACCGACATCCAGTTGCCGGGCCGGTTTGACGGCATGGCCTTGGCGCGTCACGCACGCGAGACCCGTCCCAATCTGCCCGTGATCTTCATGAGCGGCCGCGCCGAAGCCGAGTTTTCGGCACATCCGCTCGACACGTATGTGCATAAGCCATACTCGCCCGCGGCGCTCTCGGCCACGGTACGACGGATCCTTGATGCAGGCTGAGGCCGGTGTCGCGCCGCCCGCCCGGCTGCCCACGCTTCGCGCGGCACTGGAGGCGCTGCATTCCGGCCGTGAACTGGAAGCCTGTGCCCTCACCCGTCCGCTGGTGTGCGACGCCGACATCGAGGCCCGCCTGCTGCATGCGCTGGCACTCGGCGCGCTGGGGCGTGCGGACGCCTCGGCCGCCATGCTGTGCCGGATCGCACGGGAACGGCCGCAGGCGATCCATCCCTGCCAGGATCTCTCCGCGCTTCTCGTCGGCCAAGCGCGCGGAGCGGCGGCGGAGCCGACCTGGCGCGCCTCGCTTGTCATCACGCCAAGCGACCCGCGTCTGCTGGTGGCGTTTGGCGACTACCTGACCGGCCAGGGGCGGCCGACCGAGGCAGAGGCGGTGCTGCGTCGCAGCCTCGCCGTGCAGCCTGGCGATCTTGCGGCGATGAACCAGCTCGGCATCGTGCTGGCCCTCGTCGGACAGATCGAGGAGGCGCTGGCGCTGTTCCGCGACGTGGTCGCGATCAACCCGGCCAACCATGCCGGCTGGGCCAATCTCGGCTGCGCGCTGGCCAACGAGGGCGCGTTCGAGGACGCGTTGTCATGCTACCATCGCGCCATTCGGCTGAAGCCGGACGCGGCACAGGTGCGGCTCAATCATTCGATCTGCCTGCTCAAGTCCGGGCGCATGACCCAGGGCTGGACCGAGCATGAATGGCGCCTCGTGCTGCCCGGCCATACCGACCTGCCGCGACGCCTGCTGCTGCCGTCGCTTGGCCCCGATACCGATCTCGCAGGCAGCACCGTGCTGATCACGCAGGAGGAGGGCCTTGGCGATACGCTGATGTATCTGCGCTATGTGCCCCTGCTGGCCGATCGCGGCGCGCGGGTGCTGCTCTGGGTGCCGGAAGCATTGAAGCGGCTTGCCGCACGCGTCGAGCCCAGGGCAACGGTACTGTCCGGCGATGGGCCGACCCCCGGCTTCGATTGGCACTGCCCCTTCATCAGCCTGCCGCGGGTCTTCGCGGGAACGACGCAGGCGTCCGGACGGCCGGCACCCTATCTGCGCACCGACCCTGAGCGGGTAGGAACGATGGCGGCGACGCTGCCGCCCCGCAACGGCAATCCACGGGTCGGACTGGTTTGGGGTGGCGCGCCTCGGCCGAGCGATCCGGTGGCGCACGGCATCGATCGTCGGCGCAGCATCGGACTTGCCGCTCTCGCTCCGCTTGCGGATCTTGAGGGCATCAGCTTCATCAGTCTGCAGAAAGGCCCATATGCCGAGCAGCTTGCCGAGACGCCCTCAGGTCTGGTGCTGCACGACCCGATGCCGCAGGTGCGCGACATGGACGACACTGCGAGCCTGATCGCCAATCTTGATCTGGTGGTGACGGTGGACACCTCGATCGTGCATCTCGCGGGCGGCCTCGGAGTTCCGGCGATCCTGCTCGACCGCTATGACAATTGCTGGCGCTGGGGGCATGGATGCGAGCGCAGCGAATGGTATCCATCGGTGCGCATCCTCCGGCAGGCACGTCCCGGCGACTGGACCGGCGTGGTGGCGCGCCTTGGGGCGCACCTGCGGGAGCTGTCCGCGGGCTGAGCGCGCTAGAGGGAAGCCGCGACCGAGAAGAAGATGCCGCGCTGGGCCTGAACCCAGTAGAGTGCCTGGCTTTCCAGCGTCTGGCCGGCGTAGCCGATCAGCGAGCGATGATCGAGCAGGTTGGTCACATTGAGGTTTGTGCGCAGCCGGCCTGCGAATACCGGCAGCACGTAGCCGGCATTGAGGTCGATTTGGTTGTAGGACTTGATCGGGAACTGGTCCGGCTGCCCGGCGAACGCGGTATCCAGACCGTATTGCGGTCCCACGCTCTTGAGCACGAGATTGCCGAATACATCGTCCTTGTCACGGAACACGCCACGCGAGTCGTAGAGCAGACCCAGGGCAGCGGTGCGGCGAGGCGTCTGCGCCAGAGTGTTGCCGTTGTTGCCGTAGTTGCTGTCGTTCAGCGAACCGTTCGCATAGACAGCGAAGCCGTGGCCCAGCATCACCGTCGCCTCGACCTCGACGCCCTTGAAGGTGGCGCCGCCCTGGTTGAAGTAGGTGGTGAAGCCACCAATCGTGTTGCTGGCAATGTAGTTGTGGAAGTCGATGTCATAGGCATCGATCCCGAGATTGATCCAGGTGCGCTGGAACACGGCGCCGACCTGATAGCTCCAGGTCGTGGATGGCTGCACCGAGGTGATGTTGGTGGTGGAGAACAGATCGAGCTGTGGCGTGAGAAATCCCTCGGCAGCCTGCGCGAACAAAGACAGGTCGCGGGTCACGCGCCAGCTGGCGTCGAAGGCGGGCAGCGGCTTGTTATAGGTGGCATGGTCGTCGGCGGGCAGGCCGGTCAGCGTGATCGGGCCGTTCAGATAGCGCGTCACCGAGCTGTATTTCAGGCCGGCGGTGACGGTGACGCTGCTGGCCGGTTTCCAGGCGAACTCGGCATATGGCTGCGCCGTCGTAAGCGACGAGAAATACTGCGCCATGTATGGCGAGACGCCGGGCGATGAGGAATATGGCATCGCGTCGCGGGAGAAGTCGATGTTGACGGTGTTGGTGGTGAACCCCTCCCGCTCCGCCCACACGCCGAGACGCAGATCACCCACGTCGAAGTGCCTGACTAGACGCAACACGTCGCCCCAGTTGCGGAAATCGTACTGCGTACTGAAGCCCGGCACGTCGTCCTCAATATTGGTCTCCACGCCGTTCAGGTCGATTGTGCCGGACAGGTTCGGCGCCGTGCCGCCGGGATCCAGCCCATGCCGGTCGCGCTGGTCATAGGCAGTAGTATAGACCCGGTTGTCGAGGTCCCAGCCGGCGCCGAGATCGGAGGTCACCGCGAGATATTCGAAATCGGTGGTGTAGTTGTCGCGGTTGTAGCCATTGAAGGTCTGCGAGGTGGGATCGGAATTGAGCGAGAAGTCGCGACCGAGCGCGTTGATATTGGCCAGCGTTGTGCCGTATGGCGTCTTGGTGTCGGCATTGTCGAGGTTGACCACCAGCGTGAGCACGGTGCTGTCGCCGATTGGCTTCGCTACCTTGAGGAATAAGTTTCGTCGTTCAGTGGAGACGCCGGACAGCGCGCCGTTACTCTCCTCTCGAGTCAGGTCGAGCAGGACCTGCATGTCGCCGAGCGCCTTGATGTTCCCGGATTGCGCCTCGGCGCCGAACAGCTTGGTGCCAAAGCTGCCGGAGGTGCCGTAGGTCTCTAGGGTCGGCATCGCCAAGAGCTTCGCCGAGGTGAGCGCCACTGATCCGCCGAAGGTTGCCGAGCCGATCGACGAGGCCGGTCCCGGACCACGGTTGACGGTGACGCTGCTGAAGTCACGCGAGAAGAAATAGGCTCCCGTCTGCGGAGACAGGTTGAACGGAAAGCCGGGGATCTGGATGCCGTCGAAGAGCACGCTGAATTCAGTGTATTGCAGGCCGCGTATGCTCTCGCCAAAATCCTGCTGCAGTCCCGGTCCGACCGGGCTGATGTCCTGCGCGCTCGGAGTCAGCGTCACAACATCGTTATAGTCGTCGGTCGGTACCGCGATCTTTTTCAGCGTCTCGGCGCCGATCGTGCTGGTCGGCTCGGTCTCGTCGAGGCGGGATCCGCTCGGCGCGAACGAGGCGGCGGAATCCGGCACATCGGACCGAAGCCCGGTCACCTGGATCTGTTCGGCTGCCGGGTTGGACGCTGGTCCGGCCTGGGCGCGAGCGCGGATGCCCGCAAACGTAGTCAAAGCCGCTGCAACCGCATAACCGAGCAGCGCATGCCGTATGACAAGGCGCGGCTTGTCCATCCTCGCTCTCCGGGGTCAGGTCGTCGTGAGCGCAGCGTCCCGTTGCCGCGCAACGGCCTGACAGATCCGGTCGCCACTGTCAGGTTCGCGTCAGGTTCGGGCTTTATGACCGGACAGGTGGCGTCTGCGTGAGACAGTTCGGTGAAATGTGACCGGAGTGCGAGCCTGATGCTCACACGACGCATCCAGGGCTCATCACCCGGATTCGATCACGCCTTCGATGCATGGGAGGCGAGATCTCTGACGGCTCCCGCCGCCAGTGTTCCATTCAGAAATCCGTTGCCGAATTTCCGGGATGCTAGCTCTTTGTTTTCACTGGCCTGCTCGTCCCTGAAATGCTCCGGCGTTTCAGGGGCATGGCACTATGCCTCGCCGATCAATATGCCGGCGGCAAGCACCAGGGCGCCGCCGAACATGACCTTGGCCGTCGCCGCGAACGGCGGGGTGTCCATGTAGCGGAATTGGATCCAGGCAATGATCGCGAGCTCGATGACGACGACGCAGGCGGCAATGACGGTCGCGGTCCAGAAGCGGGGGATCAGGTAGGGAAGGCTGTGGCCGATGCCGCCGGCGACCGTCATCAGGCCGCAGACCAGTCCACGCAGCAGCGGCGTGCCGCGTCCGGATAGCTTGCCATCGTCGGCGAGCGCCTCGGCGAAACCCATGCTGATGCCCGCACCCGTGCTCGCGGCCATGCCGACCAGGAAGGCGTTATGCGTGGAATGCGTGGCGAACGCGGCGGCGAACACCGGCGCCAGGGTGGACACTGATCCGTCCATCAGCCCGACCAGGCCGGGCTGGATCACCTGCAGGATGAAACGCTTGCGCGCATCGTCATCCTCGCGCGCCTGAACGTCGCCGGGAATGCGTTTTTCCTCGATATGGCCCGCTGTCTGCAGATGGCCCGCTTCCGCCTCGGCGAGATCGCCGAGCAGCCGTCGTATCGCGGGATCGGTCGCGCGTGCCGCCGCCTGCAGATAGAAGCGGCTGGCGTCGGCCTCCATCTGCCTGGCCTGACGACGCACCGCCTGAATGCCGCGCGGCGCCACCCGCCAGACCGGCAGCGGCACCGGCGCGCCGCGGATGTCGCCGCGCCGAACCTGCGGGATATGGTCGCCGAAACGTTTGACATAGAGGTCGATCAGCGCCCTTCGGTGGCCGCTTTCCTCGGCCGCCATGTCGGAAAACAACCGCGCGCTGTCGGGATAATTCTCGCGCAACGTCTCGGCGAAGTCGGAGTAGGTACGGCCGTCCTCCTCCTCGTTCGAGATGGCCAGGGCCAGGATCTCACGCTCGTTCAGATCGACAAAATTCCGCATGGCGATCTACTTAATCGGCGGCCGGCGGAAGTCAAAGCGGCTCGGGCGGCTTCCCGCTGCTCAACGTGCCCCCGCATGATGCCGCCGCTGCGGCCCGCCGCAGAGCCGCCTCGGTCCGCTCGATCACGGCGCCGACCGCCGCACCCCGATACGCCCAGACCGAACCCGGGACCGGGGGCGCCACGGTCATGGTGGCGTTGGCCTCGAACAGCAGTACCCTGCCCCGCGCATCCAGCGCGAAGTCGATGCCGCCATAGTCGAGCCCGAGTGCCGCGTGGATGCGGCCGAGGGCTGCCATGGCCACCGGCCCGAGCGCCGCCGGCATGTCGGCGAGGAAGGCCGCCTCCTCGGCGCGATGCTCCGGGCGGTCCTGCATCTCGGCGGTGAAATGATGCACCTTCCAGGTGGGCGAGATGGCCAGATGCAGCGGCAGCAGAGCGCCGCCCACCATCATCACCCGGTATTTGCGGAAGAAGCCGTCCGCGCTCCTGGCGTCGAGCGGCTCGATCAGGCTGAGGCGCTCTCCCGGAAGCGTTGCCAGCATTGGTGCCAGGTCCACCGCCGACTCGACACGAATGAAGTGCTGGCCGGTGTGAAAGCCGGGGCTTCGGAGCAGCACGGGATAAGCAAATCCCGGCGGAAGCGCGGTCTGCAACCCGGCGCGCGTCACGGTCGCGAGGCGCGGCGCGACGACCCCTTCGAGGACCCCAAGCCGTTGCGAATTAGCTTCGCGTGTGGTCGGCCTGACCCGCTCCGGCGGATTGAAGACGGGCGCTGTCGTGCGTTCCAGCAGACGCTGCGCGGTGTCCAACGCCTCACCGCAACGCTCGGCGTCGCCGATCGCGTTGAAGACAAGCTGGTGCGGCGGCAGAGCGACGTTCCGCTCCGCGTGGTCGACCACAAGCGTATGTGTCAGGAAGACTGTGTCATCGAGCAGATGACGCAACGGCACGTTGCCGCCGCGGCCTGATACCAGCCTGAGCACGACAATCGGAGGTCCGATGCCTCGATAGGGCCGACTGGTCAGCACGCGCCCGGCGAAACCAGCCGAGCGATGCCTGGCAGCTTCGGCCTCGTCAACCTCGTCCAGCAGATAGGACATTCCTTGATGCGCCTCGGCCTGCAGCGGGTCGGCGCGCAAGGCAGCCTGATAGGCCTGATGGGCGGCCTCCATGTCGCCCGCTTCGCGCAGCAGATGGCCAAGGCTTGCCTGTGCCGCGGCATCGCCGGGGTTCGTGCCCACCGCCTGCAAGAGGACGGTGCGCGCCGCAGTGGTGAACCCGCGTCTGGCCAGCAGGGCGGCAAACTGACGCAGCGCCCCACCATGACCGAGGTCGCGCGCGAGCACGTCAAGATAGGCCCGACGCGCGTCATCGTCGCGTCCGAGGCGGTCGAGCAGGCAGGCGCGCTCGAAGTGCCCGTCGACATCGTCCGACGCTTCAACCAGCCTTGCCTCGACCTGCAGCAGGCGGCGCTCCTCGGCAACACGCGGCGCCCAGACACCTGTTTCCACATCGCATCGATATCATGGCGACGGCGCGAAGCAAAGCGACGAAGACGCTCACTCTCTCTCGACGCCGCTTGCCCGGCGCAGCCACGCTGCAAAGCCTGTCTCGTCCATGGTTCCGGATACCAGCCGGATCATGTGCTCAACGACGTCCGGGGCCGCTGCCCTGAGTTGGACGCCATTGACCTTCAGGAACAGCACGCAAGAGCTCCAGGCCGTGCGCTTGTTCGCATCATTGAAGGGGTGATTGCCGGCAAGTCCATACGCATAAGCGGCAGCGAGATCGAACAGGTCGCATTTATCCGGGTCGGAGTAGGCGAGCTTGTCGATCGGCCGGCCGAGGGCGCTATGCAGCAGGTGCTCGCTCTTTGCGCCCTGCATGCCGCCATATTCCCGCAGAGCCTGATCGTGCAGGAACAACACCACGTCCGGCTCCAGGAACTGCGGCTCGTTCAGCGCTCGGCGAGCTCCTGAAGGGCATCGGCCTGCTCACGAAGCACCTCGCGCGCCAGTTCCATCTGGCGTTCGAGAACGAGATTGCGCTTCACCAGCTTCAAGCCATCGGCGAGCTCGACCAGGGTCAGGTCCTGCCCAACCTCAAGGCCCATGCGTATCCGCGTCTCGGCCGGGAACGTCACACCAACCGAGTTTCCCTGCCGGCGAACGGTCAAAACTGTCATCCAAGCCTCGTATTACCTTGCGTAAGACGAAGCATATCCTGACGCCTCCGCGTCAGCAAGGATTGGATTGGATTGCCGCGCGACGCTCCCCAGAATGGGCCTCACTTTCTTTTCTAATAGTTGAACTCGTATTTGAGTCCGACACTGCTGCCAGGATCGTTCTCCGGGGTGGTGGTTCCGGTGACGGTGCCGCCGGTGCCCACCGTGGAGTTGAGCTTGAGCCGACGGGTCAGGTTGATCTGCACTTGCGCTTGCGTGCCGGCGCCGGAGGTGGATTGCTGAGCCCCGACATAGACGCCCCGGGCGATGTACTTGCCTGCTTGGACGCTGGCGCCGCTGCCGTTGGTGCCGCCGCCGACCGAAAGCCGGTCCAGGCCGAGCCCGTTCTGCACGCTGCCGAGCAGGCCGGGACCGCCGCCGCCGACGCCGCTCAGTTGCGCGAGCGCCCCGGCCACGCTCGCGATCTGCGCCACGCTCAGTTGCGTGGTGGTCGAATTGAACAGGATCAGCGCCAGCACCTGGTCCGGCGGCAGCGGCGGGTTGGAGAAGAGCGTGATCTTGGGCGCCGAGGCGTAGCCGCCGACCTGCAACGTGGCGACCGTGCTGCCGACGAAGCTCTGCGCGGTGAAATCGAGCGACGGATCGATCTTGTTGGTAGGCCCGGCGCCGTTGAAGCCGATCCGCCCCTTGGTGAAGGTGAGATTGACGCCCGCGAGGCTGAAGGTGCCGTTGATCATGTTGAAGGCGCCCTCCACGTCCGGCGCCTTGCTGGTGCCGCTGACGGTGAGCCTGCCGCCGAGATTGGCGTCGAGACCGTGGCCGCGTATGAAGATCTGCCCTGGGGCGTTCAGGGTCAGACCGAGACCGATCACCGGAGCGGCGGAAGTCGTGGCGGCTGGCGCGGGCGGTTTCTGCCCGGGACGGATGACGTCGAGCTTGGCGACGGAAGGCGGCAGTCCGCTCGGGATGTTGATGGCGGCCTTGTCGATGGTGACCAGCCCGTCCAGGTCGACGCGCGACCTGGCTTGTCCCTTGACCGTGAGATCCATGTCCAGCGTCGCGGTCAGCAGGTCGCTTGACAAGGGTCGCGCCTGGTGCGCGGTGATGTGCAGATCGACCGGCAAGCCCGGCTCAAAGGCGCCGACGGTGCCGCTCGCGTTGATGGCGCCGGGTCCGGCGTGGGCGACGAAGCGGTCCAGGTCGATGGTCTTGCCGTGGGCGGTGATCAGCGCGGACATGTCGGTCAGACGCAGGCCTTCCGCGAAATCCTGGAACTGGCCGTTCGCGAGGCGGATGTTGCCTGCGAGATCGGGCGCATGCGTCGTGCCGGTCACGGTCATGTTCAAGGTGAGCAGGCCCTTGGCCTCGCGGCCTTGCGCGCCGAGCACGGCGTTGGCGACGGCGAGATCGACATGGCCGCCGGCGTGCAGATCAAGCGCGCCCACTGTCGCGGTGTGCGCCGTGCCGGAGAGGGCCAAGGCGATCTGTTGGCCGGCGTCGAGGCGGGCGTCGATACGGGCAGTGCCCCCCGCAAGCTTGGCGTCGGCATCGAGGAAGGCCGGCGGCAGGGACGCGCCAGGGCCGCTGAGCACGCGCATCGATTTGGCGCTGACATGCACCGTGCCGTCCGGTCGGGTCATGGTGCCGGTCAGATGCGCGCGGGCCGAAATGACGCCGCTCGCGTCCAGGCTGGGCGCGAACGGCTTGGCGAGGGCGGGCGTGACATTGGTGAGCGAGGCGGTGAGATCGAGGCACGGGCGCAGTGTGCCGGAGAGATTGATCAAGGCGGCCTGCGCCGGCGCGGCGACGCCGGCGCTGACCTCGGCGCGCAGGTGGTCGACCGCGATGGCCTGACCGAAGCCGATCGCGGCGGGGGCGAGCAGGCGCACCGTCTCGCCCTTGGCGCTCGCGCGGAGATGGCTGATCGCCACGTGCTTGTCCGGCACGTCCACCACCAGCCCGGCATCGATGGCGGCCGGCGCGCCGGCCACGTGATCAAATTGGCCGCGCACGGCCACCGCCATGGCTTTCTGCGGTCCGCGCAGGGTGGCGTGCGCATTGCCGGTGATGCCGTGGGCGCGAATGCCGGAGGCAAGCAAAGCAAGATCGAGGTCCGGACTGCCGGTCGGATCGAGGATGGTTCCGGCCAGCTTCAGCCGGCCGACCTGGGCCGCGTGGCTGGCGAGATCGCCGCCGATGTCGATATGCATCATGGCATTCGGCTGACCAGCTTCCCGTGTGGTCTGGATAGCGGCCTGGAGGCGGCCCGCGACCGGCTCGCCCACGAGCGGGCTGAGGTCGGAGAGACGGGTCATGCGCACATCGACGGTGCCGAGCGGCAGGGTGGCGCCGGCCGGCAGCGTCATGTCGGCGTGCCCCGTGGCACTCTTCCAGTCGAGCTTGCTCAGCAGCACGTGGATGCCGCCGCCGGCGGGATGATCGATCCGCGCCGCAAGCGAGAGCGGCGCCCGGTCAAGCGTGCCGCTCGCGGTGAGAGTGCCTTGCGGCGCATGCGGCAGATGCGACGCATCGACGGCCAGACGGATGTCGCCCTTCGGAATGGTGGCGGTGCCGACAGCGCCTTCGGCGTCGATCCTGGCCGCCAGGTCCTGGAGCGGGCCGGCTGCGGTGCCATTGGCGGAGAGCGTGCCGCGCAACGCCGGCGAGGCCGCTTCCAGGTCCGGGAGTTGCACCCTGAAGCTGGCGCTCAGCACGTTCGCCAGATCGCTGCCGGAGGCGGTGAGGTCGAGGCCGGTTCCGTGCAGGTCGAGACTGTAGAGCCGCAGGTCGCGTCCTTTGGTCGTCGGCACGACGGAGGCGGTGAGGCCGATGCGGCCATCGTCGCCAATCAACCCGACTGCCTGCTTCTGGCCGCCGGTGACGGCGAACGTGCCGCCAAGGCCGAGCACCGCGATACGGTCGGCGTAGGAGAAGCGGGCGCGCAGCGCCGCATGGCCGTCGAGCGCCTGGCCTGCCGCGGCGGCGAGCGGGCCGAGTTGAGGCAAGGTGACGCCGACGCTGCCGCGCAGGGCGGGCTGGGTGAGGATGTGGCCGGTGATCTGCGCCAGCGCGTGGGTGACAATGAGGTCGACCGGACCGCCGGGCTGCTCGTCGTGATAGACCGCATCCAGCGTCAGCGGGGTCGCGGCCAGCAGCGCGGGATCGGGGCCGGGGACACGCAAGCCGTCGAGGACCGCATGCAGGTTCGCGGGACCGGTGGTGTCGCCGGAGAAGCGCACGGTGAGCCGGTTGGCGCCGCCGCCAGCCGCGATCACATTGTCGATCACCAGGCTGCCGGCGCCGACCGGCGCCTGCGGCGTGCCGGTGAGGTTCGCGTCCAACGCAAGACCGCTCCAGCCGACACCCGGGCGCGGCTGCATCGCCGGGGCCTGGCCGTGCGCCCGCAGGTCGAAACGCCGGGTGAGCAGGTCGGTGGTCCCGTCGGCGTCGAGCGTCGCGTGGCCGGCGGCGAGAGCCAGATGCAGCGCCTCGGCCTGCCGCGGGCCTTCCAGGTCGAGCGAGAGGTCAAGCGGGTCGAGCAGAGGCTCGCCGCCGACCGTGCTCACCAGGCCGCCGCTGGGATCGTGCACGCGCACCTGCAGGCCGAGCCGGCCGGGCGTGACCTTGGTCCTGAGAGTGACGCGGCCGGGATGATCCAGCCGCTGGATATCCAGTGCGATCGTGCTGTCCGGCAAGGTTGCGACCGACACCCCGGTGAGCAGCGGCTTGATGCCCCGCACCTGGAGATGCCCGTCGATGGCGAGGATGGCCGGAACACCCGCGACGGCGCGGTCCACGACGAGGCGGCCGACATGCAGCTTTTGGATATCGAGGCCGAGATTGGGCAGGCTGCTGCCAGATGAGGCGCTGGACGGCTTCTTCGTGGCGTTCGGGTTGGCGACCGGCTTGCGGAATAGGGTGAGTTGATCGACCGAAGCACGCGTCACGGTTGCGTCGAGGCCGAACAGATTGAGCGGATGCCAGTCGACCGCAACCCCGTCCAGCACGGCATAGACGCCCTGAGTGTCGCGGAGCGTGAGCGTGCGTATGGCGAGCGCGTTGGGGAAGCTGCCGTGCAGGCCCTGGATCGCGACGATGCCGCCGGTCAGGGACGCGGCCTCCCGCTCGATCAGCCGGCGCCCGGGGCCGGTGTTGGCGCCGATCAGCACCACCAGCAGCGCGATCGCGACGACGCCGATCGGCACGCCGACGACCAGGCCGAGGGCCCAGAGCAGGAGGCGGCGAAGGCGACCGGGCTGGGCCATCAGAAATCCTCGCCGAGCCCGATATAGAGCTCGAAGCTGTCATTGCCGCGGACGCGGTCCAGGGGCACGCCGACGTCGAGCCGGATCGGACCGATCGGGGTGAAGTAGCGGACGCCGCCGCCCGCGCCGACTCGCAAGCCGCCCGAGAACGGCGCGGAGTTGTCGGCGACCTGGCCGGCGTCGAGGAAAGCCACGGCGCCGAAGCTCTTGAACAGCCGTTGGCGGAACTCGATGGTGTAGGCGTCGAGCGAGGTGCCGCCGATCGGATAGTTGTTGGGAAACAGCGGACCCACCTGCTGGTATTTATAGCCGCGTATGGTGCCGCTGCCGCCGGCATAGAGACGCTGGTCCGGCGGAAGCTCGAACGCGGTGGCGCCCTCGACGCTGGCGACGACGCCGCGCACCGCGATCACGCTGCGTCCGGGACTGGCGAGGCCGATGTTCGCAAGGTCGAAATAGGTCGAGCCGGAGGCCTGCAGGATGGTGAAGAAGGCGCCCCCCTGAGTGATCGAGTAGGTCGGCGTGGCGCTCACCGAGGCCTTGATGCCATGCGTCGCCGGGTTGAGCGGGTTCGCCAGATCGGTGCTGTCATAGGCGGCGCTGAGCGGCAGGTTGAGCAGCGTATAGTCGCGGGTGACGCCTTCCTGAATGATCTGTTCCTCCTCGGCGCCGAGGCCTGCGGAGACGCTCCAGCGCTTCGATAATTGCCGGTTGATCGCGCCGCGCACGAGCAGCGCGGTCTGGTCGTATGCCTCGAGGTTCTGCTTCAGTCCCTCGACACGCAGGACCAGGGTCTGATTGCGCGCGGCGAAGTCGGGTTTGGTGAAGTTGGCGTAGACGTCGTAGCCGAGTCCGTTGACCGCGGTGCCGCCGATCCCGGTGGCCAGAGCGGCGAGTTCAAGCTCCTCGGCATTGCCGAAGACGTTGTGATCGGTCCAGCTCACTCCGGCGCTGCCGCCGAGGTCGGTGGAGTAGCCGACCTGGGCGGAGACCGTGTAACGCTTGGCCTCGGTGAACTCGAAATCGAGCGGAATACGGCCGTCCGGTGCGAGCGCCCGCGGAATGCTGACCCGCACGTCGGAGAACACCGAGGTCGAGAGCAGATCCTGGCGCGCCGCCTCGATCCTGCTGGGCTGATACAGCTCGCCGGTATGCACCAGCAGACGGCTTCTCACGAAGCGGGCGTTGACGTTCTTGAGGCCGGCGAGATGGATCGCGCCGATATCGACACGCGGCCCCTCATGCACGTCGAACACGATGTCGAGCGTGTGCGTCCGAGGACGCAGGTAGGCCAGCGGCGTCTTGACCTCGGCCAAGGCGTGGCCGCTCTCGCGCAACGCGGCGAGCAGCTTGCCTTGCCCGGCCAGCACATCGGCGGCAAGCGCCGGCTGGCCCGTATGCAGATCAAGCGCGCGGCGCTCCGCGGCGCTCGATTGCGCGGGTTGGGCGTCCTTGATGACAATGCTGCCAAGTGTGAATTGCGGGCCAAGGGCGACGGAGATCGTGATCGCGACCGTTTTACCCTTGGGCAACGCCGCCAGCAGGTCGGGCACGCCCGGTTCGTCGCCAGGATGGCCGTCCACGCTGATGTTCACCTTGCCATCGTAATAGCCGAAGCTTTCCAGCGCGGTCAGCAGACGCGGGATGTCGGCGCGTATCCTGCCGGCGAGCGCGAACGGACCGACCGGCGTGGTCTTCTGCAACGTGATCAGGCTGGACGAGCCGCGCAATGCCGCGTTCAGGGCGGACGTGGGAGTGTTGGTGAACTTCGCCGTGTACGGCTGCGGGTCGGCGCCGAGGGCGGTCTGCTCACTCATCAACACAGCCACAAGCAATGGCAGGACTGCGATGCGGGGATGTTTCGGGAGGCGCCGGCGCGACGCGGGACAAGAAGGTGCCAGCGGAGTGGCTCGCTTGATCAAGAAGCCAACTAGCCTGCAAGATTGGAGTGCTGCAAGGCAAGCGCCGGCCGGCGACCATGGTCCGGGAGGTGCCGGCAGGGGAATCGCTTGAAGCGCGCTCACGCTGATTGCCGAAGCAGGGCTTCGA
>CAXTRK010000003.1:0-188330 GCA_964246745.1 uncultured Acetobacteraceae bacterium
GTCCCCCGCCCGGCCCGCCGGCAACGGGCGGGGGGGCCCGCCCGGCGGGGGGGGGCCCACGAGACGTTGTTGTGCGGTGTGTTTGCCCGCGTCACCGGGCAGACGCTCGTGCAGCCCGACGGCGACTTCTTTGAAATCGGCGGAGACTCCCTGGGCGCGATGGTCCTGGTGACCGAACTGCGCCAGCGCGGACGCGCGCTTTCGGTTGCCGATCTGGTTTGTGACCGCACGCCGCGCGCCATTGCCGCCCGCTGGGCAGCGCGGCCTTTGGAGACGCCGGCGGCGCCACGTCCGATCCTGTTCTGCTTGCCCGGAGCTGGTGGCGACACGCCTCGCTTTGCCGCCTGGCGTGCGGACCTCGCGGCAATGCTCGACTGCGTCCTGCTGGACTATCCGGACTGGCCCGGTCTTGCGGCACGCGGGTTCGGCATGGACGATCTGGCCCGCCTTATAGCCGGAAGAATCCTCGATCAGGCCAAGGCGGGGCCTGTCATGATCGCGGGGTTCTCCCTCGGTGGCGTCGTAGCCGCCGCCGCTTCGGGGCACCTGGCGGCACTGGGCCGGCCTGTCGACAGTCTGTTCTTGCTCGATTCCGCCGCGCACGCATCGCTCACCCAGGCGCCGACGGCGGCGGCGGCAATCCGGATTTGGCGCCGCGTGCTCAGTTTGCGGGCTACGTTGCGCTCCGCCGGCGCTGTCGGTTTTTCGCAGATGCTCGCGGAAGTGGCGGCCTTTCGTCTGGTCGAGCGCCCGGCCTTGCTGCGCACGCTCGCGCATCTCCGCCGGCTTCGCCTGCCGTCGGAATTGCGCTACTGGCTGCATTTCTTCGTCTGCGGCCAACTCGAAATCAGGATCACACGCAACTGGCTGTCGCACCAACGCGTTGCGCCGGCGCCGCTCGAAGCGCGCCGCGTGGTGTTGTTCCGTTGCGGCACTCGCGAGCACGATCTTTCGCCCGACCTTGGCTGGCGGAGCTGGCGCGACGCGCTCCTCATCGTCGATGTCGATGGCGATCACCTGACGATGCTGGAAAGACGCGGACCGGGCTCGCTCCATCACCAACTGGCCGCGATCCTATCCGGCGTGCAGCAGGCTGCACCGAGCAGCGATGCGCCAAGCGCATTGGTGGAGGGGGTTGGATTCGAACCAACGTAGGCGTGCGCCAGCGGATTTACAGTCCGCCCCCTTTAGCCACTCGGGCACCCCTCCGGGAGGCTGCGACCTAAAACCGATAGCGGCCGGTGTCAACGCCGGGTGACGGCTGCGACCCGCGCGACTATAAGCGGGCGATGCAGACCAGACCTCCCGTCAGGCCGGCGCGCCCCCAGAAAAGCCAACAGACAAGCCCCCAGACGAGCCAGCAGCGCCGTCCGCCAGGACGTGGCGGCCCCGCCCCATCGCAGGGGGGGATCTGGATTTATGGCCTGCACGCCGTCGGCGCCGCCTTGCTGAACCCGCAACGACGGCTGCGCCGCCTGTTGCTGACCGAGGAAGCGGAGGCGAGCCTGGCCTTGCGGCTCGGGGCCGGTGGCGGCAACGCATGGCCGGTGCCGGTCGAACGCACCGAGCGCGCCCGGCTGGACGCGCTGGTCGGCCGTGATGCGGTGCATCAGGGTGCCGGTCTGCTTGCCGATCCGCTCAGGCCGCCGTCCCTCGATCACGTGCTGCTGCGTCCGGGGCCGGTGCTGGTGCTTGATCAGGTCAGCGACCCTCGCAATGTCGGCGCCATTCTGCGCTCCGCCGCGGCGTTTGGCGCGGCCGCGGTGATCGTGCAGGACCGGAACGCGCCCGACGAGACCGGAGCGCTTGCCAAGGCCGCCTCCGGCGCGCTGGAGACGATGCCGCTGCTGCGCGCGGTCAATCTATCGCGCACTCTGGTGGTGTTGAAGGCGGCGGGCCTGTGGACGGTCGGGCTGGACGCCGGCGGGGCGCCTCTCGATGGGGGTTCGTACAAGGGCAGGCGGGTCGCCCTGGTGCTCGGCGCCGAAGGGGAGGGGCTGCGGCGGCTGACCCGCGAGACCTGCGACGAGACGGCAGGGCTGCGCATGCCCGGTTCCATGGAGAGCCTGAACGTCTCCAACGCGGCGGCGGTGGCGCTCTACGAACTGGTCAGATGACGTAGTCGAGCGGCGGCAGCGTCTGGTCCATGGTGAAGGCCGGCATTGCGGAATGCCGTGTGCCGACGCGGCGCGCCGGGTTGCCGACGACAGTGGTATAGGGCGGCACCGCTTCCAGCACGATGCTGCCGGCGCCGATCTTGGCGCCTTCGCCGATCTCGATATTGCCCAGCACCTTGCAGCCGGCGCCGAGCAGCACGCCGCGACGGATCTTGGGATGGCGATCGCCCTCGTTCTTGCCGGTGCCGCCGAGGGTGACGCCCTGCAGCATCGAGACGTCGTCCTCGATCACGCTGGTCTCGCCGATGACGATGCCGGTGCCGTGATCGATCAGGATGCGCCGTCCCAGCGCCGCGGCCGGATGGATGTCGAGCGCGAAGGCCTCGGAAACGCGGCTTTGCAGGTGATGCGCCAGATGCCGCCGGCCCTCCCGCCAGAGCCAATGCGAGACACGGTGGGCCTGCAGCGCCTGGAACCCTTTGAAGAACAGAAACGGCGTGGTCAGATCCGGGCACGCCGGATCACGTTCCTTGATCGCCACCAGGTCAGAGGCTCCTGCGGCGGCGATGTCCGGGTCGGCGAGATGTGCCGAGGTAATCAGCTCCAGCAGGGCGCGGCCCGGCACGGAGCAGTCTGCGAGCTTGCGCGCAAGCAGAGCCGCGAGCGCCTGGGCAAAGCCACGATGGGCGCGCAGGTTGAGCTCCAGCAGCGAGGCCATGATCGGGTCGCCGCAATCGCCGGCCTCGCAGCACAGCCGCTCCCACAGCATCTCGATGTCGATGGGCGAGGTCGTGGTGACGTCCATGCTGTCTGCTCCCGCTTGCTCAGGCAAGCCCCATCGCCCGTGTCATGAAGGCGCGCTTCAATCGCGGCATGCGATGCACCGCGCCGATGCCGAGATCACGGGCCAGACGCAGCGCCGGGTTGTCGGTGCTGAACAGCCGGTCCAGCATGTCGGTGGCGGCCAGCATCGCCAGGTTGTCCGGCCGACGCTGCCTCTGGTAGCGGGCGAGCAAAGCCGGCTCGCCCGGATCATCGCCGGCGGCGACCGCGGCGATGACAAGATCGGAGAGCGCCATCACGTCGCGGAAGCCAAGGTTGAGTCCCTGGCCGGCGATCGGGTGAATGCCGTGCGCGGCGTCGCCGACCAGAACCAGCCGCGTGTCCATGTAGCGGTGCGCGTGCATCGCGCCGAGCGGGTAGGTCCAGCGTCGCCCGACCAGCCGTATTGCGCCCAGATGGTTGCCGAGCCGGCGCTGTACCTCGCGGGTGAAATCCGCCTCGGCGAGGCGCGCGAGCCTGCTTGCCTGCGGCTCCCGCTCGGTCCAGACCAAGGCGGAAAGGTTCTCTCCAGCTTCTCCCGGGGCCATCGGCAATTGCGCGAACGGACCTCCGGGGAGGAAATGCTCCAGTGCCATACAATGGTGCGGCCGCTCATGCGCCACCGCGCAGACGATGCCGGTCTGTTTGTAGGGCAGGCGTGTCACCGCGATGCCGGCTTGCCGACGCAGCGGACTCTCGCGCCCTTCGGCGGCGACCAGAAGGCGCGCGCGCAGACGCACCCCGCCTTGTGTGGAGACATCGACTCCGTCCGCCCGGCGCACCGCCGAAGCCTCGTCGGGAGCGATCACGCTGACCAGGTTCGAAGCATGCAGGGCTTCGTTCAAGGCGACGCGAAGGCTGCGCGCCTCGGTCATCCAGCCGAACGGTTCGCCGATGTCGGTGTGGTCGAAATGCAGGAACAGCGGAGAGGCGAGCTGTCCCGGCTTGCCGTCGGAGACGCGAATGCCTTCGATCGGCCCCGAAGGCAGCGGCAGCCGCTGCCATACGCGGGCCGCCTCCAGCAGGCGCCGCGAGCCGGCGGCGATCGCGTAGGCGCGCCCATCGAAATCGGGATGCTCCATCGGCGGCAAGGCTGTGCGATCGATAACGGCGACACGCACCCCGCCGGCCGCCAGCCTGCAGGCGAGGGCCGCGCCGACCGGTCCGGCGCCAACGACGCACACGTCAACCTCGGCGACTGGCGGCGGCGACAAAGGCTGCACGCCGGTGGCATTCATATCCATCAGAACAACCTGCCTAGTTTCAGGGCAGCAAAGCAATCCAGTCTGGTCGCCAAACAGGCCAATGGAGCATGAACTCTCAATGTGTGGGGATCTCGGCCGGTTTCGTCAACGGGGTGGGACCTCAGCGGCAACTCTGGCATGGTTCTTGGAGCGTTGCCGTGTCAGACCGGGACGAACCAAGCGAGGTGTCATGAAGCTCGTTACCGCAGTCATCAAGCCTTTCAAGCTTGACGACGTTCGGGAGGCGCTGACGCCGCTCGGTGTGCAGGGACTCACCGTGTCGGAGGTGAAGGGCTTTGGTCGTCAGAAGGGGCAGACCGAGATCTATCGTGGCGCCGAGTACCATGTGAGCTTTCTTCCGAAGGTGAAGATCGAGGTCGCGGTGAGCGACGCCATGGTCGACCAGGTTGTCGAGGCGGTGATGCAGTCGGCCCGCACCGGCAAGATCGGCGACGGCAAGATCTTCGTGACCGAACTCCTGCGCGCGGTGCGCATCCGCACACGCGAAACCGGCGACGACGCGCTCTAGCGCCGCAGCCGCGGCGCCGCCAATCGGCTGTCTCCGGCGCAGGTTACGCGAACCGCTTGACCAAGGCCGAGAGCCGGTGGCGGCGCAGTTCGGATCGCGCTTTCGGGCCGTCGGCCATGTAGTTGAGCTGGATCGCGTAGCGGCGGCCGACATAGCGGCGATGCCCGTGCCAGCTTGTCTCGCCATTCGGAAAGGCGAGCAGGGTGCCATCCGTGGGAGGCACCTCGACGGCGTAGTCATCGATATCGTCAGCGGAGCGAAGCAACCGCAGGCAGCCCTCCCGCCGTGCCCAGCTCTCATCCGAGGGGTTGAGGTAGAGCAGCACGGTGACGCGCTTTGCCGTCGAGTCGCGATGGATGCGGCCGTCCTTCTCCCGGGTGCGACCGCGCAGGGTCAGCATGGTGGGCGCTCGGTCGAGATCGAGGTCGAACTTCTCGGCCAGGGCGCGGCGCAGGTCGGGACCCTCGAGTTCGCGTATCAACGAGCGAACAATGGGGTGCAGACGCAGGGCGTCCGGCGGAAACGAACCGCCGCTCTCAAGCGGCGGCAGCGTCTGGATCACCGCGCCAAGCGCCTCGGGCGGCACGAAGTCGCGGACCACCACGTGCGCAAACGGATCACTTGAAACCGGCGTCGCGCGCAAGGCGTCATAGTCCAGCGTCTCCGGTAAAGTCCGCGGCATCGTCCGGTCCACCTGGCTGTAGGGTCACGGCCCGGTGATCAGGTATGACGACCGCGTTGCCGGTTCAAGCAATCGCGCTAGCTATGCCAGCGGGACGCGCCATGCAGGACGGTGTAGGTGGAGAGGAACTGCGCGCAGCCGATCTTGCCGTCGCAGCACGGCAGCGTCTTGTCAGCCGGGATATAGGCGGTGTGCGAGAACCAGGCGCTGGCGCCCTCGCAGGTGAAATGCGGCTTCTCGACCGTCACGTGCAAGGCGCTTGCCGTGCCTAGTGCAAGCACGGCGGCGGCGAGACTGGAAGGTGCCCATCGGAACAGCGGCAACAGCATGGCCCCATCTGATCAACATCGGTTGGAAATGTAAACGAACCGGCGCCCCCTTGGTTACCGGCTCGCAATTGATTGAACGACTTACCCGGCCAAACCGTTTCGGCTATGGATTATCGTATGCAGCGACGAGACTCCATCCCATCTGACGAGACATCACGCCCTGATCAGCCGAGCGGGCCGCTGGCCGCCTACCGCAAGCGGCTGGCGGAGGCGCTGCTGGACGCCGACCCCGAGCAGGAGCACGTGGCGGTGCGGCTCGATGGCTTGTTCGAGGCGCTCCGGCGCAAGCAGGCGCACGGCTCGCGCCGGCCCACCGGGCTCAGCCGGCTGCTTGGCCTGGCCGCGTCAAGCCCGCCCAGGCCGCGCGGCCTCTATATCGTGGGCGAGGTCGGGCGCGGCAAATCCATGCTGATGGACCTGTTCTTCGCCAGCGCTCCGGTCGCGCGCAAGCGCCGGGTGCATTTCCATCGCTTCATGCAGGACGTGCATTCCCGGCTCTATGCGATGAAGCGTGCCCATCCCGACATCACCGACCCGATCCCGCCTCTGGCGCGCGCGGTCTCGTCCGAGGCCTGCCTGCTCTGCTTCGACGAGTTCCAGGTCAACGACATCGCCGACGCGCTGATCCTGGGCCGACTGTTCGACGCCTTGTTCGCCAGCGGCGTTGTGGTGGTGGCGACCTCGAACACGCGTCCGGAGGATCTGTTTCAGAACCGGCCGGGGCGCGACGCCTTCAAGCCGTTCATCGCCACCTTGCGACGCGAAATGGACACGGTGTCGCTTGACGGGCCGCGCGACTACCGGCGCGGCGGCGTGCGCGGTCTCGCCACCTGGCATGTTCCGGCCGATGCTCGCGCCGATGCGCGCCTCGACGCCGCCTTCAAGCGTCTATCCCAGGGCGCGCCGACAGCGTCGGTGACCTTGAAAGTCATGGGCCGCGCGATCCGTGTCGAGCAGGCGGCGGGTCCGGTCGCGCGGTTCGATTTCGACGATCTCTGCGGCCGTCCGCTCGGCGCCGGCGACTACCTGGCGCTGGCCAGCCGGTTCTCCGTCCTGATGCTGGACGCCATCCCGCGTCTTGGTCCCGAGAACTTTGATGTCGCGCGCCGGTTCATCGTGCTGGTGGACGCGCTCTACGAGCAGAAGGCGAAGCTGGTCGCCTCCGCCGCCGACCGGCCCGACCGCATCTATCAACGCGGCGAGGGAGCGCAGGCGTTCGAACGCACCGCCTCGCGGCTCGAGGAGATGCAGACCCAACTCTATCTCGACCTGCCGCATCTGTCCGGATAGAAGCTCGGCTTCTCGGTTTGCGCCCTACTTCTTAGAGGAGCTTCCATGGCACGCAACAGGATCGCGCTGATCGGCGCCGGCAATATCGGCGGCACGCTCGCCCATCTGATCGGACTGAAGGAACTGGGCGATGTCGTGCTGTTCGACGTGGCGGGCGGCGTCGCCAGCGGCAAGGCGCTCGATATCGCGCAGTCCTCGCCGGTCGACGGCTTCGACTGCACGCTGGCCGGCGGCTCGGACTATGCCGCCATCGCCGGCGCGGATGTGGTGATCGTCACCGCCGGCTTTCCGCGCATGCCGGGCATGTCGCGCGATGATCTTCTGGCCAAGAACGCCGAGGTGATCGGCCAGGTGGCCGAAGGCATCAGGAGCCATGCACCGGAGGCCTTCGTCATCGTCATCACCAATCCGCTCGATGTCATGGTCGCGGTGATGCAGGAGAAGTCCGGCCTGCCCGCGAAGAAGGTGGTCGGCATGGCCGGCGTGCTCGACAGCGCCCGTTTCCGGCTGTTCCTGGCGCAGGAATTCGGCGTTTCAGTCGAGGACGTGACCGGCTTCGTGCTCGGCGGCCACGGCGACACCATGGTGCCGCTGATCCGTTACTCGACGGTCGCCGGCATTCCGGTGCCGGACCTGATCAAGATGGGCTGGACCACCCAGGAGAAGATCGACGCGATCGTCAAACGCACCGCGAATGGCGGCGGCGAGATCGTCAAGCTGCTGGAGAAGGGATCGGCCTTCTACGCGCCCGCCGCGTCCGCGATCGCCATGGCGGAGAGCTATCTGCGCGACAAGAAGCGGGTGTTGCCTTGCGCGGTCAAGCTCTCTGGCGAGTATGGCCAGTCCGACTTCTATGTCGGCGTGCCAGCGGTGATCGGAGCGTCGGGGGTCGAGCGGATCGTCGAGGTATCGTTCACTCCGGAAGAGCAAACCGCCTTCGATGCGTCCTGCGCTGCCGTGAAGAAACTGCTGGCCGACTTCCGCGCCCTGGGTCAGTGACCGGCGCGTTCCCGTCGCATGCGAAAATGGCCATGCGAAAATGGCAATGCAGCCAGGGGTGAACACACGCGCTGGTGGTGACGCGTCGGGACTATCTGTAGTCTGCGTGCGTCCCGGCGATCGGTGGTTTGCGCCGCGGACGACTAGATTGGAGTAGCATCATGGCGGGTGTCGACATCCTTGCCTCGGCCTTCAGCGGCGCCAACGCCGCCTACCTTGCCGATCTCTATGCCCAGTGGACCCGCGATCCGAGCAGCGTCGATCCGAGTTTCGTGGCCCTGTTCGCGGGACTTGACGAGGAGTCTTCCTGCATCGCCCGTGATGCCGCTGGCGCCTCATGGTCGCAGCCGCGCCATCAGCCGGCATCTCGTCCTGAGCCAGGCCCGTCCGCCGCTTTCGAGGATGCCGTCAGGGCCGCGGCCGACGACACCCTGCGCGCCATGCAGCTCATTCGCGCCTACCGCGTCCGCGGCCACCTTGACGCGCGGCTTGATCCGCTCGGTTTGCAGATCCCCAAGTCGCACGCCGATCTCGACCCCGCCTCCTACGGCTTTGGTGACAAGGACCTCGACCGCAAGGTCTATCTCGGCC
The DNA here is from genome assembly GCA_964246745.1 of uncultured Acetobacteraceae bacterium. Classification (GTDB taxonomy): domain Bacteria; phylum Pseudomonadota; class Alphaproteobacteria; order Acetobacterales; family Acetobacteraceae; genus Lichenicoccus. The sequence continues at coordinate 8,604 of CAXTRK010000003.1, forward strand.
GCGCCGCAAGCAACCTGCTCGGCGGCGAGACAGCCTCGATCCGCGAGCTGCTCGAGGCGATCCGCGATACCTATTGCGGCCCGGTCGGCGTCGAGTTCATGCACATCCAGGACCCGGCGCAGCGCGCCTGGATCCAGCAACGCATCGAGTGCGGCAATTGGCGGGAGAAGGAAGCGGCCGAGAACCAGGCCGAAATACTCCAGCATCTGACCGAGGCGGAGGGCTTCGAGGCGTTCTGCCAGAAGCGCTATGTCGGCACCAAGCGTTTCGGCCTGGAGGGTGGCGAGGTCGCCATCGCCGCCCTGCACGCCATCATCGACCAGGCGGCGCGCGACGAGGTGCGCTCGATCAATATCGGCATGCCGCATCGCGGCCGGCTGAACACGCTCGCCAACATCGTGCGCAAGCCCTACACCGCGATCTTCAGCGAGTTCGGCGGCACGTCGCCCAAGCCCGACGACGTGCAGGGGTCCGGCGACGTCAAATACCATCTCGGCACCTCGACCGACATCGAGATCGCCGGCCGCATGGTGCACCTGTCGCTGCAGCCCAACCCGTCGCATCTGGAGGCGGTCGATCCGGTGGTCGTCGGCAAGGTGCGCGCCGGCATGGACATGATCGGCGACACCGAGCGCCGCCGCTCGGCGATGGCGCTGCTGATGCATGGCGACGCCGCCTTCGCCGGGCAGGGCCTGGTCTATGAGACCATGGCGATGAGCCAGTTGATCGGCTACCGCACCGGCGGCACCGTGCACGTCGTGATCAACAACCAGATCGGCTTCACCACCGTCTCCGCGCACGCCTATTCCGGAATGTACTGCACCGACATCGCCAAGGCGGTGCAGGCGCCAATCCTGCACGTGAACGGCGATGAGCCCGAAGCGGTGGTGTTCTGCGCCCGGCTCTGCGCGGAGTTCCGCCAGCAGTTCGGCGCCGACATCGTGCTCGACATCGTCTGCTACCGTCGTCACGGCCATAACGAGAGCGACGAGCCGGCTTTCACCCAGCCCACCATGTACAAGGCGATCAAGGCGCGTCCGACCAGCCGCACGCTCTATGCGGAGCGGCTCGCGCGCGAGGGCAGGATCCCGGCGGAACAATCCGCCGCGGTCTGGGACGCGTTCCAGGCCAAGCTCGAGGATGCCTACAAGGCCGCCAAGTCCTACCGCCCCAACAAGGCTGACTGGCTGGAGGGAAGCTGGTCCGGCATGAAGCAGCCCGCTGGCCTGCTCGAGACATCTTGCGAGCTGACCGGGGTTCCCGACGAAACGCTGCGGCAGGTCGGCGCCGCCCTCTCCGCCGTGCCCGAGAATTTCGACGCCAACCTCAAGATCGTGCGTCAGCTCGAGGCCAAGCGTCAGATGTTCGAGAGCGGCGAGGGGATCGACTGGTCGACCGGCGAGGCGCTGGCATTCGGTTCGCTGCTGGTCGAGGGTCACCGTGTCCGGCTGTCCGGCGAGGATTCCCAGCGCGGCACCTTCAGCCAGCGTCACGCGGTGCTGATCGACCAGTCCAACCAGAATGAATACGTGCCGCTGAACAATATTGGCCCGGATCAGGCCGGCATCGAGATCTACAACTCGCTGCTCTCCGAATTCGGCGTGCTCGGTTTCGAGTACGGCTACTCGCTCGCCGATCCGCGCACCCTGGTGCTGTGGGAGGCGCAGTTCGGCGACTTCGCCAATGGCGCCCAGGTGATCATCGATCAGTTCATCGCCTCCGGCGAGACCAAGTGGCTGCGTATGTCCGGCCTGGTGATGCTGCTGCCGCACGGCTATGAAGGGCAGGGACCGGAGCACTCCTCGGCCAGGCTCGAGCGCTATCTGCAGCTCTGTGCCGAGAGCAACATGCAGGTCTGCAACATCACCACGCCGGCGAACTATTTCCATGCGCTGCGCCGGCAGCTCAAGCGCAGCTTCCGTCGTCCGCTGATCGTGATGACGCCGAAATCGCTGCTGCGTCACAAGCTGGCGGTGAGCAGTCTCGCGGAAATGCAGAGCGGCACCAGCTTCCAGCCGGTGCTCGGCGAGGTCGACACGCTGGCGCCGGCCGCGGAGATCCGCCGTGTGGTGATCTGCTCCGGCAAGGTCTATTACGATCTGCTTGCGGAGCGCCGGGAGCAGAAGCTGGACGACGTGGCAATCCTGCGTCTCGAGCAGATCTATCCGTTTAGCGACGCGGCGTTGGGCGAGGCGATCGCGCCTTACGCGCGGGCCTCGGTGATCTGGTGCCAGGAGGAGCCCGAGAACATGGGCTGCTGGTCGTTCGTCGACCGGCGTCTCGAGCAGGTGCTTCGTCGGATTGGGCATAAGGCTGGACGGCCGGTCTATGTCGGCCGCGTGGCGGCGGCGAGCCCGGCCACGGGCCTGGCAAAGACGCATGCCAGCGAGCAGACGGCTCTGGTGCGCGAAGCGCTCGGCATGGACGCCGAGCCCGCGCTTCGTGATGATCCAAAAGCCGCCGCCGGGCTGCGGCGCAAGCCGGTTCCCGGTCTTGACGCCAAGGCGAGCCTGGGTCTCGATGTCAACGCCGAGTGACGACGCGCGCTCACGCAAACGGTTCAAGGAAGACGATGTCCGCCGAAATCAAGGTCCCGACGCTAGGTGAGAGTGTCACCAGCGCCACGGTATCACGCTGGCTCAAGCAGCCAGGCGAGCCGGTCACCGCTGACGAACCCGTCGTCGAACTGGAGACCGACAAGGTCAGCGTCGAGGTGGCAAGTCCGGAGGCCGGCGTGCTTGGCACGCATGCCGTGGATGAAGGCGGCGAGGTCGAGGTCGGCGCGTTGTTGACGACCGTCGAGGGAGGGGCTGCCGGCGGCGGCGAAGCGGCGCCGAAGCCGGCCGCCAACGCCGGCGGGGGCATCAATCCGCCGCCGCGTCCATCAGGTCCGGTCGCGCGCCCCGCCACACCTCCCGCCGATGTCGCGCCGCCCACTGATGCTCCGGCGGCCCACGCACCCCTTCCGGCCGCCGCCAAGATGATGACCGAGCGGCAGGTCAGCGCCGTGGACATAAGCGAGGGCACCGGCAAGGATGGCCGCATCACCAAGGGCGACGTGATCGCTTTCCTGGAGCGGCCGCCCGGGCCGTCCGCAAAGCCGGCACCCGCGCCGAGCACTCCGCGCGCCGACGATCCGCGCGAGGAGCGGGTGAAGATGACCCGGCTGCGCAAGACCATCGCCGGCCGGCTCAAGGACGCGCAGAACACCGCCGCCATCCTGACCACCTTCAACGAGGTGGACATGAGTGCGGCGATGGCGATGCGCACGCAGTATCGGGAGGCTTTCGAAAAGAAGCATGACGGCGCCCGTCTCGGCTTCATGTCGATCTTCGTGCGCGCCTGTGTCGCGGGGCTGAAGGAATTCCCGGCGGTCAACGCGGAGATCAATGGCGACGACGTGATCTACCGCAGCTTCGTGCATATGGGCATCGCCGTCGGTGGTCCGAACGGACTGGTGGTGCCGGTGCTGCGCGATGCCGACCGCATGGGCTTCGCGGAGATCGAGCGTGGCATCGCCGGCTACGGCAAGCGCGCGCGCGACGGCGCGCTCAAGCTCGACGAGCTGACCGGCGGCACGTTTTCGATCACCAACGGCGGCATCTACGGCTCGCTGATGTCGACGCCGATCCTGAACCCGCCGCAATCGGCAATCCTGGGGATGCACAAGATCCAGGACCGGCCGGTCGCCGTCGGCGGCCAGGTGGTCATCCGCCCGATGATGTATCTGGCGCTGTCGTACGATCACCGCATCGTCGACGGCAAGGAGGCGGTGAGCTTCCTGGTCCGGGTCAAGGAAGGTGTCGAGGACCCACGCCGTCTGCTGCTCGGGCTCTGAGGACAGGATCGATGCCGACCGAGATCAAGGTGCCGACGCTTGGCGAGAGCGTGACTACGGCGACGGTGGCGAAATGGCTCAAGCAGCCCGGCGACCCGGTTGCCGCCGACGAGGCGGTCGCCGAGCTGGAGACCGACAAAGTCAGCGTTGAAGTCTCAGCGCCGGAAGCGGGCGTGCTCGGCGCGCATGCCGTGGCGGAGGGCGACGAGGTCGAAGTGGGCGCCGTGCTGACCACGATCGAGGCGGGCGGGAGTTCGGCGGAGGCATCCAAGCCGGCCGCGAAGCAGCCCGGGCAGGCGGCGCCGCCATCCTCCGGGAACGTCGCCAAGCCGCCGCCGCCGGCGCCCACCAAGGCTCCTGCCGCTCCGGCGGAGCAAATCGGCGAGACCGATTACGACCTGATCGTGATTGGCGCCGGGCCGGGCGGCTATGTCTGCGCTCTGCGCGCGGCTCAGCTCAAGCTCAAGGTCGCCTGCGTCGAGAGCCGTGCCACATTGGGGGGGACGTGCCTGAATATCGGCTGCATCCCGTCCAAGGCATTGCTGCAATCCTCGGAGAACTTCGCCGAAGCGACGCACGGCTTCGCCGAGCATGGCATCATCGCCCAGTCCGTGAGCCTCGATCTTGCCAGGATGCACCAGCGCAAGGCCGGCGTGGTCGAAGCCAACGTCAAGGGCATCGAGTTCCTGTTCAAGAAGAACGGCGTCGCCTGGCTCAAGGGACGTGGCAGGATCACCGGACCAAACCATGTCGAGGTGGACGGCAAGTCCTTCGCCGCCAAGACCATCGTGATCGCCACCGGCAGCGACACTGTCTCGCTGCCCGGCGTGGACATCGACGAGAAGACCATTGTCACCTCGACCGGCGCAATCGAGCTGGCCAGCGTGCCCAGACACCTGGTGGTGATCGGCGGCGGCGTGATCGGCCTCGAACTCGGCTCGGTCTGGAAGCGGCTCGGCGCCGAGGTCACCGTCATCGAGTACCTCGACCGCATCGTCCCCGGTCTGGACAGCGAGATCGCAAGAAGCTTCCAGCGCGTTCTGGAAAAGCAGGGACTGAAATTCAGGCTCGGCCACAAGGTGGTCAAGGCCGAGAAAAGCGGGACCGGCGTGACCCTTGCCGTCGAGCCGGCCAAAGGCGGCGAGACGGAAACCATCGAAGCGGACGTGGTGCTGGTGTCGATCGGCCGGCGGCCGGTCAGCGAGAATCTTGGCCTGGAACAGGTCGGCGTTGCGACCAACCAGCGCGGCCAGGTCGAGGTCGACGCGCATTTCGTGACCAATGTGCCGTCGATCCGCGCGATCGGCGACGTGATCGCGGGCCCGATGCTGGCGCACAAGGCGGAAGACGAGGGCATCGCGGTGGCGGAGATGCTGGCTGGGCAGGCCGGACACGTGAACTACGATGCGATTCCGTCAGTGGTGTACACTTGGCCGGAGGTCGCCGCGGTCGGACGCAGCGAGGACGAGCTGAAATCCGCGGGCGTGGAGTACGCTGTCGGCAAGTTCCCGTTCACCGCCAACGCGCGCGCGCGCGCCGTCGGCAACACCGATGGCTTCGTCAAGATCCTGACTGACAAAAAGACCGACCGGCTGCTCGGCGCCCATATCCTTGGTCCCGATGCCGGGACGTTGATCGCCGAACTGGTCACCGCCATCGAGTTCGGCGCCAGCGCGGAGGATGTCGCCCGTATCTGCCATGCGCATCCGACATTGAGCGAGGCCGTCCGGGAAGCGGCCCTGGCGGCGGACGGACGCGCGCTGCATATTTGACGACACAGCTCATCCTGGCGCGGCACCACAGGGTGTCGGACGCAAGCGCATCGCATACAGCTTGAACGAAAGCGGGCGGGTGTCGATGCCGAGATGAAGCGCCGTTGCCGACCGCGCGTCGTCAGTCGCGAGGCGGATCGTCACCGTGCCTGCGCCGTTCGCCTCGGGAGGCAGGCACACCGTGGACACAGCGGCGTAGGAGGGCGGACCGAGCGTCGCCATGACCGGCTTCGCCGCGTCCGCGATGATCGTCACGTGCCGGGCTGGGGCGCCATACAGACCGGCGAGCCGCAGCGACAGCATCCCGCCCGAGGCGCGCGCCCTGACGTCGAGATGCACGGCGAGAACCGAGGCATGGCCGCTTCCCCAGGTTCCATCGGCGCCGGTCGGAGCGAAGCCGCTGATCTCGTAGATCAGGCCGTCGCCCGTGGCGGAGAACGCAATCCATTGGTCAGGCGGCAGGTCCGAGGCGGCAAGCGGGCGCGGTCCGGTGAGCATGCCACGGCAGAACACCGCATCGATCCAGATCAGGCTCGCGGTTCTGAGGCAAGGTGGCGCCCTGACGATGCCATGAATGCGCATTTCGTTGCGGACCTGCGGCAGGATCGGCTGATCGAGACTCAGCAGCCATAGCCGGTTGCCGCTCGCTTCTATCATGCGGTCGACGCGCCGCTGCAGCACGCCGCCATTCTCCAGCAGAGTGGGGAACAGGCCGAAGCTGCGGGCGGGAGCGGGGCGCGCCGTCACCCAGATGCCCAGCGGATAGGTCAGAAGGCCGTACGTGGCGCCGCGCGGAATGGCGGCAGGCACACGCAGCCGCCCAGGGTTGGACCAGGAACGATGGAAATAGTCCGCGGACTGCGTGGTGGACACCAGCAGGAGCGCCGCAACGCCCGTCGCGATGGCCGCCGGGATGCGTGCGCGCAGCTCCGCCAGCAGCAGGATGGCAAGCAGCCCGGAAAGGATCTCCAGCACTGCGGCATAACGCTCGACCGGACAGAGCACGAGCCATCCAGCAAGACCAATCAGCACATAGGCGCACACCGCGTCCAGCGGTGCAAAGCCGCGGCTGCGTCGGAACAACGCGTGGAAGGACAGACGGAGCACCGCAAGGCAGGCGGCGGCGACAAGCCTGCCGTCGCGGATCGGCATCTCTCCGGTCGCGTCCGATCCGACGGCGAGTTCGAACGGGATGGCGAGCGCATGCCGCCAGCCGATGAACCGGAAGCGCGGATCGCCGTGATCGACCCGTGCCGCCGCATGCGACTTGAACACCGTGTTCATGAACGGGAACATCGGACTGCCATAGCTATGCCAGAGATGGGCCGCCCAGATGCCATCGGACAGCAGCGCGCCCAGCAACGCGCCGGCCAGGATCATGGCGCTCGCGCGGGCGGCGGGGGCGCCCGGACCGCGTTGCAGCATCGCGCCGAGGGCGACTAGCGCCGGCAACAGGAACAGGTTGGTGGGCTTCATGCCGATGGCAAGCCCGGTCAATCCGCCGGCCAGCAGCAGGCCGAACCCGGCCCGACGCGGCGGGTTCGGTGCGTCCAGGAGCAGCAGAATCGAGGTGAGCGTCGGAATCGCGAGCACGAGGTCTGCGAAGCTGGTGCCGAGCTCGATCAGCACGACCGGCCCGGTGCTCGCGACTAGCGTCGCCAGCAGCGCCGGCAGCAGGCGAGGGCGCAATACCCAGGCGATGCGCCAGGCGAGAACCAGGGCGATGCCTTGCGAGGCGGCGATGGTGAGCCCTGCCGCGAGCGGCGGCAGCGTCCGGACTGCGAGGTAGGGAAGCAGATAGGGCAGCGGATTGAGATAGCTCTGCGGGCCGGCCGGCGAGGCGTCGCGCACGCCGCGCCAATGCAGCAGCGCGAAGGGATCATACAGATGGTAGTTCTGCAGGTCCCAGTTCACGTCCTGGCCGCGCCAGCAGGCCCAGGCCAGGCAGCCGAGCAAGATCGAGAGGCCGACCCGCCCATGCATCGTGGCGGCGCCATACCAACGCGCTGGTGCGTTCGGACGCGATCGCATGGTCATCTCCGCGCGTCCTTTGCTTGAGAATTCGCTTTATGTCCGCCAGGCTCACGCGAGAACAGCAACTCAATCACACCGAGGGCGCTGAGCCGTGTCCAAGCCGCCAAGGCGGTCCAGATTGCACCAGGCGGCGAGTCGGAATACGCCACATAGGCGCTTCCAGTGAGTCCACGATGTTTGACGAAACAGAACTGGCTGTTCTTCGACGGGCTTATGCCAAACAGGCGATGTTTTTGGGCGACGCGTGCGACGATGCTTTGGAGGACGCCTATGCCCGCGTGCCGCGTGAGCACTATCTCGGGCCCGGGCCGTGGCCGATCCTGTGCCGGAACGGCTATACGCCGACGCCGGACGGTGACCCCGCCTGGCTGTATTCAAACGTTCTGGTCGGCATCAAGCCGGAGCGGGATCTCAACAACGGCGAACCATCCTCGCACGCCCGCTGGATCGCCGCCGTGTCGCCCACGCCTGGTGAGCATGTGGTCCATGTGGGAGCAGGCGTCGGCTACTACTCGGCCATCATGGCGCACATGGTTGGCTCCTCCGGCGCCCTCATTGCGATCGAGATCGATCCCGATCTCGCCGCGCGGGCCGCGACCAACCTCCGCCACATGCCGAACGTCCGCGTGCTGCACGGCGACGGCTCTATCACCCCGTTTCCTCCCGCCGACGTGATCTATGTGAATGCGGGGGCGTCGCGGCCCGCCAATGCCTGGCTCGATGGGCTGAAGGATGGCGGACGTCTGCTCCTGCCGCTTACCACCAACCTGAACCTCGGCAGTCAGCACGTTTCCCGCCCCACCGGCGCGGTCTTTCGCGTCACCCGGCGCGGCAAGGTGTTCGACGCCAGCCTTGTCAGCCTTGTTGCCGTGTTTCCGTGCGAGGGTATGCGAGAGGAAGCCTCGGAACAGGCTCTGGCGGCGGCCTTCAAGAAAGGCGGTTTCCGAGACGTAAGACGGCTGCGCCGCACGGAGGATGTGCCGGATGAGGAATGCTGGGTGAGCGGGCCCGGCTGGAGTTTGACCTACCGTTGAGCGCGTCCGCAGCCTCGTCGCCCCCCGCCAGCCGCTTCGCTAATAGCGACGCCCTCTGCTTCCGAAAAACAGGCTGACGACAAACAATACCAGAAAGATGAAGAACAGGATTTTTGCAATGCCGGCGAAGGCCGCGGCAAACCCGCCAAATCCCAACACCGCGCACACCAACGCGATCACCAGGAACACCAGCGTCCAACGAAGCAGGTCCATCTTGTTCTCCTCTGGTCCGCTTACGCCCTACGCCTAATGCGGACGATCACGATCATCATGATACCTCGGCGGCGGTGACCGGTGACGAGGGTGATGGTAATAATGGTGCCGATGCATGTCGGGCCGCCGGTCAGACCGATCGTAGCCTCGATCCGGTTGCGCCTGCGCCACCCCGTTCAACAGGATGGCCGCGCCCAGGGCACATGGAATAATCAGGTTCCGCATGGGTGTCCTCGCTTGAATTCTGTGGTCGCTTTCTGGGGTCGCTTCAGGAGCCGAACTTCCTCAGCATCAGCGCGATACGGCCGCCTTTGTTCCCGATGGTGATCGCGCAACGAGCAAAGCTGGGCGCCCCGAAGCGCAAGGCCGGATTGCGCGAGAAGCCGAGATCCTCTTCGGGCATGCCGAAGAAGTTGCGCTTCAGCGTGCCGGCGCCATCCTCGTCCTGATAGGCGGCGACGGCATAGACGTCCGGGATGATGCCGGTGATCGCGGCGCTGACAGTGCCGATCCGGGCGGGCACCACGGCATGATAGGCGCAGCGCTCGGAGAGGAACTCGCTCTTGCGGCAGACACCGATACGGATCTGGCCACGCGTAGTGCGCACGCCTTCTACGTCTACTGTGAGCGTCGCGGCGGCGGCGCTGCTCCACGGCAGCAGCGTGGCGAGCAGGATGGCGGTCCGCCTCATTGCATCGGATAGACGCGGCCGCGCCACGTGGCGGGCTGTCCGCGGGCGGCGCGGATCAGCGCGTTCCATTGCACCGCGAGCATGAGGAGAACGCCCAGCGGACTGAAGACGACGCTGCGCGGATCCTGTCGGAAACGCAGCGCCAGCGCCGCCCGCAGCGCCAGGCTGGCCGCACAGGCGCAGAGCGGCAGCACGCCGGGCGACAGGGTTTCGAGCAGGAACGGCGCGACATGACCGCCGCCGAGCAGCACGGTCCAGACCGGAAGCGCCCACCTGGTCGCCATGCCCTCGGTGGCATTCTTGCCAAGCCCCTCCCAGACCTCCCCGAAGCAGGTGTACATGCGGCATTGCGCGAAGCTGGTCGCATCGAACAAGGCGGTGGCGAAGCCCGCCCGACGGAACGCGCGCGGCAGTTTCAGCCCGTCATGCATCGAGGCGCGTATGCTGGCGTGGCCGCCCATCCGCCTGTAGGCGCTGGCGCGAACGATGAAGAGCTGTCCGCAGCCGGCCGCGAAGCTGGCGATGCGCGGGTCGCGGTCGAGGCGTTGCGGACGGTAGCCGAGCAGCAGCAGATGGATCAGCGGCAGCAGCAGCCATTCCGACCAGGTGCGTGTGATCTGACGCGGAAAGCCGCTGGCCAGACCCAGCTCCGGCTGCGCCTGCATCAGGCCCGCCATTCTCGACAGCGCATCCGGCGCCAGCACCACGTCGGCGTCGACGAATACCATCAAATCGTGCGTTGCCTGCGCCGCAAGGGTGGCGCAGGCGTGCTGCTTGCCGGACCAGCCGGGGGGCAGGCCGGCGCCGCGCAGCACGCGCAGCCGCGGATCACGGATCGCGGCCAGAATCGTCGGCGTCTCGTCGGTCGAGCCGTCATCAAGCACCAGCAGCTCGATCGCGCGGCAGCCATGCGCGGCGAGAACGGCGGTAACGGCCCGGCCGATATGCGCGGCCTCGTTGCGTGCCGGGATCAGCACCGAAATCGCCGGCATGGTCTCAGCCGACGGCGGTGTACGCAACGCGCCGACATTGCTGAGCGCCACCAGGAGCGGCAGCAGCGCCAGCCCGAGCACGATCCAGCCGAGCAGCGCCACCGCGTTCAGGCCTCTTCTTCATGCGCCGCGGAGAACCGGCGGCCGGCAAGCCGCGCGCGCAGCCCACGATAGGAGTCGTAGAGCACGGAACTTCCGGCGCTGCCGCTCAGCATGGTGCGAAATTGCTCCCTGTCGCGGCTCATCGAGGCTGCGGCCAGCGCGTCCATCTCGGCGGCCAGCGCCGCCTCGAGGCGCTCGGTCCACTCGGCGGTGCGGACGCTGTCGTCGCCCGCAATCGGTTTGCCGAAACGGATCAGCAGCTCGGGCCGGCTTTCGTTCCAGAAGGCGTATTCCACCGCGAGCGGCAGCAGCAGCGCCTCCGGGATCGTCCGCGCCAAGTGGGCGATTCCCGGGCGCAGGCGCATCGGACGTCGCCGCTGATCGCTGAAATCTCCCTCCGCCGTCACCCACATCATCGCGGCACCCCCGGGCCCGCTGCTTGCCAGCGCCTGCCGCGACGCTTCAAGAAAGCGACGCGCGCCGGCGGCGCTCTGCTTTTCGACACCGAACACGCCGAGCCGTTGGAAGAAGCCGTAGCGGGTCAGCGCCCGCGCCTCCATCGGGCCGAAACCGGGCCGGCCGCGAAACAGACTGCCGGCCAGCACGAGATAGAGCACCGGGTCCCACCAGGAGGGATGATTGGAATAGACGATCACCGGCCGGTCCCGCGGCAGCATCGGCAGCGGACCGGAGTAGCGCAAGGCGTGGAAGCCGCGGCGCAGGCGGAACCGGAGATAAAAGCCGAACAGCCGGAACAGCGTCTCGGAGCGCAGCGCCGCCGGATCGATACGCGCTGGCGGCATTGCCTCAGGCGCGCCGCGGCGCCGAGTTGGACGCGACATCGGCATCCAGGCTGTCGGCGGCGATCCAGCCGGACATCATCACCATCGGCATGCCCGGACCGGGATGGGCGGCGCCACCGGCGAGATAGAGTCCGGCGACCTCGCGCGAGCGGTTGCCTGGCTTGAAGGCGCCGGCGAAGCGGCCGTGGCTGGCGAGGCCGTAGATGGCGCCGTCCAGCACCCGGTAGCGCTCGTGGATGTCGACGGGTGTCAGCACGCGCTCGGTGCGTATGCGGGCGGCGAGGTCGGTCATGCCCGCGGTGCGCGCGAGCTTGTCCAGGATCACCTGACGATAGGCCGGCAGCATGGCGCTCCAGTCGTGATGCGGGCGCAGATAGGGGGCGTGCACCAGGACGTAGAGCGCCTCGCCGCCCGCGGGCGCCACCCCCGGCTCGGTGATCGAGGGGGCGGCGACGTAGCAGGTCGGATCGGGTGCGACTTCGCCCTTATGGTAGATCGCGTCGAACTCTTCCTCGGGATCACGCGAGAAGACGAAGTTATGATGGGCAAGCTGCGGGTAGGCGCGATCAAGGCCGAGATAGAGCACGACCCCGGAGCAGGCCGGCTCGCGCTTCTTGCCGCGTGCGAAGCGCCGTCCCGCCTCGCCGCTGATCAGCTCACGGTAGGTGCGCACGCTGTCCATGTTGGAGACGACCGCCGAAAGCGCGATGCGTTCGCCGGATTGGGTCACGACGCCGCTGACACAGCCGCCTTCGCGTTCGATACGAACGATCGAGGTCTCGGTGCGCACCTGCACGCCGAGCCGTTCGGCGAGTGCCGCCAGCGCCTCCGGCACCGCGCGGGTGCCGCCGATCGGATACCAGATGCCCTCACTGGTCTGCATATGGGCGATGCTGCTGAGCACCGCCGGCGCCAAATAGGGCGAGGAGCCGACATACTGCACGAAATGGTCGAGCATCTGCGCCACGCGGCCGTCCGGAACACGCTTCCTGATCTCGCGCGCGACGCTGCTGCCCATGCGCAGGCTGGCCACGTCGCGCAGGGTGGCGAGGTCCATGTTCTTCTTGAAGTCGAGCGTGTCGCCGATATCCTCGACCGAACGCCAGAAGAAGAACTTGCGGCTCACGTCATGGAGCCGTTCGCTCATCGCCAGGAAATCGCCATAACCGGCTTCGGATTGCGGCGAGTAGGCGCGCAGCCGTTGCGCCATAAGCGCGCTGTCCTGCTCAAGGTCGAGCACGGTGGCGTCCTCGAAGAAGCAGCGCCACTGTGGATCGATCCGGCGAAGGTCGAGCGAGGCATCCATGCGCTCGCCCGCCTCCGCGAAAATCCGCTCCAGCACCGAGGGCACGGTCAGGATGGTCGGCCCCATGTCGAAGCGGAAGCCGGCATCCTCGTGTTGCGCGGCTTTTCCGCCAAGCCAGGGATTTTTTTCGAACAAGACGACCCGGTGGCCACGCGCGGCGAGCGTGCAGGCGGCGGCGAGACCGCCAAGGCCGCTGCCGATGACGCCCACGGGCGGGCCCACGGAATGATTCGGGCTCAACTGATCGTCCTTTCCGCGTACGCCGCGACCGCGGGCTCGCGAGCCGGCTGATCGGATGTCCAGTCTTCGGACCACTGCATGTCGGTGCGCACGCTGCCAAGCCCCAGATCGCGCGCCAGCAGACGCGAACTGATCCGCGCACCCTCGAAGATCACCGGCAATCCGCTGCCCGGATGGGTGCCGCCGCCGACCAGATAGACCCCGTCGAGATCCTCGAAACGGTTATGCGGCCTGAAGTTCAGCATCTGCGGCAGCGAGTGCGCGAGATTGAAGACGGCGCCGCGATGCACGTCGAGTTCAGACTCCCAGTCGTCCGGCGTCACGATCTTCTCGAAGACGATACGCTCCTCGATGTCGGGCAGGCCCGCCAGCGCCAGGCGCTTGAGTGCCACGGCACGGTAGCGGGCGCGCTCGGCCGCATCCCACCGGTTGCCGCCTTCCCGCACATGTCCGACCGGCACCAGGACGTAGAGGGTGGAATAGCCCGCGGGCGCCAACGAAGGGTCGGTGACGCAGGCATTCTGCATGTAGAACGAGGGCAGCATCGGCGGCGCGGCGCCGGCATTGATCTCGCGGAAATTCTGCTTGTAGTCATGCGCCAGGAAGATGGTGTGGTGCGCGGTCTCCGGCAGCTCGCCCTTGATGCCGAGATACATCATGAAGGTGGAGCAGGAGAGCTTCTTGCGCGCGATCTTGCGGTCGGTCCAGCGGCGGCGCAGACGATCCGGCACCAGGCGGGTCATGCTGCGCAGGAAATCGGCATTGAGCACGACCGCGTCCGCCTTGTGCACCCGCTCGTCAGTGCGCAGGCCGGTCACCCGCCTGCCCTCGAAGATCAGCTCACGCACCGGCTCGCCAAGACGGAAACGCACACCCATGCCGCGCGCCGCCTGCTCCATCGCGCGCATCACCGAGACGGTGCCGCCGCGCGGATGGAAGATGCCGAACTCGTACTCCATGAAGGCGAGGATGGTGAACAGGCTCGGGCAGCGATACGGCGACATGCCGAGATATTTGCTCTGGAACGAGAAGCCGAGCCGGATGCGCGGGTCGGAGAAGAAGCGCTTGAGATCACGCTCGACGGAGCGGCCCGGCCGCAGCAGCGGCAAAGCCCGCAGCATGTCGGGACGCAGCAGGTCGCGCCAGCGGTCGAACGGACGCTCCAGCACCGGCCGGAAGGCCTCGAGCTTGGCCCGGTTCTCCGCCATGAAGCGGGGGATCTCCGCCGCATCCGCGGGACAGATCGCGGCGACTGATCGCTGCAGCGCGGCGATGTCGCTGCTGGCCTCGATATGCTGGCCGCCCTCGAACAACAGCGCATAGTGGGTCTTGAGCCGGATCAGCTCGACGCTGTCCTCCAGCTTGCGGCCGCACTCGCTGAAAATGTCCGACAGGATGCGCGGATAGAGGAAGAAGGTCGGTCCCATGTCGAAGCTGAAGCGGCCGGCGTCACACGAGCCGCTGAGGCTGCCTGAACGGCCGCCGACCGCGGCGTGGCGTTCGTGCACGGTCACGTCCGCGCCGGCATGGGCCAGCAGCATGGCGCTGGCGAGCCCGCCTGGTCCGGCACCGATGACCGAAACGGCCCGGCTCATGGCCGGACTCCGTTCAAGGCAAGCATCCAGGGATCGCCAGGCGATGGCGAGGCGGCGGATTCGTGTTCGGCATCATCTAGGCGCTGAAATTACATGCTTTGCGATTGGCCGAAAGATACGATGTTTACGGGTCACGGCCCGACGCCACCTTGAAAACCGACCACTGGCTCCCCTCGCCGCCGTCGCAGGACCGCTCCATGACCGACACCATGCCTGGCCGCCGCGCGTTCCGCTCGATCTATCGGCACGGTTTCGCCCGCGTCGCGGCGTGCACGCTGCCGGTGCGGCTGGCTGATCCTGAGGCCAACGCCGACGCGACAGCCGCTCTTGCAACGGAATGCGGCGGTGCAGGGGCGGTGCTGGCGGTGTTCCCGGAACTCGGCATCTCCGGCTACACGATCGAGGATCTGCGCCAGCAGGACGCGCTTCTCGACGCGGTCGAGGCGGCGCTTTCACACCTGCGCGATCGCTCCCGGACCATGCTGCCCTTATTGCTTGTCGGAGCCCCCCTGCGTCACGAGGGCGCGCTGTTCAATTGCGCAGTGGCGCTGCATCGCGGCCGCATCCTGGGAGTGGTGCCGAAATCCTATCTGCCGAACTACCGCGAGTTTTATGAAGCCCGCCAGTTCGCGCCCGGCGCCGGGCACACCGGCGGCAGCATCGGTGTCGCGGGTGGGCGCGCGCCATTCGGCACCGACCTGCTGTTCGAGGCGGAGGACCTGCGGGGCTTCATCGTGCACGCCGAAATTTGCGAGGATGTCTGGGTGCCGGTCGCTCCCAGCGCCAGCGCCGCCCTGGCTGGCGCCACCGTCATCGCCAACCTGTCCGCCAGCAACATCACCGTGGGCAAGGCGGAGACGCGCCGTCTGCTCTGTCAGGCGCAATCGCAGCGCTGCCTCTCCGCCTACCTGTACGCCGCCGCCGGCGAGGGCGAATCGACCACCGACGTCGCCTGGGACGGCCAGGTCTCGATCTTCGAGGCCGGCGCGGCACTCGCCGAGACAGAACGCTTCCCGTCCGGCCCGCAGAGCGCAATCGCCGATATCGACCTCGATCTGCTGCGTCAGGAGCGCGCCCGCATGGGCAGCTTCGATGCCAACCGTGCCGCGACCGATGGCGGGGGCTTCCGCCGCATCGCCTTCATTGCCGCCCCGCCCACCGGCGACATCGGCTTCCGCCGCCCGATCGAGCGCTTTCCGTTCGTGCCGTCCGACCCCGGACGGCTCAACCAGGACTGCTTCGAGGCCTACAACATCCAGGTCGCGGGCCTGTCGCAGCGGCTGCGCGCCACGGGCACCCAGCGTCTGGTGATCGGGGTTTCCGGCGGCCTCGACTCGACGCAGGCGCTGATCGTCGCGGCTCGCGCGATGGACCGGCTCGGCCTGCCGCGCGGCAACATCCTCGGCTATACCATGCCCGGCTTCGCCACCAGCAACGCCACACGCGAGAACGCCCTGGCGCTGATGGCCGATCTGGGCGTCGAAGCCTCGGTGCTGGACATCACGCCCACCGCCCGGCTGATGCT
This sequence comes from uncultured Acetobacteraceae bacterium, assembly GCA_964246745.1. Lineage (GTDB taxonomy): Bacteria > Pseudomonadota > Alphaproteobacteria > Acetobacterales > Acetobacteraceae > Lichenicoccus. Next base: position 24,749 of record CAXTRK010000003.1, read on the forward strand.
CGAGACGATCGGCCATCCGTTCGCACGCGGCGAAACGGTTCATGACGTGACCTTCGAGAACGTGCAGGCCGGCTTGCGCACCGACTATCTGTTCCGCCTAGCCGGTCAGCATGGCGGCTTCGTGCTTGGCACCGGCGATCTGTCCGAGCTGGCGCTCGGCTGGTGCACCTATGGCGTCGGCGATCAGATGTCGCACTACAACGTCAATGCCGGCGTGCCAAAGACGCTGATCCAGCATCTGATCCGTTGGGTGATCACGAGTGGGCAGTTCGAGGCGCACGTGCTGCGCACCCTTGAACTGATCCTGAACACCGAGATCTCGCCCGAGCTGGTGCCGGCCGAATCAGGATCGGAGATGCAGAGCACCGAGGACAAGATCGGCCCGTATGCGCTGCAGGACTTCAATCTGTTCTACACGCTGCGCTACGGATTCAGGCCGTCGAAGATTGCCTTTCTGGCAACACAGGCCTGGAGTGACGCGGCGCGCGCCGGCTGGCCTCCCGGATTTCCCGAGGAACGCCGGCAGGCCTACACGCTTTCCGAGATTCGTCATTGGCTGGAATTGTTCCTGCAACGCTATTTCGGCTTTGCGCAGTTCAAGCGCTCGGCGATGCCGAACGGTCCCAAGCTCAGCAGCGGCGGCGCGCTGTCGCCGCGCGGCGACTGGCGGGCGCCGTCCGACGGCAACGCCCGCGCCTGGCTCGACGAGCTGGCGCGCAACGTGCCAGAGGACGGTTAGACTGGCAGCGCGTCACCCGAACGCGTTCAGCCCGGTCTGCGCGCGCCCGAGTATCAGCGCGTGCACGTCATGCGTGCCCTCATAGGTGTTGACCGCTTCCAGGTTCATCACGTGGCGGATGACGCCATACTCGTCCGAGATGCCGTTGCCGCCATGCATGTCTCGGCTGACGCGTGCGATGTCGAGGGCCTTGCCGCAATTGTTGCGTTTCAGCAGCGAGATCATCTCGGGAGCGGCCACGCCCTGTTCCATCAGCCGGCCGAGGCGCAAGGCGCCGTGCAGCCCGAGCGTGATCTCGGTCTGCATGTCGGCGAGTTTCTTCTGGACGAGCTGCGTCGCGGCCAGCGGCTTGCCGAACATCTGCCGCTCCAGCGTGTAGCCGCGCGCCGCATGCCAGCAGAACTCGGCGGCGCCCATCGATCCCCAGGCGATGCCGTAGCGGGCATTGTTCAGGCACGCGAACGGTCCGCGCAGCCCCTTCACGTTCGGCAATTCGTTGTCCGCCGGCACGAACACGTCATCCATCATGATCATGCCGGTGGTGGACGCGCGCAGCGCGAACTTGCCCTCGATGCGTGGCGCGCTCAGCCCCGCCATGCCGCGCTCGAGCAGGTAGCCGCGTATCTCGCCGGCGTCGTTCTTCGCCCAGACCACAAAGACGTCGGCGATCGGCGCGTTGGTGATCCAGGTCTTGCTGCCGTTCAGGATGAAGCCGCCATCGGTCGAGCGCGCCCGCGTGCGCATCGAGCCGGGATCGGAGCCGGCATCGGGTTCAGTGAGGCCGAAGCAGCCGACCAGTTCGCCCGCGCGAAGTCCCGGCAGAAAGCGATCCTTCTGCGGCCCCGAGCCGAACGCCCAGATCGGATACATCACCAGCGAGGACTGCACCGAGAACGCCGAACGGTAGGCGCTGTCGACCCGCTCCACCTCGCGCGCGATCAGGCCATAGGCGACATAGCCCACGTCGGCGCAGCCATGGCTGTCCAGCGTGGCGCCCAGAAAACCCATCGCTCCCATCTCGCTGAGGATGGCGCGGTCGAACTGCTCGTGCCGGTTCGCCGCAAGCACGCGCGGCAGCAGCTTGTCCTGGCAGTAGGCCGCGGCGGCGCCCTGCATCGCCCGCTCGTCCTCGGTGAGCGCCTCGCCCAGCAGCAGCGGGTCGTCCCAGGCAAACCGCGCGTGCGCGCCCGACCGGACCGCCCGGGCAGGCACCGTCTCGCTATCCTTCGGCATGGCCGATCGCTCCCTGTTGCAAAATGGCCGCGATCAGGAACTCGCGATTGCCTTCCGGGCCGGTGATCGGGCTGGGCTCGATCCCCTGAACGGTCCAGCCTGGCAAGCCGCTCCACCAGTCGCGGATCGTCTCGCAGACCTTATCGTGGATTGCGGCATCGCGCACCACACCCTTCGCACCCACCGCGCCGCGACCGGCCTCGAACTGCGGCTTGATCAGCGCCACCGCCCAGGCGCCCGGCTCGCAGAGGCCGAGTGCGGCCGGCAGCACCGTGCGCAGGCCGATGAAGCTCGCATCGCAGACCAGCGCCTCGATGCTCCCCGCGACCATGCTCCGGTCGAGCGTGCGCGCGTTGACCCGCTCAAGCACGGTGACACGCGGGTCCTGGCGCAGCTTCCAGGCAAGCTGGCCGTGGCCGACATCCACCGCATGCACGTGTGCCGCACCGTGGGTCAGCAGCACGTCGGTAAAGCCGCCGGTGGAGGCGCCGATATCGAGGCAGCGGCGCCCCTCGGGGATCAGACCGAAATGCGCCAGCGCGTGCGCCAGCTTCAGCCCGCCGCGCGAGACCCAGGGGTGCTCGCCGCCACGCACCGCGAGCGGCGCGTCCGGCGGGAGCGCGTCCCCCGACTTGGCCACGCGCGCCTCGCCGCTGAACACCAGTCCGGCCAGGATCAGCGCCTGCGCCCGCGCCCGGCTCGGCGCCAGACCGCGCTCGACCAGGAGCTGATCCGCCCGCCGCTTCAGCGTCGGCGCTCGACCACATAGCGCGCCAGCGCGCGCAGCCGTGCCGCATTGCCGCCGAAGCTATCGAGATGGTCCACGGCGCGCGCCGCCAGGCTCTCCGCCGCCTCCCGCGCGCCGACGACGCCGAGCAGCGCCACATAGGTGGACTTGGCGGCGCCCGCGTCCTTGCCGGCGGTCTTGCCAAGCTCTGCGGCGCTGGCGGTGGCGTCCAGCACGTCGTCGGCCACCTGGAACGCGGCGCCCAGGTCGCGCCCATAGGCGGCAATCCGGGCGCGCGCCTCAGTCGACGCACCGCCCAGGATCGCGCCGGCCTCGGCGCTGTAGCGGATCAGCCGGCCGGTCTTCAACGCGTGCATATGCTCGACCTCGCTCAAGGCGAGCGCATGGCCTTCGCCCCGCATGTCGATCATCTGGCCGCCGACCATGCCGGCCGCACCCGCGGCGTTGGCGAGGCTTGCCACCAGCGCGATCCGCACGGCGGCATCCGGGTGGGTGCGCGCATCGGCGATGGTCTCGAACGCCAGCGTCTGCAGCGCATCGCCGGCCAGGATCGCGGTGGCCTCGTCGAAGCGCCGGTGCGTCGATGGCTGGCCGCGACGCAGATCGTCGTCATCCATCGACGGCAGGTCATCGTGGACCAGCGAATAGGCGTGCAGCATTTCGACCGAGGCGGCCGCGCGGAGCGCGCCGGCCGGCTCGGCGCCAAACAGGCCGGCGCACTCGACGACCAGAAAGCCGCGTAGCCGCTTGCCGCCGCCGAGCACGGCGTAGCGCATCGCCTCGACCAATCGCGCCTCCGGGCCGGGGGCAGGGGGGATCAGCAGATCAAGGGTGCGCTCGATCGCTTCCGCCCGCTCGGCAAGTGCGGCTTCAACCAAGTGGCCGCAGCTCCGGCATGCCGTCGACACGCTCGACGATCGCCTGCACGCGCATTTCCGCCTGCGCCAGCTTGGCCTCGCAATGCCGGCGCAAGGCGGCGCCGCGCTCGTAGCAGGTGATCGCGTCCTCCAGCTTCTGCTGGCCGCCTTCAAGGCCGCGCACGATCGTCTCAAGTTCCGCGAGCGCGTCCTCGAAGGATAGTTGGGAGAGGGAGTCGGACATCATCGGCTTCCGCTTGCTGCCTGTGCCGCTTCCGATAGCGCGCGGCCGGTGCGCATGAAAGAGCCTTCATGCGCGTCCGCTCAGCGGGCCGGCCGCACCCGGATCAGAAAGGAGAATACGCCGCCCTCTTCGCTCATGGCGACCAGCGCGTGCCCGGTTTCCCGGCAAAAGGCCTGAAAGTCGGCCACCGAGGCGCGGTCGGTGGCCAGCACGCGCAGCCGCTCGCCCGGCTGCATGGAACGCAGCGCACGGTTGGCGCGCAGCACCGGCAGCGGACAGCTCAGCGCTTTCACGTCCAGCACGCTCTCGTCCATGCGCCCTTGCTCCACGCTCTGGTCGATCAGACCATGCGCGCGCATGATAGCGGCAAAACACTGTTTGGGACGAGGCGGGACATGACGGAGAGCCGCACGGATTTCAGGATCGGCATCGATTTCGGCGGCACCAAGATCGAGATCGCGGCCCTGGGCGGCGATGGCGCCATGCTGCTGCGTCGGCGCGTGGCCAATCCGGGAGTCTATGAACCGGCGATCGCCGCCATGGTCAGCCTGGTGCAGGAAACCGAGCGCGAGCTGGGCGGCCTGGCCTCGGTGGGCGTCGGCATTCCTGGCGCGATCAGCCCCGAAAGCGGCCTGGTCAAGAACGCCAATTCGGTCTGGCTGAACGGCCGTCCGTTCGCCCGCGACGTGAGCGTCGCGATGGCACGCCAGGTGCGAGTCGAGAACGACGCCAACTGCTTTGCCTTGTCCGAGGCGGTGGACGGCGCCGCCGCCGGCAAGCGTGTGGTGTTCGGCATCATTCTTGGCACCGGCGTGGGCGGCGGCATCATCGTCGACGAGCGTGTCCTGGCCGGACCGCATCACATCGCCGGCGAATGGGGGCACATCCCGCTGCCCTGGCCGAAGCTCGAGGAGTTCCCGATGCCGGCCTGCTTCTGCGGCAACGAGGGCTGCATCGAGCGCTTCCTGTGCGGCTCGGCGCTGGCCTCGGATTGCGACGGCCCTGGGTCGCGCGATGCGAGCAGCATTCCCGGCCGCGCCGCCGCCGGCGAGGAGCGGGCGGTGGCGGCGCTGGCGCGCCACTCCGACCGCCTGGGGCGATGCCTGGCGATGGTGATCAACTTTCTCGATCCGGACGCCATCGTCCTGGGCGGCGGCCTGTCCAACATGCCGCATCTCTACGACAGGGTACCCGAGCTGACAGCAGGGCGCGTGATCAGCCCGCGCATGATCACGCCAATCCTGCGCAACGTGCATGGCGACAGCTCCGGCGTGCGCGGCGCCGCTTGGCTGTGGCCGCGCGAGCTGCCGCGCGCCAGCATGACCAACGCCGTCTGAGCGGGTGCAGCCGGGCGCGCTCTGCCTCGACTGCTCCCAGGTCGCTCCCGGCTTGCGCTGTGTCGCGTGCGGCGGCCGCAGGCGGGTCGCGCATCCCGAGCTGTTCACGCTGAGCATCGCCCATGTCGATGCCGATGCCTTCTACGCCAGCGTGGAGAAACGCGACCGGCCGGAACTGGCAACGCAGCCGGTGCTGGTCGGCGGCGGCACACGCGGCGTGGTGACCGCGGCATGCTATATCGCCCGCATGCGCGGCGTGCGCAGCGCCATGCCGATGTTCAAGGCGCTGGCCGCCTGCCCGGATGCGGTGGTGATCGCGCCCGATTTCGCCAAATACGCGCGCGTCTCGCGCGGGCTGCGCGCGATGATGCAGACGCTCACCCCGCTTGTGCAGGTGCTGTCGATCGACGAGGCGGTGCTTGATCTCTCTGGCACCGAGGCGTTGCACGCAGCACCCCCCGCGCTGATGCTCGCCCGCCTGGCGCGGGACGTGGAGCGCTCGCTGGGCATCACCATCTCGATCGGCCTGTCCCGCAACCGCCTGCTCGCCAAGCTGGCCGCCGGGCTGGACAAGCCGCGCGGCTTCGGCGTGCTCGGCGCGGAGGCGCGGGAGTGGCTCGCGGACAAGCCGATGCGGCTGCTGCCCGGCATTGGCCCCTCGCTCGAAGCAAAGCTGGCGACGCGCGGCTTTATCCGGCTAGGCCAGATGCAGGGGCTGAGCGCGGCTGAGGCGGTGGCCCGTCTGGGCACGGACGGAACGTCGCTGGTGGCGCGGGCACGCGGCGAGGACAACCGCGCCGTCGATCCCTCGCGAGAGGTGAAGTCGGTGAGCGCCGAGACGACGTTCGCCGCCGACCTGTCTGATCCGGCCGCTCTCGAACGCCCGCTCTGGCGCCTATGCGAGAAGCTGGGCGCCCGGCTGCGAGACGGCGGAAGCTGTGCCGGCGGCGTCGTGCTGAAGCTGAAGACTGCCCGCTTCATCAGCCGCACGCGCAGCCAGCGTCTGGCCACGCCCACCGTGCTGCCGGAACGGCTGTTTGAGGCGGCCCGGCCGCTGTTGGCGCGAGAGGCCGACGGCACCGCCTTCCGCTTGATCGGCATCGGCGCCGCTCCGATCCTTCCCTTGGAGGAAGCCGATCCGGTCGACCTGGCCGACCCGCGGGCGTGGCGACGCGTGCGCGCGCAGGTCGCCATCGACACCTTGCGCGCCCGCTTCGGCGACGACGCGGTGCGACGCGGACGGGAACTGAGCTGAGCGTCCTTCAGGAAAATTTGATGCAAGGGTTTGCCGTCGAGCGCGGCCGCGACTATGCATGCTTCTATGCCGCACGACATTGACCGGTGTCCCGTGACCATCTGGAGCGAAGGCTCCCGACTCGCTGCCGAGCTGATCAAACCGCGAGCCGTGCAAGGCTCGATGCCCGCCATCCTGCTTTGCCACGGCTGGGGCGGGCTGAAGGACCATCTGGCGGACCGGTATGCGGTGCCGTTCGCGCAAGCGGGCTTTGCGTGCCTGGTGTTCGACTATCGTGGCTGGGGCAATTCCGACGGGCGGCTGGTGCCCGCGTCCGACGAACCCATGCTGACCCAGGCAGGCGAGCGCACGGTCACGGTGCGTGTGGTCCGCGAGGTTGTCGACCCGCTGGACCAGATCGCCGACATCCGCGCGGCACTCGCCTGGCTGCTGTGGGAGCAGGGTGTCGATCCAGCCCGCGTCGGCCTCTGGGGCTCGAGCTACGGCGGCGGCCACGTCGTCTCGGTGGCCGGAACCGACGACCGCGTGAAGGCGGTGGTGGCGCAGATCGGCGGCTACGGCCATCCCAGCGACGCCTGGTTTACCGATCTTGCTCGACAGCGCATGGCCGACAAGGCGCGTGGCGTGCTCGATCCGCCGATCCCCCAGGGGGTCGACACGGCGCCCGGCCTGCGCGGCACGCCCGACGTGGCGCGGCAATTCGGCCATTCGCCGCTGGAGCTGGCCGCGCGGATACGCGTTCCCACCCTCTTCATCGACGCCGAGCATGAGGAATACGGCGAGCCCGGGCTGCAAGGCGGCGCCGCCTACGAGATCGTCAGACGCAACGCCACAGCCGAGCGGCGCACGTTTCCATGCACCCATTACGAGATCTACGACCGGTTCCACGGCCCGTCGCTGAAGCTGGCGCTCGACTGGTTCGAGGCGCATTTGTGAGCATCAAGGAGCATTGTCATGCGTGACCTGAGCGGCAAGGTGGCGGTGATCACCGGCGGCGCCAGCGGCATCGGCCTCGCCATGGCCGAGCGCTTCGGACGCGAGGGGATGAAGCTCGTGATCGCCGACATCCAGGAGGATGCCATCAAGCGGGCGGTGACAGGTTTGAAGACGAGCGGCTTCGAGGCGGTCGGCGTGCGCACCGACGTCGCCAGCTACCCGGAGGTGGAGGCGCTGGCCAGAGCCACCATCGAGACCTTCGGCAAGGTGCACCTCGTCGTCAACAACGCCGGCGTGTCGATCACCGGACCCACCTGGGAGATGTCGCTGGACGACTGGCGCTGGGTGCTCGACGTGAACTTCTGGGGCGTCGTCCACGGAGTAAAGGCGTTCACGCCCATCCTGATCAAGCAGGGCGAGCCCGCTCACATGGTCAACACCGCCTCGCTGGCCGCCTTCGTCGGGATCGGCCAGCACTCGCCCTATTGCGCGTCCAAGGCCGCGTGCCTGTCGGTCAGCCAGTCGCTGCGTTCCGAGCTGATCGCGGCGGATACCCGGGTCGGCGTCTCGGTGGTCTGTCCGGGCATGGTCGCCACCGACATCCATCGCTCCTGGCGCAACCGCCCGGCGGGTGACCGGCCGTGGAGCGACCGCGAGTGGAACGACGAGAGCGTCCGGGCAAATTCGGACGCGTTCCAGGGCGCCGGCATCGCCCCCGAGCTGATCGCCGAGGCCACGCTCGACGCGATCCTGACCGACCGCTTCTACGTTTTCCGTAGCGAAGGCGTGCAGCCCTACCTCGAAAGTCTGCTCCACCCTATCCTGAAGGCAGAGGAGCCGCCGCTGATCACATGGGGCCCGGATCTGCGGCCGTCACGTGGCGGCTCCAGCGCGTAAGGGTTCGGTCCTAGAAGGTTGTGACGCTCCACCGTGACGCGAGAAGCGGAGGAGGAGTTGTCGTACACTTACCGTTCCTAGCAGACGCCAGCCACGTGTTAATCAGGTTTATTACGTGGAGGCGGCACGCTTTGCATACTCCTGAAGACGCGAGACGACGATGCTGCGTGCCGCCAAGCTAGTTCAAGCTAGATAAAGTGAAAGAGACCGGCATGAGGGCATTCGGCGCCTTCGAGGCAAATAACAAATTTGGCCATCTGCTCGACCTGATCGAGCAGGGCGAGGAGGTGCTGATCACTCGGCACGGTAAGGAAGTCGCGCGCCTGGTGCCGGCTTGGCCGCGGGGCGATCGAAGTGAAGCCCACGCCGCGATCCAGCGCCTTCGCGCCCGCGCCGAGCACCGCCGGCTCGGTCCCTTCAATTGGTCGGAATGGAAAGCCTACCGGGACGAAGGCCGTCGGTAAGTTTGATTCTCGACAGCTCGGCAACGCTGGCCTGGATCTATGGCGACGAAACCACGGACGCGATCCGGCCGCTGTTCGCCCAGGTGGCGGACGAAGGAGCGGCAGTGCCTGCCTTGTGGCGATTGGAGGTCGCCAACAGCCTGACCACGGTGATGCGCCGGCAGCGCATCGATAATGAGGGCCGGAACCTTATTCGTTAAAAGCGGTTCGCTTTGTCTGGGTCGGTGCAATGGGAAGCCCTGAACAGCCCCGTGAACAGCGGACGGACATAGACCTCCACTGCGCTTGCGGCATCCACCCCCGGCGCGAAGTGCGGCAGTTCGGCGCTCGCGTTGATCAGGGCGGTGAGAGTCTGCGCGGCCACGTTGGCGTCGACCGGCCTGATCGATCCGTCCGCGATGCCGTCGCTGACGACGCTGGCCAGCCGCGCCGACACGCGCTCGAAGCGCCGGACCAGCGGCCCCTGCATTTCCTCCGGCACCGCGGTCAGCGCCGAAGTCCGCAGCAGCGGCGCCTCTCCCGACACGTCGCGGCGCACCATGGAGGCGGCGAGCGAGGCGAGATTGGCCAGGCCGGTGGTGGCGCAGGCGTCCGCCGCGGCCTGCGATGTCCGCATGATCTCCAGCGTGCGGTCGAAGCACTGCTCGACCAGGTCGTCCTTGGCCTGGTTGTGGTGGTAGAACGAGCCCTTGGTGACGTTCAGCCGCGCGGAAATGCGCGACACCGAAGCGCCGAGATAGCCGCGCTCGTTGATCATCTCCGTTGCCGCCCGCAGGAAGGCCTCGCGGGAGCCCTTGGTGGTCTCGCCTGGGGTCTCGCCTGGTGTCTCCATCCGCGGCAGCGCCAACGGCGCCCAGTCAATGCCGGGCGCCATCAGCCCGTTCACCAGGATGTCGAACAGCCGGTCGATCATGCGTCGGTAGTCGTCGGGATCATACTGGCGCAACCAGAGCGCCGCCCAGAACACCTGCGAGAGCAGGAGGTGGGTGCGGGCGTTGCGCTGCGGGCGTGAGAATTCACCCGCAAGTCCGGCGTCGAAGATGCGGCGGAAGCGGCGGAACATATCCCGGTAGGCGGCGTCCACCGTGGGGTCGGCGACGGCGCGGACATCGTTGAAGGCCGCCACCGGCTCAGCCTCTCCGAGATCGACCGACGCCAGGTGGTCGGCGAAGGCGCGCAGGAAGCTTTGCAGGCTGGCCTCGGCGGTCGGCTCCAGTTCGGAGCGGTCGAGCAGCGCGCCGTAATGGGCGATCGCCTGGAGAAAGCAGGCGGCGGCCAGGTCCTCCTTGCGGCGGAAGTAGTAGTTCACCGCGGTGGGAACGAGTTTGAGCTTGCCCGCCACGTCGGCCAGGGTCATGCCGCGCACGCCCTTGCGGTTGATGACGCCGACAGCGGCGCGTACGATCACCGCCTTGCGTCGCGCGAATTTCGCCGGCTGGGCAGCCAGTGCTTTTGAGACGCCGGTATGGTTTTCCTCGGCGTCCGGATGGTCCGGAGCGGCCTGACCTGCCGGAGGCGCTTGCGTCATCGGTAGAGGTGGCAGGCGACGACGTGGCCCGGCACGATTTCACGCGGCTCCGGCGCGATCGTGCGGCAATGCGCCATCGCCGAGGGGCAGCGCGGGTGCAGGCGGCAGCCGGCCGGAGGATCGAGCGCGCTGGGCATCTCACCATGCAGCAGCGTGCGGCTGCGTCGTGCTTCAATGCCGCGATCCGGCACCGGCACCGAGGCGATCAGGGCTTGCGTATAAGGGTGCAGCGGGTTGTCGTACAAGCGGCGCTTCGGCGCGATCTCGACGATCTCGCCCAGGTACATCACCGCAATGCGGTCGCTCAGATGGCGCACCACCGCGAGGTCATGCGCCACGAACAGGTAGGTTAGGCCGAGCCGTTCGCGAAGCTCCTCCAGCAGGTTGACGATCTGTGCCTGGATCGAGACGTCGAGCGCTGAGACCGGCTCGTCGCAGATGATGAAGCTTGGCTGTGCCGCGAGCGCGCGCGCCACGCCGATGCGCTGACGCTGTCCGCCGCTGAACTCGTGTGGATAGCGGCTGGACATGCCAGGGTCGAGCCGCACCAGGCGGAACAGCTCGGCGACCCGGTCCCGCCGCTCCCGTGCCGAGGCCAGGCGATGCACGAGCATGGGCTCCGCCACCGTCTCGCCCACGGTCATGCGCGGATCCAGCGAGCTGAACGGGTCCTGGAAGATCATCTGCATGCGGCGGCGGACCTGCCGCAGTTTCGCGTCGGCAAGCGTGGTCAGGTCGACGCCCTCGAACCGTATCCGCCCGCCAGTGGGCGTCACCAGCCGCAGGATGGCGCGGCCGAGCGTGGACTTGCCGCAACCGCTCTCGCCGACCAGGCCCAGGGTCTCGCCGCGTCCGATCGTGAGGTTCACGTGATCGACGGCGCGGACGACGCCACGTTGCCGCGCGCCGAACAGGCCGGCCGCGACCGTGAAGTGGACATCGAGATCCGTGACCTCGACGAGCGCCTGGTCCGGCTCAGCCATTGACGTCGCGGATGCAGGCGATGCTGTGGCCGCTTCCCACCGTGCGCATCGGCGGCAGCGTCTGGCGGCAAGCATCGATTGCGAAACGGCATCGCGGATGGAAGGCGCAGCCGGGCGGCGTATGCAGCGCGTCGGGAGCCTGGCCTTCAATCGGCACGAGCTTTTCCGTGATCGGCCGGTCGAGCCGCGGCACCGCGTCCAGCAGGCCGATCGTGTAGGGATGCCGCGGCCGCCCGTAGAGCGCGTCGGCCGAAGCGCTCTCGACGATCCGGCCCGCATACATCACGTTCACGCGGTCGGCGTAGCGCGCGACGACGCCGAGATTGTGGGTGATCAGCAGCAGCGCCGTTCGATGTTCCTGGACCTGCGCGCTCAGCAGATCGAGAAGCTGCGCCTGGATGGTCACGTCGAGCGCCGTGGTCGGCTCGTCGGCGATGACAAGATCGGGCGCGCAGCCCATCGCCATGGCGATCATCACGCGCTGCCGCATGCCGCCGCTGAACTGGTGCGGATAGGCCGCGGCGCGGCGCCGGGGATCGGCGATCCTGACCGAAGCCAGCAGTTCGATGGCGCGCGCGAGCGCCGCCGCGGCGCCGAGCTTCTTGTGCAGCGCCAACGGCTCGGCCACCTGCCGGCCGACCGTAAGCACCGGGTTGAGGCTGGTCATCGGCTCCTGGAAGATCATCGAGATGCGGTTGCCGCGCAGCGCGCGCATCTCGTCCTCGCCGAGTTGGAGGATGTCGCGTCCCTCGAACCGAATCTCCCCGCCCACGATGCGGCCGGGCGGGTCGGCGATCAGGCGCAGGATCGCCAGCGCGGTCGCACTCTTGCCGCAGCCGCTCTCGCCGACCAGCGCGGTGACCTGACCTCGCTCGATCTCGAACGAGGCGTCCCGCACCGCGCGGACGACGCCGTGCTCGGTTCTGAACTCGATGGCAAGGTTTTGCACGGCCAGCAGCGGCGTCACCGCGCAACACCTTTCATGGCCCTGCCTTTCACGATCGTCCCTTGAGCCGCGGGTCCAGTGCATCGCGCAGGCCGTCGCCGACGAAATTGAAGGCGATGACGGCGAGCGAGATCATCAGGCCGGGCGCGATCGAGAACAACGGCACGGATTGCAGGTAGGTAAAGCCGACACGCAGCTCGCCGCCCCAGCTTGCCGTCGGCGGCTGCACGCCGACGCCGAGGAAGGACACGCCGGCCGCAACCAAGATGGCGCTGCCGACGGTGACCGAGGCGGCGACGATGATCGGCGTGAGCGCATTTGGAGCCACATGCCGCCACATCAGGCGAAACGGCGGCACGCCGGCGGACCGCGACGCCTCGATGAACGACAGCTCGCGCACCAGCAGCACCTGCCCACGCATGATCCGCGCGAACCCGGTCCAGCCGAACACCGCAAAGGAGATGATGATGTTGTCGATGCCTGGACCAAGCGTGGCGGCCAGCACCAGGATGAAGATCAGCGGCGGGAAGCAGAGGAAGGCGTCGGTGACGCGCATGATGATCGAGTCGGCGAGACCGCCTCTGAAGCCGGCGACGAGCCCGGCGGCGACGCCGATCACCGTGGATGCGACGGTGCTGACAATGCCGATCTCCAGGGACACGCGGGCGCCGTAGATCACCCGCGAAAGCAGGTCGCGCCCGAGATTGTCGGTGCCGAGCCAGTGCTTGGCCGATGGCGGCGACAGCACGGCGTAGAGATCCTGATGGTACGGGCTGTATGGCGCCAGCAGCGGCGCGAACAGCGCCATCAGGCACATCAGCGCGATGATCACGAGCCCGACCGTGGCGAGGCGGTGCCGCAGCACGGCCCGAAGCCGGGACCCCGTGGAGCGGGCGGGCGGCGGCGCCGCGGCGGCGATAGCGGCGGTGTCACTCATCGGACGGCCGCCCCACTGAAAACAAAGAGCTAGTGTCCCGGAAATTCCGCAACGAATTTCTGAATCGGGACACTAGGACCGTATCCGGACGCGCGGATCGAGAGTGCCATAGAGGATGTCGACCAGGAGGTTGACGACGAGCACGTTGACGGAAACCGCGATCAGCATCGCCTGCATCACCGGAAAATCCTTCTGGAAGATCGCGTCCACGCTCATTCGGCCGAGGCCGGGAATTGCGAAGATCACCTCGACGAAGAAAGCGCCCGCCAGCAATCCGGCCCATGAGAGGCCGATGACGGTGACGACCGGAATCATCGCGGGCTTGATGGCATGACCGACCACGACGCCACGTTCGCTCAGTCCCTTGGCGCGTGCGGTGCGGATGAAATCCTGGCTGAGCACTTCGAGCAGGCTCGAGCGCACGAAGCGGGCGAGCAATCCCGCCGATCCGAAGCCGAGCACGAACCCGGGCAGCACCATTCCCCGGAAATTCAGCCACACGCTCTGCGAAAGCGGCGTGTAGCCCGACGGCGGGAAGATCGGCAGCGTCACCGCCAGCAGGTAGATCAGCACGATGGACAGCCAGAATTGCGGGATCGAGACGCCGAGCAGCGCGCCGGTGGTGAGCGTCATGTCGAGCCCTGAACCACGCCTCGTGGCGCTGATGATGCCGACCGGTATGCCGATCGCGAACGCCCATACCGTGGCCCAGAAGAACAGCTCGAGCGTGATCGGCAGCCGTTGCAGGAACATCTGCAGCACCGGCTGACCGGTGCCCAGCGACGTTCCCCAGTCGCCGCGCAGGAAGTTGCCGAGCCAGACGAGGAACTGCTCGAGCAACGGCCGGTCGAGGCCGAACTCGTGGCGCACGCGCGCGACCACCGCCGGATCCTGCACGCCGACCCTGCCGCTCATCTGCGCCATGATGGCATCGCCCGGGATCAGGCGGGCCATGACGAACACCAGCACCGTCACGATCGCCAGGACGATGCACGCCTGCCCGAGCCTCGCAAGGATGTAGCGCGCCATGCGGATCAGGCGCTGTCGTTCTTGCCGCCGCTGAACCAGAGCGGATGCGACCAGTACCAGATTTCCTCGAACCTGGTCAGTTGCGCGCGGTCCCAGCCGCGCACGTTCTTGCGCAGCGCGGTCACGGTTTCCTCGTACCACAACCAGGCGTCCTCGTAGTCGTCATAGAGCACCTCATCGAGCTGCCAGTAGATCTGCTTACGCTTGGCGTCATTGAGCTCCACGCGGCCGGCCTCAATCAGCCTGATCGCCGCCGCGTTATGGCTGCGGCCGAAATTGAAGCCGCCATCGGGCATGTAGAGCCCGGTTGCGATCAGATCCGGATCATAGATGTAGGTCCAGCCGCCCTCGGCGAGATCATAGTCGGCGGCCTTCAGCGGCGCGGTTTCGGCGACCGGCGCCAGCAGCTCGACATCCCACGTGACCCCGACATCGGCCAGCATGTTCTTGATCGCCTCGGCGATCGTCTGACCGTTGGCGGTGTTGTTGTAGTAGCCGCGCACGGTCAGGCCGCCGCCATGGCCCGCCTGCTTGAGCAGCGATCTGGACAGGTCCGGATCGAAGGATACCGGCTTGAGGTTCGGATTATGCGCCCAGTGGTCGTCGGGAAACATGCAGCTTGCGATCCGTGCGAGCCCGAACTGGGTGCCGGCGATCAGCGCCTGTCGGTCGATCGCGTGGCTGATCGCCTTGCGCACGCGTATGTCCTTGCAGACTCCCTTGGTGCAGTTGAAGCGCAGCGCATTGAGCGAGTTCTGCGGCAGCACGGTGACGTTGAGCGCGGGATCGTCCTTGATGCCGCGATATTGCGACTTGTCGACGCCGAGCAGGATGTCGATCTTGCCGGCCCGCAGATTGGCCAGACGCACGGCGGGATCGGGAATGATCGTCACCAGCACGCCGTCGAAATACGGCATGTCGGGATTGCCCGACGCCTTGGCGAACCACCAGTCGGGATTGCGCTTGACGCGCACGAAGTTGCCCGGGCTCGCTTCGTCGAGGATATAAGGCCCGGTGCCGACCGGATGCGTGTCGGTGTCGGTCGGACCTTTCTTCAGCGCCGCAGGCGAGATCATGTAGCCAGGCACGTTGGAGAGCACGCCGGCGAACGATGCCCACGGCGTCTTGAAGTGCCAGCGTACCGTCAGATCGTCGACCACTTCCACGGTATCGAGCGGTTTGAGCCAACTGGCACTCCAGGCGCCGCTGGCCGGATCCCGTATCCAGTCGATGACGAACTTGACCGCCGACGCGTTGAACGCGGTGCCGTCCTGGAATGTGATGCCCGAGCGCAGCCTGGTCACCGCCGTGGTCGGGTTGTCGTAGGTGAGCGATTCGATGAGCCAGGGCTCGGTTGCACGGTAGCTTCCATCGGTGAGGATCAGCTTTTCATAGAAGTCGCCGATCGTCAGCCAGTCGAGCACGGGCCAGTGATCGGGGTTCATCTTGCCGATATACACCTCAGCCGCGGTGCGCAGCACGCCGCCGCGCATCGGCGTGTCCGCCTTGTCCCAGACCGCCCAGGGCTGCGCCGGCAGGTTGGCGTCATTCAGCGCCGGCAGGCCGGCCTCGCCCGCCGCATTGGCGCGCTGGTCGAGCAGAGCGTAGCCAACGGCGACCGTTCCCAGCATGAAATCCCGGCGGCCGACGGATACAGTCATGACAGTTCCTCCCCGAGTGGCAAACGCCTGTTCTTTTGAGTCCGTGTTATCGGCTTGAATGCCGGATGGCAACTGTTCCGAAGGATTTCTCGTATTGACGGTATGGCGCTTTCAGTCGAAGCCGGGCAACCTTGGCGCCGAGGTGGTTCGTTGCGATCGTAAGCGCGGTTTGTTGCGTGGCTGTTTCCTGTTACGGCAATCTGCGCTAAGCGATGCGAGAAGCTCGATTTGTCGAAGTTCGAGTATGGTGCCACGAGCCTATGTCGAAACCGGGAGACCAGTCGCATGAGTGCCGCCAATCCTGTCGATCAGTTCCGCGCCGAGGCGCGCGCCTGGCTTGAGGATAATTGCCCCGCGGAGATGCGCCTGCCGCTGCGCGGCGAGGCGGACCTGGTCTGGGGCGGCCGCGAGGCCAGGCTTTCCGAGCCACAGCGCCTTTGGCTGGACCGCATGGCCGAACGCGGCTGGACGGCGCCGGACTGGCCGCGGGCCTATGGCGGCGGCGGTCTGCCACCGGTCGAAACCAAGGCGCTGCGCGAGGAGATGGCGCGGCTCGGCTGCCGTATGCCGCTGAACTCGTTCGGCATCTCCATGCTCGGTCCGGCCTTGCTGAAATACGGCACCGAGGCGCAGAAGCTGGAGCATCTGCCGCCGATCGCGCGCGGCGAAATCCGCTGGTGCCAGGGCTACTCCGAACCGGGTGCCGGCTCCGACCTCGCTGGCCTGCAGACCTGGGCCGAGGACAAGGGCGACCACTTCATCGTCAATGGCCAGAAGGTCTGGACCAGCTACGCCGACAAGGCGGACTGGATTTTCTGCCTGGTTCGCACCAGCAAGGAAGCCAAGCAGGGCGGCATCTCGTTCGTCCTGTTCGACATGACAACGCCAGGCGTGTCGACCAAGCCGATCCTGCTGATCTCCGGCAGTTCGCCGTTTTGCGAAACCTTCTTCGATGACGTGAAGGTGCTCAAGTCCAACCTGGTTGGCGCGATCAACCAGGGCTGGGAGGTCGCCAAATACCTTCTCGGCCACGAGCGCGAGATGATCTCGGGCATGGGACTGGGGATCGGCGGCCAAAAGAGCCTGCCGGAGCTCGCCCTTCAGGCGGTCGGCGCCGAAGCCGACGGCCGTCTCGACGATCCGGTGCTGCGCGCCCGTATCGCACTCTTCGAGGTGCGCTCCGCAGGGTTCCGCGCCATGTCCGAGCGCTTCATCGACGAACTCAAGGCCGGCCGGGCGCATCCCGCCCAGCCCTCGATGATGAAGTATTTCGGCACCGAGCTGAACAAGCAGCGCCACGAGCTGGTCATGGCCGCTGGCGGCACGAACGCGCTCGAATGGGACAGCGCCGCCTCGCACCAGGGGGCGGCGGCGCGCGGCTGGCTGCGCACCAAAGGCAACTCCATCGAGGGCGGGACCTCCGAGATCCAGCTTAACGTCATCGCCAAGCGCATCCTCGAGCTGCCCGGAGCCTGACCGATGCCCTTATTCCTCAACGACGACCAGTCTATGCTGGCCGACACCGCCCGTCCGTTCATGGCCGAGCAGGCGCCCGTCGGCCACATGCGGGCACTCCGCGACGCCAACGACGCCACCGGCTTCTCGCGCGATCTCTGGAAGTCCTTCGCGGCAATGGGCTTCACCGGCCTCAGCGTCGACGAGGCGGACGACGGGCTTGGCCTTGGCCAGGTCGAGGCCGGGATCATCCTTGAGGAGATCGGACGCAACCTCACTCCGTCGCCGTTCCTCTCCACCTCGGTGGCCGCGGTGGCGGCGCTGGCCGGCTCCTCGCCGTCGCAGCGCGCGCGCTGGCTTCCACGTATCATCGGCGGCGACATCGTCGCAGCACTCGCCGTCGATGAAGGCGCCCGCCACCGTCCTGCCCGCATCGCCTGCCAGGCCGAGCGCTCCGGCAACGGCTTCCGCCTGACCGGGGAGAAGGACTTCGTCGCCCATGGTCACGTGGCCGACCTGGTGATCGTCGCCGCCCGCACCGCGGGCTCGCCCGGCGAGACCGGCGGCATTACCCTCTTCGCGGTCGAGGGCGGCGCGCCGGGCCTCGCCGCAACGCCCGAGCGCCTGGCTGACGCGAGCCTCGCGTCGCGCCTGCGCCTCGACGGCGTGCAGCTCGACGCCGACGCGGTGATCGGCGAGGTTGACGACGGCTGGTCCGGCCTGTCGCGCGTGCTGGGCGCGGCGCGCGTCGGCGCGGCCGCGGAGCTGCTCGGAGTCGCCGCCGGGGCGATGGCAATGACGGTCGATTTCCTCAAGACGCGCAAGCAGTTCGGTCAGGTCATCGGCAGCTTCCAGGCGCTGCAGCATCGCGCCGCCCACCTCTACGCCGAGCTCGAGGTCGCCCGCGCGGCCGTGCTCAAGGCGCAGCAACTCCTGGACGCCGGCGACCCTGAGGCCGCCCGCGCCACCCACGTCGCCAAGGCATTCGCCGGCATGGCCGCAACGCTGGCGGTGCAGGAAGGCGTGCAGATGCACGGCGGCATGGGCATGACCGACGAATACGATATCGGCTTCTACATGAAGCGCGGCCGCGTGCTCGATGAGATGTTCGGCGATATCGACCATCACGCCGATCAGCTTGCGCGGTTGTCCGGGTATTGATCGAGCCGGCTCCGAAGGCCGGGCTGGTCAGTGCAGCGTATAGCTCGCCAGCTCCATGTTCCATTTCGGCTGTGCCGGGTTGGAGGTCCTGACGATCGCATGCGCCTGCGGCGCGTACCAGCTCAGCTCACTCGAATTGCCGGAATAGCCACCCGACGTCCAGGCATCGTCGCACTCGATCCGGAAGGCCGGCATCGCGCCCGCTGGAACCTGGACGGTCTCGTAGTCAAGCACCTTGCATGTCTGCACGCTGTCCCATTGGGATTGGTCATCGGCGGTAAAGCCGGTGTATTTGCCCTGCCAGCTCTTGCCGACTTCCAGCGGGAACCGCACGCTGGGTGAAGCGGGCTTGAACGACACGAGGTCGCGGCCGTTCTTGCCGGTGATCCGGACCAGCGCGCCGTCGCTGGCCTGGTAGTAGGCCGTGTCGTCACCACAACGACTGACCACGAAACCGTTCTGGTTGGTCGATGCGACCTGCCATCGGCTGCATGCCACGGTCACATAGTTGTTCTGATAGACCAACACGTCGCCAACCGAGGGTGTCGGCAGTGCCGCCACCGGAGCGGCGGCCCGGCTCGCGTTGCCGCAGCCGATGACCGCGAAACCGGTCACGGCGAGCGTCGCAATGAGTGATGAGCGCATGCTTGAACTCCTCCTGGAAGGCCTCTGCTGGACCATTCGACGCACGGTGTAACACGAAACGTGTCAGACTCCCGAATACCAGTTGTAGCCCTGATCCTCCCAATATCCGCCCGGATAGGTGTTGGTCACCGCGATCGCTTGCAGGTTCTTGGCACTCTTGAAGCCGAGCTTGACGGGGATGCGCAGCCGCACCGGCGCGCCCCATTCCGGGGTCAGAGGAGCCTTGTTGAAATCGAGGGCGAGAATCGTCTGCGGATGCAGCGCGCTCGCCATGTCGATGCTGGTGGAGTAGCCGTCGAAGCAGGTGAAGGCGACGTAGCGCGCGCGCAGATCGGCGCCGACGCGCTTGAGAAAACTATGCAGCGGAACCCCGCTCCACTCGCCGATCTGGCTCCAACCCTCGATGCAGATATGGCGGGTCACCTGCCCTGCCTGCGGCAAGGCGCGCAGCCGGGCCACGCCCCAGGCGGTCTTGTCGGCCACGAGGCCGGTGACGGCGAGCGACCAGTTGTCCGGCACCGGGCGAACCTGCCATTCCTGATAATACGCATTGAAGCGGAACGGTTTGGTCACCGCACTCGCGGGATAGATCTCGGCCAGGCGCGACCGGCTGAACAGCGCCGCCTGCACCCTGTCGTTGAAGCGCAGCATCGACCAGAGTGCCGCGTTCACGCCGCTATGGCTGTCGAGATCGCAGCCGGTAAGCAAGGCGAGAGAACCAAGCGACAGGCCCGCGCGTATCAATCCTCGTCGTTGCAGACTCGCAAGCTCGTGCTGAACCGCCGCCTTTTCGAAGATTTTCGTCACGGCGCTTTCTCCGCGGGCGTGCCGGCGACCATCGAAACCAGCGTGCGTGGATAGATCGCAACCAGCGTCACGTGGATCAGCACAAAGGCGGCGATCGCGGCCATCACCGCCAGATGGATGCCGCGTGCGACCGGATAGCCGCCAAAGCAGCCGGCAAGCCAATAGAACTGCACCGGCTTCCAGATGGAAAGCCCGGTCGCCACCTGGAACAGGAGGGCCAGAATGACGCCGAGATAGAGCAGCCGCTGGACCGCGTTGTAGTGGCCGAGGCGGTGCGGCAGGCGTAAGCGGATTGCGCGGCCAAGGTCGCGGCCCAGCGTGCCGAGCGAGGGCGGCGCGATGTCACGCCGGAAATGGCCGGAAGCCAGCCCATAGGCGACATAGGCGATACCGTCCAGGAACAGCAGCCACATCGCCGCGAGATGCCAGGCGAGCGCGCCTGCCAGCCAGCCGCCGAGAGTGAGCCAGCCAGGAAACAGGAAGGGCAGGCTGGGCGAGGCGTCATAGATCTCCCAGCCGCTCGCCATCATGCAGGCGATGGCATAGACGCCGATCCAATGCATCAGCCGCACCGGCCACGGATGGGCCGCCCGGGCGGCACTCCGAGCTTTACGCAAATTCACACTCCAAAATTCACACTCCCTGGGCAGCCCATGGCGCCTGCCCGCGTATATAGGATCAGCGCCCGCAACGGCGCCATAACCGGGATGGGTATTCATGAAGCGGCACCTTTTGGTTACATTCGCGGCGACGACAGCGCTCGCCGCCACCGCTCATGCGGCGGCGCCTCAGCCGCGCGTCCGCGGCACCGTCGTCGAGATGACCGGCACCACGCTCACCGTGCATGACCGGTCCGGCAATGACGTGACGCTGGCGCTGGACGGCACGACGCACTACGTCAAGGTCGAGAAAGCCAGCCTGGGCGACATCAACCGCAACAGCTTTATCGGCACGGCGACCAAGAATGTCGGCAGCACGCTGGTGGCGCTTGAAGTCGTCGTGTTTCCGAACTCGATGCGAGGCACCGGCGAGGGTCATTACGCTTGGGACGAGCTGCCCGACACGACGCAATCCGGCGGCGGCATGGTCAAGACCACGATGACCAACGGCACTGTCGCCAAGGAGACCGCGCCGCGCTCAGCCGGCATGGTCAAGACCACGATGACCAACGGCACCGTATCGAACGACAGCGGCGGCGGCCAAGCCAAGCGGTTGACGGTGACCTATAAGGGAGGCCAGGAGCATATCGTGGTGCCGCCAACCGCCCCGGTGGTGGCGCTGGCGCCCGGCGCGAAGTCGGACGTTTCGAAAGGCGACGCGGTGGTCGTCGTCGAGGCAAAGGATGCGACGCGCCCGACCGCCGCGGCCGTCCTGTGCGGGGTCGATGGGGTAAAGCCGCCGATGTAGGCGCCGACGACCGCTCGCGTCCTCAGGGGTAGGCGCGCGGGACGGCAACCTGCTCAATCGCGTTGTTCTTCACATCAGCGGTCAGCGCGGCCTCGTCGGATGGGGCCTCACGCGGCGGGAGCGGCTCGGAATCCGCCATCGGGTCGGGCAGGGCGTTGTTGAATTGCGGGCCGGTGACAAGGTCGGTCAGCACCGCCGCCGCCACGTCCGGAGCAATGCCCCGGGATTGCGCCTCCTTGATCAACGCCGTGAGCCTTGGCAGCAGGAAGTCATGCGCGGGAGTATCGCTGGTCATGGTAGGTCCATCTCAGCACCGTCCGGGGCGTTTGGGAATGGTCAGGGTGCGCAGCGTCCCCTTCATCGTGAAGCCGCCGAAATTCATCAGCAGCCGGTCGGCGACGCCATTGTCGAAGTAGCGCATGGAACTCTCATAGTCCGGGGTGATGGTCTGCGGCGTGCGCGCGAAGAAGGCGATATCGTCGCGCGAGGAGCCCAGGCCAGCGAGTTCGGGATAGGCCGATGCGGAGGGCGGGCCGTGCCAACGCAGGATGGTGATGTAGGTATCCTGCGCGCCGTCCGCGCCGGTGCCGTCGAACAGCGGCAATGACAGGCTCTTCGCCCCAGTCCGCGCCGCGCGGATGATCGCCGCCGTATGCGCCATCGGGAACAGCGTTCCATGCGGCAACATCACGATCATGCGCCGCGGCTCGGTGTAGCGCACCCGCCCGTTGCCGTCGGCGTCGGTGGTCGCCTCGCCGCGGAGTTGCTCCGCCATGACGCCATTGCTGATCTGCGTCATGTCGAAAGACAGGCGGTGTCCGTCCTTGGCTTCCAGCGTGGCGTAGTTGGAGACCAGATCATTGGCCTCGCCGTCCCGGGTTACCGTATGCATCCGCAACTGCTGCTGCGTCGCCCAGTTGGCGCAGGCGTCGATCACCTTGTAGGTCATCGTGCCGGATGCGGCGATCGTGGCCCCGCCCTCCGTGGTATCGAGAGCCAGGTCATAGGCGGCATGCTGTGCCGCCAGCGGAACGTCGGCAGCCGCGCGCGCGGCCGTGGCGGGGAGGATGGCAAGCAACGCCAACGCCGCTCCGCGCGGCCGGAATCGGCTCATCTGGCGGGCTTTTGCATTGGCAGATCGAGGCGGAGCGACAACTCCTTGAGGCGCGCGGGGTCGGCCGGAGCAGGGGCTCCCATCATCGGGTCCTCGCCCTGCTGGTTCAGCGGGAACAGGATCACCTCGCGTATGTTGGGCTCGTCGGCGAGCAGCATGACCATGCGGTCGATCCCGGGCGCCGACCCGCCATGCGGCGGCGCGCCATAGCGGAACGCATTCAGCATGCCGCCAAAACGCGCCTCGACATCGGCCTGCGTGTAGCCGGCGATTTCGAAGGCGCGGATCATCACCTCGGGGAGATGGTTGCGTATGGCGCCCGACGAGAGCTCGACGCCGTTGCAGACGATGTCGTACTGGAATGCCTTGATGCTCAGCGGGTCCTGACGGTTCAGCGCGTCCATGCCGCCCTGCGGCATCGAAAATGGGTTATGGCTGAAATCGATCCGGCCGGTCTCCTCGTTGATCTCGTACATCGGGAAATCGGTGATCCAGCAGAAACGGAAGGCGTCCGCGACGATCAGGTCAAGCTCGGCCGCGACCCGGCCGCGCACGAGGCCGGAGAAGCGGACCATCTCCGCGCCGCTGCCCGCCGCGAAGAACACCGCATCGCCCGCTTGCAGTCCGCAGGCGGCGCGGATCGCCTCGGCGCGGTCGGGCTCAAGGTTGCGGGCGATCGGTCCCTTGGCGCCGTCCGCCTCGAAGATGATGTAGCCAAGCCCGCCGGCGCCTTCGCCGCGCGCCCATTCATTGAGCTTGTCGAAAAACGAACGCGGCCGGCTGGCGGCGCCCGGCGCGGGAATTGCGCGCACCTGGCCGCCGTCGGCCGCAATCCTGGCGAACAGGCCGAAGCCGGAGCCGGTGAACTGCTGCGTGACATCGGTGATGCGAAGCGGATTGCGCAGGTCGGGCTTGTCGCTGCCGTAGAGCGCGAGTGCCGCGTCATAGGCGATGCGCTCGAACGGCGGCGGGCTCACCACGCGCCCCTCTGCGAACTCCTCGAAGACGCCGGCCATCACCGGCTCGAGAGTGGCGAACACGTCCTCCTGGGTCGCGAACGCCATCTCGAAGTCGAGCTGGTAGAACTCGCCGGGCGAGCGGTCGGCGCGCGCCGCCTCGTCGCGGAAGCAGGGCGCGATCTGGAAATAGCGGTCGAAGCCCGCCACCATGGCAAGCTGCTTGAATTGCTGCGGCGCCTGCGGCAGCGCGTAGAACCGCCCCGGATGCAGACGCGCGGGCACCAGGAAGTCGCGGGCGCCCTCGGGGCTGGAGGCGGTCAGGATCGGCGTCTGAAACTCGGTAAAGCCCTGAAGGGTCATGCGCCGGCGCAAGGATGCGATGACGCCCGCGCGCAGCATCATGTTGCGGTGCAGCTTCTCCCGCCGCAGGTCGATATAGCGGTATTTGAGACGCAGCTCCTCGGGATAGGTCTCGCTGCCGGCCACCTGCAGCGGCAGCACCGCGGCCGCCGACTGCACGTCCAGCGTCTGCGCGCGCAGTTCGATCTCGCCGGTCGCAAGCTTCGGATTGAGCGTGCCCGATTCCCGGCCCACCACCTCGCCGGTCACGGTGATCACGCTTTCGACGCGCAGCTTTTCGGCGGCCTCCAGCAGCCCGGAAGACGGCGCCACCACGACCTGGGTGATGCCGTGATGGTCGCGCAGGTCGATGAACAGCAAGCCGCCATGGTCGCGCTTGCTGTGCACCCAGCCGGAGAGCCGGGCGAGCTGCCCGGCGTCGCCGCCGCACAGCTCGGCACAGGAATGGGTGCGATAAGGGTGCATAGGCGCAGCAAGCAGGCGGCCCGGCACGCTGTCAACCGAGCCGCGCGCTTTCGCCTGACCCTCTGACGGTGTAACAGCCTGACAATGTCCCGTCCGCAGCGTCACGCCCACCCCGATCCCGTTCTGGTCACCGATAACGACGTGCTTGCCGCCGCCATCGCGCGGCTCCGCGGCGAGCGCTTTGTCACCATCGACACGGAATTCGTCCGTGAGCGCACCTATTGGCCGGAGCTGTGCGTAGTGCAGCTCGGGGGCGCCGCCGAGGTGATCGTGCTGGACGCGCAGGCGGCAGGACTTGACCTCGCGCCGCTCGCCGCCCTGCTCGACGACCCGGCGGTGGTCAAGGTGTTCCACGCCGCGCGCCAGGATCTGGAGATCTTCCTGCACCGGTTCGGCCGGCTGCCGCAGTCGCTGTTCGACACCCAGGTGGCCGCGATGGTGGCGGGGTTCGGCGACCAGGTCGGCTATGACAGCCTGGTGGCGTCGCTCACCGGCGGCGAGATCGACAAGGCGCACCGCTTCAGCGACTGGTCGCGGCGTCCGCTCTCCGCGGCGCAGATCGCCTATGCGGCGGCGGATGTCACCTTCCTGCGCGACGTCTATGGCATGCTGCGGGCGCGGCTGGAACGCGAGGGCAGGCTCGAATGGGTGGCCGAGGAGATGGCCGTGCTGTCCGATCCGCAGACCTTCCGGCCGGACCCCGAGACGCTCTGGGAGCGGCTGCGTCCACGCACCAGCAATCGCCGGCTGCTTGGCATGCTTCGCGCCTGCGCCGCCTGGCGCGAGCGCGAGGCGCAGCGTATCGACGTGCCGCGCCAGCGCCTGCTCAAGGATGAGAGCCTGCTGGAGATTGCCGCCACTGCGCCGCGCGAGATCGAGGCGTTGGCGCGTGTGCGTGGCGTGAGCCGCGGCTTCGCCGAGGGGCGCGGGGGCGCCGGCCTGCTCGCGGCGATCGAGGCGGCGCGGCATGAGCCGGAAGCCGATTTGCCGCTTGCCGCGCGCAAGGACGGACCGCGCGCGTCTCCGGCTCTGGTCTTGCTGCTGAAGGTGCTGCTCGCGGCCAAGGCCGAGCAGCATGACGTGGCGCCGAAGCTGCTGGCCTCGTCGGAGGATATCGAGCGGCTGGCGACGGAGCCGGAGCCGGCGATCCCGGCGCTGCACGGCTGGCGGCGCGAGGTGTTCGGCTCGGATGCGCTGGCGCTGAAGCAGGGCGGGGCAGCGCTCGGAGTCGAGGGAAGGCGGATCAAGCTGCTCCGCGCCGCGCCGTGATCGCCGTCTCGCAAGCGTAAGGGCGCGCGGGAAAACGAGACGGCGCGGGAGTTATCCACCACGATAAGTAGCGTCCTCCCCAGCCTTGTCCACAAGATTTTGTGGTCTGGACGTTGAGCGACTCGGCGCCTGTGGCGTACCGTGCGGCTTCCCATCCGACAGGAGCACGGCGATGGAATGGACCGAGGAGACGATTTCCCACCTGCGCAGCCTCTGGCAGGAAGGCCATTCGACGGCGGAAATCGGCCGGCGTCTGTCCATCACCAAGAACGCGGTTGTCGGCAAGGCGCACCGGCTGGTGCTGCCGCCGCGCCAGTCGCCGATACGCAAACCGTCGGAAGCCGCCGCCGACGCCCGGCGCGAGCGGCCGTGTCGGCGCGAGGCGGCCGCTTGCGCCGCGCATGTTCTTCCCGCGGCGGATCAGGGGTGTCAGGTTGCACGGCAGCCGCCGCTTCCGCCGTTGCCCGCGAGCGCGGCGCCGGCGAAGGCCCCGGTGACGCCGCTCAGGCTGGTCCAGACTCCACCCGCTTCGTTGCCACGTGAGGCGGGCCTTCCAGCATCAGGCCGACGCGGCCAGAGTTGCTGCTGGCCGCTTGGCGATCCCGGCACAAAGCAGTTCCGGTTTTGCGGCGCCGAGCCAATGCACGGCAAACCCTATTGCTGCGAACACGCGCAACTGGCCTATGTCAAACTGCGCGACCGCCGCGATACCGTCGCCTAAGGCTCAGAGCTGAGTGGCGGGAATGCCGTCGGCGCGCGGCGGCACCGCCTCTGGCACACGCGGCGCGGAGCGGGACGGCTCGAATTGCGCCGTGCCTTGCGCGGATGATCCTGGCGCATCGGTCAGCATTTCGAGCCGGCCGCTGACCTGGCCGCCATCCTCGACCTGCAGCCGTCGGCACTTGGCGGTGCCGAGCAGCCGTCCCGAGGAGCGTATGACCAGGTTGCCGTGCGCGGTCAGCGTGCCATCGATGGTGCCGGCCAATTCCGCGTCGGTCACCTGCACCTCGCCGCGGAACACGCCGCCGGGCGCCACGTGCAGCTCCGCCGCATGGATCATGCTGGCTTCCACGGTTCCCTCGACGACCAGACGCTCGGCATCCTGAACCGTACCCTGCACGCTGATCCCACGCCCGACCACGAGGGTGCGTTTTTCCGCTGGCACCGGGCGCGGGCCGCTCAGGCTCTGCGCCGGCGCTTGCGTGCCCTGGCTCTGCGTGGTCTGAGATTGTGGGCTTTGCGGCACAACGCTGCCGGGACGCGGCGCCGGTTGAGCATTGGGCGAAGGTGGGGCAGGGAACGGGGCGCGACCCATTTGGGTCTCCTGTGCGGTTGCGGTGCCGGTTGCAGTGCCAGGGGGGGCCGGCGGCGGCGGGCGGAACGGAGGGACGCCAAGTTCGCCATATCGGTTGCGGGTGGTTGGAGCCGGCTGCGACGGCTGCGGCGCCGGAGCGGTGCCTTGCTGGCTGTCCGAGGCGACCTCGTCGGGCTTGCGTCGCTTGAACACGTTTCCTGGTGTCCTGTTGCTTCTGGTGGCGGTGTTGACCGCAACGATGCGCCTTACACGCGGGTTGCAGCGGCGGCAATGGCGGTGATACGCGCTCGCCGCAGATTTCATTGGAAGCAAGTGGCGATGGCCTTTGTGGAACCGACCCTGGATATTTGCGGCATCGGCAACGCCATTGTCGACGTGCTGGCGGCGGTGCCGGCGGGCCTGCCGGAACAGCTCGGCATGGTCCCCGGCAGCATGGCGCTGATCGAGCGGTCGCGCGCCGAGGAGATCGCGCGCCTCATCGCCCCCGCCTTGACGGCGCCCGCGCGGCACAGCAGCGGCGGCTCGCTGGCCAATAGCTGCGTGGTGGCGCAGGGGCTCGGCGCGCGCGTCGGCTACCTCGGCAAGGTCGCCGATGACGAGGCAGGCAGGCACTTCCGACGCGACATCGAGGCGGCCGGCATCGTCTTTCCGTCGGCGCCGCTGATCGCCGCCGGCGGCAGCGGCACCGCGCGCTGCATCATCCTGGTGACGCCGGACGGCAATCGCACGATGAACACCTATCTCGGCGCCTGCACCGAGTTCAGCGAGGCGGACGTGTTGGCCTGGATCGTGCAGTCGGCCCGCGTCACCTATCTCGAGGGTTATCTGTTCGACCCGCCGGAGGCGCAGCGCGCGTTCCGCCGCGCCTCCGCCCTGGCTCGCGAGGCGGGGCGGCGCGTGGCGCTCAGCCTGTCGGATCCATTCTGCGTCGGCCGCCACAGGGCCGCTTTCCGCGACCTGGTGGCGGGCGGCGCCGATTTCGGCATCGACATCCTGTTTGCCAATCAGGACGAAATCCTGTCGCTCTACGAGACCGACGATTTCGAGGCTGCGGCCGCGCGCGCGGGCGAGCAGGTTGCAATCGCGGTGCTGACACGCGGCGGCCAGGGCAGCGTCATCGTGGCGGGCGGCGAGCGTATCGCCGTTTCGGCGGAAGCCACCAGGGTCGTGGACACCACTGGCGCCGGCGATGCCTATGCGGCTGGCTTTCTCGCGGGCCTCGTGGCGGAGCGTCCGCTCGCCGAATGCGGCCGGATCGGCGCGGTGGCGGCCGCCGAGGTGATCTCGCACTTTGGCGCGCGTCCGCGCGCGAACCTGCGCGAGCTGGCGGGCATCTGAAGTTTGGGCCTCTGAAGTTAAAGCGTGCAAATGCTGCACGGCAACACTATCTAGCCGTGCCGAGCCCCAACCGCTGCCGCCTGCCGTCGCTCCCGCTTGGGACGGCGCGCGTGCGGTTGCCCGCACGCCCGAAGAAAGCCGCATGGAAATCCGCAACATCGCCATCATCGCCCATGTCGACCATGGCAAGACGACCCTGGTCGACCAGCTTCTCAAGCAGTCCGGCACCTTTCGCGAGAACCAGCAGGTGGCCGAGCGGGCGATGGACCGCAACGACCTCGAGCGCGAGCGCGGCATCACCATTCTGGCGAAATGCACCAGCGTCGAGTGGAAAGGCGTGCGCATCAACATCGTCGACACGCCGGGGCATGCCGATTTCGGCGGCGAGGTCGAGCAGATCCTGGGCATGGTCGACGGCGCCATCGTGCTGGTCGATGCCGCCGAGGGGGCGCTGCCGCAAACCAAGTTTGTGGTCGGCAAGGCGCTCGCGCGCGGCATCCGGCCGATCGTGGTGGTCAACAAGGTCGACCGCTCGGACGCGCGCCCGGACGAAGTGCATACCGAAGTGTTCGACCTGTTCGCGGCGCTGGGTGCCGACGACCATCAACTCGACTTTCCAATGCTCTATGCCTCCGGCCGGCAAGGCTGGGCGGACACCACGCTCGACGGTCCGCGGAGCGATCTCTCCGCCCTCTACGACCTGGTGGTCAGCCACGTGCCGGCACCCGATCTCGACAGCGAGGCGCCGTTCGCGATGGTCGCCTCGATTCTCGAATACGACAATTTTCTTGGCCGCGTGCTGACCGGCCGGGTCGAGCAGGGCCGGGCCAGACTGAACATGCCGGTGCGCGTGTTGCGCGCCGATGGCTCGGTGGTGGAGACCGGACGGCTGACCAAGCTGCTCAGCTTTCGCGGCCTTGAGCGGGTCGCCATCGAGGAGGCCGGCACTGGCGACATCATCGCCATCGCCGGGCTGTCGGAAGCCACCATCCCGGAGACCATCGCCTCGCCGGAGATCACCGCGGCGCTGCCGGCGAGCCCGATCGATCCGCCGACCCTGACCATGACCTTCCGGCTGAATGACGGCCCGCTCGGCGGCCGGGACGGCAAGAAGGTGACGTCCCGGCAAATCCGCGACCGCCTGTTCCGGGAGACTGAAGGCAATGCCGCGATCCGTGTCTCCGAGAGCCCGGAGAGTGAGGCGTTTGAAGTGGCGGGGCGCGGCGAACTGCAACTCGGCGTGCTGATCGAGACCATGCGTCGCGAGGGCTTCGAACTCAGCATCGGCAGGCCGCGTGTGCTCACGCGCGCGAATGAGGCGACCGGCGAGCGCGAGGAGCCGTTCGAGGAGGCGCTCATTGACGTCGACGAGGCCTATTCAGGAGTCGTGGTCGAGAAGATGAGCATCCGTCGCGGGCAGATGCAGGACATGCGTCCGTCGGGCGCCGGCAAGGTGCGGCTGACCTTCCTGATCCCCTCGCGCGGCCTGATCGGCTATCATGGCGAGTTCCTTACCGACACGCGCGGCACCGGCATCATGAACCGGCTGTTCGCCGGCTATCAGCCCTGGGCGGGGCCGATGGAGGGACGCTCGCGCGGCTCGCTGATCTCGTCGGAGGACGGGGCCGCGGTGCAATACGCGCTGTGGTACCTGCAGGAGCGCGGCGCATTGTTCGTCGATCCGGGCGACAAGGTCTATGTCGGCATGATCCTGGGCGAGCATTCGCGCGGCTCGGATCTTGAGGTCAATCCGATCAAGGAGAAGAAGCTCACCAACATCCGCGCCGCCGGCAAGGACGACGCCATGCTGCTGACGCCGCCGCGCCGCATGTCGTTGGAACAGGCGATCGCCTATATCGAGGATGACGAGCTGGTCGAAGTGACCCCGTCGGCGATCCGGATACGCAAGCGCACGCTTGATCCGAACCAAAGAAAGCGCGCCGAACGAAGGGCGGAAACCGACGCCGCCTGATCTTCTCGAACACAGGAAAAGGCAAACACCGGCAGAAGACGAAGTTTCGGTCGCGACGAACTCGGCGTGCATGCTAAGCACGCGCCGCAGCGCCAGCCGAAAGGTTGCGAGTCGGCACCAAACGCAAACCATCTCCCAGGATCGGAGAACTCCATGAACGTCGCCAATCGATTTCTTGTCACTGTCTCAACCGCGGCACTGCTGGCGGCTTCGCTCCCGGCTGTCGCACAGACCACGGGATCGCCGCCGAACACCACGGCGGCTCCGAACACGATGACGCCAGCGCCCGCGGCGCCCGGAGCTCCGACGGCGCCATTGACCACGGCGCCATCGACTCCTGGCACGATGACGCCTCCCGAAAAGGTCGCCCCGCCCGCGACGATGGCGCCACCCGCCACCAGTGAGGCGCCGCCCAGCGAGGCGCCCCCCAGCGCCGCGGCACCGGGCAACCCGTCAGGGACACGGACATCAACCGCGCGGCATGGCCACCATACCCGTCATCACGCCAACGGCCAGCATCACCGCAGGCATCATCACCGGACCAGGAAGACCACGACCACCACAACCACGACGACTGAGCCCGCGCACTAGCATTTCACGGGCAGGACGCCAGGGGCGCTCTGCATGCCGGGGCGGCTTACGCCGCCGCCCCGGCGCCTTGCGACGATGGGTCTGCTCGGTTTCGTATCCGGGCTGCCGATCTATCTCACATTCTTTACGCTTCAGCAATGGATGAGCGAAAGCGGCGTGTCGCTGCGCGCGATCGGCCTCACCGCCTCGATCGGGTTGCCCTATCTGCTCAAGTTCCTGTGGGCGCCGCTGCTCGACCGCATGCCGCCCGGACCGCTGCGCCGCTTTGGCCGCAGGCGCGGCTGGCTGCTGCCGCTCCAGGCGGCGCTGACCGCGTCCATCGTCGCGATGGCGGTGTCTGACCCGCATGGCCGTCCGCGACAACTGGTGCTCGCGGCGCTCTGCCTAGCCTTCTTCTCCGCCAGTCAGGATGTGGTCATCGATGCCTGGCGCATCGAGAGCTTTGCCGCGCGTCTGCAGGCGGCGGCGCTCGGCTGCTATGTCTGGGGCTACCGCATAGCCATGCAGGTGTCCGGCGCCGGCGCGATCTGGCTCGCCGGCCGCCTTGGCTGGCATGGCGCCTATGGCACGATGGCGTCGCTGTCGCTGCTCGGGCCGCTGATCGTGCTGCTGCTGCAACAGGAGCCGGCCGCGCCGCCAGCCGCAAGAGAGGCCTCGCTCGGCCTCGGTGCCCAGAACCTTGGCGCCCAGAACCTTGGCGCCCAGAACCTTGGCGCACAGCTCCGGGCGCGCACCATGGCGCCATTGCGCGACCTGTTGGCGCGTCCAGGGGCTGGCTGGATGATTGCGTTCGTGCTGCTGTTCAATCTTGGCACGCAGCTTGCCGATACCATGGCCATTCCGTTCTATCATGGGCTCGGCTTCGCCCGTGATCAGGTCGCTCTCGCTAACGGCCTGCCGGCGTTGTTCGCGGCGCTTGCCGGCGCCGCGGCGAGCGCCGTGCTGGTCGCGCGCATCGGCGGCAGCCTTGCGTTGATCATCTCCGCCGTCGTGCAGATGGTGTCGATGGGGCTCTATCTGGCGCTGTATCGCGCGGGGCCGGTGACCGCGATGCTGCTGGCCAAGGTCACGCTTGAAGGCTTCGCCGAGGCGCTGGCGCAGACCACGTTCCTGACCTATCTGTCCAGGCTCTGCTCGTTGGAATACACCGCCACGCAATATGCGCTGCTGTCGTCGTTGGCGCCGCTCGCCTGGCGCACGCTGGGCAGCGCCACCGGGCTGATGGCCGCCGATCTGGGCTGGCAGCGCTTCTTCGCCGCTACCATCCTCTGCGCGCTGCCCGGCATTCTGATCATGACGTATTTGATGCGACGCTTTCCCTCCGGCCTGCCGCCACGCCCGAAGCTGTCGTGACCCGAGTCGAAGCACAGAAGTTCTTTTTCTCAGCGCTTTGGAGCGTCGCCTCGACGTGCCGGCGCAATCAGACGAAGCCCCAAGCCCAGACGCCCCGTGTAGTACAGGATGACGCCGATCGCGAGAAGCACGGCGCACCCCGCGGGGACAGCCACAAACACCAGATATTCGACGAACTTCAACACTGCTCACTGCCTCCGTCCATCCTATCCTAGAAGGCAGGAGTTAACGCCGCATTACGGTGCGGATGGTTCTCTCATGGGTCAGCGCCAACCTGCATCATCGGCTGCAGGTGGCCGCGAAAGGTATCGGCGCAGGCCCGCCAACTGAAGCGCTCGGCATGCGCGCGGCAGGCGGCGCGATCGGCGGAGAGTGCGGCGAGGCAGGCGGCCTGGAGGTCGCGGCCGATCGCTCCCGCGGCGTTTTCGGCGCCCCGCAGAACGTCGCGCGGGCCCATGACGTCGTAGGCGGCGACCGGTGTGCCGCAGGCGAGGGCTTCCAGCATGACCAGGCCGAACGTGTCGGTGCGGCTCGGAAAGACCAGCACGTCGCCGCCGCCATAGGCGCGCGCGAGTTGGCTCTCGGCGAGCGGTCCGGTGAACAGGACATCGCGATAGGCCGCGCGAAGTGCCGCCAGTTGCGGGCCGCCGCCGACCACGACCTTCGAGCCCGGCAGGTCCAGATCGAGGAAGGCCGCGATGTTCTTCTCGACCGCGATCCGCCCGACATAGAGGAACACCGGCGCCGGCACGTTCCACTCCCGCAGCGCATGGCCGCCAGCAGGCGGCGCAAAGCGAACGAGGTCGACGCCACGCGACCATTGCAGCAGCCGCGGGAAGCCGCGCGCGGCAAGATCCCGCAGCAAGGTCTCGGTGGCCACCATGGTGCCGGCGGCAGCGGCGTGGAAGCGGCGCAGGAAGACATAGGAGATGCCGACCGGCAGGCGCGTGCGGGCGTGGATGTATTCGGCGAAGCGGGTGTGGAACGAGGTGGTGAAGCGGCCGCCACGGCCCAGCGCCCACCGTCGAGCGGCCCAGCCGAGCGGGCCTTCCGTGGCGATGTGCAGCGCATCGGGGCGGAATTGCTCGATCAGCCGCGCGAGCTTGCGTCTCGGCAGCAGCGACAGACGGATGTCCGGGTAGGTCGGGCAGGGCACCGTGCGAAACCGGTCGGACCCGATCACCTCGACGACGTGGCCCATGGCCCGCAGTTCGCCCGCCACGGTCGAGAGCGTGCGCACCACGCCGTTCACCTGCGGCAGCCAGGCATCGGAGACGATTAGGATGCGCTCGAGCCTGTGCGCCGGTGCTTCGCTCATCTCGGCGTTGGCGTGCTGCAGGCGACCGTCTCCGCGGTCGGCCGCAGGCCGGGTGCCGCCCGCCGCTCCATGAACGACAGGCGGTTGCGCTCCGCCCAATCGATCAGTTCCAGCCGCCCGTCCGCGTGCTCGACCAGAGCGGTGCAGCTTTCCACCCAGTCGCCGTCGTTGATGTAGAGCACGCCCTCGATCTCGCGCATCTCGGCATGATGGATATGTCCGCAGACGACGCCGTCGAGTCCCCGCCCGCGCGCCTCGCCCGCGAGCGCACGCTCGAACCGGTCGATCGCCATGACCGCGCCCTTGACCTGCCGCTTCAGCCAGGCGGAGAGCGATCGGTAGGGCAGGCCGAGCCGCCGCCGCGCCGCGTTGAACCAGCGATTGATCACCAGCGCCGCCCGATAGGCGCGGTCGCCGAGCAAGGCGAGGAACTTGGCGTAGCGCACCACGCTGTCGAACGCGTCGCCGTGCATCACCAGCAGCCGGCGGCCATCCGCGGTCTCGTGCACCGCATCCTCGCAGAGCCGGACGCCGGCGATTTCCAGCTTCATCGGCAGCCAGGTCCGGAACATCTCGTCGTGGTTGCCTGGGACGTAGACGACGTCGGTGCCGGCGCGCGCCATGCCGAGGATCAGCCGCAGCACCTCGTCGTGGTGGCTGTCCCAGTACCAGGATTTCTTCAGACGCCAGCCATCGATGATGTCGCCGACCAGATAGAGCGTCTCGCAGGAGAGGCCGCGAAGGAAATCCGCGAGAAAGTCGCTGCGGCAGCCACGCGTACCAAGATGCAGGTCCGAAATGAAAACGGCTCTGTAGGTGTGCCGGAGCGGCCGGGGCGATTCGGATCCCATGATGTCGGCGCCTTCATGAAAGGGCGGTGGGCGGCGCTCGCCCTATACGCCCGCCGCATCCGCCAGGGCGATGACAGTTCGATGATGATTGGCAATGTCCGGCTCTGTCTTTGCGACATTCATTTGTCACACGGAAATCGTCAGCCGGTCTGTCAGTATTGACGCCCTTGCGAACTCGAGTCGACTGCGAGTCTCTTTGCGTGATGCTTGTCATCTATAATCCGACTGCCGGGCGCCGTCGCGCGCATCGTCTCTGGAATGTGCTCGACGTGCTCGGCGCGCATGGAGTCCGGCTTGAGGTGGCGGAGACACGCGGGGCCGGTCACGCGCGCAGCCTCGCGCGCGAGGCGGCCCGTTGCGGCATCCCCCGCGTGGTCGCCGCCGGCGGCGACGGCACTATCGCCGAGGTGGCGGACGGCATGGCCGGCTCGGCTACGATCCTTGGCATCATCCCCCTCGGCACCGCCAATGTTCTCGCCCGCGAGTTGCGGCTGGGCTTCGCCGCGGGCGACATCGCGGCCACGCTGGTCTCCGACCGGATCATGACGCTGTGGCCGGGGCTGGCACGGACTGAAGCGGGCAGTCGGCTGTTCGTGCAGATGCTGGGCATCGGCTTCGATGCGCACGTGGTGCACCATGTCTCGCGTCCGGTGAAGCGACTGATCGGGCGCGGCGCCTATGTCGTGCAGACCCTGCGCGAGCTGCCGCGCTATGCCTTCGAGACGATGCAGGTGCGTATCGACGGCGTCATGTACGAAGCCGCCAGCGTCATCGTCTCCAAGGGGACGCTGTATGGCGGTCCGTACATGCTGGCGCCGGACGCGACCCCGAGTTCGCCCGGCTTCTCGGTGGTGCTGTTCGAAAGGGCCGGAGTCCGGGCCGCCTTGCTCGCCGGCGCGGCCCTGCCGCTGAACCTGATGACGCGGCTTCCCGGCGTCATCCGGCTGCGCGGCTCGGAGATCGTCTTCCCGGGGCTGGACCGGCTGCCCGCGCAATCCGACGGAGATGCCGCCGGCTGCACGCCGATGCATGTCACCGACGCCGCCAGCCCGATCTCGGTGGTTATTGGAAGCAGCGTGCGCGGCGTGGCGTGAGCGGCGGCACGCTTGCAAGACGGGCCGGACTGCTTATCTCTCCGCGTCATGCAGACAAATCAATCGGCAAGCCACGATCCGATCGGCTGGCATGGCACTACGATCCTGTGCGTCCGACGCGGCGCGGAGGTGGCGATGGCAGGCGACGGCCAGGTGACGCTCGGCCAGACTGTGATCAAGGGCAATGCCCGAAAAGTGCGCCGGATTGGTCCGAACGCCAGCATCCTGGCGGGTTTCGCCGGCGCCACCGCGGACGCGTTCACCTTGCTGGAGCGGCTCGAGGCCAAGCTCGACCGCTATCCCGATAACCTCGAACGCGCGTGCGTCGAGCTTGCCAAGGATTGGCGCACCGATCGTTATCTGCGCCGCCTGGAGGCGATGATGGCCGTCGCGGACCCAGCTCACTCCTATACGTTGACTGGCAACGGCGACGTGCTGGAGCCGGAGGACGGCGTGATCGCGATCGGCTCGGGTGGCAACTATGCGCTAGCCGCGGCGCGGGCGTTGCTGACCATGGAGGATTTGTCCGCCGAGGCGGTCGCGCGCCGCTCGATGCGGATCGCCGCGGATATTTGCGTCTATACCAATCATTCCGTCATTGTGGAGACGATCGGCGGCGCTTCGGCCAGGGAGCCACGCTGATGGACGTCCCCACCTACTCTCCGCGCGAGATCGTCTCCGAGCTTGACCGCTTTATCGTGGGTCAGGGGGACGCCAAGCGCGCGGTGGCGATCGCGCTGCGCAACCGCTGGCGCCGCGCGCAATTGCCGGAAGGCATACGCGACGAGGTCGTGCCGAAGAACATCCTGATGATCGGGCCGACCGGCTGCGGCAAGACCGAGATCGCGCGTCGGCTCGCCAAGCTCGCCCAGGCGCCGTTCCTCAAGGTCGAGGCGACCAAGTTCACCGAGGTCGGCTATGTCGGGCGTGACGTCGAGAGCATCGTCCGTGACCTGGTCGAAGTCAGCCTGAACATGCTGCGTGAGATACGCAGGCGCGATGTGCAGGCGCGCGCCGAGCTTGCCGCCGAGGACCGGCTGGTGGCGGCGCTGGTCGGCGAGACGGCCAGCGCGGACACCAAGTCCAAGTTCCGCCGCATGCTGCGGGACGGCGAGTTGGAAGGCAAGGAGGTCGAGGTCGCCGTCGCCGATCCGCAAGGCAACCCGCTTGGGCAGATGGACATCCCCGGGATGCCTGGCGGCAGCGTCATCAACCTTGGCGAAATGATGAAGGGCATGATGGGCAAGCAGGCGCAGCCGCGACGCATGGCAGTGCCCGCGGCGCGCACGGCGCTGGAGCGCGAGGAGGCCGACCGGCTGCTGGACAATGACACCCTGTCGCGCGAGGCGGTCGCGCACGCGCAGGATCACGGCATCGTCTTCCTTGACGAGATCGACAAGGTCTGCGCGCGCTCCGAGGGCGGCTTCCGTGGCGGCGACGTGTCGCGCGAAGGCGTGCAGCGCGACCTGTTGCCGCTGATCGAGGGCACAACGGTCTCGACCAAGTATGGTCCGGTCAAGACCGACCATATTCTGTTCATCGCCTCCGGCGCGTTCCATCTGGCCAAGCCCGCGGACCTGCTGCCGGAACTGCAGGGACGCCTGCCGATACGCGTCGAGCTGGCGCCGCTGTCGCGCGACGATCTGCGTCGTATCCTGACCGAGCCGGAGCACTCGCTGATCAAGCAGTACACGGCGCTGATGGGCACTGAGCAGGTGACGCTCGACTTCGGCGAGGATGCGATCGACGCGCTCGCCGATCTTGCGGCCGACATCAACGACCGGGTCGAGAATATCGGCGCGAGGCGGCTGGCGACCGTGCTCGAGCGGCTGCTGGAGGATATCAGCTTCACCGCCAGCGATCGTCCGAAGGATGTCGTGCATGTCGATGCCGCCGCGGTGCGCGACAAGGTGGCGCCGCTGGCGCAGAAAGGCGATTTGAGCCGCTTCATACTTTGATGGACGCGCCGTTCGTCGCCCCTGAAGAGGATAGCGCGGAGGCGGCGATCGCCGCCATCGGCGAGGAGCTTGCTGTCTTCGACGACTGGATGGATCGCTATCACTACATCATCGAGTTGGGCCGCAAGCTGCCGCCGTTCCCACATGAGTGGGCTGATGACGCGCATCGCGTGCCAGGCTGCCAAAGCCAGGTCTGGCTGGAATCCAGCCTGAGCGGCGGCCGGCTCTGGCTTGCCGGAGCTTCCGACGCGGCCATCGTTTCAGGACTCGTGGCACTGCTGCTGCGTGTCTATTCCGGGCGCACGCCAGCCGAGGTGCTGCGGACCGAGCCGCGTTTCCTGCAGGAGTTGGGCTTGCTGGAGGCGCTGTCGAGCAACCGCGGCAACGGCATCGCCTCGATGGCGCGCGCGGTGCAGCAGGCGGCAAGCGAGGCGGCGTCACCCTGAAACTTGCGGCGGTCCGGGCAGCGCCGGCATTCGTTTCATGCTAGCGTTATCGCCGCCGCTTGTGGAGCCGACTGCCGCCATGGTCGATTGGAACCTGCCGCCGCCGCTTATCCATCGTGTCCGTATGCCGTCGCGGCCTTCCTGGTTCTGGCTCAAGGTGGCCGGAGCAGTCGTGCTGGCGGCGGCGCTGCTGGCCTCGGCGCCCTATTTCACCGTGGCGCAGGGTGAACGCACGGTGGTTACCGACTGGGGCAAGGTCAGCTACCTTGCGGAGCCTGGTTTTCACCTGCGCATCCCGATCGTGCAGGCCATGGTGCCGATGCCGGTCACCATCCGTTCGATCCAGCTCGATCAGCTCAATACCTACACGATCGACAGCCAGGAACTCGAAGCGACGATCGTGCTCCAGTATCGCATCCCGGTGAACCGTGTGCTCGACGTCTATTCCAACGTGGGAGCCGACTACGCCGAGCGTCTGCGTTCCATGGCGATCGACCGGTTCAAGACGGTGATCGGCACGGTGAACGCGATCGATCTCGCAAGCGAGCGCGGCCGTGTCGCCAAGCAGGTGCTGGCCAGCATACGGGACGCCGCCGCGCGTCTCTATGACGGCGTCGAGATCACCGATT
Source organism: uncultured Acetobacteraceae bacterium (assembly GCA_964246745.1). Taxonomy (GTDB): domain Bacteria; phylum Pseudomonadota; class Alphaproteobacteria; order Acetobacterales; family Acetobacteraceae; genus Lichenicoccus. The sequence continues at coordinate 63,050 of CAXTRK010000003.1, forward strand.
TCCAGTTCATCAACTTCAACTGGAACGATGCCTACCGCACGGCGATCTCCAACGCCTCGGTCGCCAAGGCGCGTGTCGATCAGCAGGAGCAGGAGAAGCGCCAGGCGCAAGTCTCCGCCGAGCAGGCGGTGGTGGTGGCCACGGGACGCGCCAATGCGCAGATCGCGACCGCCGAGGGCGACGCCAAATCCCGACGCATCCGCGCCGACGCCGATGCCTATGCGGTGCAGATTGCCGGCCAAGCCTCGGCAAGCGCGCTGCGCGCGCAGAACGCCGCGTTGAACAACAATCCCAACCTGGTCGCCATGCAGTGGGCGCAACGCTGGAACGGCCGTTTGCCGACCAGCATGTTCGGAGCCAGCCCGGTGCCGTTGATGATCGGGAAATAGTTCCCGCGCCTCAAAAAACTTGACCTGGCGGCCGCTGCCGTGCAGGAAAACCTTGGGATGTCGATGATCACGCACGCACGCCGCAGATGGCTTTTCGCCGCCGTGCCTCTCCTGATTGATCGTCACGTCACCTGCTGGCTTCAAGACCGCTCGAGGCTCTCCGCACGATGCTGAGAGCGCTTATGTGCACGGTGTGGGCTTGCGCGGTCCGGTGCGTGATCGAGGATGAGGGATGAGAGTGCGTGCGTCGCTGGGTTCTGGCCTGCTGTTGCTTGGCTGCTGCCTGTTGCTTGGCGGCTGCCAGCTCGGGATTCTTGACCCCGCCGGCAGCATCGGCGTTGCCGAAAAGAACCTGATCATCGTCTCGACGCTGATCATGCTGGTCGTGGTGATCCCGGTGATCGTGCTGACGCTGGTGTTCGCCTGGCGCTACCGCGCGACCAACGAGGCTGCCACCTATGCCCCGACCTGGTCGCACTCGACCAGGCTCGAAGCGGTGATCTGGGGCGTGCCCTGCCTGATCATCCTGTTTCTCGGCATCCTGACCTGGACCACGACGCACACACTCGATCCTTACAAGCCGCTGGCGTCGAAGACCAAGCCGATCGTGATCCAGGTGGTGGCACTCGATTGGAAATGGCTGTTCATCTATCCGCAGCTTGGCATCGCGACCGTCAATCAGATCGATTTTCCGGTCGGAACGCCGGTGGATTTCCGGATCACCTCCGACACGGTGATGAATTCATTCTTCATCCCGCGTCTTGGCAGCCAGATCTTCGCAATGGCCGGCATGCGCACCCAGGTGCATCTGATCGCCGACGAGCCGGGCACCTATGAGGGGCTGTCCGCCAACTTCAGCGGCCGCGGCTTCTCGGACATGCGTTTCCAGGCGATCGCCAGTTCGGAGGCGAATTTCCAGGCCTGGGTGCGGAAGGCGCGCGATGCGAACACGCCGTTGACGCAGGCCAGCTATGCGAAGCTTGAGGCGCCGAGTGAGAAGAACTCAGTGGAACTCTTCTCTCACGTCAAGCCCGGCCTATTTAGCGACATCATCGCCAAGTACATGGGCAAGGCGAAGCAGTTCCGTTCCAGCATGAAGGAAGGTTAGGTCGATGCTCGGCAAGCTGACATGGGCGGCCATCCCGTTCGACAATCCGATCGAGCTCGGCGCCGTGGTGTTCATGGGTGTCGTCGTGGCCCTCGTGGCGGGCGCGGTGACCTGGTTCCGCCAGTGGGGCTATATCTGGCGCGAGTGGATCACCTCGGTCGATCACAAGCGCATCGGCGTGATGTATATCGTGCTGGCGTTGGTCATGCTGCTCCGCGGCTTCACCGACGCGATCATGATGCGCAGCCAGTTGGCGCTCGCGCATGGCGGCCACGCCGGCTACCTGCCGCCCGAGCACTATAACCAGATCTTCAGCGCCCATGGCGTGATCATGATCTTCTTCATGGCCATGCCGTTCATGATCGGCCTGATGAACATCGCGGTGCCGCTGCAAATCGGCGCCCGCGACGTGGCCTTCCCGTTCATGAACTCGATCAGCTTCTGGCTGACTGCGGTGAGCGTGGGCTTGGTCAATCTGTCTCTGGCCATCGGCGAGTTTGCCAAGACCGGCTGGCTGGCTTATCCGCCACTCTCCGAGCTGCAGTACAGCCCCGGCGTCGGCGTCGACTATTATATCTGGAGCTTGCAGATCTCCGGTATCGGCACCCTGCTTACCGGCATCAACTTCTTCGTCACCATCCTCAAGATGCGTTGCCCCGGCATGAACTACATGAAGATGCCGGTGTTCGTCTGGACCGCGCTCTGCACCAACGTGCTGATCATGGCGGCCTTCCCGATCCTGACGGTGACGCTCGCCCTGCTCACGCTCGACCGATATCTGGGAATGCATTTCTTTACCAACGATCTCGGCGGCAACCAGATGATGTACATCAATCTCATCTGGGCCTGGGGACATCCGGAGGTCTATATCCTGATCCTGCCGGCGTTCGGCGTGTTCTCCGAAGTCGTGCCAACCTTCTCCCGCAAGCCGCTGTTCGGCTACACTTCGATGGTCTGGGCGACGATCTCCATCACCTTTCTCTCCTTCGTGGTCTGGCTGCACCATTTCTTCACCATGGGCGCCGGCGCCGACGTGAACGCCTTCTTCGGCATCACCACGATGATCATTGCCATCCCCACCGGGGTGAAGATCTTCAACTGGCTGTTCACGATGTATCGGGGGCGTGTCCAATACGCCTCGCCGATGCTGTGGACGATCGGCTTCATGGTGACGTTTACCATCGGCGGCATGACCGGAGTGATGCTGGCGGTGCCGGGTGCCGACTACGTGCTGCACAACAGCCTGTTCCTGATCGCCCACTTCCACAACGTGATCATCGGCGGCGTGCTGTTCGGCTATCTCGCCGGCTTCACCTACTGGTTCCCCAAGGCGTTCGGCTTCAAGCTGAACGAGACCTGGGGCAAGCGCGCCTTCTGGTTCTGGATCACCGGCTTCTACATCGCTTTCATGCCGCTCTATGTGCTCGGCTTCATGGGCATGACGCGACGCATGAACCATTACGACAATCCCGCCTGGACGCCCTGGCTGGAGATCGCCTTCGTCGGCTCGGTCCTGGTGATGATCGGCATCGGCTGCCAGCTCGCCCAGATCTATGTCAGCATACGCGACCGCAAGCAGAACCTGGATATCACCGGCGACCCTTGGATGGGGCGCACGCTGGAGTGGTCGGTGGCCTCGCCGCCGCCGTTCTATAACTTCGCGGTGACACCTGTGGCGCACGAGCTTGACGCCTTCGAGGATCTGAAGGCGCGCGGTCTGGTGCACACCGCGATGCACGAATACGAAGACATCCATATGCCGCGCAACACGCCGGCGGGGTTGTTCATCAGCGTCTGCGCCGCGGTGATGGGTTTCGCGCTGATCTGGCACATCTGGTGGCTTGCCGGCTTCAGCGTTCTCGGCGGGATCGCCGTGCTCATCTGGCGCACCTGCGACGACGACATCGACTACTGGGTCCCTGCCTCGGAAGTGGCCCGGATTGAAGAGGAGCATGAACACCGTGTTGCCGCGATCGACAAGGTCGCCGCCACGCACGGGATCCATCATGCCGCATGAGACTCTGGCGGCGCAGCCGCATCACGGAGAGCATCACGGACCAGGGCCGAACACGGTGTTCGGCTTCTGGATGTACCTGATGACCGACTGTGTGCTGTTCGCGACGCTGTTTGCGGCCTTTGCGGTGGGACGGCATCAATACGCAGGCGGTCCCACGGGCCAGGACATCTTCAGCCTGCGCTATGTCGCGGTCGAGACGTTCCTGCTGCTCGTCAGTAGCTGCACTTACGGCTTTGCCATGCTTGCGGTTTTCAAGCACAGCCGGAGCCAGGTGCTGGCCTGGCTTGCTGTCACCTTCGTGCTCGGCGCCGGCTTCATCGGCATGGAAATCAATGAGTTCGCGCATCTGGTCGCCGAAGGCCATGGACCGGACCGCAGCGCCTTTCTCTCGTCGTTCTTCACCCTGGTCGGCACGCACGGCTTCCATGTCACGTGCGGATTGATCTGGATGGCGACCTTGATGACCCAGCTCGTCATCAAGAAGCCCAGTCTCGACGGAGTCTATATGAACCGGCTGATGTGCCTCAGCCTGTTCTGGCATTTCCTCGACATCGTCTGGATCTGCGTGTTCTCGTTCGTCTATCTGATGGGAGTGGTGTAATGGCGGTTTCCCACGGCGACGATCATGGACGCACTCTCGCCGGCGGCAGTCATGGCAGCACCTCCACCTACCTGATCGGCTTTGTTCTCTCCGTCATCCTGACCGCCGCCGCGTTCGCGCTGCTGATGGTCCCGAACTCCATACCGCATAATGCCGTGTTCCTGTCGGTCGCGGCATTGGCGGCGGTCCAGGTGTTCGTGCACCTGGTCTGCTTTCTGCACATGAACACCGACTCCGAGCAGCGCTGGAACGTCACCGCCTTCGCCTTCGCCATTCTTGTGCTGGCAATCCTGATCACCGGCTCGCTCTGGATCATGCATAATACCAGTACGCACATGATCAATAACGGCGCCATGCCGCCGATGTAGGGTGGGAGCCGCTGGCGCAGGGTCTCGCCGCCGCCCGCGGAACGTCTCTCCGGTCTACAACACGGAGGCGCTCGCCATCGAGGAGCGGCATTGAAGCAGGCGCCGTATTCGAACGCAACGGCGCCATCATCCGGAACGATGGAGGCGGCGCGCCAGTCTGGCATCCCCCGTCAGTCACCGTATATCCGCGCCACTTGATATGATCCTTGTTTCACGCAAGCAGTGGAAGCCTCAAAGCAGGCTCGAAGGGCAAATGGTCAGAACTGGCCTTTTGCCAACGCCTCGCGTAGCACGTGCTCGACGCGGGCATTGTAGCCGGGACCGGTGGCGCGAATGCCCTTCACCACGTCGGCGGCCAACCGGAAGCCGATATGCAGCTTCGGCTGTTCGGCCTTCGGCCGGCCGCCCTTGTTCTTCCGCTCCTTTTCCCAGGCCGCGTAGAACCCAGGAAAGCCTTCCTTGAAGGGCCGGGCGCGAGCAAATTCCTCGTCGTTCCACTCCGGGTTTTCGTCAAAATCCGCTGGCGGCGGCTCATGCGGTTTCGTCATAGCGGTTCCTTTCTCTGGCATTGGCCTTTCGCAGCGAGATCGCCCGCAACACGGCGCCGCGCATGGTGAACACCAGCATGTGCAGCCCCCCGTCGATAAATCCGAGGGCCTGTATCCGGTCCTCGCCATAAACGTGGCGTCGATCCGGCCGATAGAGCGCAGTGTCGAACTCCATGCGTTCGGCATCGGCCAGCGAAAGCCCGTGCTTCCTCCGGTTGGCGGTGTCCTTGTCTGGGTCAAACTCGGTTTTCATGATTATTGTAGCAACAAGAACCGAAGGCACAAGGTTTTTGTGGCTACGGATTCGCGCTTTTTAATCGCGAGCAATGTTGTGTCCTGAAGTTCAATCCTCGCGCCTCAACCAGCACTGCCGCTCCGCCAGGCTATCTATATAAAGCGGATAAGCGTCCGATAATGATGTTCCTGGCTATCGTGGGAGCCAGGCGGCTGCGCGAAGAGAAGCGACAGCCCTTCGCGCGACTGGCGCAGACAGGCCGTTTCGAGCGAGCCTTAAACCGGAACGCTGATCGCGTCCTTGGCACTAGTCCTCCTCCTCCAGGAAGAACTGGTCGGCTTCCTCGTCGAAGTCGAACAGCTCGGCGTAGCGGCCCCAGCCGATGATCGTCTGCAACGTCTCGCGGGCGTAGCCCGGCGACATATGGTCTTCCAGCTCGTCGCGGAATCGTTCGGCGCGGGCACGATGGTTCCAGCGTTCGTCAAGAACCGAACGGATATCGGCAACGAGCGGGATGTTGGCGAGCAGGCTTTCCCGCAGGATCAGCTTGCGTTGGTCCAGTTCGGCGTTGACGAAGCGCGTGCCGGTCTCCGTCAGTCGTATGTCGCCCTCCTCCAGTTCGGCGAGGCGCAGCATCTGCATGGTCTCGCCGAGCGGCAGCAGCTCGTCGAGTTCCAGTTGCAGGGAGGCCGCAAGCAGCGGCAGGTCGGCGCGGCCGCGATAGGGTTCGGCCAGCACCGTCTCCATCAAGCCGGCCAGCAGGTTGAGCGGCAGCATCGGCAACGCGCGGAACTTCTTGACGGCGGGAGCGGCGCCGCCCTGAGCCACGTCCGGCACGGTCGGCTCCGGAGTGCGTTGCGTCATCAGACCGTAGATGCGGTCGACGAACTGTCGGAAGGCAAAGTCGTGGCGTTTCCGCGGATGCGCGAACGGCACGATGAGTTCGTGCGCGACGCGGCCGGGATTGGACGAGAACACCAGGATGCGGTCGCACATCAGCACCGCTTCCTCGATGTTGTGAGTGACGATCAGCACGGACTTCACCGGAAGGCGCTTCTCCGACCATAGCTCGATCAGATCGGTGCGCAGGTTCTCCGCGGTCAGCACGTCGAGTGCCGAGAATGGCTCGTCCATCAGCAGCAGGTCGGGATGCACGACCAGGCCGCGGGCGAGGCCGACGCGCTGCCGCATGCCGCCGGAAAGCTCCTTGGGATAGGCGTTCTCGTAGCCGCCGAGGCCGATCAGGTCGATCGCGTCCTCCGCCAGCTTCTCGCGTTCGGCGCGGGCAACTCCCTTGGCCTCCAGACCCAGCTCGACATTGCCCTGCACGGTCAGCCACGGGAACAACGCGAAAGACTGGAACACCATGGCGATGCCGCGCGCGGGTCCGCGCAAGGGCGCGCCGCGCCAACGTACCTCGCCGGAGGTGGGGGCGAGCAGGCCGGAGACGATACGCAGCAGCGTCGACTTGCCTGAGCCGGAGCGGCCGAGCAGGCCCACGATCTCGCCCGCGTTGAGGGTGAGATCGACATTGTCGAGCACCACCAGATCGGCATGGCTTTCCTTGGTATAGGCCTGCCTGCAGTTGCGGATGCGCACCAGCTCTTCGGGAGCGGCCGCGTTCGTCGCGTGTGTGTTGATGCCGCGCACCAGATCCATCGGCAGACCCTTCAGGCGAAGGTGAGACGCCGCTGGGCGAAGCTATAGAGCGGACGCCAGAGCAGGCGGTTGAAGGCGATGACGAAGGCTGCCATGCCGACCATGCCGAGCGCCACCTTGGCGGTCGCGCCATCGGCCGTAGCCTGCGCAATATAGCTGCCAAGCCCTTGCGCGGTCAGCGTGGTCTTGCCCCAGGAGGCGACCTCGGCGACAATCGCCGCGTTCCACGCGCCTCCAGAGGCGGTGAGCGCGCCGGTCACGTAGTATGGGAAGATGCCGGGAAGGATCACCCGCATCCACCAGCGCCAGCCGCCAAGTGCGAAGTTATCCGCCACCTCCAGGAGATCGGCCGGGAAGGCGGCGGCGCCGGCGATGACGTTGAACAGAATGTACCATTGCGTGCCAAGGATCATCAGCGGCGTCAGCCAGATGTTGCTGTTCAGCGAGAAGTGCACGATCGCGAGCACGAAGATCGGGAAGAACAGGTTGGCCGGGAACGCCGCCATGAATTGCGCCACCGGCTGCGCCCGACGCGCCCAAACCGGCCGCAGCCCGATCCAGACGCCGACCGGCACCCAGACCAGCGAGGCGAGAACGATCATGGCGAGCACCCGCGCCAGGGTGTAGCAGCCGAGCAGCAACACATGTCCGACTTCATGCAGCGACAGGCTGGCGGAGACGTAGAGCACGAGCTGCCAGATGGCCAGGGCGACGGCTGCGAGCAGGATGGCGATCCATAGCGCGTCGGCAACCCGCGTCGGGATCAGATGATCCCGGGGCGCGGTCGGTCTGCGGCCGATCGGCAGGCCGCCGAGGCGTGTGAGGAAACCGGCGACGCCGCCGCTGGCCTGGCTGAGCAGGTGGGTACGTCGCAACAGCGCCAGCATCCACGGGTCGGCGGCCGTCGCACCCTGCGTGGTCTCGAAGCGGAACCGCGCCGACCAGGCGACCAGCGGCCGGAACAGCAACTGGTCGTAGAGCAGGATGACCACCAGCATGGCGGCGATCGCGTACAGCACCGCGCGCATGTCGCGCTGCTGGATTGCCGCCTCCACGTAGGAGCCGATGCCGGGCAACACAATGTTGGTGTTGCCGACGGTGATCGTCTCGGAGGCCACCACCATGAACCAGCCGCCGGACATCGACATCATCGTGTTCCAGACCAGGCCGGGCATGGCGAAGGGCACCTCGAGGCGCCAGAATTTCTGCCAGGAGGACAGGCCGAAGGCGCGCGTCGCCTCCTCGAGGTCGTTCGGCACGGTCTTCAGCGACTGGTACATGCTGAAGGCCATGTTCCAGGCCTGGCTGGTGAAAATGGTGAAGATCGCGGCGAGCTCGACCCCAAGCACGCGCCCGGGGAACAGGTTCATGAAAAACACGATGGTGAAGGTCAGGAAGCCGAGGATCGGGATGGATTGCAGGATGTCGAGGATCGGCACCAGCACCGCGCCGGCCCGCCGGCTCTTTGCCGCCCAGACGGCATAGGTGAAGGTGAACAACAGGGACATCAGCAGAGCCGCGAACATGCGCAGCGTGGTGCGGACCGCATAGCCCGGGAGCCAGGACGGATCGAGATGGATCGCGACCGCGTTCGGCGCGGTGAGCGGCCCGAGCGTATGTCGGGCGACCGCGCCGATCGCGATCGCCAGGCCCAGCATGCACAGCACCACCGCGATATCGAACAGGTTTGGCGCGGTGCGTGCGGAGATGTTGGCTGGAAGACGGTCCCTCAGCATCCAGCCACCTCGACTCAGGATAATGACATCGGCCACGGAACGGCTGGCGGTGCTTTAGCCCAGCTCAACCGATGCGGCCACCTGAAATCGGCTAGCCGCCAGTGCTGTCAAAGCCAATACCGCCAAAACCGGTGCTGCCAAACCCACCGATCGCACGCGCGGTCTCGTCGAGATCATCGCTCTCCCGCCACACTGCGCGCAGCACCGGCGCCAGCACCGCCTGGGCGATGCGCATGCCGCGCTCGACGGTGAACGGCAGGGTTCCGGTGTTGAGCAGGATGACGCCGATCTCGCCGCGGTAATCCTCGTCGATCGTTCCCGGGCTGTTCGGCAGGGTGATGCCGTGCGCGAGCGCAAGTCCGGAGCGCGGCCTGATCTGCAGCTCGTGACCGGGGGGCAGCGCGACCGCGAGACCGGTCGGGATCAGCGCCCGGGTGCCCGGCGCGATGGTCACGGCCGCGGTCACCGCCGCCAGCAGGTCCATGCCCGCCGCGCCGGCTGTGGCGTAGCGCGGCAGCTCAAGCCCTTCGCCGTGCGGCAATCGTCGCACCAGGATGCCGCGTTCGGGCGCGGTCATGATCGCGGCTCCGAGTCCAGGTGACGCACGATCCGCAACGCCAGCCGGTCCGCCACCTCCCGCTTGCCCAGCGTGGGCCAGTCCTCGACGCCCGCCTCGGTGATCAGATGGACCTGGTTCTGCTCGCCGCCCATCACTCCCCTCGTCGCGCCGACATCATTGGCGATGATCCAATCGCACGACTTGCGCTGCCGCTTCTGGATCGCGTGAGCGACGACATCGTCGGTTTCCGCGGCAAAGCCGATCACCAGACGCGGGCGCATGGCATCGTGCTTGGAGAGACCGGCGAGAATGTCCGGGTTGGCGGTCAGGAACAGCTCAGGCGGCGGTGAGCCGGGCTGCTTCTTGAGCTTGCTCGCCGCCACCTGCTGCATCCGCCAGTCACCGACGGCGGCGGCGAGCACGGCGATATCCGCCGGCAGGGCAGCCTCGCAGGCCTGCCGCATCTGGAGCGCGGTCTCGACCATGACGCGACGCACGCCGTCCGGCGCCGCCAGTGCCACCGGGCCGCTGACCAGGGTGACGCGCGCGCCATGCGCCGCCAGGCTGGCGGCGATCGCATAGCCCTGCTTGCCGCTGGAGCGGTTGGCGAGATAGCGGACCGGGTCGATCGGCTCGTGCGTCGGTCCGGCGGTGACCAGCGCATGTCGGCCGGCCAAGGACTGGCTGCCCAAGGACTGGCTGCCGGCGAGCAGCCGTTCGATGCTGGCGGCGATGGCGTCCGGTTCGGCAAGCCGGCCGACGCCGAACTCGTTGCAGGCCATGACGCCTTGCTCGGGCCCGACCATGCGGATGCCGCGTTCCCGGAGGATGGCGATATTGGCCCGGGTCGCCGGATGCTCCCACATGCGCACGTTCATCGCCGGCGCCGCGAGCACCTGGGTGTCGGTGGCCAGCAGCAGGGTGGTGGCGAGATCGTCCGCGAGCCCGGCCGCCATGCGCGCCAGCAGGTCGGCGGAGGCCGGGCAGATGACGATCAGATCGGCGGAGCGGGACAGCGCGATATGGCCCATCTCGCTTTCCTCGGTCAGCGAGAACAGCTCGGAGTGAACCGGCTTGCCGGTGAGCGCCTGCAGGCTGAGCGCGGTGACGAACTGCGCGCCGCTGCGTGTCAGGAGTGCGGAGATTTCGGCGCCGCGCGCGACCAGCAGGCGGATTAGTTCGAGCGACTTGTAGGCCGCGATGCCGCCGCTGACGATCAGCAGGATGCGCTTGTTCGCAAGAGTCACAGACGCCATCCCGAATGGATCGCGGCGATGCCTCCCGAGAGTGTCTGTGCGCTCACCCGCGCCAGGCCCGCGCGGCGCAGCATCGCAGAGAGCGTCTCCTGATCGGGAAAGGTGCGTATGCTCTCGGCGAGATAGCGGTAGCTCCCGGCGTCGCCCGCGATCGCCTTGCCGAGGCGCGGCAACACCTTGAACGACCAGGCATCGTAGAGCGGCGCCAGTGCCGCCACCTGCACGCGGGAGAACTCCAGGCACAGGAAGCGTCCGCCCGGGCGCAGCACCCGTCGTGCCTCCGCGAGCACGGCGTCCTTGTCGGTGCAGTTGCGCAGGCCAAAGGCGATCGCGACGCGGTCGACGCTACGGTCCGGCAGCGGCACCTGCTCGGCGTCGGCGACCAGAAAGCACAGCTCCGAGACCAGGCCGGCGGCGAGTGCGCGGTCGCGGCCGACGGTGAGCATGCTGACGTTGATATCGGACAGGATCGCCGGACCGCCGCCGCCGCGGAGCCAGCCGAAACTGATGTCGCCGGTGCCGCCCGCCAGATCAAGCAAGGAGAGGCCCGGACGCGGCCCGAGCGCTGTGATGAAGATGCGTTTCCAGAGGCGATGGATGCCAAGCGACATCAGATCGTTCATCAGGTCGTATTTCGGCGCCACGCTGTCGAAGACGGCGCGCACCAACGGCTTCTTTGCGCCCTTTGGCACCTCGCGGTAGCCGAAATCGGCGCTCTCGAATGTCCGGCCGGATGGATTGTCGCTCATGGCTGGCAGGTATAGCCTTATATCGAGCCATGCCGGAACTGCCCGAAGTCGAGACCGTGATGCGCGGCATGCGCGCCCACCTGCAAGGTCATACCGTCATCAATGCCGAGATGCTGAGGGCCGACCTGCGCTGGGCGATGCCGGCCGGGCTGAGCCAACGGCTGCGCGGCGCGCGCGTCCTGAGCTTCCGACGACGCGGGAAATACATCCTGATGCGGCTTGATGGGGGCGACAGCATGCTGCTGCATTTGGGCATGTCGGGTCGGGTGCACTTGTCCTGGAAGGATGCTTCCGCGCCGGTGGTGGTCACGCCGCATGAGCATCTGGTGATCGAGACGGAGCAGGGCTGCCGGTTCGGGCTGGTCGATCCGCGACGCTTCGGTTCCGTCGATTTGCTGCCGACCGACCAGGAAGCGACGCACCGTCTGCTTGCTTGCATGGGTCCTGAACCGCTCGACGCCGATTTCACGGCGGATTACCTCATCCGTGCGCTTCGCGGCCGCGGCACCAGCCTGAAGGCCGCCTTGCTCGACCAGCGCATCGTCGCCGGGCTCGGCAATATCTATGTCTCTGAGGCGCTGTTCCGAGCTCGGCTGTCGCCCCGGCGGGCGGCCGGAACGGTGGGCGCCGGTCGCGCCGCGCGCCTGGTTGCGGGGATCCGTGCGGTCCTGGGCGAGGCGATCACAGCCGGCGGCTCCAGCCTTCGCGACTATGTTCAGCCAGACGGAGAACTCGGCGCGTTTCAACATGCCTGGCGGGTGTATGGCCGAGCCGGCGAGGCGTGTTGCTCGTGTCCCGGGGCTCCCGCCTGTCTGGGGATCAGACGCGTCGTTCAATCCGGACGCAGCAGTTTTTTCTGTCCCCGTCTGCAGAAATGAAGGCTGCAAAGATAAAGGCTGGAGCTTGACGTCTGGCGTCGCGATCGCCTAGAACCCGGCTTTTTTGAGGGCGCTCACTCGAGCTGCTCACAGTCTTGTGAAGCGAGGATCATGGCAAATACTGCATCGGCGCGCAAGCGCATCCGCCAGACAGAAGTCCGCACGGCGCGGAATGCGGCACGCAAGTCACGCATGCGTACCTTCATCAAGAAGGTCGAGACGGCGATTGCGAGTGGCGACAAGGATCAGGCGGTGGTGGCTCTCCGTGCGGCGCAGCCCGAGTTGCAGCGCGCGGCCGGCAAGGGCGTCGTGCACGCCAATACGGTGTCCCGCAAAATCTCGCGGCTTTCGGCGCGCATCAAGGCGATTGGCGCGGCCTGACCTCAGTGCCCGCCTGACGCGCCTGATCGGCAGGCGATCGCCTGCCGATGGTGTTACGTCACCCTTACAGAACCAGATCACACGACGAGGGCCGGGAACGTAACCGGCCCTTCGTCATTTTGGCGCTCATGTCTCGATTTCGTGTCAATTCTCACGTTAAATGGCCGTTGTTCTCTCTTCGTTTTATAGAAACCTCTCGGTCGTTACTTGACATTGCCTCATTTTAGCATCCGTGGCTTAACAGCTAGATTCTCGTTGCGACCCTTGGCCCGGTGTTTTACTCTTCGAAGCGGCCGAAAAGTTGGCTGCAAGCTGTAACAGGCGTCGGCATCCCAATCTCGTGCGCGCTAATCCGGTCCGCTTCTGCGGAACCAGTTGCGTTGTGTCCGGAGTGGTGGGCGATCGTCGGGCCGGGCAGCGAAGTCGGCCGAGCGGGGCAGGAGCAGGATTGGTGAGAGTGGAGTCGTTCAACCGTGCCGCCGATCTCGAGACGATCATGCCCAGTCCAAGGCACCCGCTTGATGCGCACTGGCTGCGCATCTGCTCACGCTTGCAGAATGAAGTAGGCGATGTCGAATATCGTACCTGGCTTCGCCAGATACGCCTCGGCGAGGCGGACGGCGACGAAGTCGTGCTGCTGCTGCCGACGCGGTTTCTGCGGGACTGGGTGCGCAATCAATATGGCGACCGCCTGAGCGCACTATGGCATGCGGAGGTGCCTGAAATCCGACGTGTCGAATTGCAGCTTGGCACGCAGCTTCCCGTCGATGGCGCCAAACCGGCCGACACGCCGCCAACCGAGACAACGCCAGCCGTGACGGCGGCCGCTGAGCCGCAGAGTGCCGCCGGCCGGGCCGATCTGGCGGCGCCGCTTGATCCGCGCTTCACCTTCGAAGGCTTTGTGGTCGGCAAGCCGAACGAATTTGCCCATGCCTGCGCCCGCCGTGTCGCCGAGCGCCCTGCGAGCGTCGGCTTCAATCCATTGTTTCTTTATGGCGGCGTCGGTCTCGGCAAGACCCATCTCATGCACGCTATCGGACTTGAGCTGGCGCGTGCGGATCGGGTCTCGGTCAGCTACATGTCCGCCGAGAAGTTCATGTATCGCTTCATTGCCGCAATCCGCTCGCAATCGACGATGGAGTTCAAGGAGCAGCTTCGGTCCGTCGACGTGCTGATGATCGACGATCTGCAATTCCTGATCGGCAAGGACAACACCCAGGAAGAGTTCTTCCACACCTTCAATGCGCTGGTCGATGCCGGCAAGCAGATCGTGGTCTCGGCGGACAAGTCGCCATCCGATCTCTCCGGGCTCGAGGATCGTCTGCGCACGCGTCTTGGCTGCGGCATGGTCGCCGACCTGCATGCCACGACCTTCGAGCTTCGCATTTCCATTCTTGAAGCCAAGGCCGCGGCGTCCGGCGTTGCGGTGCCACCCAAGGTGCTGGAGTTTCTCGCGCACAAGATCACTTCGAATGTGCGCGAGCTGGAAGGCGCGTTGAACCGGCTGATCGCGCACGCCAACCTGTTCGGCAGGCCGGTCACGCTCGACGCCACTCAGGAGGTGCTGCACGACATCCTCAAGGCGCATGACCGGCGTGTCACCATTGAGGAAATCCAGCGCAAGGTCGCCGAGCATTGGAACATCCGTCTCACCGACATGTCCTCGGCGCGGCGCGCGCGCGCGGTGGCGCGACCGCGGCAAGTGGCGATGTTCCTCGCCAAGCAACTGACCAGCCGCTCGCTGCCCGAGATTGGACGCAAGTTCGGCAACCGCGACCATACCACGGTGATGCATGCGGTCAGCCGTGTCGCCGAACTCATGGAGCGCGACACCGCCTTTGCCGAAGATGTGGAACTGCTTCGCCGAATGCTTGAAAGCTGAGCGACACGCCCCCTGCTATGCGCTGAACCTAAGGGCTGCTAGACTCGGGGATCCCCGGAGACGGATATCCGGTCGGAGAGGACCCGAGTACGATGAAGCTCAAGGCCGATCGCGCGACGCTGCTAAAAGCGCTCGCCCACGTCCAAAGTGTGGCCGAGAAGCGCAATACCATCCCGATCCTGGCCAACGTGCTGATCTCCGCCAAGGAAGACAGGCTCAGCCTGACCGCGACCGACATGGAGATCGCCATCGTCGAGGAGATCGCCTCCGGCGTGGCGCGCAATGGCGCGACCACGGCGCCTGCCGCGGTGCTCTACGAGATCGTGCGCAAGCTGCCCGACGGTGCGGAGATCGAATTCGATCATTCCGGCGGCGATGCGCCGCTGACGCTGCGCGCCGGACGCTTTGCCACCAGCCTGAACGTGCTGGGGGTCGAGGATTTCCCGTCGATGGTCGCGGCCGACCTGCCGCACCGTTTCCGTGTTCCCTCCGCGGTGCTGCGCGGATTGATCGACCGCACCCGTTTTGCAATCTCCACGGAGGAGACCCGCTATTACCTCAACGGCATCTATCTGCACGTGGTGGACGCCGACGCGGGTCCGATGCTGCGCGCGGCCGCAACCGACGGGCATCGTCTCGCTCGGGTCGAAACCGAACTGCCCGACGGCGCCGCCGGAATGCCGGGCGTGATCGTGCCGCGCAAAACCATTGGCGAACTGCGCAAGCTGCTCGACGAAGCGGCGGACGCGGTGGCCGTGATGCTGTCCGACACCAGGATACAGTTCGCCATTGGCAGCGTGACCCTGACCAGCAAGCTGATCGACGGCACTTTTCCAGAGTATGAGCGCGTCATCCCGCGCGACAACGACCGTATCCTTCGCGTCGGCAAGAAGGATTTCAGCGATGCGGTGTCCCGGGTCGCGGCAATCAGCCAGGAACGGTCACGGCCGGTAAAGCTTTCTGTTGAACGCAACCTGTTGACGCTGTCGGCGGCGAGTCCTGATCAGGGAACCGCCAAGGAGGAGCTCGACGAGGGCCGTGTAGCCTACGACTCCGAGCCTCTAGAGATCGGCTTCCAGGCACGCTATCTGAACGATATCACCGATCAGATCGACAAGGATGTGGAGTTCGCGTTTTCCGACAGCTCGGCGCCCACGCTGGTGCGCGATGTGGACAGTCCCTCCGCCCTTTACGTGCTGATGCCGATGCGCGTCTGACAGAGCGAACCTGCTCCGGCAGGTTCTATCCCGTGTATTGATTGATGCTGAGCCTCGAGCGGTTGGCACTGACCGATTTCCGCAACTATGAGCGTCTGACCTGGCATCGTCGCGCGCGGATCAGCGTGCTCACCGGTCCGAACGGCAGCGGCAAGACCAACGTGCTGGAAGCGTTGTCGCTGCTTGTGCCTGGACGCGGGTTGCGCGGCGCGCGGCTTGGCGACCTCGCGCGGTTTGATGCCGGCGTGCAGCACCCGCAATTCGCCATCGCCGCGCGGCTTGCGCATTCGGGAGAGCGCTTCGAGATCGGCACCGGCACGTCGCCTGACATGCCGCCAGGACGCCGCGTCTTCCGCCTCGACGGCCGGCCGGCGCGGCGTGCGGCGCTTGCCGCGGCATTGTCGGCGGTATGGCTGACACCGCAGATGGACCGCCTGTTCGTCGAGGGACCATCGGGACGACGCCGCTTCCTGGATCGACTGGTGCTGGCGCTGGAGCCGGACCACGCGCGAGAGGTCTCGGCGCATGACGAAGCGCTCGCCGGCCGCAACCGGCTGCTTCGTGGCGGCAACGCCGATCCGGCGTGGCTGGACGCAGTGGAGCATGCGCTGAGCCGGCATGCGGTGGCGGTGACCGCGGCAAGGCGGACGCTGATCGGGCGCATGAACGGGCAGGCACGAGCATGCCCGACTTCGTCGGGGTTCCCGCCTGCGGAACTGCTGCTTGAGTGCCCGATCGGCGAGCAGCTCGGGCGTGAGCCCGCGTTGCTTGTCGAGGATTGGCTGCGCGCGGAGTTGCGCTCAGGGCGGCGCGAAGACGCAACCCCGGTTGGCGCGCATCGCGCCGATCTGCGGCTGCGCGATCTGCATTCCGGCAGGCCGGCCGCGCTCGGCAGCACCGGCCAGCAAAAGGCGCTGCTGATCGGGGTGGTGCTCTCCCACGCCGCCCTGATCGCGGAGTCTCGCGGCGAGGCGCCGATGCTTCTGCTCGATGAAGCGCTGGTGCATCTCGATGCTGACCATCGCGCCGCGTTGTTCGAAGCATTGCTGCCGCTGCCGGCGCCGGTCGTGCTCAGCGGCACCGATGCCGAGCCATTCGCGCCGCTGTCGGGAAAGGCGGAAATCCTGCGCGCGGAAGGCGGAAAACTTCTGCCGGAGCCGGGATTTTCGGGGCTCTAAGCTGGCCCGGACACGCAAGCCCGCCTATATTGGTATTACAAATTCCATCCTCGAATCTGGAGCTTCCCTCCGGCATGTCCGATGACGCCGAGCCTGCCCGCGTGCCAGCCCAGACACCAGGGCCGCAGACATCGTGGTCTTCGTCAAACGCAACGTTTCCGGGAAATCCCGTGCCTGCGGATATGCAGTCGAACGGGCACGATTCCTACGATGCCGCCTCGATCTCCGTGCTCAAGGGGCTGGATGCGGTGCGCAAGCGTCCCGGCATGTATATCGGCGACACCGATGATGGTTCCGGCCTGCACCATATGGCCTTCGAGATCATCGACAACGCGCTTGATGAGGCGCAGGCGGGATATGCGACGTCCTGCGAAGTCATTCTGAACGGCGATGGCTCCGTAACCGTACGCGACAACGGTCGCGGCATCCCCATCGACATGCATAGCGAGGAGGGTATCAGCGCCGCCGAACTGGTGCTGACGCGGCTGCATGCCGGCGGCAAGTTCAACCAGAACTCCTATAAGGTGTCTGGCGGCCTGCATGGCGTCGGCGCCGCGGTCGTCAATGCTTTATCGGAATGGATGGAGGTGCGTATCTGGCGCGAGGGCATCGAGCACCAGATTGGCTTTCGCCATGGCGAGACCGTGGCCCCGCTGCGCATCGTGGGTCCGAGCGACGCGGCGCGCGGCACGGAAGTGACTTTCAAGCCGAGTGCCGCAACCTTTGCCAAGACCGAGTTTGAGTTTGCCGTGCTTGAACGCCGGTTGCGGGAACTTGCCTTTCTCAATTCCGGTCTCGCGATCCTGCTGCGAGACGAGCGTCATGCGCCGGTGCAGGAGCAGCGCTTTTGCTACCAGGGTGGACTGGTTGCCTTCGTCGAATGGCTCGACCGGGGCAAGGCGCCGGTGGCGGCTCCGCCGATTACCGCACTTGGCATCGACAACGCGCAAGGCATCAAGGTGGAATTCGCGCTGTCATGGAACGACAGCTTTCATGAGACCATGCTCTGCTTCACCAACAACATTCCGCAGCGCGACGGTGGCTCGCATCTTGCCGGCTTCCGTCAGGCGCTGACCCGCGTTGTCGGCAAATACGCGGAGGGGCTTGGCAAGAAGGAAGCGCTCAGCCTGTCCGGCGAGGACATGCGCGAGGGCATGACCACGGTGCTGTCGGTAAAGGTGCCCGACCCGAAATTTTCCTCGCAGACCAAGGAGAAGCTGGTCAGTTCGGAAGTCCAGCCGGTGGTGCAGGCCGCCACGGCCGATGCGGTCGCACACTGGTTCGAGACGCATCCGAAAGAGGCGCGGCTGATCATCGGCAAGGTGATGGATGCGGCCGCCGCGCGCGAGGCGGCGCGCAAGGCGCGCGAACTGACCAGGCGCAAAGGCGTGCTCGACATCTCGACACTGCCCGGCAAGCTTGCCGACTGCCAGGAGCGCGACGCCGCGCGCGCGGAAATCTTCCTGGTCGAGGGAGACAGCGCGGGCGGCACAGCCAAGCAGGGACGCGACCGTCGCTTCCAGGCGATCCTGCCGCTGAAAGGCAAGATCCTCAATGTCGAGCGCGCGCGCTTCGACCGCATGCTCGGCTCCGCCGAGATCGGCACGCTGATCACCGCCCTCGGCACCGGCATCGGCCACGCGGAACCCGAGCAGGGCGGCTTCTCGCTGGCCAAACTGCGCTACCACCGTATCGTCATCATGACCGATGCCGATGTCGATGGCTCGCACATCCGCACCTTGCTGCTGACCTTCTTTTTTCGGCAGATGCCGGAGCTGATCGAGCGCGGCCATCTCTATATCGCCCAGCCGCCGCTCTATCGCGCCAAGCGCGGCAACGAGGAGCGCTATCTCAAGAACGACGGCCAGCTCGAGCAGTATCTGCTGGACAAGGCGCTGTCCCATTCCCGCCTGACCTATTCTGACGGGCGTGTTCTGCAAGGCGCCGAGCTGGCGGCCGAGACCGTCTGGCTGCACGATGCCATGCGCGCGCTGCGCCGGCTGGCGACGATGGCGCCGATCTGGGTCCTGGAACAGGCGGCGGTCGCCGGCGTCCTCACTCCGGATGCGGCGCGTGCTCAGGCTCGCGCGCAGGCGCTGGCGGCCCGCCTGGACGCCGCCTCGCCGCCGGCCGAGCGCGGCTGGGTGGCGTCGGTCGATGCATCTGGGCTGCATCTGGGCCGTAACGTGCGCGGCGTTGGCGAGCGCTACCATCTGGAGGCGAGTGCGCTGCGCAGCGCGGACGTGTTGTGGCTGGCGGAGCGTGCCGAACTGCTCGCGCGCGACTTCGGCGGCGAGTCGGCGATGCTGTCTCTCGACAACCACGACGCCGCTGTCCAGGGGCCGGCCAGCGCTTACGACCGTATCCTCGCTCAAGGGCGTAGAGGACTTGCGATTCAGCGCTTCAAGGGTCTTGGCGAGATGAACGCCGAGCAACTCTGGCGCACTACGCTCGATCCCACGGCGCGCACCCTGCTGCAAGTCAAGGTTGGCGACATCGAAAATGCTGCTCAGATATTCTCAACGCTGATGGGCGATGTCGTCGAACCGCGACGGGATTTCATTGTCGGCAACGCGCTGAAGGTTGCCAACCTTGATGTATGATGATCAGGACACGCGTTGCTCTACCATCCCGCGCTGCCAGGGACACCCTTGAAGGGACCCTTGAGATTCGCGGTGATCCAGCCGCCGTAGAAACCGCCGGGCTGCGGCTGAACCTGCTCGTCGCCAACAAAGCACCCATCCATCGCTGCGGCATAGACCGCCACATGATCCTTCAACACAGCGTAGGCGATTGACGGATCAGCGTAGCTCCAGGCTGCGGACCTGGCACGGCGATCGCCTGCCGCGATCGTCCAGTAGCGTGCCAGACCTTTCCATTCACAGAAGCTGCCGCCGCCTGCAGGTTCCAGCACACAGTTGATGAAGGCCTCTGGCGGCAGGTAATAGACAGGTGGATGACTTGTCTCCAGAACACTGAGTGCTGCTTCGGTTGAAGCAATTTCACGGCTGGCGAAACGGATCGAGACACGTGCCGGGACCGGCCGCACGATCGGCGGCCGAGGATATGTCCAGACGTCCTCGACGTCGGATGTTTGCAAGCGGGCCGGCTCAGCGTTGCGCCGTCAAAGCTCCGACGGCTCGGGCTCCATCGCCTCGATCGGCGTGGACTGCGCGCCGGAGCTGCGACGGGGCTGGCGTGGCGTCTTGGACGCTGTCGCGGGGCGCGAAGAAAGTTGCTCCTCCAATGTGTCGGCATGCTCGCGCGCGTCGGTCGCCGCCTGCTTGAGTTCCTTATTCTTGTCGCGCAGACGTGAAAGGGTCCGCTCCAGCTTGGAGACATGCGCTTCAAGTTCCGACTTGCTCATCTTCGGAGCCGCCGCGGCTGCCTTGGAAACTGGTCCGCGCTTTGCGGCAGGTTTCACGACGCGCGACGGACTGGCTACGGGAGCAATCCGTTTCGCCTTGGTCGAGCCGATCGGTCGGCCGGGCCTGCGCTTCGGCGGAGACTCGGATGCCGTCATTCGCGATTTACGGGAGGAGGTCTTGGAGGTCGTCGCGCGCGCCATGATGTTTTCCTAGTGCCGAGGTGATTCGGCGGTTGATCGATTAATCCGTCGATTCGCAGCATATACGGTTCGAAAGCCAATTCAATTACCATCATTCACCTCCCGCATACCCGTTCTGGCGCTGACGACGAATTTCGCGCGGGCGCTGCGACAATTCGGCGTTGTTTGATCTCGGCGTCAGTGGCCTGCGACAAGCCTGCCGGCGGCTCTGTCGGCGGCAATTTCCTCCTCGACCCGCGGCTCCAAGGTCAGGAAGAACGACATTATCGCGCTGATGAAATAGATTGCCGAATAGATGCACATCACTCCCAGCACTCCGACGCTGGGCTGAAAAATCGCAACGATGGCGGGGCCGACCCACACGCTGGCTCCGGCTCCCAGGTTGAGCATCGACATCGCAGCGGGTTTATCTTCGGGCGCCAGATAGGGCATCAGCGCGGACAGCGGCACGTAGCCGGCAAGAGTCAAACCATAAAAGGCGCCGGCGCATAACGTCAGCACCATGCCGCCTGGACCAAGCAGGGTCGGCACGGCGTAGAGCGCGAGCGTGCTGATCGCCGAACCGATTCCTCCGACATAGATGATCGTGCGCCGCCAGCTCAGCCAATCGCTGACGATGCCGGAGAGAAGATTGCCGATGATGTTGCTTGCAAAGATGCACGTTGTGACCTCAAGCCACTGCTCCAGGGTGAAATGCAGCGTCTTCGTGAAGTAGATTGGCAGCATGACCAGAAAGCCGAACTCGGCGGATGTGTTGATGGCTCGTACGATGCACCCGAGGCCGGTCTTCGGACGAAGACGAACGATGGAAAGGCTGGCGAACAGCGTCTTGAACGGTGATTGTCCGGCTTCCGCACGATGCTCCGCGCCGCGCTGATCGCGTATGCCAAGCAGGGCAATCAGGCCGCCGATGACAACGATGCCGAGAGCAAACCAGAGTGTGCGATAGGCGCCGACGAGGGGGATCGCAAAGCGGGCGAACAACGATCCCAAGGTGGGCAGGCCGCCGGTGAAAGCGAACCAGAACCAGCCGCAGGCTGAGCCGAGCCGCGCCGGATTGACCGTAATGACTATCCAGATCAGGAAGCCGAAGGCGAACAGCGGATACCCAAACCCGCGCAGCCCGTAAAAGACCAGCATCAGGGTGTAGTTCGTGGCTGGAATAGCCAGCGACAGGAACAGAGCGTCAAAGATGATCCAGATAATCAGGCCGGCGATCATCACACGTTTGGGACCAATCACGTCGGACAACGCTCCCGAAAGCCACGATGAAATCGCCGCCGCGACGCCGTAGGTCGTGACCAGAAGTGCCACGTCGTGCTCGGAGATGCCTTTCTTGACCAGGAATGGCGACAGATAGGCAGACTCCACGCCGTCTCCGATCATGAAGATCAACGTGCCGATAAAGCCCCATAACAGGAATGTCGGAAGACCGATCCTGGCAAGCAGCGCATTCTCGTGCCGCTCGATCTCGTTTGCTGGTTCTGGCGCCCGGGGTGTCTGCGACATCGCTCACCTGCCTGCTGGAGTTACATGCAGGTCGGCAACGCCGTGCAAAGCGAGCGGTTTATCCGCGTCCGGTCAGTTGTTTCACATCGCGCACGGCGCCGCGCGCCGCACTCGTGGTCAGCGCCGCATAGGCCTCTAATGCCGCGGAGACGTGGCGCACCCTGTCGGGTCGCCAGGCGCCGGCGCGAGACTGCATCTCTGTGCGACGTGCCGCCAGCACCGTATCCGCAACGGCTACGGCGAGCTTTCGGTTGGGAATATCAATCTCGATGATGTCGCCTTCGTGGATCAGCCCGATCGCGCCGCCTTCGGCTGCTTCCGGCGAGATGTGACCGATTGAGAGGCCGGAGGTGCCGCCGGAAAAGCGGCCATCGGTGATCAGCGCGCACTGGCTGCCCAACCCTTTCGATTTCAGGTAGCTGGTCGGATACAGCATCTCCTGCATGCCGGGGCCACCCTTCGGGCCTTCATAGCGGATCACCACGACGTCGCCCGCCTTGATCTCGCCGCCCAGGATCGCGGAGACCGAAGCCTCCTGGCTCTCGAAAACGCGCGCCGGACCCTTGAACACCAGGGAGGCGGGATCGACACCCGCGGTTTTTACGATTGCTCCTTCCGGAGCGAGGTTGCCGAACAGCACCGCAAGCCCGCCATCGACGCTGAAGGCGTGTGCCACGTCGCGCACGACACCGAATTGCGGGTCCGCATCGCATTCGGCGTAGCGGTTTGCCTGACTGAATGCCTGTGTCGTCCGGACCCCGCCCGGCGCCGCCTGAAAGAACCGATGCGCGCTGTCGGCCGCCTCCGGTCCCCGCGCCCTGATGTCCCAACGCGCCAGGGCATCGGCCAGTGTCGGCGTATGCACGGTCGCTGTCGTCGTATCAATCAGGCCGCCGCGCGCCAATTCGCCGAGGATGCGCATGATGCCGCCGGCGCGGTGCACGTCTTCCATGTGCACGTCCGCCTTCGACGGCGCGACCTTGCAGAGGTTCGGCACGTGTCGAGACAGGCGGTCCACGTCTCGCATGGAAAACGCGACCTCGGCCTCGTGGGCCGCCGCCAGCAGGTGCAGCACGGTGTTGGTCGAGCCACCCATGGCAATATCCAGCGACATTGCATTCTCGAATGCCGCCATGGTGGCAATTCCGCGCGGCAGCGCGGTTGCGTCTTCCTGCTCGTACCAGCGACGGGCGAGATCGACGATGAGCCACGCGGCCTCCACGAACAGCCGCTTGCGGTCGACATGCGTCGCCAGCACGCTGCCGTTGCCCGGCAGCGCCAGGCCGAGCGCCTCCGTCAGGCAGTTCATCGAATTGGCGGTGAACATCCCCGAGCAGGAACCGCATGTCGGGCAGGCAGAGCGCTCCATCACCTCGGCGTCCGCGTCGCTGACACGCGCATCGGCGCCGGCCACCATGGCGGTGATCAGATCGGCACGTTGCATGGCGGCGCCGTTCTGGATTTTGCCGGCTTCCATCGGACCGCCGGAGACAAAGACGGTGGGAATGTTCAGGCGCATCGACGCCATCAGCATGCCTGGCGTGATCTTGTCGCAATTGCTGATGCAGACGAGCGCGTCGGCGCAATGCGCGTTGACCATGTATTCGACGCTGTCCGCGATCAACTCGCGCGACGGCAGGCTGTAGAGCATTCCGCCATGGCCCATGGCGATGCCGTCATCGACGGCAATGGTGTTGAATTCCTTTGCCACGCCGCCGGCGGCGGCGATTTCGCCCGCGACCAGTTGACCAAGATCCTTGAGGTGGACATGGCCCGGCACGAACTGCGTGAAGGAGTTTGCGACGGCGATGATCGGCTTGCCGAAATCGCCGTCCTGCATGCCGGTGGCACGCCACAAGGCGCGTGCGCCGGCCATGTTGCGTCCGTGTGTGGTGGTGCGTGAGCGATAGGCGGGCATGTGTGCGACCATATGGAGTGAGGGTGTTACGCCACATATAGCTCCCGGCGCTGCCCGCTAGAAGGGCGGCACCCGTCGCAGGCGCTTTGCCGGCGCCGATGAAGCCCTATCAAGACTGTTTGATGAAGCGTTCGAATTCATCCGCATGCTCCGGATGCCAGCGGGACAGCGCCGGCCGGTTATGAATGATGTCGCCTGCGGCCCAGCGCATGCGTTGCTCATCAAGCGCGCGCGGGACGGCGTTGTCCGGACAGAGAATATAGAAGTCGCCGTGCTCGATCGACTGGAGCATGAAGTCGATCACCTGCTCGGCGGTCCAGGCGGCGTCAGGCTTTTCCTTGGCATCGGTCATGCCGGTGAAGGTGAAGCCCGGGATCAGCAGATGCGCGCTGAGCGCCCCGCCGGCCTGCCGCAACTCGTGCGCCAGCGACTCCGTGAACGCCTTTACCGCCGCCTTCGAGACATTGTAGGCGCTGTTGCCGGGCGGCAGCGTGATGCCCTGCTTGGAGCCGGTGTTGATGATCAGACCGGGCTTTTTGCCCGCCAGCATCGCGCCCGCGAACGCCTGCACACCGTTGATCACCCCGAACAGGTTCACGTCGAGCAGCGCGCGCCAGCCATCCGGACGCTCCCAGGATCGTCCCGGGTTCGACCCGACCGCGGCATTGTTCATCAGCACCGAAACACCGCCCATATGGTCATGGACGATGTCGCGGAGTGCCGTCATCTGGTCCGCATCCGAGACATCGGCGGCATGCGCGTGGATCAGCGCCTCCGGCCTTGCGCTGGCCCGAACCTCGCGCTCAGCCCGATCGAGTGCGTCCCCCGGCAAGTCGCACAGCACGATGTTCAGTCCAAGGCTGGCAAGACGCCGGCAGCCAGCGAGACCGATGCCGCTGGCCGCACCGGTGATCACCGCCGTGTTGCCAGGAAGCAAGGCAGGGTGCTGCATCGTCTGTCGCTCCTTTGGATCAGCCGCGGCCGACGAACGGCATTGCCGTCGCCATCACGGTCAGGGTCTGGATGTTGGTGTCGAGTGGCAGAGAGGCCATGAACAGGACGGTGCGGGCGACGTCGTCCACATGCATCACCGGCTCCGGGGCAAGCTCGCCGTTCGCCTGCGGCACGCCGGAGGTCATCTGCGAGGCCATCGAGGTCAGCGCATTGCCGATGTCGATCTGCCCGCAGGCGATGTCGAACTTGCGTCCGTCGAGGGACAAGGATTTTGTGAGCCCGGTTATGGCGTGCTTCGTCGCCGTGTACGCAATCGAGTTCGGTCGTGGCGCATGTGCCGAGATCGAACCGTTGTTGATGATGCGTCCGCCTTGCGGCTGCTGATGGCGCATCATGCGGAACGCGCCTTGCGCGCACAGGAACGAACCGGTCAGGTTGATCGAGACCACCTTCGACCATTGCTCGTAGCTCAGGGTATCGGGCGATCCGGACGCATTGGCGCCGGCGTTGTTGAACAGCAGATCGAGGCGGCCGAATCGCTCCTGAACGGCAGCAAACAGCCCGTCCATCGAGGCGGGGTCAGAAACATCCGCCGGGTGGATCAGCGTGTTGCGCTTTTCTTCGCCCGCGAGACCCGCGGTTTCCTCCAACGTGTCGCGTTTGCGTCCGACCAGTGTCACCGACCAGCCGCCGCCAAGCAGCGCGAGCGTCACCGCGCGTCCGATGCCGCTGCCGGCGCCCGTGACCAGCGCAATGCGGCGATGATCAGCCTCAGCCATTCGCTTCTCCTTGCCCTGATCGACGATAGCACAGGGTGCGTGGATGCCCGCTACGGAGGAGGCGCGCCACGGCGGTTCACATAGACCGCATAAACCGAGCCGGTCGCGCAGATGAACAGCCGGCTGCGATGACGGCCGCCGAAGGTGATGTTCGACACTGCCTCAGGCACGCGTATCTTGCCGAGCAGCTCGCCTTCGGCGCTCACGCAATGCACGCCGTCGCCGGCGCTGGTCCAGACATTGCCGTCCTCGTCGCAGCGGAACCCGTCGGCGGCGCCGATTTCGGGCGCGTAGAATGGGCGTTCGTTGCCGAGCTGACCGCGGGCGGCGTCCCTCACATCGAAGACGCGTATCTCGCGTTTCGCGCAGTCCTCTCCCATGCGTCCGGTCTCCGCGATATAGATCAGGCTTTCGTCCGGCGAGAAGCATAGCCCGTTCGGGCAATCAAACGCGTCGCTGACGACGGCAAGCTTTTTCGTGCGCGCATCGAGGCGATAGACGTGGCAGGGCAGTTCCTCTTCGGCGCGCTCGCCCTCGTAATCCATTGCAATGCCGTAATGCGGATCGGTGAACCAGATCGAGCCGTCTGATTTCACCACCACGTCGTTCGGAGAGTTCAGCCGCTGGCCCTGGAACTTGTTCGCGAGCACGGTGATGCGTCCGTCATGCTCGGTGCGCACCACCGCGCGCGCCCCGTGCAGGCAGGAAATCAGCCGGCCCTGCTGGTCGCGTGTGCCGCCGTTGGCGAACTGGCTCGGTTGCCGATAGACGGAGACTCCGAGCCCCTCGATCCAGCGCAAGATCCGGTTGTTGGGAATGTCGCTGAACAGCAGGCAGCCGGCGTCGCCGAACCAGACCGGCCCCTCGGTCCAGCGGCACCCGTCCGCAATGCGCTCGAGCCGTGCGTTGAACAGGACATACCGGGAAAAGCGCTTGTCGATGATCTCGAAGTCATTCATTTGCCCCAGATCCTCGCATAGATGTCGCGATAGCCATTGTCCGGGTCGTAGAGATCCTGCTTGCCGCCATCGAGATTGACATTTTTCGCCGTGACCAGATGCACGGGTGCGACGTAGCCGGAAGCCGGCTGTCCGGCGAAGCCGCGGTTAAGCTCGTCGATCACCTCCCAGCCTTGCAGCAGCAGCGGCTCCGGCACTGTCGCCGCCTGATATTGGGCAGCGCGTATGCGTTCGTAGGCGGACTTGCTGCCATCGCCGGCACTGATGTTGATCGGCGGGCCGGCCGGGTTGTCGCCGGCGGAGATCAGCGGCGGTCCGATGAAGTCGTAGTAGAGATCGTTGATGGCGAGAGAGGCGGTCCATTTCTTGCCGAATCGCTCGATCAGCGAGGTGGTGAGCTGCGGCATCCGGGTCGAGGTGTCGGCGAGCGGCGTGTCCTCGAAGGCAAGCACGGTGCAGCCGGGGCATTTCCTGATCTGGCCCTGCATCATCTTCGCCTTGGCGAGCGCGATCGCGTACGAGCTGTCGGTGAAGATCACCACGCCGGCATGGCCGTCGGTTTGCGCGATGGCATAGTCGGCCGCCACCTCGGCGACCTTGGCGCTGCTGCTGGTGACGTTGGAGATGATGCCGTATTGCGGCATCGGGCCTGGCGTGGGGGCGCCGTGCCAGGCCGCGATCTTGATGCCCTGCGCTTGTGCCTGCTTGATGATGGCGGCGTTCTGGACGATGTCGAAGCCGCCGATGACGACGGCGTCCGGCTTGAGCGCGATCGCCTGGGACAGCGCCGACTGGATGCCGGAAACGCTGCCCTGGCCATCGAGGACGCGTATCTTCCAGCCGATCTTTCGTCCGGCCTGCTGGACGCCTTCGCCGGCTTCCTGGATGCCGCCGTTGCGCATGTCGGCCGCCACATAGACGACCGTCTTGCCGGCGACGGCCTTGGGGCCGGTGGTCGGGCCATCCCATTTCGAGGAAGGCGCGGTGGCGGCGGCGACCACGGCGCGCGCCTGGGCAAGCGTGTCTTGCGCATGCGCGGCGGATGTGGCGGCGAGCATGGCTGCCACCAGGGCAGGGCTACTGAGCGGAGTTTTCATGGCGTTTCCCGTGGCGATGGTGGTTTTGGCGGGCTGAGACGAGACTGCGCGCGCCTGCGTCCGGTCCAGCCGGCGAGGCCGATGGCGATCAGCAAGGTCGCGCCATTGAAGGCGGGCTCGACCCAGAAGGCGCCGCCGAGCTGCTCTATCCCGGAGATGCCGATGGCCAGGATCACGATCCCGATGACCGTGCCCCAGATATTGACGCGTCCCGGATTGATCGTGGTCGAGCCGAGAAACGCGCCGACCAGGGCAGGCAGCAGGAATTCGAGTCCGACGCTGGCCTGCCCGACACGCAGCCTTGCGGCCAGCACCACCCCGGCCAGAGCGGTGATGAAGCCCGAGGTCATGAAGGCCAGCATGACGTAGCGTCGGGTCGGGATGCCGTTCAGCTCGGCGGCGCGCGGATTGGCGCCGATCGCGTAGAAGTAGCGGCCGAGCGGCGTATAGATCGAGACGACCCAGAGCAGCAAAGCCAGGCCAAGCACATAGAAGGCCGGGATCGGAATGTCGAACAGGCTCGCCGCATCGATTGCGAAGAAGCCTGGGGACAACTGCCCGATGACCTGCTGACCGCCGGTCCACCACAGCGCCACCGCATAGATCACCGTGCCGGTGCCCAACGTGGCAATAAAGCTGTCGATCTGCGCCACCTCGACCAGCAGGCCGTTGAGCAGGCCGAACACCACGCCCATGGCGAGCACGATCAGCACCGCCAGCGGCCAGGGCACGCCCGCGATCTGCAGCGAGATCACCAGGATGTGCCAGAGCACGACGCCGTAGCCGACGGTGAGATCGATCTTGCCGGTCATCATCGGCACCGTGGCGGCAAGCGAGAGCATCGCCACGACGGACTTGGAGCCAAGGATCGAGCGCATGTTGAGCAGCGTGGGGAAGGTGTCCGGCAGCAGCAGCGAGAACAGCGCTGCCAGCAGCACGGTCAGCACCACCAGGCCATAGACCGGCAGCAGCACGGCGATGCGCCGTCCGATCGGAACCCCGGCGAGCGCGCCTGGAGCCGGCTCCAGCGCCGTCGACTTCAGCATGTTCATGGCTGGTCCTGGTGCCCACCGGCGGAAGCGGCGGCGAGCAGATTTTGCACCGAGAGCGCGTGCCCTCCGATCTCCGCCACCACGCTGCCCTGGCTGAACACCAGCGCACGATGGCAGATCTTGGCGACTTCCTCGAAATCCGTCGCCACCACGATCACCGCAAGGCCGCCTTGCAAGGCGGTGCGCAGCAGCGCGTAGATCTCCGCCTTGGCGCCGACATCGACGCCGGCGGTGGGCTCCTCGAGGATCAGCAGCCGTGTGGCAAGACCGAACCAGCGCGCGAGCACCACCTTCTGCTGGTTGCCTCCCGAGAGTGTCTCCACCGGGATGCGGGGATCGTTCGGACGCAGGCTCATCGCCGCACCCGCTGCGATGCAGTCGGCATGCTCCCGTGCTGGCGCGCGCAGGCTGAGTGCCGCGTGGCCGCGCGCGCCGGGATTGATGAACAGGTTCTCGCACACGGAAAGCGGCATGCCGAGGCTCTCCGCCACGCGCTCTCCGGCGACCAGCCCGACGCCCAGGCGCATCGCCGCCGCCGGTGTCGACGGACGGTATGGCTCGCCGTCGAGCGACACGCGGCCCTGCTCCATCCCGCCGCAGCCGAACAAGGCGCGGCCGATCCGATCCTGACCGGCGCCGCGCAGCCCGACCAGGCCAACCATTTCGCCCTGACGCAGGGTCAGGCTGACCGGCCCCGCATCGCCCACGACCAGACGGTCCAGCACCAGGCGTGCCGCCGTGCCTGCTTCGGCGGGCGGGATGAACACCTGCTCGGAAGGACGCCCCACGATCATGACGACCAGATCGGACGGGCTGGTTTCCAGCACCCGCTTCACTCCGACGAGGCGGCCGTCGCGCAGCACCGCGACCCGGTCCGCCACCTGGAACACCTCATCGAGCCGGTGCGAGACATAGATCATGCCGATGCCGGTCTGGCGCAGGTCGCGCAGCACGCGAAGCAGCCGCTCGACCTCGTCAGCGGGAAGGCTGGCGGTCGGCTCGTCCAGCACCAGCACTTCCGCGCGCGCCGCGAGCGCCCGGCCGATCGCCACCAAAGAGCGCTCGGTGCGGGTCAGATGCATGATGCGCGCGTCGGCATTGATGTCCGCACTCATGGTTTGCAGCACCGACAGCGCCTGCTGGCGCGACTGCTTCCATGAGATCAGGCCGCGTGCTCGCTTGTAGCCGACGCCCAGCGCGATGTTCTCGGCGACCGTCATCCAGTCGATCAGACCAAGATCCTGGTGGATGAAGGCGACCGATTGGCGTTCCCCGCGCCTCGCGCGCAGGTGTCGGTACGGCTCGCCGCGGAACAGGATGCGGCCGGAATCGGGCGTGTGGATGCCGGCCAACGCCTTGATCAAGGTGGATTTGCCGGCGCCGTTCTCGCCGAGCAGAGCCAGGATCTCGCCTTCTTGCAGCGCGAGCGACACCGCATCAACGGCCAGCGTGCCGCCGAAGCGCTTGGTGACGTTGTCAAATTCAAGCAAGGCTGGGTCGAATTCAAGCAGGGGCGCCATCAGGGCGGGCTCCGTCTCAGCCGATCTCCAGATGCACCTTGATTGCGCGCGTGCGGTCGCCGGCGAGCGCCATGGCTTCCTCGGCACGAGCGAGCGGCAGGCTTGCGGACAGGATCGGCGCGATATCGATCCGGCCGGAGGCGAGGGCCGCCACGGCGATGTCGAACTCTTCATGGAAGCGGAACGAGCCGATCAGGTCGATCTCACGGGACATCAGCAGATTGACAGGCAGCGCCACTTCCCCGGGCGGCAGCATGCCGAGCTGGACGATGCGTCCGCCCGGACGCATCAGCGCCGGCAGTGCGGCAACCGAGGCGGCGGCTCCGGTTGCCTCGATGGCACACGCGAAGCCGCCTCGTTCGATGCCGAGCCGGGCGAGGTGATCCGGATCGGACCGGACGCAGCAGGTATCCGTCGCTCCCATGGCGCGGGCAATCCGCAGCGGCGCCTCGAACAGGTCGGTGAGGGTGACTGTCGCCGCTCCCGCGTGCAGGCTGGCGGCAAGACACAGCAGCCCGATCGGACCGGCGCCCGCGACCAGCACATGGCATCCGACCATCGAGCCGGCGCGACGCACCGCGTGCAGGGCGACGGCGAGCGGCTCGGCGCAGGCGGCGAGGCGATAGGGCATGGCCTGCGGCACCGGCACGCACTGGTCGGCGCGCACCACGACGGTCTCGCTGAATGCGCCCTGTACGTGCGGCATCACCGCGGCGCTGCCGAGGAAACGCATGGCCCGGCACAGATTGCCGCGTCCGGCGCGGCAGCAGTCGCAATGCAGGCAGGGCCGGCTTGGATTGATGGCGACGCGGGCGCCGACCGCGACCGTCGCTGGCGACGCGGTCTCGACGACCTCGCCCGCAACCTCGTGACCGAGCGCCAGCGGCTCGCGCAGCCGGAAATCGCCGACGCCGCCCTTGTTGAAATAGGAGAGATCCGAGCCGCAGATGCCTCCGGCGGCGACCCGCACCCTGGCCTCGCCTGGCATGAGTGACGGTTCCGGACGCTCCTCGATACGCAGGTCGTGCGCGGCGTGCAGCACTGCAGCCAGCATGGCGTCCTCCTCCCGGCCCGGGCGGCTATTGCCTGCCGACATCTTGCCATGTGACCGAGGCGTTCGGTATGCCACTGTGCGGCATCGTGAGGAAGCCCCTCCAGCGGGAAGATGAAGCGATGGCGCCTGGTCTGTTCGATCTTACCGGCCGGCTGGCGCTGGTCACCGGGGCCAGCCAGGGGCTGGGGCTGGCGATCGCGCGCGGCCTTGCCGAGGCCGGAGCCAGGGTGGTGCTGAATGGCCGTGATCGTGGGCGGCTGGCCGCCGCCGCTGGCGTGCTCGGTCCATCGGCGGTCTCATCCCATGACGGGCTCGGAGCCTTCGACGTGACCGACCCGGGTGCGGTGGAGGAAGGTGTCGCGCGGATCGAAAGCGAGGTGGGCGCGATCGATATCCTGGTCAATAATGCCGGCATACAGCGGCGCATGCCGCTTGAGGCGTTTCCGGTCGAGACCTGGCGGGAGGTGATGCGCGCCAATCTCGACAGCGTGTTCTTTGTGGGTCAGGCCGTCGCCAGACGCATGATCCCCCGCGCGCGCGGCAAGATCATCAACATCGCCAGCCTGCAGAGCGAGGTCGGTCGGCCGACGATCGCGCCGTACACGGCGTCGAAGGGCGCGGTGAAGATGCTGACGCGCGGCATGTGCGCGGACTGGGCCAGACACGGGCTTCAGATCAACGCGATCGGTCCCGGCTATTTCGAGACGGAGCTGAACCGGCCGTTGCGCGACGACCCGGCGTTCGACGCCTGGTTGCGCTCGCGCACCCCGGCGGGGCGTTGGGGTCGGGTCGAGGAACTGTCGGGAGCCGCGGTGTTTCTGGCCTCACGCGCGTCCGATTTCGTCAACGGCCAGGTGATCTACGTTGATGGCGGCGTGCTGTCCGTGCTCTAGGAAGGAACTCCCTGTTGAAGACCAAGGTGCTGCAACTCTGCCCCATGCCGCCTCAGGTACAGGAGGTGCTCGACGAGCGCTACGCGATGCTTCGTCTGCCGGAGCGATCCGAGCGGGATGCATGGCTCGATGCGCATGCGCCCGGCATTCGCGGCATCGTCACCGGCGGCCATCTGGGCGTGCGGACGGCGATGGCGGCGCGGCTGCCCGATCTCGGCATCGTTGCGGTGTTCGGCGTCGGCTTCGACCGTATCGACCTGCCGGCGATGCAGGCCGCCGGCGTGCGCGTCACCAATACCCCCGACGTGCTCACCGATGACGTCGCCGATCTCGCCATCGCGCTGATGCTAAACGTCATGCGCAGGCTGCCGGCGGCGGAGCGGCATGTGCGGGACGGGCACTGGCCTGCCGGCAACGTGCCGCTCGCCCGACGCGCCTCGGGTCTTCGCTACGGCATCGTCGGTCTCGGCCGCATCGGACAAGGCATTGCCGACCGGCTCGCCGGCTTCGGCGGCAGCATCGCCTATACCAGCCGCGCGCCGAAAGAGACCGTGCATGCCTTCCATGCCGACGTGCGCTCGCTTGCCGTGTCATCGGATGTGCTGTTCGTGGCGACGTCCGCGTCCGCCGACACCAACGGCCTGATTGATCGCGAGGTGCTGACGGCGCTGGGACCAAACGGAGTGCTGATCAACATCGCCCGCGGCTCCGTGGTCGACGAGGCGGCGTTGGTCGAGGCGCTCGTCGCGCACCGGCTGGGAGGCGCCGGCCTCGATGTTTTTGCCGAGGAGCCGAACGTCCCGGATGCGCTGCTGAGCCTGCCGCACGTAGCCCTCGCTCCCCATGCCGGCAGCGCCACGGTGGAGGCGCGCGCGGCGATGGGCAACCTGGTGCTGGAGAATCTGGACGCCTTCTTCGCCAGGCGTCCATTGCCGACGGCGGTGGTGTAGGCCGCTATCCCGGATCGTGGGCCAAATTTGGCCGGACCGAGGCCGCGGTCAGATCGTTGTCGAAGCCGCTATGCAGCAGCGGCACCCAGCGACGCATCCAGCCTTCCACACGAAGCGCCAGGCCGGCGCTTTCGACAGGGTCCGGAAGCAGGATCGTGACACCCAGGCCCGCATGGTCGGAGTGACGAAAATAGAACGATGAGAGAAGATGCGACGGCACCGCGATGCCGAGCGTGCCGAGACGCCGGAAGGTCCGGCTTTGTAGAGGATTGGGCGCGTCGACCAAAGCCGCTGTGGCGAGACGACGCATCGACCAGCACTCCTGCAACGCAAGATCCTGCTCGTCCGGCGGCGTCAGGATGTGCACCGGCAAGCCGCTTGGATCCGCGCAGGCTGCCGCCGGGATCGGCGCATCGCGCTCGATCGCGGAGGTCCCGAGCACCATGATCATTCCGGTCATCCGACCTGATTGCAGGCGGACCAGCACCAGGCCTTGCTCCGAGATCGAGGCCGCCGTGCGCATCAGCGCGATTTCCGACCATTTGCCCTGCGGCAGCGGCACCTGCCTGCCGGCAAACGGGATCAGCGTCTGCCGTGTGCCGCTGAGGCTGGGCATGAAAATCCCCGTGGAGGGGTGGGGAGCCGTGTCTGCCTGCGGAATGTATCGCGGCCCTGGTGGCGCGGATGGACGGCGCGGGAGCAGCTCCGGTAGATGCGGCGGAAACATCGCCGCAAGTCCGGTGCTGGCGGCCGCGATGA
The DNA here is from genome assembly GCA_964246745.1 of uncultured Acetobacteraceae bacterium. Taxonomy (GTDB): domain Bacteria; phylum Pseudomonadota; class Alphaproteobacteria; order Acetobacterales; family Acetobacteraceae; genus Lichenicoccus. Next base: position 96,823 of record CAXTRK010000003.1, read on the forward strand.
ACAGCCAGAGCCGCCACGCCGGCGCCCGGCGCCAGAGCCGGCCGATGACCGACATTACGGCGCTCTTCTATCGCGCGTTGCCATGCACCGCGCCCTCCGCGTCGTGGCGGCTCGGCGCGGTGAGATCGGCGATACGGGTGACGACGCGGCCGTCCTCCTGGTCAAGGCGCACCCGCCGTGCGCCCTGCTGGCGGGCCTCGATCAGCCCATCGCTGACGATCTCCTCGATCGAGCGCACCAGGTCGCGGGCGCTGGCGCCTTGTCCAAGCCGGTCCTGACGCTGCATCACCTCGAACAGCAACGCCGCGTCGATGCCTCCGGGGGCGATTTCAAGGCCGTACTGAGCGATCATCGCCTCGATCTCGAGGGCTGCGACACGAGCGATGTCGAGACCTTCCAGCTTGCGGAAGACAAAGATACGGTCGATCCGGTTGAGCACCTCTGGCGCGAACCCAGCCGAGCGCAGCGCCTCCACCGAGGCGGCGCGCATCGACTCCGGATCATGGCCAAGACGGTCGGCGATCTCTCCAAGCATCTCGGTGGCGATGTTCGAGGTCAGCATGAAGATCGCGCGCGTGGTCGAGACCTGGGCGCCGTTCGAGGCCTCGGTGACGTGCCCGTCATTCCAGGCGGAGAGGAACTTCTTGAAGACGGCGGGGTCCGCCTTCTCGATCTCGTCGAGCAGCACCACCGAGTCCGGCGTCTCCTTCAGGCCGCCGGTGAGCTTGCCGTAGCTGTCCGAGCCGACATAGCCCTTGGGCGAGCCGAACAACTGCGTCGCCGCGTGGGCGCTGCTCATCTGGGTCATGTCGAAATGCAGCAGCTTGCGGCCGAGCGCCGTGGCCAGCCGCTTGCTGAGATAGGTCTTGCCGGTTCCGGGCGGCCCCGCCAGCAGGAAGATGCCGACCGGCTTGCCGCGCACCTGCAAGGCGAGCCGCCTGCGGAGCTGCGCCGCCACGTCCTCGCAGACCTGGTCCTGGCCGATCACCTGGGAGCGCAGGGCCTGGGCGAGGGCGGCCGCGTCGATGAAGGTCGCGCGCTCCTGCTGCGAGAGCAGCTCCTCGAGCGCCGCGCGATTGGTCAGCCGGGCCAGAACGTCCATCATCCACCCCCGGCGCTTGCGCGCCTGCTTGTTCAGACTACGCGGCGCGGCGCCGGCGCGCCATTCGAAGGCCGCCGCCGCCAGCACCAGCAGCCAGCTTCCGGCCGCGACCCCACCATACAGCCAGCCGAGCCGCGGCAGCCAGGAAAGCAGAGCGGCCGGCGACAGATGGAGCTGCATGCAGATCTGCACCGTGGCCAGCGTCAGGAACGCCAGCATCATCAGCGGCATCAGCCGGGTCGCGGCCGGCAACAGGCTTTTCATTGCGCGATCACTCCGACTTCGAGAACCTGTCCATTGGCAAGCGGCGGCAGTCCGATCGGGCCGCCGAGGGTGATCGCGCCGATGCCCAGACCGCCAGGAGGCGACGGGCCCAGCAGGCGGAAGCTGACCACGCCCATATGGTCGATCGGCAAGGTCAGCACCGTGGGCGTGCTGGAGAGCAGCACGGTCCGGGTGAAGCCGCCGGACGCGACCTCGACCATGCTGCCGATAGCGCCGTCATTCTCATAGACGGGCATCTGCACCAGGCGGACCCGGCGCCGGTTCGCGGCCCCGCTCAGCGCGGCCGCGTCGCCAGAGGGCAATGCCATCGCCTGGATCGCCACACTCTCCTGGCTGAGGGGCATCAGCTTCAATTCCAGGAGGCCACGTATCGATGCCGTTTGTGCCGCCGGAGCGTTGGGGGCCGCAAGATTGGGAGCGAAGTCGGCGATCTGGTTCGAGAACCGCATCCATCCGCAGACGGCAAGCAGCGCGATGAACCCGCCATAGGCGAGGCCACGCCCGAGGCTCCGCTCGCCGGACTGCGGGAGCACGGGCTCTGCGGGGTTTGGCTGCGGCTGCTGCATGGACGCATCAGAACAAACTGGAGGCAGCCGCGCAATCGGCGCATCTCCAATCGTCTCCGCTCGTTTGCCCGGGCATGACCAACCCCGATTCGGCGATCCTCTGTTTTGCGCGCGGCGGCCTTGACCATCGCGGCCGCACCCAGGCCAGCATCCTGGCGCGGGACGATCGCTGGCTGGAACAAACCCACGATTATATCCAGTGGCTGTTTCCGCTCCCGGAGGCGAGCCCCTACAATCCCATGGCGCCGGTGCTCGTCGCCGACGACATCGCGGCCTTTCGGGACGATGCCGAGCTCAGGACCGGCCTGCTGCGCGGATTTCGTCGCATGCTGAGGTTCTACGGGTTCAAGCATGCCCCGCACCTCATGCCGCCGGCGGCGGATGCGGCCTGGATCACGCCGCACAACCATAACTTTCTGCGCATCTCGCGAATCCTGCGCAGCCTGGCCCTGCTCGGATGCGAGGCGGAGGCCATGCGGTTCCTCAGCGCGTTGGATCGCCTCGCCGAGTCCGGCGCCGGCCGCGTCTTTGGCGACCTCACTCTTGCGCATTGGCGTGCGGCGGCGGCAGGCCAAAGGCTCGATTGACGCCTTGCTTGACATCGAACTCGCGGCGGGCACGATTGAGTGATGAGTTCTATGAAGCTGCGCGCCATTTTCGCTATTCTTGCCCTGCTGAGCGTTGCCGGAGCAGGCAAGGCCGCGAGCCCGGATGGCCAAGAAGCTTCCGGAGTGATCCGGCTGACCTACGTGGCATACGGACGCGGCTTTCACGTGCTCAACGTCGAAGCCGATCTGCGTCTGACACCAGCCGGCTACTCTGTCGTGCTGCATGACTACAGCGTGGGCTTGCTGAGCCTGATGGTGCACACCAATCTCACCTCGACCGCCACCGGACTGTTCGTCGCGGGCGGCGTGCAGCCGCTGCATTTTGAAAGCACCGGCTTTTCCCGTGGAGCGCACCGTACCGCGGTGCTGGATTATGCCGATGGCAATCCCGCGGTGCGGGTGCTGACGCCACCCGAACCTGGCCGCGAACCTGTCAACAGGGACACCACAGGTGGCAGCATCGACACGCTCTCCGCCATGGCGGACATGGTGCACGCCATCCAGCAGACCGGACACTGCAACGGCAGTGCGGTGATCTTCGACGGACTGCGATTGACACGGGTCAGCGCGCGCACGGAAGGTGAGCAGGAGGTGCCTCCAAGCGGCCTGTCACCGTATGGCGGCCGCGCGCTGCGCTGCGACTTCACCAGCCTGCTGATCGGCGGCATTCCGCGTCACGACGTGGAAGACGGCAAGCTGCCGCAGCCGAAGCACGGCAGCGCCTGGGTCGCGCAGGTCCTGCCTGGGCAACCGGCTTTGCCGGTGCGGGTGATGTTCGAGAACGCGCAACTCGGCATGATCACCCTGTATTTGACCAAAGCCGAGTATTTTCCCGCCGCCCCGCAAAACGTCGGAGCGTCGGTTCGATAGATCCATTCAGCGTCAGACGGAGCGGCCAAGCATCGCGGACGTCACTCGTCGGATCACCTCATCATCGGGAGCCGCAAGCCGCTGGCCGACTGAGCCATCGAGGAACAGTCCCGCCAAGCCATGGACGAACGCCCAACAGCCGAGCGCGCGGGCTTGTCCATCGCCACCGGTCGCCGTCTCGAAGTCGACGCGAGCGGAGAGAACGCCGTAGGCGGCTTTTCCAGCCTCGACGAGTTCAGGATGATCGCCGCCACGCTTGATCTCGAACATCAGCCGAAACAATGCGGATCGGTCCAAGGCGAAACGCACATAGGCAACCGCCTGCGCTCCGAGGGCCAGATCAGGTGCGGCGTTCCGGTCGGCATCAAGCAGAGTTTCCGCGAGGCTGCGAAAACCGTGCGCCGCGACGGCTGCGAGCAATGCCGCCTTGTCGGAGTAATGCCGGTAAGGGGCCATGGCGGAAACACCGGCGCGACGGGCCACGGCGCGGAGGGAAAGCGCCTCCGATCCATTTTCCGCCAGCAACTCAAGCGCTGCATCGAATAGCGCCGCACGCAAGTCACTGTGGCGATGATTTCCCTTGACGTCTGTTGACACTGTAAACTCAACCATCATATGAACAGGGTAGGCAGCCGAAATCGGATCGGCGTCGCGGGAAGCAAGATGATCACGTTTTCGAACCTGATTAGACGAAATTTGCTAACCTGCACGGCTGCCAATCCATGCTGTCCAACCAGAGAGTCATGATCCATGAAGCCCCGGCGATCCAAGCCTGCCGCGCGTAGGTCGGTCGATCTGGCCGGCTTTCCCGAGCTTGTCGTGGTCTATCTGGGCTATCAGGCGCACGGCTTGAGAGGGCTGCTGAGCCTGATCCGCATCGGCCGCGGCTTGCGCGCTGTGAAGAGCCACCCTCCTTCAGGTCTGTTGCTGCACGAAGATCTGTGGTTCGGATGGCTGCATCCTGGCTTTCGGCAGTACTGGCGTGATTTCGAAAGTCTGGAAGCCTTCACGCGTGCGCCGCAACATGCCGCCTGGTGGCGCGAGTTTGGCCGCGATCCCGGCGGTGGCGGCATCTGGCACGAAACCTATCGTCTGCGCGGCGGCATGGAAGCCATCTATTCCGGAGTGAAGCCGATCGGATTGGCGGCGTTTGCCCCGGACCGCGCCATCGCCGGGATGTTTACGACGGCGCGTCAACGACTGCATGGCGACGTTCGTCAGGCCTGATCAACGCTTCCGCGATGTGTGGCACCTCCAGGATCGACCGCGCGCACGCCGCGTTGCCGGCCATCTCGGCACGCCCGTAACCCCACAGCGCGAAGATGCACGGAATGCCGGCGCCGCGGGCGGCGAGAACGTCATTGAAATGATCGCCAACCAGCACCGCGCGGCTGCCTGCGCCGCCCGCGCATTCGATGGTGGCGAGCAGATGGCCGGGATCGGGTTTGCGCGTGGCAAAACTGTCGCCGCCGCCGACTGCCGCGAGTAATGGCGTGATGCCGAGTGCCGTGAGCAGTGTGCGCGCCGCCGTCTGCGGCTTGTTGGTGCAGACCGCGAGGCTCCAGCCATTTCGATGCAGCGCCAGCAGCGTCTCCATCGTCCCGGGAAACGGCTTCGACGAGCATGCCGCGTGACGTTCATAGTCCCGCGTGAAGGTGTTGATCGCGCTTGCTTCGTCGACATCGAGTGCGGCGTGCGTCAGTACCCGCCGCACCAGGGCGGGCACTCCGTCGCCGACCATCGTACGGACCGCAGCCGCGTCGACCGGCGCACGCCGATAGCGGCCGAGCAGCCGATTGGCGCTCGCGGTAAGATTGTCGAGCGTATCGACCAGGGTGCCGTCAAGATCGAAGACGATGAGCGGGGCTGTGGTCAGGCGGCAGGTTCCCGTAATGGTTTGTGATGGGGTGGCGGGCCGCTGCGGTTTGACAGGGGCGCCTGGGCGAAGGTACCCGCAATCCATCATGCCCGCCACCGCCATCCTGCTTGCCGCCGGTCTCGGCACACGTATGAACTCCGCATTGCCGAAGGCTGCCCATCCGCTCGCCGGACGGCCGATGCTGCGCCATCTGATCGAGAGCTGCGAAAGCGTGTTCGACCGCATCGTCGTCGTCGTCGGGCCGGAGATGGAGGCGCTGGCGGCCATCGCGGCGCCGCATGCGGTGGTGGTGCAGCACCAGCGCCTCGGCACCGCGCACGCCGCGTTGCAGGCGCGCGCTTTGTTCGGCGAGGGCGATGTCGCGGTGCTCTACGCCGATAATCCGCTGATCTCCGCCGATACGCTGCGACGACTGATCTTGGGTGTGCAAGGCGGCGCGGCACTCGCTTTGCTTGCGATGCGTCCCGACAATCCGGCGCGCTACGGCAGGGTCATCGCGCGCGACGGACAGGTCGAGCGGATCGTCGAGTGGGCGGACGCGTCGCCGGCGGAGCGCGCGGTCGAATTGTGCAACGCCGGCGTGTTCTGCGCCAGGGCAAGTCCGTTCGGCGAGTGGCTCGATGCGGTCGGCAACAGCAATGCCAAGGGCGAATTTTATCTCACCGACATCGTCTCCGTGGCGGCCGCGCGCGGTGGCGTCGTGCGCGTCGTGGAGGCGCCGGAGGCGGAACTGCGCGGCATCAATTCGCGCGCCGAACTGGCCGAGGCGGAAGCCGAAATCCAGCGGCGGCTGCGCGCCTCGGCGATGGCGGCCGGCGCCACGCTGATCGCCCCGGAGACGGTGTTCTTCTCCGCCGACACCGTGCTTGCGCCCGACGTGACCATCCATCCGCACGTGGTGTTCGGGCCCGGAGTGATGGTCGATCGGGGCAGCGAAATCCGCGCCTTCAGCCATCTGGAGGGCTGCATCGTCGGAGCAGCGGCGATGATCGGCCCCTACGCCCGGCTGCGTCCCGGCACACGGATCGGGGATGCCGCCCATGTCGGCAACTTTGTCGAGCTCAAGGCCGCCGATCTGGGCGCCGGCGCCAAGGCAAACCACCTCGCCTATCTTGGCGACGTAAGCATCGGCGCCGGAAGCAATATCGGTGCCGGAACAATCACCTGCAACTACGATGGCGTCTCGAAACATCGCACCAGCATCGGCCGCGACGTGTTCGTCGGTTCGGACTCGATCCTGGTCGCTCCGGTGACGGTGGGCGACGGCGCGCTGATCGCGGCCGGCAGCGTGATCACGCAAACGGTCGAGCCGGACGCGATGGCGTTCGGCCGCGCGCCGCAGGTGAACAAGCCAGGGCGTGCGTCCTGGTTCAAGGCACGATTGAAGAAGGCAAAGAGCTGATGTGCGGAATCGTGGGTGTCGTCGGAGGGCGGCCGGCCGCACCCATCCTGTTCGATGCCTTGCGTCGGCTGGAATATCGCGGCTACGACTCCGCGGGCATCGCCACACTTGCGGATGGCCATATCGAGCGCCGACGCGCCGAGGGCAAACTGGTCAATCTTGGCGAGACGCTGGAGCGGTTTCCGCTGTCAGGCACGACCGGAATCGGCCATACGCGCTGGGCCACGCACGGCGCGCCGACCGAGGGCAACGCGCATCCGCATGGGACCGCACTGGTCTCGATCGTCCATAACGGCATCATCGAGAATCACGCCGAGCTGCGCGCCGAGCTTGAACGTGACGGCCAGGTTTTCACCACCGAGACCGACACCGAGACCGTGGCGCAGATGATCGACCGCAATCTCAAACGCGGCATGACGCCGCCCGAGGCCGCGCATGCGTGCCTTGCGCGTCTTGAAGGCGCCTATGCCATCGCCATGATCTTCGCCGGCCACGGCGACATGATGATCGGCGCGCGTCACGGCGCGCCGTTGGCGGTGGGGTTCGGCGAGCATGAGATGTTTCTCGGCTCCGACAGCCTCGCCTTGTCACCGCTCGCGCGGCGCATCGCCTACCTGCGTGACGGCGACTGGACCGTCATCAACCGGACCGGTGCCGAAATGTTCGACGCCGACGGAAAGCCGGTGATGGTCGAAATCCGCAATACCGCGTTGGTCGCGGGCTCGATCGGCAAGGACGGCTATCGGCACTACATGGAAAAGGAGCTGCACGAGCATCCGCTGGTGATCGGACAGACGCTGCAGCACATGATCGATCCCGCGACGCGGCGGGTGGTCATGCCGGCGCTGCCGTTCGATCTGGCAGCGGTGCCGCGTGTGACCATCAGCGCCTGCGGATCGGCGTTCTACGCGGGCCTGCTCGGGCGGCATTGGCTGGAGAGCGAAGCGCGCGTGCCGACCGACGCGGACGTGGCCAGCGAACTGCGCTACCGCGAGGCTCCGCGTGAGCCGGGCGGCCTCGCGTTGATGATCAGCCAGTCCGGTGAGACCGCCGACACGCTCGCGGCCATGCGTGCCATGCGCGCCGGCGGCCAGCGCATCATGTCGGTGCTGAACGTTGCCGAAAGCACGATGGCGCGGGAGAGCGACGTGGTTCTGGACACCGTCGCCGGGCCCGAGATTTGCGTAGCCAGCACCAAGGCCTTCACCGCCCAGCTTTCGGTGCTGGCGTGCTTCGCGATTGCCGCCGGACGCGCGCGCGGCAATGTCTCGCCGGCGCGCGAGGTGGAGCTGGTCGAGGCGCTGCTCGATCTGCCGGGAAAGGCCGTCGAGCTGTTTGCCCGGCAGGCGCAGATACGCCATGTCGCCGCGATCGTGGCTGAGGCACGCGACGTGCTGTATCTCGGCCGTGGCGCTCATCTGCCGGTGGCGCTCGAAGGCGCGCTCAAACTGAAGGAGATCTCCTATATCCACGCGGAGGCCTATGCCGCGGGGGAGATGAAGCACGGCCCGATTGCGCTCATCGACCGTACCGTCCCGGTGGTGGCGATCGCCCCGAGCGGAAGATTGTTCGAGAAGACCGCATCCAACCTGCAGGAGGCACGCGCGCGCGGGGGACGCCTGCTGGTATTTACGGACGCTCCCGGAGCGGCGAGGCTTCGCGGCATTGCCGAGGCGATCGTGATCGTGCCTGAAGCGGATAGCTTTACCACGCCGATCCTGCACAGCATCGGTGTGCAGATGCTGGCTTACGAGGTGGCGCTGTTGAAGGGCACCGATGTCGACCAGCCGCGAAACCTGGCCAAGTCCGTCACCGTCGAATGAAGCCGGACCACCAGGGAGTTGGCGTCGCTCAGTGCATTGTCAGCCCCGGCATCATGACCTGAAGGTACAAGGTCCGGAACATCCAGGCGGTCAGGCCGATCGACAGGATCAGCAGCGGCACATTCAAGGCGAGCGTCAGCGTGTTCCAGATCTGCGTCTCGGAGAAATCCAGATGGAACAGGAGCACGAGCTGGGCCAGCACCATGGCGGCGGCAAACGCGGCGACGGAGAGCAGCAGGCCAGCCGGCGAGAACACGTGGTGCAGAACCAGGAGAAGCGAGATACCGAGCAACGCTGTCGCTATGATGAAGCCGGCAATATATTGACGTGCGTTGGCGAGGCTGACCTCTGGGTGAACCCGCGGTTCCTGCAGGTGTTGCGTCATATTGCTCCCCACAGATAGACGAAACTATAGACAAGGCCCCAGATGACGGCCTGATACAGCCAGAACACCTTGAGGTTGATAAGCCGGTAGGCGACCTTTGAGCTCAGGCCCCTCCGGCCCACCTGCACCAGCATGACGATCATCCAGAGCAGGCCGAACACCATGTGCACGCCGTGCACGCCGAGGATGGTGAAGAAGGCTGACAGGAAGCCGCTTCGTTCCGGCAAGGCACCGCGCGCGGCCAGGCGAAGCAGCTCGTTCGTCTCCATGCCGACGAAGCCGGCTCCGAGGATGAACGCCACGACCACCCACAGCATCAGCGCCTTTGACCGGTCGCGCTTCAGTTCGACCATGGCCAGGCCGTAGGCGAGCACGCTGAGGAAGAAGACGACGGTCTGCACATAGGCGAAGACCGGTTCGACCACATCGTGCTTGGTCGGGCCGCCCGCGGCGTTCATCGGGTAGCTCAGCACGCCGTAGGCGGCGAACAGGGCCGCGAAGATCAGCGAGTCGCTCAGCATGTAGAGCCAGAAGCCGAGCAGACGCGTGCTCAGCATGTCGTGCTCGTGGTGGGTGTCGTCCCACAGCTTGATGGCGCCGTCCTCGCCGTGGCCGGTCGTCGTACTCATCAGATCAAGCTCCGATGCATTCTGCGCGGGGGACGGCTCATCGCTGGGGCGGCACGCTCGAAGCGGTGTTTGCTTCGAAAGCGGTGACATGGGAGGGAACCAGCCTGCCGCGTGTGGAGCGCGGCGTTCGTGCCGAAGCTCTGGCCTCCATGCGCCGCACCTCGTCGCCCGGAATCGTGTAACCCGAATCGTCCTCGAAAGACCGGACGATGACGAGGACGATGATGCCGACCAGAGAGACCGCGGCCAGCCACCAGATGCGCCAGACCATGGCGAAGCCGAACGCCGCGGAGCAGGCGCCGATCAGCATCGGCACCGGCGTGTTGAGCGGGATCTCGATGTCTTCGTAATGGCTGGGTGCGGAGCCAGCGAACCCGTGTTCCTTGCGCCAGGCCCACTCGTCACGCGCGTTGATGTGCGGGACGACGGCGAAATTATAGACCGGCACCGGCGAATGGGTCATCCATTCAAGGCTTCGCGTGGTTTCCCAGGCATCGATGTCGATATGGTTAGCTTCCCGGTCGCGGATGCTGACAAAGATCTGCCAGACAAACATCGCGGTTGCGGCGCAGTACAGCGCGATGCCGAATTCCTCGATGATCATCAGCGGCTGCCAGCTCGCGAACGGCACGTATTCGAGCCGTCGCGTCATGCCCTCGAAGCCGAGCAAGAACATCGCGGTGAACACGACGAAGCTCGCGGCAAAGAAGGTCCAGAACGCACGCTTGCCCCAGGTCTCGTCCAGCTTGAAGCCGAAGATCTTCGGAAACCAGAATTCCAGTCCGGCAATGGCTCCGAACAGCGTGACCAGGACCATGCAATGGAAATGCGCGACCACGAAGACGCTGTTGTGGACCATGTAGTTGATCGCCGGGATGGCAAGCATCATGCCGGTCAGGCCACCGATGAGCAGCATGAACACCGCCGAGACCGCCCACAGCATCGGCGCCGGAAAACGCAAGCGTCCGCGGTACATCGTGAAGGTCCAGTTGAACACCTTCACGCCGGTGGGGATGCCGACGATCATCGTGGTGATGCTGAACAACACGTTTACCGCCGGGCCCGCACCCATGGTGAAGAAGTGATGCAGCCAGACCGACCAGGAAATGCCGGCGATCGCGACTGTCGCAACAACCATCACCGGATAGCCGAATAGCGTCTTCTCGGAGAAGGTGGGAATGATCTCGGACATCATCCCCCACGCCGGCAGGATGATGAAGTACACCTCCGGATGTCCCCAGATCCAGAACAGGTCGGTGTAGAGCATCAGGTTGCCGCCGAGGCCCGCGGTGTAGAAATGCGTGCCAATATAGCGGTCAAGGGAGAGCAGGCCGAGCGCCACCCCGAGCACTGCAAACGCGGTCAACCCGATGATCTGGGTGGTGAGCGCCGTCCAGGTGAACAACGGCATGCGCAGCCAGGTCATGCCGGGTGCGCGCATCTTGATGATGGTCGCGATGATGTTCACCGCGCCGATCGTTGTTCCCACGCTGGCGATCTGTATCGACCAGATCCAGTAGTCGGTGCCGACGTCCGGGCTGTAGGCCATTTCGGTCAGCGGTATCAGGCCGACCCATCCGGCGTGGGAGAAGTCGCCGACGAACAATGACAGCATGACAAGGCCGGCGCCCACCGCGGTCAGCCAGAGCGCCAGCGCGTTCAGATAGGGAAACGCCATGTCGCGCGCGCCGATCTGCAGCGGCACCAGGTAGTTCATGAAACCGGCGAGGATCGGCGTCGCCGCAAAGATCAGCATGATCGTGCCGTGCGAGCTGTAGACCTGGTCATAATGGTACGGCGGCAGATAGCCGTGTTCCGCTCCCAGGAAGCCAGCCGAATGCGGGCCGGCCGCCATGACCTGCTGCGTGCGCATCATCAAGGCGTCGATGAAGCCGCGGAACAGCATCACGAAGCCGATAATCCCATACATGATGCCGATCTTCTTGTGATCGACGGTGGTGAGCCAGTCGCGCCAGAGAGGTCCCCACGCACGAAAGTAGGTAAGGGCGAACAGAACGGCCGCGGCGACTCCCACCGAGAACACGAAGGCGCCCAGCACGATCGGATCGGTGTATGGAAGTTGCGAGAACTGCAGTCGCCCGAAAATCGGGTCCCAGTGTCCCTGAAGCTGAACCATAGGCGTTGTCTCCTTAAGGCGCGATCGACTCGGAATGTGTCGGCTGACGGCCGCCTTGGCTCCTGTAGCTTGACTTGTCGGTCATCGCGCGCGGAGTCGTGAAATTCTTGCCCGTGTCGACCTCTGCGACGACACGGTCGAACATGCCAGGTTCGATATGGGAGAAGGAGTAGGTCTTTTCATCCACGTTGATCGTGGGCATCGCGAACTTGTTGAACACCGCTTGTGTGAGATGATCGGGCGCCCTCGATACCGCCGTCACCCAGTCCTGGAATGCGTCAGGCGTCACCACGTGTGTCTTGAAGCGCATCCAGGAGAAGCCGGGTCCGCTGAAGTCGGTGCTGTAGCCCTCGTAGGTCCCGACTGTGTTCGCCATCATGCTCTGCTTCGTGCGCATTCCCGGCATGATGTCGATTTCACCCACAAGCTGCGGGATGAAAAAGTCATTGGTGACGGTCGAGGAGGTCAGCCGGAAACGCACCGGCGTATGCACGGGCACGACAAGCTCGTTGGCGCTCGCGACATGCTGGTCGGGGTAGATGAACAGCCACTGCCAATCGGTGGTGATAACATCAATGTTGAGCGGTGGCCTGTCGGCATAGGCGGAGGTGCCGGGAGCAATGACGCCCGGTCCGAACGGATTGGCGGCAAACGTGCCCCTCAGCGAGTAGTAGCCGAGGAAGGCGACGATCAAGGCGGGAAAGCCCCACGAAACGATTTCGATGGGCAGGGAGTGCGACCACCCAGGAGAGTACCCGCGATTTCCCGCCGAACGCCGATAGCGCCAGATGCACCATAGTACCAGGAGAGTGGTCGGACCGATGATCACCATCATCGCGCCAACATCGATCAGCAGCGAATGGAAGTTCGAGATCGCCACCGGCCCTTGCGGATTAAGGATCCAATATCCGCCAGTCGAACAACCACTCAGAACCAAGGCGAGACTCAGCCCCGCGAGGCGACCTAATCCAAACCAAAACCGGCCCGTCACGCCATACTCCCAAAGATGATCCCAGAGTTCGTTGCCCTGCGTGAACCGCAAGATCGTGAGAGCGACGACTGGCGCGTGCTTTAATCGGTGGGCCAACCGGATGCCATAGCGGCCACAGGTGAGACTATTCCCCGGGGACTACAGCACTCCATTGCGGAACTTTGCGCAACCCCCGGGTGCCGGCGCGGCGCTCAGGACACGGTTTTGTCAGAGCGCGGCGGCTCATGTGGAGTTACGTCGCCAGACTTCCTCGCTGAGCAGGCCGGCGAACGCCAGCCAACCGACCAGCGGCGCAGCACTCCAGGCGGCAACGCGGTCGACTTTGCTCGCCGTGGTGACCGCCGCACGTGCGCAGGCGAGCATGCCGGCAACGGTGATGGCGCTGGCGCCGAGGTTTTTCCGCTTGAAGAACACCCAGGGGTAGCCGGCGATCCCGGCGACGTTCAGCGACCAGAACAGCAGAGCGCTGCTTCGCTCACGGCTCGGCGGCGCCGCGAGCAGGCGTCCGCCTGAATAGGCCAGCAGCAGGTCGAGGACACTCCAGGCGCCGCCAATCACCGCGCCTGGCGGGGTGAAGCGCGGCTTGTCCAGCCGGGCGTACCACAGCGCCTCACGCGGATGCTGTGGGCCGGCTTGGCGGCCGACCAGCGCCGCCGTGGCGACGGCGCCGAGGGAGATGGAAGCGGCGAGGATTGATTTCATGGGCGCTGCAACGCGCGACAACGCCGCAAGTCGCGCGCTGGCTCCTGATATGCGCTATCGCTGGATGCGCGGCCACTTGGAGAACGCACTTGCCTGCCTCGCTGAACGTCGAGCGACTAATCTGGCGCGAAAGCGGCTTCACGCGCGCGACACGATGCGTCGCCGAAGAGCTGCCGATCGCCTTCTCCTACAATCGTCTGGCGCATGCGGTGATGATGGCGACACCCGCCGATCTGGAGGATTTCGCCCGTGGTTTTACCCTGAACGAACGGATTGTCGCGGCCGCTGCTGAGATCGAGGAGATCGAGATCATGCCGCTTGAGGACGGCAGCGGCATCGAGTTGCGGCTGTGGATCGCGCCGGAGAAGCTGCACGGCCTTGAACAACGCCGCCGCCATAGTGCCGGTCCGACCGGCTGTGGCCTATGCGGACTGGAAAGCCTGCGCGAAGCGATCGGCGTGCCGGGGGCGCCGGTGCCAACAGGCGGCCGGTTCGATGCCGCATCGGTGATGGCGGCGATGGCCTCGCTGCGGCCGATGCAGCGTCTCAACCAGGCCACGCGGGCGGTGCATGCGGCGGGATTCTATCGCCCCGGCACCGGACTGCTGACGCTGCGCGAGGACGTCGGACGGCATAACGCGCTCGACAAGCTGGCTGGCGCGCTTGCCGCCGCCTCGGAGAACCTGTCGGACGGCATCCTCGTGCTGACCAGCCGGATCTCCGTCGAGCTGGTGCAAAAGGCGCAGCGCATGGGCGTCGTGGTGCTGGCGGCGATGTCCGCACCGACAGCGCTGGCGCTGCGCACCGCCGAACGCGCCGGAATCACGCTGATCGCGGTGGCGCGCGAAGACGGCTTTGAGCTCTGCACCCATCCCGCCCGCATACGGGACGCGGAACGATGAGTGCCATGGCGCGGGTTCTCGTGCGTGGCGCCGGCGTCGCCGGGCTGGTCACCGCCTTGGTGCTGGCCGAGCAGGGCTTTGCCATCGCCATCGTCGAGCAGGGTGGACGTGTAGGCGCCGGCGCGTCGTGGCAGGCTGGTGGCATGCTGGCGCCATGGTGCGAAGCGGAAACCGCCCCAGGCCAGATCCTGGATCACGCCGAACCCGCGATCGGCTGGTGGCTGTCGCACGCGCCCAGTGTGGTCCGGCGCGGCAGCCTGGTGCTGGCCTTGTCACGCGACGGAGGCGAACTCACCCGTTTCGCGCGACGCACCACGAGTCATGAGTGGGTCGATGCGCAGGGTATCGCGGCACTGGAGCCGGACCTGGCGGGCCGCTTCGGCCGCGGTCTGTTCTTTGCGCGCGAGGCACATCTTGATCCGCGCGCGGCACTCGTCTCACTGACCGAGCAGCTTCACGTGCTTGGCGCCCAGATCAGGTTTGGCACAGCGGAGGAACCAGAGGGCTTTGACCGCGTCGTCGATTGCCGCGGCCTCGGCGCGCGTCCCGTGCAGGCCGTGCTGCGCGGCGTGCGCGGCGAGATGCTGATGCTGCGATGCCCTGAGTTGCGCCTGTCGCGACCAGTGCGGCTGCTGCATCCACGCACGCCACTCTATATAGTGCCGAGAGCCGATCACGTCTTCATGGTGGGTGCGACCATGATCGAGAGCGAGCGGCAAGGCGGCATTACCGCGCGGGCGGCGATGGAGCTGCTCGGCGCCGCCTACGCGTTGCATCCAGCGCTGGCCGACGCCGAGATCATCGAGACCGGCGCCGGCTTGCGGCCATCCTTTCCCGACAACATGCCGCGCGTGCAGGAAGCAGGCAGGGTGATCAGCGTCAATGGCATGCACCGGCACGGCTTTCTGCTGGCGCCGGTACTGGCGGCCGAGGTGGCGTCGCGGCTTGCGGTGGCCGGCTTGCAGCGGCCAGGCGCACTGCATAGCTCTGCGGTAGGATAAGGAGGCGGTCATGCGCATTGTGGTGAACGGAGCGCCGCGCGAGGTTTCGTCGAGCACCTTGGCTTCGCTTTTGGCCGAACTCGGCTACGGCGAGCAGCGCATCGCCACTGCCATGGATGGCGATTTCGTCGCCGTTGCGCATCGCCTCGCCCGCGACTTGTATCCGGAGTGCCGGATTGAGATCGTCTCGCCAATGCAGGGAGGCTGACGGGATGGAACTCTACGGTGAACGTTTCGCATCGAGGCTGCTGCTGGGCACCGCGCAATACCCGTCGCCTGCCGTGCTGAGCGAGGCGGTGCGCGCGTCCGGCGCCGAGATCGTCACCGTCTCGCTGCGGCGCGAGGCGGCGGGCGACCGCTCAGGAGAGCGCTTCTGGTCGCTGGTCCGTGATCTTGGTGTGCGCGTGCTGCCGAATACAGCCGGCTGTCATACCGCGCGCGAGGCGGTGACCACGGCGACGATGGCGCGCGAGGTGTTCGGGACGGACTGGATCAAGCTTGAGGTGATCGGCGAGAGCGACACGCTGCAGCCTGACGTGTTCGGCCTGGTCGACGCGGCGCGCATCCTGTCGGAAGACGGCTTCAAGGTGCTGCCCTACACCACGGAGGACCTGGTGGTGGCCGAACGCCTGCTGCGCGCCGGCTGCCAGGTGCTGATGCCGTGGGGCGCGCCGATCGGCTCTGGTCGCGGCCTGAACAATCCTTTCGGCTTGCGTGCGCTGCGCGGGCATTTTCCGGAAATTCCTCTGGTGGTGGATGCCGGCATCGGCCTGCCCTCGCATGCGGCGGCGGCGATGGAACTCGGCTACGACGCGGTGCTGTTGAACACCGCGGTCGCGCGCGCCGGCGATCCGGTGATGATGGCGCGCGGCATGGCGCTGGCGATCGAGGCGGGACGCTCCGCCTTTCTCGCCGATCCAATGGAAAGCCGTGACATGGCGCAGCCCTCCACACCGGTCTTTGGTCAGGCGCTGCTCGTCTAGTGTTCGCCTCGCGGGTCTATCCGATCGTCGACAGCGCCGAATGGGTGGCGCGGCTGGCGGCGAGCGGAGCGAGGCTGATCCAGTTGCGCGTCAAGTCGGGCGACCAGTCGCACCTCAGCGCGCAAATCCGCGCGGCGCATGCGCGCTGCGCGGCAGCGGGCGCGATGCTGGTGGTGAACGATCATTGGCGTCTGGCGATCGCCGAAGGCGTGGGCGCGATCCATCTCGGCCAGGAGGATCTGGCCGAAGCCGATCGCCAAGCGATTGGACGTGCGGGTGCGCTGCTCGGCATCAGCACCCATTCCGAGGCGGAACTCGCGCATGCCTTGGCCGCGGCGCCCGACTACGTGGCCCTCGGCCCAATCTATCCGACAACGCTCAAGCAGATGCCCTGGGCGCCGCAAGGACTGGCACGCATCGCCGAGTGGAGGCGGCGTCTCGGCCGCGTGCCGCTGGTCGCCATCGGCGGCATCACGCTGGACCGCGCCCGAGGCTGCATTGCGGCCGGTGCGGACTGCGCCGCGGTGGTCTCCGACATTCTGTCCGCGCCGTCGCCCGAAGATCGTCTGCGGGCCTGGATCAGCCGCCTGGACGGATCGGCGAGCTAGTTGTTATGCCGCTAGTGCCGGGCGGCGTCGCGGATCAGTTCTCCAAGCGCCATCGCCGCGGTCAGGCCGGGGCTTTCGATGCCGAATAGATTGACCAGCCCGCGAATGCCGTGGCTGTGCCGGTCCTGCACCATAAAATCCTGCGGCGGTCCGTCTGGAGGCGCGATCTTTGGCCTGATCCCCGCGTAGCCAGGCAGCAGCGCGCCATCCTTCAGGGCCGGCCAGTAGCGGCGCACCGCTTCGTAGAAGCGCGCCGCGCGACGTGGGTTGACGGCGTAATCCAAGGTGTCGATCCATTCGACGTCGGGCCCGAAACGGGCTTGGCCGCCGAGATCGAGGGTGAGGTGGACGCCGAGGCCGCCCGGAACCGGTACGGGATAGATCAGGCGGGAGAAGGGCGCGGGCCCGGTCAGGGTGAAATAGGAGCCTTTGGCGTAATAGGGCCGCGGTATGCTGCCGGCCGGCATCCCCTTGATCCTGCCTGCGAGGAGAGGCGCCGACAGCCCCGCGGCGTTGATCAGCGAGCGGCAACGCAGGAGCATCGGGTCGCTGCCGCCTGTCTCGACGACGATGCCGCCGTCATCGCAGGCGCGTCCCGACTCGACCGGGCAGTTGAAGACGAACACCGAACCAAGCGCTTCCGCCTCCGCCTGCATGGCAAGCATGTAGCCGTGACTGTCAATGATGCCGGTGTGCGGCGAGAGCAGTGCGCCGGCGCAAGCCAGATTCGGCTCAAGCGCGCATGCCTCCCCGGCATCAAGCAGACGCAGTCCTTCAACACCGTTGCTTTCGCCGCGCGCCTTGATCTCCAGCAGACGCGTTCTCTCCGCCTCGTCGGCCGCGACAATCAGCTTGCCGCACTGCTTGTGCGGCACGCCACGCTCCGCGCAGAAGGCGTAGAGCAGTCTGCGCCCTCTGACGCAGAGTTGAGCCATGAGGCTGGCCTTCGGATAGTATATCCCAGCGTGGATGACTTCGCTGTTCCGCGAGGAGGTGCCTGTGCCGATGCCATCCGCCGCGTCGACAATGATGACCTCGCGTCCTTCGGCGGCCAGCGCGCGTGCCGCCGCGATGCCGACGACGCCGGCGCCGACGACGAGGCAATCGACATCCTCCATGATCAGCCGATGCCGTCCATCACATCGTGACTTCGAAGACACGGCGGCCGGGGAAAGTGGCGCGTCGGTATGGTTGTGCTTTCGGTTGGCATGCTCGTGTCTTAGTCCGTGGGCCCCGCCGCCGCCGCAGACTGGTTACAGACCACGCTCGAGTGCATGTCTGCCACCCGCAAGCGTGGCAACCCTCGCCTGATTTAGATATTTACTTTAGGCCGGTTTAGTGAGAGTATAAGTGCCGCTGGAGGCTGGGCTCAATTATGAGCGAGATTAGATGAAGGTTCCAGTAAAGTCTTGTTGCAATCTGCTTCCGACTTCCGGAGTGATCATTCCAGGCCGTTTCACACCGAGAGTTAGTCTTCATCCATCTCTCTCGTCACTATCGTGACAGGAAGTCCTCATGCACGCAACGGAACATACATCGATTACGCCCATTCCGCTTGTCTCAATTGCTATACCCGTCTTCAATGGCGAGGCGTATGTTGGAGAAGCGATCCAGTCCATCCTGAATCAGACGTTTTCCGACTTCGAGCTGATCATTTGCGATAACTGCTCCACGGATAGCACTCAGGAGATCTGTGAGGCTTTTCTCGCACGGGACTCGCGTATTCGTTATTTCCGTCATGCCCGCAATCTCGGCGCGGGCCCAAATTATGACTACTGCTTCCATCTTGCCCGAGGCAAGTATTTCAAGTGGGCGGCGCACGACGACATGCTCGCTCCTCGGTTTCTGGAACTGGCAGTCAAGGCGTTTGAAGCGCGTCCGGACGCGGTTCTGTGCACCGTCGGAATACGCGAGATTGGCTCAAACGGAGAGACCTATCGCGAGTTTTCAAACGTCTTCGACGACGCTGACGCCGAGACTCCGGCGCCCCGGTTCGGCGCGTTGATTCATACCAGGCATCAATGCGAGGATTTTTTCGGCCTGTATCGTCGTGAGGCGCTGGTCGGCTCTGGGCTGCACGATACCTATACCGGCTCGGACCGCGTTCTGCTCGCGGAAATGGCGCTGCGTGGTCCGTGGGTCAGTACTCCCGAGCCCCTGTTCCTGCACCGCGAACACGACATGCGCTACACGCGCGCCGTGTTGCTGACTGACCCGAACAAGGCCACCCTTTGGCAAGATACGAGTGGTCGCGCAAAGCCGCGCAACACGATGTTTCATCTGGGCATCTATCGCCGCTACTGGGCTCTGGTCCGAAAGACCGTGCCGTCGCGCAGGCAGCGGATCGCCTGCTACGTGGAGCTTGCGCGCTGGTGGTCCACCGATGGGCATTGTGGCGACGTGATGCGTGACGCGCTCAAAACCTTCAGCCCGAGATTGTTTGCCAGGTTGCGGGCGCTGAAGCACACAAGCTGGGGTGTGAACCAGAAGCTTCGGCCGGGAAGCCTGCCGTCACTTTCGGGCTATCAGCCCGGCCATTCGGGAAACAAGGTCTCTCGGTGACAGGAGTATAAGCAGGAGCGAGTACGAGATCAGGCCCACAACGATCTTCAGGATCAGCACGACGAGCATCCCTCTGACTGGGAGCAGCCATCCCGCCATCAGCACAGAGGCGGCCATGCCAAGGGCGGCAGCGGCTGGAATGAGGGCAGCCCTCCGAACTAGGTTGGCGACGCCAGGAATTTGCGATCTTACGAACACACAGACCAACGGCGCCGACAGCGTCGTGACAACAAGATTGGCCAGCGCGATTGCGGTGACACCGCCAACTGCCGCGGCTGGCAGGCTGGTCAACAAGCGGGCGATCATGATGACAATGCTATATCGCACAGGGATGTCGGGCCGTCCGCGTGCGTTGACCGCCGCGGTCAAGAGGTAGTTCGACGAATGCGCGATTCCGGACAGAGAGACGATCGCCAACAGGGGTGCGGCCGACGCCCATCGGCGGTCGAGAAGGGTGCCGACGATTTCGCGGCTGGTCACGGCCAGGCCGACAAAGATCGGCAAGGCAACGATGGCGACGCCGTTGAGGAAGTCGAACAGCCGCTCACGGAATGCCTGCGTATCATTCTGTCGCGCGGAGAGGGTCGGGAACGCAACACGGCCGACGACGCCGGAAAAGCCGTTGATCATCGCGCTGCTGATGCGTTCGGCGAGCGAGTAGATGCCGACGGCTGCGGGACCAAGAAACACACCTGCGGAAAACCGGTCGATCTGCATGACAATGAAGCCAAGCAACTGGTTTCCGACACGATGCCGCCCGAAACCGATGATCCTGGACGCGGTGCTGCCGCTGACACGCAGACCCGGCCACACACCGCTGACCGGCATCACCAGGGCCGCCTCAAGAATGCGCGCCACCAGATAATAGCCGACCAGGCTGTAAGAGCCGAAATCGCGCGTAGCCAGCACGACCGCGACGGCAAAGCCGGTGAGCTGCGAGACCACGGTGCGGATCGCCAGCGTCCTGAACTGCAGGTCACGTTGCAGCAATCCATGGTACGCCGCTGTAATTCCAACGAAGGGAAGGCAGATTGCCAGCAAGGGCAACACGTGTCGCAACGACGGCGCCGAGAACAGGGCGGCCAGCGGCCAGGCGCCTGCCACCAGCACGAGTCCCGCGGCGGCGCCCAGGGCAAGCAGCAGCCAGAATGTGGTGTCGAAGTCCTCCGCTCCGAGCGTTTCACGCTGGATCAAGGCATCGGACAAGCCGTCAAGAAGCAAAGTCATCATCAAGGTCATGGCGAGCAGCGCCATGGTCATGACGCCGACCGCCGCCGGTCCGATGATGTTGCCCACGACGATAAAGACCAGCAGAGCGACGATCTGCTGCGTCCAGTAATCGATCGCCGACCAGCCTGCGCTGCCCAGCGTCCCGGGGCGCTTTATCCTGCGCTCATGCACGTTGGAAGTCATCCTTGGGGGAAGTCATCCCGGGGGAAGGCATCCTGGAGAATGTGGCGGGTTCGGAGCGATTGCACGATGTGTTAACCTTTCTTTCCGTATATAAGCCGAAACGAAGCGCCACGTCGCGCCTAATTCGTCATGCATCCGGTTCACGGCTTTCTTAGCACTGCTTGTCTCAGAGAGGATAGTTGGAGAGATCATGAAAGTAGCCATTCTGGCCGGCGGCAAAGGCACCCGGATCGTCGAGGAGACGGAGATCAGGCCGAAGCCGATGGTGGAGATCGGCGGCATGCCGATCATCTGGCATATCATGCGGCACTATGCGCATTACGGGCACAACGAGTTTGTCATCGCGCTCGGCTACAAGGGCCAGTACATCAAGGATTACATCCTCAAATACAGCTCTCTGCATTCCGACCTCGAAGTGCATCTGCGCAGCGGCGAAATCACGCGCCGCAACGGCTTGGCGCCGGACTGGCACGTCAATCTGGTCGATACCGGCATGGAGACCCAGACCGGCGGCCGCATCAGGCGTCTTTCGCCGATGATCGGCAGGGAGACCTTTATGCTCACCTGGGGCGACGGTGTCTCCGATGTCGACCTTGACAAGCTGCTCGCTTTCCACCGGGCGCATGGTAAGCTTGCGACCATCACCGCGGTGCGGCCGCCAGCGCGCTACGGCCATCTCGATTTCGACGGTGACCGGGTTTGCGAGTTCAACGAGAAGCCGATGGCGGCGGAAGGCTGGATCAACGGCGCGTTTTTTGTCCTTGAGCCGCAGGTATTCGACTATATCGATGACGACACAACGGCGTGGGAGCGGGAACCATTGCAGCGCTTGGCCAGGGATAACCAGTTGATGGCCTACAAGCACGACTCCTTCTGGCAATGCATGGACACGTTGCGCGATAAATATCTGCTCGAGGCGCTGTGGCAATCGGGCAATCCCCCTTGGAAGACCTGGACAGACGCATGATCGGGCAGCCAATGAAAGTTCTTGTCACCGGCCATCGTGGCTATATCGGTTGCGCACTGGTCCCTTTGCTCCAGCAGGCCGGCCACGAGGTCGTCGGGCTCGACAGCGATCTCTATCAGCGTTGCACGTTCTCCGGCGACATGGCGGAGATCCCATCGGTCAATCGCGATATCCGCGACGTGAGCGCCGCCGATCTTGAAGGCGGCTACGACGCCGTGCTGCATCTCGCCGGGCTCTCCAATGACCCGCTGGGCAATCTCGATCCCGAGCTGACGCTGGCGATCAATCACGAGGCGACCATCAGGCTGGCGCGGCTTGCGCGCGACGCCGGTATCGAGCGCTTCGTGTTTTCGTCCTCCTGCAGTCTGTATGGCTCCGCGGGAGATGATTTCGTCGATGAGACCGCCTCTGGCAGCCCGGTCACGCCTTATGGCGCCGCCAAGATCAAATCCGAGCATGCCCTCGCGGAACTGGCCACCGACAGTTTCAGTCCGACCTTCCTGCGCAACGCCACCGCCTACGGCTTCTCACAGCGCGTGCGCTTTGATCTGGTGGTCAACAACCTGACCGCCTGGGCGCTGACCACAGGGCGCGTTCTGATGAAGAGCGACGGCACGCCATGGCGTCCGATCGTGCATATCGAGGACATCTCCCGCGCCTTCGTCGCGGTCATGGAGGCGCCGCGCGAGATCGTGCATTTGCAGGCCTTCAATGTAGGTCGCAATGACGAGAACTACCGTATCAGCGAGATCGCCGAGATGGTCGCCGAGCTGGTTCCAGGTTGTCGCATCGATTTCGAGCCGGGTGCCGGACCTGACGCGCGTTGCTACCGTGTCGACTGCGGCAAGATCGCCCGCATGGTGCCGGCTTTCAAGCCGGTCTGGACAGCACGTCAGGGCATCGAGCAACTGCGGGACGCCTACATGGCAGCCGGGCTCAGGCAGGAATGGTTCGAGGGACCTCGGTTCAGCCGTATCGCGCACCTTCGCTCACTGCTCGCGGAACATGCGCTCGACACCAGCCTGCGTTGGACGCCCGCGCGCCAGCCAGCTTCAGTCGCGAATAAGGCGCTCATTGCATGATCACCCTGATCAAAGCCTGTCTGTCATGCGGAAGCGAAGACTTGCGGGAAATCATGTCCTTCGGCGAGACCGCTCTCGCCGATCGGCTGATGACGCAGGCTCAGCTCTCCGAGCCTGAACCGGTCGCACCTCTCGACCTAATGCTTTGCCCGCATTGTTCACTGGTGCAGATCCATCATACGGTCGATCCTACGGTATTGTTTTGCAACAACTATCCTTACTACTCCTCCGTATCGCCAATGCTGATGCGGCATTTCCGCGCCAGTGCCGAGGAGATCATCGAGATGCGGCGGCTGGGAGCCGACAGCCTCGTGGTTGAGGCCGCCAGCAATGATGGCTACATGCTCAAGCCGTTTCACGAAGCGGGAATCCAGGTGTTGGGGATTGACCCGGCCGACGGTCCGGCGGCGGCCGCGGTCAAGGCTGGCATCCGCACGCTCAACACCTTTTTTGGCCTCGACCTCGCAAGCCATCTCGCGCAGTCCGAGGGGATTGCGGCGGATGTATTTCTGGCCAACAACGTGCTTGCCCACGTCCCGGACCTCAACAATTTTGTCAAAGGCATCCATGCGCTGCTGAAGCCTGACGGCATCGCCGTGCTGGAATGCCCCTATCTGATGGACCTGCTCGAACACACTGAGTTCGACACGATCTATCATCAGCATCTCTGCTATTTCTCGGTGACGGCGCTTGATGGACTGTTCCGCCGAAACGGGCTGTTCCTGAACGATGTCAGGCGTCTCGCGATCCATGGCGGATCGCTGCGGCTGTTTGTCGGCCGGAATGAACAGCCGACGCCCGCGGTGCGGGATATGTTGGCGGCGGAACAGGCGTTCGGAGTGACGAGCCTTCAGGCCTACGAAGACTTTGCAGATGCCGTTCGCGTGTTAAAGCAGCGGCTGACCGCTTTGCTGGCGGACATCAAGGCTTCTGGTAAGCGGATTGTCGGCTACGGCGCGGCGGCAAAAGCCAATACCTTGATGGGCTATTGCGGGATCGGGCCGGAGCAGCTCGATTATCTGGTCGACCTCAATCCGAACAAGCAGGGCCGACTCTACAGCGGAAATCACCTGCCGATCTATCCCCCCGCCAAGATGGCGGAAGATCCTCCCGATTATCTGCTGATCCTGGCTTGGAACTTCGCCAGCGAGATCATGCAGCAGCAATCCGCGTTCCGGGAAGCGGGCGGGAAGTTCATTGTCCCGGTGCCAGAGCCTGTCATTCTCTAGAATAGGTGCGATACGTCACTCATGACCAACACACCAACATGCCCGTGTTGCGGCGAGACGGCGGGACAGCCCTTCTATGAAGTGCGGTCCGTTCCAGTCCATAGCGTGACCGTTCTGCGAAGCCCGCAGGAGGCGCGCGCGATCGCCACCGGGAAGATCGCATTATCGCTGTGCGAGCATTGCGGATTTGTCTTCAACGCTGCCTTCGAAGGCGGCAAGCAGGACTATTTTCACGACTATGTCTCGACACAGGCGTCGTCGTCGGTCTTCAACAGCTTCCATCGCCGTCTGGCGCAAGATCTGATCGACCGCCATGATCTGCACCAGCGCCGTGTTGTCGAGATCGGGTGCGGACAGGGAGAATTCCTGACTTTGCTCGCCGGTCTTGGTCAGAACCAAGGCACCGGTTTCGATCCCGCTTACGAACCTGGCGGCGTGCTGCCGGATGGTGTGCGCATCATCAAGGACCTCTATTCATCCCGTCACGCGGAAGCCGCGGGGGACTTCATCGCCTGCAAGATGACACTGGAGCATATCGGCGATGTCGGCGCTTTCGTCTCGGGAGTGAGACAGGCCTGCGGCGACGAGGCGAAGCGCACCGTCTTCTTCCAGGTTCCCGACGCGGGGCACATCTTCGCCCAGTTGGGCTTCTGGGATGTCTATTACGAACATTGCTCCTACTTCTTCGCCTCCACTCTGGGCAACCTGTTCGAACGCTGCGGATTTCAGGTCACGAAATTGCGAAGCGACTATGACGGGCAATATCTGATGGTCGAGGGTCATCCCGCGACGCGTGCGGCTCCTGCGGCTTCGGGTCCGTCCGATCTGAGGCGGACGATCGACTCAGTCCGTCGCTTTGCGCGTGAAGTCACAGATCACCTCGCAGCATGGTCGGCGGACCTCGCAGAGCAGAAGCGGACAGGGCGGCGCACGGTGCTTTGGGGCGGCGGCTCGAAGGCGGTGGCATTTCTCACCACCCTTGGGATCACCGACGAGATCGAGGCGGCCGTCGATATGAACCCCGAAAAGCACGGCAGCTTCCTCGCCGTGACCGGCCATCCGGTGATCTCGCCGGAGGCGCTCCGAGGCGAGCGGATTGATCGGGTCATTGTGATGAACCCAATCTATTGTGATGAGGTGGCAAGGCTGCTCAAGGATCTCGACTGTCCTGCCGCTTTGATACCGATCACAGCAGTCCTGGCCAGAGAAGCAGCCTGAGGAGTTCATGCAATGAATGTCAGCATCGCCTCGCCCCGCCCGCCCGTCGCCGCGGAGTTCGATGCCGCGGTCGCCAGAATGGTTCCGATCGACCGGCTCATGGCCGCCAAGGAGGAGTTGCGTGAGCAGTTCCGCGCCGGTTCCCCCTATCCACACATCGTCATCGATGGCTTCTTTGATCCCGAGATCCTTGATCGCGTGATCAAGGACTTCCCGAGCCAGGGCGGTCGTGACTGGATCAAATACGATACCGAGAACGAGATCAAGCAGACCTCGCGAGGCATCGCCGATCTGTCGGCCTTCACCCAGGCCTTCTTTATGCAACTTAATTCAGAGCCGATGCTGGGCTTTCTGAGGTTCGTGACCGGTCACGCGGATCTGGTCGCGGATCCGCTGTTCCATGGCGGCGGATTGCACGAGTCCTTTCGCGGCGGCTGGCTCAATGTCCACGTGGATTGGACCCAGCATCCGGTCCTGCCGCTGGCGCGCCGTCTCAACCTGATCATCTATCTTAATCGTGACTGGGAACCTGCCTGGGGGGGCGCCCTAGACCTCTGTGATCACGTCACCAAAACGGCCGGCGCCAGCGTCGTGCCGAGCTTCAATCGCGCGGTGATTTTCGAGACCAATGATGAGACGCTGCATGGCTTCCCCGATCCGATGACATGCCCGGTTGACCGGTCGCGGAAGTCCGTCTCTCTATTCTATTGGAGCCCGGATCCGGAGGCCGTCAAAAAGAGCAGCTTTATTACCTTCTTGCCGGGTAAGCGTCATACGCGTGTGAAAGCTGTGCTTCGCTCCTTTGTTCCTCCGATCACCTACGTCGCGCGCGACAAGCTCGTCTCCACCCTTCGGCGTGTGCGTCGCGGCTCTGCGCGCTGATCAAGGCGCGGCACGCGCGAGGCTCCAGTGACAAAACGAACTTACAACTTCTGCCTGGTCTTGGTCCTGCTTGCCGCCTTGGCGGCGCAAGCGAGCCTGTTCAGTCTGGGTCTGTTCAGGATGACCTCGGATGAGAGCGCGCGCATTCTGACCGCCTGGCATCTCGATTGGTCGAACGCGCTCGAGCCGTTCCTCTGGCCTCCGTTCTATAAGCTGTTCGTTGGCACAGCGCTCAAAATCTACCCGAGCGTGTTCTATACGCCTCGCTTGCTTGTCTGCATCTTCGGGCTGCTCAGCCTGCTGTCGATTGCCTGGCTGGCGACGGAACTGTTCGGCGATCGCCTGATCAGCGTGGTTGCCGCGGTCTTGGCGATTGCCGCCCCGCAGCGGCTTATTTTCAGCGTCGTGCCGCTGTCTGACATCTATTACTTTGTCTTTATCGTCTCCGCCGCCGCAGCCACGGCCAATTGGCTGCGTACAGACAGAACGCTGCCGCTGATGCTGGCATGCGTGTTTCTGATCTTGGCAGAGGCGGTGCGGTTCGAGGGGGGGCTGTTCGCCGTTTTTCTTGAACTCCTGCTTCTGCATCGCTGGCTTATCCTCAAGCGTCTGTCATTCAGCAGGCTCGCCGCGTCCTCTGTGCTCCTGTTCGGATTTCCGATCCTCTGGGCGGTCAACTCGCTGGTCTGGTATGGCACGCTGCACAATCTTGGCGTCGCATCGCAGCAATTCGTCGGCGAATTCGGCCATAATCTCGCTTATGCGATCAAATGGTCTCCATTGCGCTTCTTCATTCAGGACATCATCTGGAACCCGCTGACGCTGCCCGGAGTCGTGGCACTGGTATGGCTTGCCACGGGCGACAGGACAATCAGGCTATGGGCATTGCTGTATGGCGTTCCTTTGCTGGTGTTCACTCTCGTCTGCATCATCACCTTCAGCATTCCGACTGCCGCGACGTGGCGGACAAGCGGCGTATGGACGCTGATGATGTTGCCGTTCGATGCGTTCATCGCGGTCCGTATCGGGGCAATCCTGTCTCGTTCGCCAGGGCTGCCGAAGGCGGCGCTGTTGGCGCTGCTGCTTCTTGCCCTCCTGCCGATGAGCGTGCGCAGCGCCTGGTACACCCATGACGGCTTGCGTAACAACGAGACGCGCAGAGTGCATCAAGAGCGGGCACTTGATCTGTATCTTGATGCGCAACTCAAGGCCGCTCCCGGCACGGTGGCGGTGGTCGATAGCTCCACCAACCTTGACTATCTGGATGTGCTCGCCTTCTCTCGATTTCCGGATCGATTGATGGCGACCGGCGGCGGAGATCCAGTGCGGATCGGATTTTATGAGCCGATGCGCAGCGCTTATGCCGGACATGCCGATGTCGCACGATTTCTGACTGACCGGTTTGGTCTTGACCATGGCGGCGCGCCGGCGGCGTTCGCCGCATATCATGTCGGCTTTCTGGTCGTTCGGAGTCCCGATGACGTCTCTGCCCTCAATGCAAGCAGGCTGGTAACACGCATACGGCACTTTAATGACTGGACCATCTACGCGGTCAAGCCGCTTGTGGACAAGAAGCCTCAGGTTGCGCACGCCGGCTAAGTCGATCTTTTGATAAAGCTCAAACTCATTGTGCGCGGACCATTCGGGCATTGGGTGGCTTGGAGCGCGGTCGGATTGGCTCTGCTGTTGATCTCCGGCTACGCTCTCGATCACAGGGTAGCTCGCTTCGTGCATGAGCACATGCGTTTTTCTCGCACCGCGAGGCGCCTGGTCCATATTCCTGAACTGCTGACAGCCTTCTGTCTGGTGGCAACAGTTTTGCTCGGGGCTTGGTCGGCGTTCGTGGCGCGACTGAACGGGATCTGGCGAGAGATCATGTTGGCGTCCGTCAGTTTGTGTATCGCACTGACACTGACGAGCGCGTTAAAGATCTGGTTTGGCCGTATCCCGCCGGGACGCTGGTACTATCATCAATGGCATAATTTCTACGCCTATCTATCCGGCTCGTTTCCTTCCGGTCATATGACGGCGATCGCCGCGATCGCGCCCTTCGTGTGGGCGCGCTCCGCGTTGTTGATGCTGGTGCTCGTGCTGGCGGGAATCGCCACCAGCTATGGATTGGTCACGCAGCAGGCGCATTTCATTTCAGACCTGTTCGGCGGCATGCTTGTCGGAGGCTCGGTCGGCTACGCTGTGCAATGCTCCGACCAGCATCGGTAGAGCAAATGGACGCTTAGAACTGGAAGTAGAGGAACCGGCTGGGATTGTCGAGGTTGCATAGACTGACGATCAGCAGCATGCCGATGGCCACTCCCCAGGCAATGTTTGGCCGCCAACGCAGGACCGCAATCGGGAAGGGTCTGACTGATTCCAGCGCTGGCTTGAAGCCGACCATGATCTGTTGGGTGTTTGGCAATCCCCATACGATGGCAAAGCCCACGCAGATCCTGAGCCAATGCTTGAACTGTGTCGCACTTTGGCTTGGCGTTATGAGGCCGGCCTCGGAAAGCCGGGCGGCAATCCCATGTGTCCACCTGAACAGACTGGCTGGCACAAGGATTTGACCGGCGACCGGATGCAGCCCAAGCAGTCCACGGAGCATCGAGACGGCTGCCGCGGCGGAGGGTGCACGGAAGAAAACCTGTGCGATCAGGACGGCGAAAAAGGTGATGGCGATGCTGGCGCCGACGCCCGCGAAATGGACGAAATTGCCATGCTCTGAGGCGTTCCTGGCGGCTGGCCTGATGGCGCGCCAGGCATGATTGATCGAAAGATAGGTCCCGTGCAGCAAACCGAACACCAGGAATTGCAGCCCCGCTCCGTGCCAGATGCCGGCGAGCGACATGGTGAAGAACATCGGGAACATCACCATGCTGGTGAAGCCTCCGACGCTTCTGACGGCACGGCGTGACGTGCTCAAGCCCTTTGCCGCGCGTCGACGGGTTATCCAGAGCGCCATCGGATTGAAGAGGTACAAGGTCAGATAACGCGTGAGGGTCATGTGCCAACGCTGCCAGAAATCAATGATGCAGCGGCTCTTGTAAGGTGAGTTGAAATTGAGCGGGAATGAGATGCCGAACATGCGCGCGATGCCGATCGCCATGTCGGAGTAGCCAGAGAAGTCAAAGTAGAGCTGCAGCGCATAGCTCAACACCGTTTCCCAAGCGCCATAGGTGCTCAACAGCGACGGCGAGGCGAATCCCGCATCGGCGACCGAACTGAATGGGTCTGCAATGACAACTTTCTTGCAAAGGCCAATCACAAAGATGCTCATGCCGACCGCCAGGTCTTCCAACTCGAGGCGGTATGTCGCAGGCTCGGCGAATTGCGGGATCATCTCGCGGTTGTGCAGGATCGGCCCGGCGATGAGGTGCGGGAAGAACGTGACGAACAACACGTAGTCGATCAGGTTGTGTCGTTTGACCAATCCCTGAGCAGAGTCAATGAGGTAGCCGATCTGAGTAAAGGTAAAGAACGAGATTCCCAGCGGCAGGATGATCGCTCTGGCCCAGCCGAGGGATGGATGACTTAGCAGACCAAAAAACCCGATAACCGCCAGAAGGTATTTGTAGAAGAACAGCAGCAGCAGATTGCCAGTGATGCCGATGGTCAACAGCGCCTGCTGCCGGCCGACCGCCTGCTCGTCGGTCGCGTGGATCGCCCAGTTCATTGCGTAGTTGAAGGCAATCGAACCGAGCAGCAGCAGAACGAAATGCGGATTCCACCAGCCATAAAAGAAGAAGGAGCAGAGAACAAGCCAGCCACGCGCGAGCCGATGTTCGCACAGCGCCGCTATGTAGAAGCCGATCAGAGCCACCGGCAAAAACGCAAACATGAAGATGTAGGAGTTGAACAGCATTCGGGGCTCGTTCGCTACGTGTGCGGGTAGCTGGCGTACGGCTTTGGGGCGAGTGCCGCGGCGATGAAGTCGGCCACCTGATCGGTCGCCTGCGCGGCGCCCGCGCTAGTCAGGTGCACTCGCCAGCCATCGGCGATGAAATCGTGGCCAGGTAGGGTCTCAGGGTGATTGTCCGAGACGCCGGCATAGGTGGCGACGATCTCGGGATAGGTCGGGTCGCACCTCGGCACTGGCGCTACATAGACGAGCACCCGGGTTCCATCCCGCTGATACTCGTCGCGGAAAGCCTGGATTTGCGTGCGATCAGGGGAACCAACCGGCTTGATGGCAAGCGAACAGTTGTTTGCGAGGTCGACCGGGATGGAGTGCGGCCCACCGGGGCGTTCGATGGAAAACGGCCGCTCAGTTCGCCATACTGCGAACCAGCCTCGCGCCGCTTGCATTTCGGCGGAGGCGTCATGCCACCACGCCTCTGAGAGGCTATATTGCCGCCAGCCCTGTTGCAGAACCAGGACCGGAACGCGCAACAGCCGACGAGGATCGCTGGCGAACACATCGAAGAGCTCGGCCGGAGTGCCATGACGCAGCGCCGCGCGAGCACCATCGTCCCAAAGGTGGGAGAGTTCATCCTGATGGTTCAGAAGCGTCCATGGGCTCACGTAAAGCACGATTACGCGAGGGCGGCTGTTGTGGGCAAGATAGTGATCGAGCAGCAAGCCTGGAGAGAAGATCATGGCCCCGGCTGGCTGCCCAAGATTATAGGCGGTGAGATGGATCCTGTCCTCAATCAAGTTTGGCTGTACGCCAAAAGCCAGAGAGGAGTCTCCGACAAAAACGATATCCGACTTTTGATCGCGAAGCGAAAACTTGAAGCAGTCTATAGGATTCCAGAAAACTCTCGTATGGCGGCAATAAAGCGCATTGTCGTCAATAGCGACATAGGGCGCTGTCAACACAACCGTGCAGAAAACGAAGAGCGCTATAAGGAAGCGTGCACTGCTGTATTTCACTGTAACGCCACTCTCTCGAGGCTGATCCGGACCTTCACTCCGGACGCATAACTCTTCTTATCATGATTTGTGTCGTAGATGGCGAAATCCGTAATCACGAGCGGCTTATGTCAAAGCCCGTTCAAGGCCGTGGCGGCACGCGATGGTCTTCTGGGCGGCGAGGACGGCGAGTTTCGCGCGTCAGCCGGCGTCCGTTGCCATCTGACCGGACTCTTGCAGCGGCGAGGTCACGCCTCTGACAGGGCTGTCCGCGACCGCCGGACGCCGCAACGCCAGCGTCACCAAGGGATCAAGCCCGGTTCTCTCGCACTCCACGCTCCATTCTTCCAGGCGCGCGCGCATGGAGGGCGTCCAGAACGCGGTGACATGACGCTTGATGCCTGCCGCCGCCTCTTCGTCAGAATAGGCGCGAAAGAACGCGGCGATCTGGTTGGCCATGGCAACCAGCTTTTCAGGCTTCATGATCACTCCGCCGCGTCGATCTGCGCAATACGGGTCAGCGCCGCGTCCTCGTCGAAGAAGCGCTTCTGCCAGTCCGACAGGCGGTTGGTCTTGCGTACCTGCACCGCTGTCACCTTGTATTCCGGGCAATTCGTCGCCCAATCGGAGTAGTCGGTGGTGATCACGTTGGCCCCGGTCTTTGGATGGTGGAACGTGGTATAGACCACCCCAGGCTGCATGCGTTCGCTGATGCGCGCGCGCAGCGCCACGTCGCCAGACCGGCTGTCGAGACGCACCAGATCGCCCTCGACGATGCCGCGGCTCTCCGCGTCGAAGGGATGGATCTCGAGCACATCCTCTTGATGCCAGCGGCTGTTCTCGGTGCGCCTGGTCTGCGCGCCGACATTGTACTGGGACAGGATGCGCCCGGTGGTGAGCAGCAGCGGGAACAACGCTCCCGTCCGCTCCTCCGTCGGCAGGTATTCCGTGATCATGAAACGTCCCTGCCCACGCACGAAGCGGTCTACATGCATCATCGGCGTGCCGGTCGGCGCCAGATCGTTGCATGGCCACTGGATCGAGCCGAGCGCTTCGAGCTTCTCGTAGGACACGCCGTGAAAAGTGGGGGTCAGCGCCGCGATCTCCGCCATGATCTCCGACGGATGCGCATAGGTCATGGGAGTGCCGAGGGCGTTCGAAAGCGCCGCCGTCGCCTCCCAGTCGGCCAGTCCCGCGAGCGGCGGCATGACCTTGCGAACGCGGCTGATGCGCCGTTCGGCGTTGGTGAAGGTGCCATCCTTCTCCAGGAACGATGCGCCGGGCAGGAACACATGCGCATATTTGGCGGTTTCGTTGAGGAACAAATCCTGGATCACGATGCATTCCATCGCCCGCAGCCCAGCCGTGACATGCTGGGTGTCCGGATCGGACTGCGCGATATCCTCGCCCTGTATGTAGAGGCCCTTGAAGCTGCCTTCGACCGCGTCGTCGAGCATGTTCGGGATGCGCCGTCCGGGTTCGCCGGCGAGTGCCACGCCCCATAGCGCCTCGAAGGATTGGCGCACACCCACATCCGAGACGTGGCGGTAGCCGGGGAACTCGTGGGGAAACGAGCCCATGTCGCAGGAGCCCTGAACGTTGTTCTGGCCGCGCAGCGGATTGAGCCCTGATCCGGGCTTGCCGACATTGCCGGTCGCCATGGCAAGATTGGCCATCGCCATCACTGTGGTCGAGCCCTGGCTATGCTCGGTGACGCCAAGGCCGTAATAGATGGCGGCGGCGCCCCCGGTGGCATAGAGCCGGGCCGCCGCGCGAACCTCGTCCGCGGCAACGCCGGTGAGATGGGCAGTGGCTTCGGGCGCGTTGCGCGGGTCGGAGATAAAGCGCGCCCAGTGCTCGAAGGCCTCCCATTCGCAGCGCTCGCGGACATAGCCGGTATCCACCAGTCCCTCCGAGACCACCACGTGGGCAAGCGCGTTGATCACCGCGACGTTGGTTCCCGGCAAGAGCTGCAGATGGTGGCTTGCCGCCACATGCGCCGAACGCACGAGATCGATCCGTCGCGGATCGATGACGATCAGCCTGGCGCCCTGGCGCAGCCGCCGCTTCATGCGCGAGGCGAACACCGGATGGCCGTCGGTGGGGTTGGCGCCGATCACCATGATCACGTCGGCTTTGTCGACAGAGGCGAAATCCTGAGTGCCGGCCGAGGTGCCGAGCGTCGTCATCAGCCCGTATCCGGTCGGCGAGTGGCAGACGCGCGCGCAAGTGTCGACATTGTTGTTGCCGAAGCCGGCCCGCACCAGCTTCTGGACCAGGTAGGTTTCCTCATTGGTGCAGCGCGATGAGGTGATGCCGCCGATGCTGTCGCGGCCATAGGTCCGCTGCAGGCGCCGGAATTCGGCAGCGGCGTGCGCGATCGCCTGCTCCCACGTCACCTCTCGCCAAGGGTCGGTGATGGCGGCACGGATCATCGGTCTGGTGATGCGGTCCTTGTGCGTGGCGTAGCCCCAGGCGAAGCGGCCCTTGACGCAGGAGTGGCCTTCATTGGCGCCGCCATCCTTGAAGGGGACCATGCGCACCACCTCGGTGCCCTGCATCTCCGCCTTGAACGAGCAGCCGACGCCGCAATAGGCGCAGGTCGTGACCACGGAGTGCTCGGGCTGGCCCTTGGCGATCACGCTCTTCTCGGTGAGGGTCGCGGTCGGACAGGCCTGCACGCAGGCGCCGCAGGAGACGCACTCGGAACCGAAGAAATCGGTGTTGCCGGGTGCCACCTTGGAGTCGAAGCCGCGGCCGGCGATGGTCAGCGCAAACGTCCCCTGCACCTCCTCGCACGCGCGCACGCAGCGCGAGCAGACGATGCACTTCGAAGCCTCGAAGGTGAAATACGGGTTCGACTCGTCCCGCGGCGAGGACAGATGGTTGGCGCCATCAAAGCCGTAACGCACCTGGCGCAGGCCGACCGCGCCGGCCACGTCCTGCAGCTCGCAATCGCCGTTGGCCGAGCAGGTCAGGCAGTCGAGCGGATGGTCGGAGATATAGAGCTCCATCACCCCCCGTCTGAGCTCGGCGAGCCGCCTGGTCTGCGTGGTGACCACCATCGCATTCTCGGCCGGCGTCGTGCACGAAGCGGGGGTCCCCCGCCTGCCGGCGATCTCGACCAGGCACATCCGGCAGGAGCCGAACGGCTCGAGGCTGTCGGTCGCGCACAATTTCGGGATCCTGGTGCCGAGCAGGCTTGCCGCCGCCATCACCGAGGTGCCCGCCGGCACGGTGATCTGCTGCCCGTCGATGCTCAGCGTCACCGTCTTGTCGGCCGACGGGATACGGGTGCCGCGATCGACTTCCTTGATCAGGCCCATCATCGTTCTCCTCTGCCCGGCTCGAAATCCTCGGGAAAATGCGTCAGCGCGCTCATCACCGGCACTGGCGTGAGGCCTCCCATGGCGCACAGCGAGGCATCCGTCATCACCGTGCAAAGATCTTCCAGCAGCCCCAGATTGCGTTCCCGGTCGACGCCGGCGACGATGCGGTCCACCACCTCCATGCCGCGTACCGCGCCGACGCGGCACGGCGTGCACTTGCCGCAGCTCTCATGCGCGCAGAACTCGAAGGCGAAGCGCGCCTGATCGGCAAGGTCGACGGTATCATCGAACACCACCACGCCGCCATGTCCGAGCAGACCCTTTGCCGCGGCCATCGCCTCGTAGTCGAGCGGCGTGTCCAGCAGGCTCACGGGGAAGTAGGCGCCGAGCGGACCGCCGACCTGCACCGCGCGCACCGGCCGGCCGCTCGCCGTGCCGCCGCCAAACCCCTCCACGATCTCACGCAGCGTGATACCGAACGGCACCTCGATCAGGCCGCCATGCCGCACGTTGCCGGCAAGCTGCACCGGCAAGGTGCCGAGCGACCGACCGCCGCCATACTCCGCGTAGGCGGTGCCGCCATGCGCCAGAATGAACGGGATCGCGGCGAGCGAGAGCACGTTGTGGACCAGCGTGGGCTTGCCGAACAGACCGTGGATCGCCGGCAACGGCGGCTTCGCCCGCACCATGCCGCGACGCCCTTCCAGGCTTTCCAGCAGCGAGGTCTCCTCACCACAGATATAGGCGCCGGCGCCGAGCCGCAGTTCGAGCGAGAAAGCGCGCCCGGAGCCCAGGATGTCGGCGCCAAGCAGACCCGCCGACGTCGCAGCCTCGATGGCGCGACGCAGCGTGGCAAACGCGTGCGGATACTCCGAACGGCAATAGATGAAACCGCGTGTCGCCTCGGTGGCAAGGCCCGCGATCGTCATGCCTTCGATCAGGGTGAGCGGATCGCATTCCATGATCATGCGGTCGGCGAAGGTGCCGCTGTCGCCTTCGTCGGCGTTGCAGACAACATAACGCTGTTCGGCCGGCGCCATGCGCACGGTGTTCCATTTGATTCCGGCCGGAAAGCCGGCGCCGCCCCGGCCGCGCAGGCCGGACAGCTTGACCTCGTCTGCGATCTCCTGACCGCCCATGCCGAGGGCACGCGCGAGGCCGGCTTGGCCGCCATGCGCGCGATGATCGCTCACCGACAAGGGATCGGTGACGCCGCAGCGGGCAAAGGTCAGCCGCGTCTGACGGGCGAGCCACGGATGCTCCTCCGGACGGCCGATGCGCAGCGGGTGCGCGCCGCCTTCCAGCAGACCGGCGTCAAACAGCGCCGCACCGTCGCAGGCTGCGGCCGGGCCGTAGGCAATGCGTCCCGCATCCGTCTCGACCTCGAGCAGCGGCTCAAGCCAGGCCATGCCGCGCGAGCCGGTGCGCACGATCTCGACGGCGGCGCCACGACGCACGGCTTCGCGGGCCAACGTCTCCGCAAGCGGGTCGGCGCCCGACGCCAGGGCCACGGCATCGCGAGGGACGAAGAGCCGTGCCATCATTCCGCCTCCAAGAGCGCCTCCTCCAGCGACTCGAAAGTCACCCCAACCATAGGCTGGCCATCCAGCAGGGCCGCGGGAGCGCGCGCACACAGGCCCAGGCAGAAAGTCGGCTCGACGGTGAGCGCGCCGTCCCCGGTGCTGCCGCCCCACTCGAGTCCGAGCCGCCCGAGCAGCCTTCTGGCCAGCGCCGCTCCACCCATCGCCTGGCAGGCTTCGGCACGGCACAATTTGAGCACGTGGCGGCCGGCGGGTTCGCGGCGGAAGTCGTGATAGAACGAGATCACCCCATGCACCTCTGCGCGCGAGATGTTGAGCGCGGTCGCGATCAGCGGCTCGGCCTCCATGGGCACGAAGCCGAACGCCTCCTGAAGCGCATGCAGAGTTGGCAGCAAGGGCCCGTCAAGCGTCGCATGAGCCTCGATGATCCTCATGGTCTGTGCCGCTCCAGCCCAGCGATCGTGCAGCGCGTTTTTCACGATAAGTTCGTCGGGCCGTGTCATCCAACCTAGCTCGCGCCGCTTTTTGTCCGAATACAAGAGCGGAGTGAGGGAGGCCCATACATGGTGGCGTGCGACAAGATCCGTCTGACCTGCGAGCGGGCGCTTTCTGGACATCGTCGGCTGAGCGTCCGCGCCATGATTTCTGAACTCGCAAGTTCGCCTTTGGCCGAGCTGCCGCCGGACCTCTACGGCAAGGGAGAGGCGATCGAGGCGCTGGAGGGCGAGGTTGCGCGCCTGCTCGGCAAGCCGGCTGCCATGTTCGTCATCAAGGGGGTGGTGGCGCAGCAGGCGGCACTTCGCACGTGGTCGGAACGGAGTGGACGCCGAACCGTCGCCCTGCACCGCAAGAGCCACATCGATCTCGACGAGCACGGCGCCTACGAGCGGTTGCACGGCCTCATCGGCATACGCCTTGGCGGCGATCACCAGCCGCTGTGCCTGCGTGAGCTGTCGGAACTCGATGAGCCGCTCGGCGCAGCCGTGATCGAGCTGCCGCTGCGCCGGGCCGGCTTCCTGCTACCGCAATGGGAAGAACTCGTCGCGATGTCGGAATGGTGCGGCGCTCGCCGCGTGCCGCTGCATTTCGACGGCGCCAGGCTCTGGGAGGCGGCGCCCTATTACGACCGCTCCTTGGCGGATATCGCGGCGTTGTCGGACTCCGTCTATGTCTCCTTCTACAAGGGTCTCGGCGGCCTGGGCGGCGCCATCCTGGCCGGACCCGAGCGCTTCATCGCGGAGGCACGGGTCTGGCACGCGCGCCAGTGCGGCGCACTGATGACGGCATTTCCGTTCATCTTCAGCGCCCATGACGGGCTCCGGCGCCACCTGCCGCGAATGGCCGCCTATTTCGAACGGGCACGCAACCTCGCGGCGGCGCTCCGCGGCATCCCGGATGTGTGCGTGTCGCCGGAGCCACCGCAGTGCAACTCGTTCCAGCTCACTCTGCCCGCGCCCGCCGACCGCCTGCGCGCCGCGCACCTGGAACTGGCCAAGGCAGACGTCGTGTGGCTGTTCGGACGATTTGCCGAAACCACGCGGCCGGATCGCGCGATGACAGAAATCGTGATCGGCGACGCGGCGGATGATCTTTGCGATGATGAGGTGACGGCGCTGGTCGCGCGTCTCGTGGAGCAGGCCACGGCCGCCTGATTCCGCTCCGCTTGCTTAGCGACAGCCATCCAGCAGCTCCAGGATTTCGCGAGCCGCGGCGTCGGACGGAGACGCGTTATGTGACCGCAATGAACTCATTATGGAGTCAAAACCAGACCGCTGCGTCTCGGAAGCGGCAGGATCACTCAGCAGGCGCAGCATCGTCGCGGCAAGCCGATCGGGGTTGCATTCGCGCTGCAGCAATTCTGGCACGAGCGTGCGTCCGGCCAGCAGGTTGACCATCGCCACATGCTCCACACGTATCAATCGACGCACGATCAACGCGGTGAGCGGATTGACCCGGTAGGTGACCGCCATCGGCACGCCGGCCAGCGCCAGTTCCAGCGTCGAGGTGCCGGATTTGGTCAAGGCCGCCCCGCTGGCGGCAAACGCGTCGTGCTTCTCCTCCGCTTGCGTCACGATGATCGGCGGCATCGGCCAGGAGCGGGTGGCGCGGAGCACTGTCTCGGCGGTCACCGGCGAGGTGGCGACGACCGCGACCAGACCGGGCAGCGCATGCGCAAGCTTGCGCAGCGTGCGTCCGAACACCGGCAACAGCCGCGGCGCCTCGCTGCGACGGCTGCCCGGCATCAGCATCACCACGGCGGCATCCGCGTCGATCCCATGCCGTGCCCGGAACCGGCCAGCGCAGCCCAGATCGGCGCCCGATTGCAACACCGGGTGGCCGGTGAAGCGCGCCTCAAGCCCGTGGCGCGCGAAATACTCCGGCTCGAACGGCAGCAGGCAAAGCAGCCGCTCCCAAAGCCCCGGAAACTCGCGCACACGATGCTCACGCCAGGCCCAGACCTGGGGCGCCACGTAGTGCACCCGAGGAATGCCAAGCGGCGCGATCCGGCGCAGCAGGCGGAGCGTGAAGCCCGGACTGTCGATGGTGACCACCAGGGCAGGGCGGGTGCGCGCGATTTCCACCGCCGTCTGCTCGAGCCGGCGCGAGAGCGCGCGCACGCGCGGCAGGACTTCCAGCAGGCCCATCACTGCAAGCTCCTGCATCGGAAACAGGCTGATCAGGCCCTGCTCCGCCATTCGCGCGCCGCCAACCCCGGCAAAGCGCAGCCCTGGGCGCAATGCCGCCAGCGAGTGCATCAGCCGCGCGCCGAGCACGTCGCCGCTGGCCTCGCCGGCGACGAGGAAGAGCGTCGGGCTCATAGGGATCAGCAGGCGCCGTAGAGCTGTTCGGGCGAGACCATCGGCGCGGAGATTTCTGTCAGGCCATCATCCGCGGCCTCCAAAAAAAAGCAGCTTCGCCGACCGGTGTGGCAGGCCGCGCCTTCCTGATCGACCAGGAGCAGCACCGCGTCGCGATCGCAATCGAGCCGCAGTGCGACAACCCGCTGGGTCTGCCCCGAGGTCTCGCCCTTTCTCCACAGCCGGTTGCGGCTGCGGCTCCAGTAGCAGGCGTAGCGGCTCTCCAGCGTCTCGCTCAGCGCGTCGCGGTTCATCCAGGCCAGCATCAGCACTTCGCCGGTGTCATGCTGCTGTGCGACAACGGCAATCAGCCCGTCGGCGCCGAACCGGACCTCGTCGGCAATGCTCATGTCGGCAGCCGCATCCAAGGTGGCACACGCGGCAGCACCCTCTGTCCGTCGGCCTCGATCGCGGCATGCAGATGCTCCAGCCGAAGCAGGGCAATCCCGTAGGCGTCCCGAGAGGACCGCATGACTCCCGCCTCGACCCCGCCATGCATCAAGACCGTGCCCGGCGGCGGCAGCGCCCGATCGGAGGTCACCGGCACCAGCCGGCGCTTGAGCAAGCCTCGATAGCGGGTCCGCGCGGTCAGTTCCTGGCCCATATAGCATCCCTTGGTCCAGGAAATCCCGCCAAGCTCGTCAAAGCCGGCCTCCAGCAACAGCGTCTTCTCGCTTTCGCAGTCGCGTGACCCTTCCGGCAGGCCAAGCAGCAGTCGGTGCCGGTCCCAATCAGCGGCATCCGCCTCGGATGCGAGAGGATTGGCCGCCAACACCCGCCAGCCCGCTTCCGGCAGGCGCGGATCGGCCGCCACCACCCTGTCGGCGGCTTGCTTGAGCTCGCCGTCCCAGGCCGCATGCACGTGCAGCGTGGCGAGTGCAAGCGTCACCTTCGCCCGCAGCCGGAATCGAGAGAGCCGCGCAATCAGCATGTCGGCCTGGCTGCGTTCGCAGTCCAGCAGCAGCCGATTCGGCTCGTGCAGAATAAAGAAGTCCGCAAGCCATTTGCCTTGCGGCGTGAGCAGCGCCGCCCAGGCGGCACGGCCGGGGGCTGCCAGGGTTACATCATTCGAGACCAAGCCCTGCAGAAAGGCGGCGCGATCCTCTCCCGCGACTTCGATCACGGCGCGGTCCGGAAGGCTGGCGAGCTTGAGCATGCGCGCCAACTTGGCCTCTGCCGGCGGAGGCGGCAAGGGCGCGGCGCGCCTGTCCCAGCGTCAGCCAGCCAAGCGGTTGATTTATCCCGACTTCGTGTAGAATCAGTGGTGGAGGAACGGAAACCGAGGCCACCGGAACTGGTTTGTCGCTCGGGTGCTCTTCAGGCGCGGAGATGGGCGTATGTCGATGGTTCTGGATGCGATCATGAGACGCTTCGTCCAGCACGGCTCGCTGGCCATGCGCTATCCGGATGGCACTGTCCGTCGGTATGGGCCGCCCGGCGAGCCCGCGCCGCACGCCGGCATCTGGCTGAAGACTCCGGCGGCGGTGCGCGGCACCATCCTCAATCCGGCTTTGCTGGTGCCAGAGAGCTACATGGACGGCGGCATGCAGCCGATGGACTGCACGCTGTATGACCTCATGGACGTGCTGATGCTCAACGCGGAACGTTCGGTGCATCCGGCGGCAAGCCTGGCACGCGGCGTACGAACGATGAAGCGCTCCTGGTCGCAGCTCAATCCGGTCTCGCGCGCACGACGCAACGTGGCGCACCACTATGACCTGAACGGCCGCCTCTATTCGCTGTTTCTTGACCGCGACCGGCAATATTCCTGCGGCTACTTTCCGCGCGGCGACGAGACCCTGGAGGAAGCGCAGGAAGCGAAGAAGCATCATATCGCGGCCAAGCTGAAGCTCAACCGGCCCGGCTTGCGCGTGCTCGATATCGGCTGCGGCTGGGGCGGGCTCGCGCTCACGCTGGCGCGCGACTATGGCGCCGTCGTCACCGGCATCACGCTCTCCACCGAGCAGCTCGCCGAGGCGCGGGCAAGGGCAAGCAGCGAAGGACTTGCGGGCCAGGTCCGCTTCGAACTGCTTGATTACCGCCGCCTTGACCAGCGCTTCGACCGGATTGTCTCCGTCGGCATGTTCGAGCATGTCGGCATCGTCCAGTTCGACCGCTTCTTCGCGCAGATCCGTGCCTGCCTCACCGAGGATGGCGTGGCGCTGCTGCATTCCATCGGCCGCAGCGACGGTCCTGGCGCCACCAATGCCTGGGTGGAGAAATACATCTTCCCCGGCGGCTACGCGCCAGCCTTGAGCGAGACCCTGACCGCCATAGAGAAATCCGGCCTTTGGGTCACCGACATCGAGATCCTGCGCCTGCACTACGCCAAGACCATCGCATTGTGGCGCCGCCGCTTCGCCGCCAACCGCGACGTCATCGCCTCGCTCTACGACGAGCGCTTCTGCCGCATGTTCGAGATGTATCTGGTCGGCGCCGAGCTGTCTTTCCGCCGTCAAGGTCAGATGAATTTCCAAATCCAGCTTACCCGCTCAATGACCGCCCTGCCGCTCACGCGCGACTACATGCTCGAAGCGGGCGACGTCCGACACGGCCTGCATGCCCCGGCCGAAGCCATGGAGCGCGCCTGAGCGACTCACGCACTGGCCTGGCGCATCACCAGGCGTGCCAGTTGGTCGAACTCCGCGACGGTGAGCGTCTCCGCCCGCCGTGTCGGATCGATCATCGCCGCCGCGAGCAGCCCGACCCCTCCTAACGGCTTGAGCGACGAACGCAGCATCTTGCGCCGCTGACCGAAAGCGGCCGCCGTCAAGCGCTCCATGGCGGCGAACAAGGACGATTGCG
Source organism: uncultured Acetobacteraceae bacterium (assembly GCA_964246745.1). Lineage (GTDB taxonomy): Bacteria > Pseudomonadota > Alphaproteobacteria > Acetobacterales > Acetobacteraceae > Lichenicoccus. Next base: position 138,430 of record CAXTRK010000003.1, read on the forward strand.
GCTGCTCGGCATGGGGAACCAGCCCGATCACCGCGGAGAAGACTTTCGGCGGCGGCGAGAACGCGCCCGGCGGAATGCGCATCAGAATGCTGGTTGCGGCACACCATTGCGCTAGCACCGAGAGCCTGCCGTAGGCCTGGGTGTCTGGCGCGGCACAGATGCGTTCGGCGACCTCCATCTGGAACATCAGCGTCATGCGCTCCCACGCCGCCGCCTGACGCAGCCAGCCGATCAGCAGCGGTGTCGCCACGTTGTAGGGCAGATTGGCCACGATCTGCCGCGGCGCGTCGCAGAGCGTCGAGAGATCCAGGCCCATCGCATCCGCCTCGATCAGTCGCAGGCGGTCCAGATGGCCGGCGCGCAGCTCCTCGATGGCGGCGACCGCCCGCGGGTCGATCTCCACTGCGACGACGTGACGCGCGGCGCCGTCGAGCAAGGCGCGGGTGAGGCCGCCTGGCCCCGGTCCGACCTCGACGACATCCCGGCCGGTGAGATCGCCGGCCAGCGATGCGATCTTCGAAGTGAGGTTGAGATCCAGCAGGAAATGCTGCCCGAGAGCGCGCCTGGCGTCGAGTTTATGGCGGGCAATGACATCCCGCATCAAAACTGGGGCGTCACTTGGGGCGTCACTTGGAGCGTCACGTGGCCGCGCGCATGACGATGGTGGCGCGTCGGTGCAGGTCGCGGTCGACTTGCCTCGAGGTCTGCTCGACGCGCTCGTCCAGGAGTTGATCGGCGATCTGGTCCGGCGTGCGGTCGGCGAGGTTCTTGGTCTCGCGCGAGCAGACCATGATCACGGCGATGCCGTCGGTTGAGACCAGCGGACGGGTCGCTTGGCCGGGTTTCAGGGCCGCGAGCACATGTTGCATTTGCGGATTGAGCGCGTCGAGCTGGACCGGGCCCGGATTTGTCGGCCGCTTCTGGCCGTTCGCGGCATTCGCCGTCTCCATGTCGGCGCAGGAGGTGGCGTGGGAGGAGATCGCCTCGGCGCGCGCCAGGGCATTCTGCTGCTGCGCAGTGGGCGCCTGCGGATCAAGCGTGCTGGTGAAGGGGACAAAGGCCTGACGCAGGTCGAGGATCGTCGCCACCTGGTTGCCGATCTGGCGCTTGCCGAGCAGGGTGACGATGTCGTAGCCGCCGGCGACACGGATCGGATTGCTCACCGCGCCGGCAGGCATCTGCTGGACGATATCGAGCACCTGCGGGTCAAGCTCGTCCGCCTGCACCCAGCTCAACGCGCCGCCTTCGAGGGCAGTCTGCGACTGGCTGAACTGGGCGGCGACGATCGGAAACGGCGCGCCCGCACGGAGCTGCTTGATGACGGTCTGCGCGAAGTTCAGCGCTGTCTGGTCGTGCTTCGGATCCTCGACGGCGATGAAGATTTCGCTGATGTTGTACTCGACCTGGCCTGCCTCGCGCTTGAGCGCCGCCTGGCGCTGCTGGATGTCGCTGTTGCTGATGCGTGCCCGGAAACCCAGATTCTCCCGCAGCACCTGGGTCCAGCCGAGCTGCACACGGGTCTGGTCGATCAGCGTGGTCAACGAGACGCCATCCTTCGCCAGCTTGTCGCGCAGCGCCTCCGGCTGCATGTTGTTGCGTTTCTCGATATCGCCGATCGCGGCGGCGATCTGCTGCGGCGTGATGACGATGTGGCGGGACTGGATTTCCTGCATGCGCAGCTTTTCGTCGATCAACTGACGGGTGATCTGCGGCCGCAGCCGCGCCTGCACGTCTTCGCTGATCGGCAGGCCGGTGGAGAGGGCGAACAGCCTGCTGCGGTCATCGACCTCGCGCCTGGTGATGATGCCCCCGTTCACCACCGCGATGATTGCGTCTTCTGGTGCGCCTTCGGCTTGCGCGTTCCGGCTTGCGGCGGCGGCATGCCGCGCACGGTGTCCCGCGTGCGCGGACACCGCGGCACGCGCGGCTGGCGGGAGGCTGCTCGCGATCACGCACAGGACGGCGAGCGTTGGCAGGGTCGTGAGCGTCTGGGGGGATCGGCGCATGGCTTGGCTTCTTTCGGGACGCGGGGAATGCGGCAGCTTCAGCCGTTGACCGGAAAGCTGCCGAGGGTCTTGAAGGTCAGCGTGAACAGGACCGAGGTGTCGCCGGTCTGGCCGTCGATGGTGGTGTAGCTGCGCACGAACGAGACGTCGAAGATAAAGCAGTCATTCTCGTAGGCAGCGTTGGCGCCAAGGGCGACATACTGGTTGGTGGCGAGGTCACGCCTGGCGAAGGCGCTTAGGCGGTAGTTGCTGAAATGGGTTGATGCGCCCAGCGTCAGCTCGTTGACCGGCTGGTAGAACAGCGGATCGATCGGTCCGGCGCGATAATTCGAGTCGTAATAGTAGTATATGTCGCGATAGTTGTAGATGTAGCCGCCGGTGATGCGGAGCAGGCTGGGGCCGGCGCTGATCAGCCCGTCGGCGAAGTGGACCTGGCCGGTGTCATGATCAAAGCGGCCGCGCCCGGTGAGATCGAGCCAGGATGCGGGAATGAAGCTGACGCGGCCGACGATGTCCGAGACATGGGTGCCGTAGCCGCTGGCCGGGATCTGATTCTGATCGATATGCTCCCGGTAGGACTGGCCGACCAGGGCGTCGATCTGCTGGCCGTCGGCGAACGTCCAGTTGCCGTGCAGCCCGACATTGGCGCGCAGGCCGCCATCCAGACGGTCGATGCCTTCATGCCGATTGAGCGCGAACAAGGTCGAGTCGGTGAACTCCTCGGTGAGGCTGTCCTCGTTGGGAATGCGGTCGAGGGCGCTGTTGCCGGAGTTCGGCGCCGCGATCACCTGGGCGATCGGCTCGAGGATCTGGCTGCCATGCCGGAGCGTGCGCAGGAACGGCCAGTTCATCTTCAAGGCGACCGTCGGCAAGGCCTGGCTGGTGGTCGCGGCATTCACGCTGTCGTAGTTCGGAGCGAGATCGAGCTTGTGCGCGTTGTAGGTCTCGGCGTCGAGATGCAAGGTCAGGAGCCAGAGCTGTCCGAGCGGTCCGGTGGCCGGCCGATCGTAGTTCAGCACCAGGCTCGCGCGTTCGTCCGAGGTGCCGTCCGGCCGATAGACGTTGAAGTCATTGGTGTCGAGGGAGAACCGGCCGCCGAGCGCGTCCGGTTCGCCAAAGAAGCTGTATTGATAGCGCGGCAGCACGAACGGCAACAGGCTCTGGTTGATGACGCCGGTGTTGAGGCCCTGGAAGCCGATCACGTCGAGGCGCGAAAACGAGCCGACGCCGAAGCCCTCGATGAAGGCGGTGCTGTTCAGCACGTCATTGCCGTAGCCGGGAATGCGGTAGTCCCGCAGGTAGTCCGACGAACTCGCGACATTGACGTTGGCGCCATAATGCCAGGTATCGTTCCAGTCGAAATCCGCCTTTGCGAACAGATATTCGGAGACGCCGAGCTCGGTTTGCCCCGCGGTGGTTCCGTTGACGATCGGCCTGAGCGTATCGTCGGCGACGCCGCCGGTTATCCTGAAGCGGCCCTCGTTGAGATCGTTGCGGTATTCGACGCTGAGCTGCGGACCGGTGTTCGACGCGATCAGCGGGACGAAGGTGGCGTCGGACTGAGGGTTGATCGCCCAGAAGTAGGGCAGGGTGACGTAGGTCCCGAGGTTCTTGTCATGCGGCGAGATGTCGCCGAGCAGGAAGCCGCTCTGCCGCCGCACGGAGGGATCGGGCACCGAGAAGTAGGGCAGGTAGGCGACCGGCAGTCCGAACATGTCGAGCGTGCTGCCGGTGTATTCGATGCGCTTGTGCTGAAGATCGTCGATCGCGGTGTAGGAGCGGATCTGCCAGAACGGCGCCTGCTTGGGATGCTGTCTGCAGATCTTGCAGGCGGTGTAGACCGCGCGCGCCATCTCGTTGATGGCGCCGTCGGTGCGCCGTGCGCCGTTGGCGGCGAGCTTGCCGTTGTTGGCGAGGATCGCGCGCATGTTCGACATCACCACCTGACGCATGCCCTGGGTCAGCTCGGCATAGTGCGCGAACAGCACCTCTCCGTCCGGCTCGACGATGGCGACATGGCCGCTTGCGGCAGCGACGCCGGTGTTGCGGTCATAGGTCACCTTGTCGGCGATCAGGATATGGTCGTTCTGCCAGATCTCGACATTGCCGCTCCAGGTGACCAGGTTGCGCTTGTTGTCGTAGGAGACCTGGTCGGCCTCGAACGTCACTGGTTCGTTGCGCGAAAGCGGCGCTCCCTTCGGCACGTGAAACGCGGGAGTCGTGGAGGGCGCCGGTGCGGCGGCATCACCCGATGTCGGAACGTTCACGCAGACGCAGACGAGTGCCGCGGCCAGCCGCAAGTCGAACGTGAACACAGGCCGGCCGCGCATCAGCCATCCTCCAGGTGCAAGAGCAGGGTGATGGCGAGCAGCAATCCGGCGCCGGTGGGCGCCCAGGCCGCCATGATCGGCGGCAGCGCTCCGGAGTCGCCGAACTGCTCGGCGACCTTGGAGACGGTGAACAAGGCGAAACCGGCGATGATGCCGCTGCCGATCATGCGGGCCACGCCGCCGCGTCGGGCCGGGCGCATGGAGAAGCCGGCCGAGACCAGCGCCATGGTTGCGGCCAGCAGCGGCAGCGCCAGCAGGGATTGGAAATGCAGCCGGTGGCGCACCGCAGAGAAGCCGGAGCGCTGCAGCAGGGCAATGAAGCCGGGAAGCGTCCAGACTGAAAGCGCGTCAGGGGAGGCGAAGCTCTCCTGCACCCGCCGCACGGTGAGATCGGTCGGCAGCGGCATCGTGCCGACCGGCACCGGAAGACGGTCGGGCTTGACCGTGCGCGCATTGAAGAACAGCCACCGCTTGCGTCCGAGCCGGCCCGCTGGCGCCTCGATCCGCTCCAGCAGATGGTCCTTGCCGTCGAGCCGGAACACGCTCACGTCGGCGAGATCAAGCGTGCCGTCCCGCAGATGCACCGTGCGCGCGTTCAGGATGGCGACGCCATCGGGCATGAGCTGGCGGTCGGCCTGGCGCAGCCAAAGTTGACCGCCCGCCAGATCGAGGGTGCCGCCGTTGTTGCGCAGATACAGATTGTCGAGCGCCTCGGCCTCTCCGTACATCGCCGAGGAGAGCGGGCTCATCACCGCCGTGGCGAAGCCGCCGATCAGCAGGGCGCAGGCGAGCGGGGCCGCAAGGAACTGCCAGGCGGAGATCCCGGCGGCGCGGGCCACGATCAGCTCGGAGGACCGTGTCAGCCGCCAGAAGCAGACGATGCCGCCGAGCAGCACCGCGAATGGCAGGATTTCCATGCAGTAATAGGGCAATCTGAGGGCTGCGATGCGTACTGCGAGCGCCGCTCCGACATCGGGCCGTGTCGCCGCGCGGCGCAGCAGGTCGATGAAGTCGAACAGGGAGACCAGAGCGGTCAGCGCCGCGATCATCGCCAGCACCGAGGCGGTAAATTGGCGTCCAAGATAGAGCGAGAGGGTAATCGCGACCGGCATCATCCGGGTCAGACCGCCTGTGTTGAAGAGGCCCGCATGGCCAGGCGCCGTGTCGGCAGAAGGCCGCGCCGCCGGTCGGACAGGAACAGCATGGCGGCGCAGACGACCCCCGGCAGCGCCGCCACGATCCAGATCAGCGGGATCAGCGCCTCGGCGCGTGCCGCGACGTTCTGGATGACGAGATCCGCGGCAAGCACTCCGACCACGGTAAAGATGGCGATGAGCGGTCGGACGATCGTGGCATTGCGGCTGAACGCGCCTCTCAGCACGGCGACCAGGGCGATCATCGCGAACGACAGCGCGGTGAGCGGAGCGCTCAGGCGCCGGTTTGCCTCGACCAGCAGCTTGCCGCGGTCGCGGCTTGCCACGATATGCGGATCGGGATGGAGCAGCTCGCCGAGCGACATCTCCGAGGAGTCGGGCAAAGGCTGCGAGTCCTTGTCCGAGGACGTGAGATCGATCGTGTTGCGCGCGAAGGTGAGCACGTTGAGCCGTCCGGTCTTGCGGTCGATCTCCTCGCGCGAGCCGTTGTACAGCACGACGCGAGGAACGCCGTCCGCCACCACAAGGTCGCCGCGCTGGGCCAGGATGGTTGCGCGCGTGTTCTTCAGCCGGTCATCCTCGACCAGGATGCCGTGCAGCGTGCCGTCCGGGTCGCGCGCGCGCACATACACGGTCATCGCGTTCGAGACCGGGGTGAAGACCCCTTCCTGCAGCAGGAACGCCGCCATCTTGTTGCGTATCTCGAACTCGTACTGGCGGAAGGCATGATAGCTCGCGGGAACGATCCAGAGGTTCAGCACGTAGGACAGCACGACGGCAATCGAGGCGCAGGCGAGTGCGGGGCGGGCGATCGCCGCATCGGACAAGCCGGCGGCGCGCATGACGGTGAGCTCACGGTCGCTGGCGAGCCGCTGATAGATGAACTGGATGACCACATAGGTGGTGATAGGCAGAATGACCGCGACAAAGGAAGGAATCAGCAATCCCGTCAACTGGAGGAAGACGCGCAAAGAGAGGCCGCGATCGACCACCAGGGTGACGAAGCGGAGCGATTGCGTGAGCCAGATCAGCGCCGCCAGGCCGCCGGTCGCCGAGATCAGCGCCGCGAGCAATTGGCGTAGGACATATCGGTCGAGCCGGGTTGCGGGGAGCGTGGCCATGCCCCTGTCTAGCCGTCCGCGCGCCCGGGCAAAAGGGCGGACCCCCGTGACGGCAGAGCCGAGCGGGCACGCTCATGGCTGACGTCGACGTGGAGGACGATCTCTCGCGTCACTCCCGCCTGCACGAGTCGGTCTCCGACTCGCCCTTGGTCGGCGGCAACCGGGTGACGCTGCTGCCGGATGGCGCCGCCGCGATCAACGCCGTCATGGACGCGATCGAGCGGGCGGAAGACCACGTCCATATGGAGTATTACACCGTAGCCGACGTCGTGCTCGGCGGACGCTCATTGTTTGAAGTGCTGCGGGCGCGTGCCCGTGCCGGGGTCGAGGTGGCGCTGATCTGGGATGCGATCGGCTCAGGCGACACGCCTGACTCGCACTTCGACCGCCTGCGCGCCGCCGGCGTGCGCGTGCTCGAGTACCACTCGATCAATCCGCTGCGGCAGCGGTTCAACATCAGTGTCAACGACCGCGACCATCGCAAGCTCACCGTGGTGGACGGCACAATCGGCTTCCTGGGCGGAGTGAACCTCGCCAAGAACTATGAGACGCCGGAAAGCGTCGGCCGAGGCTCGGACGCCAATCATGCCTACTGGATCGACAACGCGGTGCGTGTCGAGGGTCCCGTGGTGGCCGAAATCCAGAAGCTGTTTTTTCATATCTGGCGCACACAGGGCGGCGACCCGGCGCCGATGCGCGGCGGTCCGGAACACGCGCCGCCGCCGGGCGCTCCAATGGGCCCTGAAACCCTGCGGGTCGCCGGCAGCGCGCCATGGGAGAAGCGCCCGCTCTACAACGAGGCGATACGCGCGGCTGTCGAGGGCGCGCGCCGCCACGTGCTGCTGGCCACCGGCTACTTCGTGCCGACCACGCAAGAGCATCGCATGCTCTCAGCGGCAGCCCGGCGCGGCGTTGAAATCGACCTGCTGCTGGCCGGCTACAGCGACGTCTCGGCGGCGGTGCATGCGGCGCGCTCGATCTATGGGCCGCTGCTGAAGGCCGGAGTGCGCATCCATGAGGTGCAGCGCGGCATGCTGCACGCCAAGGTCGCCACCGTCGACGGCGTCTGGACGGCGATCGGCTCTTCGAACTTCGACCGGCGCTCGGTCTATTACAATAACGAGATCGACGCGATCGTGCTGGGCCGCGACACCGCCGGGCCGGTCGAAGAGATGCTGCGCCAGGAGATCGCCCGCGCCGACCACGTCTCCCTGCCCGCGTGGCAATCCCGCCCGCTTCGCGACCGCGCGATCGAGATCAGCACCAGGCTCTGGAAGCGGTTGATGTAAGACCGTGCGGCTCCTGCGTTCACGGTCTAGCGCGCTGCCTCGATAACCATCTGCATTCCGTATAATGCCGCTCCTCCGCCGCGTGGGATGCACGGCTCGCCGGCGGCGACAATCACCGGATCGTCCTCGCTCCTGAACAATCCGGCCAGCCGGATCTCGATAGTGTCGATGGCGGGCGCCAGCTTGACCGAGAAGCCGGTGAGATCCTTGCAGGCTCCGCGGGTTCCGGCGAACTCTCCCGCGCGCACCCACTTTGTCCAGGTGCCGTCATCGAGCCGCGCACGGTAGTGCAGCAAGTCCTGCAACGCCTCGCTCGGGTGGATCGCGAAACCCTGAATGTTATGGTTCTGCCCGGTTGTCCGTATCCACCCGCCGGGTGCGCGCACATCGCCGAAATCGCCGAGATGCGCGGACATGACCAACGGGTGCTTCACGTCCGCGCCCACAATCAAGGCTCCTCCCAAGGGCGGTTTATGGAGCGTATGCTCGTCGGCGAGCTTCTCGATGAGGCAGGCCCGACGATAGAAGGTGAGGTTCATCCGCCTGGCGTAGGTCCTGAGAAAGGCGTCCTCTTCCCTGCTGACGTCGATCATGTCGTCGGCGACCCTGAGATCCGTCGCCCGCTTGAGGTATTCCATGCAGGAAGAGCTTGCCACTCCGCGAAACGCCTTTGCCATCTCGCCATAGTTTGTTTGCAGATCCTCGACGATGTAGATGCCGCCCGGCTTGAGGAAAGGGAACAAGGTGCGCAGCGTGGTGATCTGATGCTCCCAATGGTGCGAACCGTCCTCGATGATGATGTCGAACGGCGCGTGCTTGAGGGCAAGTGCGACCAGCGCTTCCAGATTGGACTGGTCGATGATTTCGACCGCGATCCGGCCTTGCGCAAACCGACGCGTCGATGGGTCGATATCCGCGCCGATGATTGTGGCGCGCTCGAAATAGGCCTCCCACGTCCTCAGCGAGGCGCCGCCGAATATGCCGATCTCAAGGACGCTGCCGGCACTGGTCCTGCGTTCCCCGAAGAACCGTTCATAGAAGCGCAGATAGTCATGGTGGGCGGATGACTTGTCAGTCCCGAACGTCAATCCGATTTCATCAAGCGTCATGGGCGTGCCTCTTTATCTCGCGTGCTTCCATGCCTTCCACAGGCGGTCGAACACCACTGCGCCAGCCAGCGAGAACGGCAGCACCAGGAGCAGGTTGTAGCGCGTCTGGTTGACCGCGACCAAGGCATTGAGCAGCAGCAGCAGCCAGGCCGGCGCCGATAGCGCGATGATCTCCAACTGCCCGCGGCGCAGCGCGCGCAGGGTGACGAGCAGGCTGATCGGCGCCAGCAGCAGCCCCCAATAGTGATCGATCCAGAGGCCGCGCAGCGCCAACGGGATCGTTACCAGCAGGTGACGCAGCGGATGCGCGAGCAGGTCATGATGGATAATCGTGGGCATCATGTTGTTCCAACCGCCGGCCGCGTCCAGGCTGCGTCGCATCAGCGGACCGGTGCCAATCGCATAGAAGCTGTCCGGGTGCTCGTCCCAGCCGAAGCGGTCGCAGGTGTGCGCGCCCGCGATCAGCCTGCCGAGTCCGGCGCCGTCCGGCAGCCAGCAGACAAAGCTTAGTGCGTATTCGCGTGGCGTCATCGCATCGAAGGCGATGCGCTGGATCAGCGTGTGCGATGCATAACCGAAGGTGAGGGCGGCGCGATGCAGCACCAAAGCATTGCGCAGCACCCACGGCAGCACGACCACTGCCACGCCGATGCCGAAGGCGCCGGCCGCTCGCGGCATGCGGGCACCGCGGTAACGCAGCGCCAGTGCTGCGCCAAGACACAAACCGAGCGGGGCAAGAGCGAGAAGCGCCGGCCGACAGAGCGAGGCGAGACCAAGCACGAGGCCGCAGGCGAGCCAGCCTGTCCAGGCGCGCTTCCCGCTTGCATGGGCGCGCACCGCTGACGCCGCCAGCGTGCAGGCGGCCGATGAGAGCAGCAGACTCATGGTCTCGGTCATCAGCGTGTTGGCGAACCGCAGCAGCGCGGGCGACGCGAGCAGCCCGATGCCGAGCCCGATCCAGCCGGCGCGCGACGAGCCTGCCGCCCGGCCGATCGCGGTCCAGAGCAGCAGATAGAAGCAGGCGAGCATCAGGAATTGCGCCGAGCGCGCGAGCGGCGCCGAACGCGGACAGTCGGGATCCTCGCCGTGGGTATGTTCGACGCAGTCAATGCCTCGCAGCAAGGCGGGGTCGAGGCTGGCCATCGCCGCCAGGAAGGCCGGATAGAGCGGGGCGAAACGCATCCCCGGCGGCCGGTGTGTCATGGCGCCCCCGCCCGCATAAGAAAATCCGTCGGTGAAGCGGCCGTACTGGCGCAGGTCGTAGGCGATGCCCAGGTAGAAGCGCTGGTCGTAGCTGGAGAGCGGCGTCACCGGCGTCCGTGGCCACAGCGCCGCCAGCACCGACAGGATCAGGGCCAGGGCTGGAACGGTCGCGGGAACAGCGGCGGAGAGAACAGACGGGCGCACCGCGCGTCTGTAGGGTGGCCATCGATCGTGGTCCAGCCAGATGAAAGAGAGGAACGGGTGATCATATCGCGGCGCCTCAACGAGTCCGACCGACAGCTTTGGGAGAGTTTTGCCCGCGAACTGCAGCCGCTCAAGGGCAAGGCCCCCGACTTGCCACCGGAACTGGCGCCCGCGTCGGCGCGGCCGCGTCTCATGCACGAGACGCAGCCGCGCCAGCCTGAGTCGCCTGGCGCTGCTGTCAGGATCATCACGGTGGGGACCCGCGAGCCCGGACTCGACAATACCAGTTGGCGCATGCTGTCGACCGGCCGCATGCGGCCGCAGCGCACGCTTGATCTGCATGGCCGCACCGTGCACGCCGCGTTCAGCCTGCTGCACGGCTTCCTGTCGCGCGCCCAGACCGATCGGCTGCGCTGCGTTGAAATCATCACCGGTCTCGGCTCAGGCATCGAAGGCGGCGTCCTCAAGCGCGAACTGCCGCTCTGGCTGAGCCGGCCTGATCTGCACCCTCTCGTGCTGGCGACAAGCTATTCCCATCCCTCCAACCAGGGCGCGGTGCGGCTGCTGCTCAGACGTGGGAGCAATCGATGAGCACGCTGCGCCTCATCCTCGGCGATCAGCTCACCGAGGCGATCTCGTCGCTCGATGGGCTTGATCCCCGGCACGACACCGTGCTGATGGCCGAGGTGCGTGACGAATGCACCTATGTCCGCCACCATAAGAAGAAGATCGTGCTGGTGCTCTCGGCGATGCGCCACTTCGCCGCCCGGTTGCGGGAGCGTGGCGTATCCGTCGCGTACGTGACGCTGGATGATCCCGACAACACGCATTCGCTGCGCGGCGAGGTGCTGCGCGCGTCGGCACGGCTTGCACCGGAGCGGATCGTGGTCACCGAGGCCGGGGAATGGCGCCTCTATTCGGACATGGCCGGCTGGCAGGAGGCGAGCGGCATTCCCACGGAGATCGCCGACGATACGCGCTTCCTGTGCTCGCATCGCCATTTCCGCAGTTGGGCCGGAGATCGCCGCGCGCTACGCATGGAGTTCTTCTACCGGGAGATGCGCAGGCAGCACGGGGTGCTGATGGAGGAGGACGAGCCGGCCGGCGGACGCTGGAACTTCGACGCGGAGAACCGCAAGCGCATGCCTGGCGCCGTGCGTGCGCCTGAGGCGCCTTCGTTCGCGCCGGATGCGGTGACGCAGGAGGTGATCACCCTCGTCGGGCGTGAATTCTCCGACCATTTTGGCGACCTGGAAGGTTTCGACCTGCCGGTGACATCGGAGCAGGCGGATCGCGCGCTCGAGCATTTCGTGCGTGAGCGCCTCGCCGGCTTCGGCGATTGGCAGGATTTCATGCGCGGCGGCGACGCGGTGCTGTTCCACGCGCTGATCTCGACCTCGCTCAATACCGGTCTGCTCGATCCGCTCGCGGCATGCCGTGCCGCGGAGTCGGCATGGCGGGACGGCTCGGCGCCGCTGAACGCGGTCGAAGGCTTCGTGCGCCAGATCCTCGGCTGGCGGGAATATGTACGCGGCATCTACTGGCTGCGCATGCCGCAATACGGACGCCTCAACGCGCTGGGCGCCACACGCAAGCTGCCCTGGTTCTACTGGTCGGGTGAGACGCAGATGCGCTGCGTCTCCGAGGTTGTGCGCGGCACACGCGCCAATGCCTACGCGCACCACATCCAGCGGCTGATGGTCACCGGCAATTTCGCCCTCCTCGCCGGCCTTGATCCGGACGAGGTCGATGAGTGGTACCTGATTGTCTATGCGGATGCGTATCAGTGGGTGGAGATGCCCAACGTGCGCGGCATGGCGCTGTTCGCCGATGGCGGGGTGATGGCGTCGAAACCCTATGCCGCCTCTGGCGCCTATATCAACCGGATGAGCGACTATTGCTCAGGCTGTGCCTACGACGTGAAAGCGGCGACCGGCGCACGCGCCTGTCCGTTCAACTTCCTCTATTGGGATTTCATCGCCCGCCATCAGGACCGTTTCGCGGCCAACCCGCGCATGGCCATGCCGGTTCGCACGCTCGCGCGAATGGACCCCGCGCGTGTGGCCGCCATGCGCGCGCAGGCGGCCTCGTTCCTGGATGCCCTGGAGATCTAGGCGGAGATCTACGAGGGTTCAGGCCGGCCGCCAGTCGGTTCGCCCGGCGATCCAGCGACGCAGCGCCAGCAATGTGTTCTCGCCGGCGACGACGGCGGACAGCGCGGAGAGGCATTGCGGCGCCGCCAACGGGTCGAGCTGCGCCTTGCGTGCATCCCTCGCTAGCGCCGGACTGGCCACGGCGTTGCCGCATGCCGTACGCCATTGCGCGACCAGTGCCGCCGGCGTGAGCGGCTGCAGCACCAGCGCCGCGTCGAGACGCGCCGCCGCCGCGGTCGATGTCCAGGCCGCGAACAGCACGCCCGACGGCGCACGGCCGAAGGTGCCGCGATACAGTTCCGGCAGCGTCGGAACCGTGGGCAGCGCAGGGTCTCGCGCGGCCGCGTCACTGCCGCCGCCTAGCGCAAAGATCGGGCGCAGTGCCAGGCCGGACCCTGGTCCGCACAGCACAGCCGCGCGCGCCGGCACGTCGCGGCCGGCGAGCAGGACCGCATCGACACGGCCCTCACGCAAAGCCGTGCCGGCATCCTCGGAATCGGCCAGGCCGAACACCGGCGACGGCGTGGCCCCGAGCAGGCTTAGTCCCAGCAAGGCGGCAAGCTCGATTCCGCTCGGTGTCGACGCCGCCACGCGGAGTGCCGACGGGTGTGGGCCGGCACGGCCGACCAGGACCGCCGAGCTCACGCTGGTCAGCGCCGGCACCCAGCGCCCGGCATCGAAATGCACGCGACGGTCGCCCGCGAGCCACGCCATCGCCGCCGCTCCGGGCACCAGCAGCGCCGTCGAGCCGTCCGGATTGCTCAGCGCCTCGAAGGCGTTGGCGCCGGTGACGCCGTCGCGCCCGCCGACGGCGTCGATGTTCAGAGTGCGGCCGGGATGCAGCGTGGCCGAGAGCGGAGCCGCCAACTGCTCGGCCAGACGAGCGGTGCCTGCATGGCCTGGGCCCGCCACCATCATCGTGGCATTGCTCAGACTAGGCATCGACGCGCCAGCCGACGCCATCGCCAGTCTGGCCGCTTCTCTGGCCGCTTCGTCCGCGTCCGCCCGCCTGCCCACGAGCGTTGTGGCGGGCGCCGCCAGCCCAAGCATGATGCCGCGCCGCAACAGCACGCGTCGCGAACAGCCCCGCTGAACGCTCATGGCCAGCGCACTTCCGGCGGCAGGCTCATCAGGATCGCCTCGACATTGCCGCCCGTCTGCAGCCCGAACAGCGTGCCCCGGTCGTGCAGCAGGTTGAACTCGACATAGCGGCCGCGACGGATCAACTGATGGTGCCGCTGCGCCTCGCTCCAGGATCCGTGCATACGCGCGCGAACGATGCGCGGATAGACCCCGAGGAACGCCTCGCCGACATCGCGTGTGAAGGCGAAATCGTCTTCTGGAGCGGCGGTCGCAAGCCGATCAAAGAAGATGCCGCCGAGGCCGCGCGGCTCGCTGCGGTGCGGCAGGTAGAAGTAGCGGTCGCACCACTCCTTGTAGCGCGGATAGTAGGACGGATCATGCCGGTCGCACGCCTGTCGGAAGGCGTCATGGAACAGCGACGCGTCCCATTGCGCGGCATCGCTCTCGGGAAACATCGGCGTGATATCGCCGCCGCCGCCGAACCAGCCCTGCGTGGTCACGATCATGCGTGTGTTGAAATGCGCTGCCGGCACCAGCGGACTGCACGGGTGCGCCACCAGGCTGATGCCAGAGGCCCAGAAGCGCGGGTCCACGGCGGCGCCCGGAATCGACCCGCGGAACTGCGGACTGAACATGCCCTGCACGGTCGAGACGTTGACGCCGATCTTTTCCAGCACGCGTCCACGCATCAGGCTGATCACGCCGCCGCCACCAGCGGCCTCGTTCGGTTCCTCCTCGGACGCATCGTCCCCAAGGCGGCGCCACGCTTTGCGCTCGAACCTGCCTGGCGGCAGGCCCGAGTCGAACTCGTCCTCGATCGTCTCGAACGCGTCGCAGAGCCGGTCGCGCAGGCTCTCGAACCAGGCTCGCGCCGAGTCGCGTAGCGCGTCGTGCGCTGGCCGCGCGTCACCCTGATCAAGCGAAAGTGGCACGCGCGGTCGAACTCCTCTGCCCGGTCTGGTTGCGATGCGTTCCTGGCGTCCCTACAGTGCGGCTGCGGAGGCGCTTCGTCGAGGGCCGCTCCATGCCAACCGGCCGAAGGACCGCCTGATGCCCGATTCGCCCGCTCCCGGATGGCGCCCGCAAGACGGCAGCTCTTTGGCACGCTGGATTGATCAACGCCTGCCCGTGGTCTCCGGTTTTCGCCGCGAATATGTCGACTTCCCGATGCCGCGCAACCTCAACAGCCTGTGGAACTTCGGGGCGTTCGCCACGGTGGCGCTGGCCACGCTGATCCTGAGCGGCATCTTTCTCGCCATCAACTACACCGCCACCACGGCGGATGCCTTCAGCAGCGTCGAGGCGATCGACCGCGAGGTCAGCTTCGGCTGGTTGATCCGCTCGATCCACATGGCCGCCGCCAGCCTGTTCTTCGCCGTGCTCTACGTTCACATCTTCCGCTCGCTCTATTACGGCTCCTACAAGCGCCCGCGCGAGCTGCTCTGGGTGATCGGCGCGAGCCTGCTGCTGATGGTGATGGTGACCGCCTTTGCCGGCTACGTGCTGCCCTGGGGCCAGATGAGCTACTGGGGCGCCGTCGTGGTGGGCAACGCGCTCTCCGCGATCCCCGTCATCGGCCAGCCGCTGGCGGCGTGGCTGCAAGGCGGCGCTTCGCTCGGCGATGCGGCGCTGCATCGCTTCTACGTGCTGCATTTCGCCATGGGCTTCCTGATCCTGGGTGTGGTGATGGTGCATGTCGCGGCCCTGCACGTGCACGGATCCAACAACCCGCTCGGCATCGACGTGCGGGACAAGCAGGACACGCTGCCGTTCCATCCGTTCTATACCGCCAAGGACGGCGTCGGACTGTGCGTGTTCCTGATCGTCTTTGCGGGCCTGGTGTTCTATCTGCCGGGCTGGCTCACGCAGCCGGACAACTATATCGAGGCCAATCCGCTCTCGACCCCGTCCGACATCACGCCGGAATGGTATTTCGCGCCTTATTACGCGGTGCTTCGCGCGGTGCCGTCGAAGTTCGGCGGCCTGGCGCTGGCGGCGGGGTCCGTGCTGGTGCTGTTCGCGGTACCTTGGCTCGACACCTCGCCGGTGCGCAGCGCCCGCTTCCGGCCGATCACCCGACGATTGATGCCATGCCTGATCGCAAGCTTCTCGCTGCTGCTGGTGTGTGGCTTGCACCCGCCCTCCGGGATCTGGCTGCTGTTGTCCCGGCTCGCCAGCTTCTACTGGTTTCTGCACTTCCTGGTGTTGATGCCGCTTCTGAGCCGCCTGGAAGCTCCGTCGCCGCTGCCTCGGAGCATCGGCGGTCCGGAACTCCTGCCAGGCGCCCCAGCGACAGAGCGGAATTGATGCGAGGCTGGCGGATCGCCGCATTCCAGGCCGCCGCATTCCTCGCCGCCGCTCCGGCCGAGTCGCAGACGCTCTCGGCCATGCCCATCCCGCGCCGCTCCTGGAGTTTCGAGAGCCCGCTCGGCAGCTTTGATCTTGCCAGCGCGCAGCGCGGCTATGCGGTCTATGCCCAGGTTTGCGCCGCCTGCCATTCCATGCGCCAGGTCCGCTTCCGCGACCTTGCCGGACTCGGGCTTGACCATGACGAGATCAGCGCGATCGCGTCGGCGAGAAAGGCGGCGCCGGACGGGCGCTTTCCGCCTTCCTATCCCAGCGATGCCGCGGCGCGTGCCGCCAACAACGGCGTGGTTCCGCCCGACCTGTCGCGTCTGGCCCGGACGATCCCCGGCGGCGCCAGTTTCATCGACGCCTACCTGACCGGCTTTCGGCCGACGCCGCCGAATGTCGCCTCCGATCCCGGCATGCACTACAACCTCTATATTCCCGGCCGCGCGGTGGCCATGCCGAATCCGCTGCATGATGGCCAGATGACGTTCCTCGGCGGCGGCGCCGCCACGGCCGCTTCCATGGCGCGCGATGTGAGCACCTTCCTGGCCTGGGCGGCGCGTCCGCATCTGGTGGAGCGACGCCGACTCGGCGTGCGCGTGCTGACCTATCTATTCCTGCTGCTGGTCCTGGTGACCGTGATCAAAAGAAGGGTGTGGAGCAATGTCCGTCTCTGAAGCGCAAGACGGCGTCGAGCCGGTGATCGGCGTCATTGGCGGCTCCGGCCTCTATGACATCGAGGGCCTCGAGGAGAAGCAATGGCGCGAGGTGGCGACGCCGTGGGGCGCGCCGTCCGATGCGCTTCTGTTCGGCCGCCTCGGCGGCGTGCGCTGCGTGTTCCTGCCGCGTCATGGGCGCGGCCACAGGATCCCCCCGAGCCGTCTGAACTCGCGCGCCAACATCGACGCGATGAAGCGCGCGGGCGTCACCGAACTGATTTCGCTCTCCGCGGTGGGTTCGCTGAAGCAGGAGCTGCCGCCCGGTCACTTCGTCATCATCGACCAATTCATCGACCGCACGTTCGCGCGCGAGAAGAGCTTCTTCGACACCGGCGTCGTCGCCCATGTCTCGATGGCCGACCCGCTTTGCGCGCGGCTTGGCGACGCACTGGAAGCCGCTGCACGCGCGGAACGCCTGCCGATCAGCCGTGGCGGCACCTACCTGGTCATGGAGGGGCCTCAATTCTCCACCCGCGCGGAGAGCGCGCTCTATCGAAGCTGGGAGTGTGCGGTCGTCGGCATGACCAACATGCCGGAGGCCAAGCTCGCTCGCGAAGCGGAGCTCTGTTACGCCACGGTGGCGATGGTGACCGACTATGATTGCTGGCATCCGGGCCATGACAGCGTGACCGTGGACGCCGTGATCGCGGTGATGCAGTCCAACGCCGATCGCGCGCGTGACCTGCTACGTGCGGTGATTTCCCGCCTTGGCCAGCCCAGAGGACACTGTGCCGCGGGCTGTGACCGGGCGCTTGATCATGCCCTGATCACCCCGCCGGCGGCGCGTGACCCGGAACTCATCGCCAGGCTCGACGCGGTCGCGGGCAGGGTGATCGGCCCGCCGTGACCGTCCGGGCGACGCTCAGATCCGCCCGATCACCAGCAGCACGATGACGATGATCAGCACCAGGCCGAGGCCGCCTGACGGGAAGTAGCCCCAGGACCCGCTATAGCCCCAGGTCGGCAAGGCGCCGATCAGGAGCAGAATGATGATAATCAGCAGAATCGTTCCGAGCATCCGCACGTTTCTCCAGGCAATCATAACGTGTCCGGGATAACGAGCATGGTTACAGGGAGTTCACAAAGCATGGGAAAAAGCCAAGGCGCGAGCGCCGACGCCGCCACGGCCGGCCTGGACCAGGCGCGGCTATCCCGGATCGATGGCTGGATGGAGGCGCTGGTCGCGGACGGCACGCTCGCCGGTCTGAGCGTGGCCATCGTCCGACGCGGCCTGATTGCCTACCGGCGCTGCGCCGGCTTCGCCGACCGTGAGCGCGGCACCGCGTGGGCGTCCGATACCATCGTGCGCATCTATTCGATGACCAAGCCGCTGGTGAGCGTGGCCATCATGATGCTCTACGAGGAGGGACGCTTTCAGCTCGACGATCCGATCTCCCGCTTCCTGCCGTGCTTCGCCGGTCAGCGGGTCGCCAGCGGTGGCGGCGGCGCCGGCCTGGAGACGGTGCCGGCGGAGCGCGACATCAGCTTCCGCGATCTGCTCACCCACACCGCCGGGCTGACCTACGGCTTCATCGAGGCAAGTCCGGTCGATGCGCTGTATCGCGCCCACGGCATCGATTTTCAGGCCTCCGATTCGAGTCTCGGCGAGCTTGTCGAGCGGGCGGCGTCATTGCCGCTGCTGGCCCAGCCGGGGCAGGCCTGGAACTACAGCATCGCCACCGACGTGCTGGGCCATCTGGTCGAGCGTATTTCCGGCAGCGCCCTGTCCGATTTCCTGCACGCGCGCATCCTTGCCCCGCTCGGCATGGTCGATACCGGCTTTCACGTGGCCCCGGACAAGCTCGGCCGCTTCGCCGCCAGCTACGTGCGCAGGCATGGGCAGCTCTCCTTGTATGACGACCCGGGACGAAGCCGCTTCGCCTCGCCGACGCCGCTCTGTTCAGGCGGCGGCGGGCTTTGCTCGACCGAAGGCGATTACCTGCGCTTCTGCCGGATGATGCTGAACCGGGGCGAGCTTGACGGCGTCCGACTGCTCGGACGCAAGACGGTGGCCTTGATGACCAGCAACCATCTGCGTGGCGACATGGCCGACATGGGCCAGAGGCGCTTCAGCGAGTCCTCGTATGAGGGGATCGGCTTCGGCCTGGGCTTTTCCGTCATGCTCGATCCGGCCCGCGCGCAGGTCCTCGGCACGCCGGGCGAGTATGCCTGGGGAGGTGCGGCCAGCACGGCGTTCTGGATCGATCCCGCCGAGCAGATGATCGTGATCCTCCTGACCCAGTTCCTGCCTTCGTCGGCGCTGCAAATCCGACGCGAACTGCGTGTGCTGACCTACCAGGCACTCATCGACTGACTCTCCTGGACGCTAAAACAGCGCCACCAGAATGACGCCGATGATCGCCAGCGCGCCGCCGATCAGCCTCAGCGCGGTCGCCGGGCGATGCTCCAGCCCGAGCACGCCGAACTGGTCGAGCAGGATCGAGAGAATGACGGCGCAGACCAGCGTCACGATGGTGAACGTCGCCGAACCGATGCGCTTGGTCGCGACCGCGGCCGACGCGACGAAGGCGAGATTACACAGGCCGCCGAGCCACGCCCACCATGGCAGCGTCGCGATCCGCTGTCCGACGCCTCGAAACGACAGCCCGAGAAAGGGGCTGAGCAGCAGTACGCCGATGATTGCAACCAGGTAGATCAGCAGCGAGGTGAGCACGACCTGTCCGATGCCTTTATGCATCCCCGCGTTGGCGGCCGACTGGATCGGGTTGCCGAGCCCGGCAAGCGCCGCAAGGCCGATCAGGAGAAGCTTCACAGGGCGGCGTCCTGCGGCAAGGCGACCGGCATGCCTTCACGGGAGGAACGATAGATCGCCTCCATCACCCGGTGATCGCGCAAGCCCTCGGACCCCGGCGTGCGGGGCGCCCGATCCTCGCGCACGCATTCGGCGAAATGGTCGATCTCGCGGGCGAACTGGTTGCCGGCGGCGATGTGACGGTCTTCCACAGTGACGATGTCGCCGGCGCGACGAGCGACACGCAGACGCTGGCCACGATAGGCGAACGCGTTCTCGAGCTCGATCCAGCCCCGCTCGCAGCGGATGCGCAGATCCTTGGTTTCGTGGGCGCCATAGCTCGCTGCGCAATTGGCCAGCGCGCCGGAGGGAAAGCGCAGCATGAAGGCGATGGTCTCGTCGAGTGCCGCAAAGCGCGCGTCCCGCGTCGGCGAGACGATGCGGGCGAACACCTCGACCGGCTCCTCGCCGAGCACGGCCCGGACGCCGTTCAGGCAGTAGAGACCGATGTCCGGCAACGCGCCGCCGCCGGCAAGCTCGGGCTTGTGGCGCCACTGGTCGGCGATGCCCTGCACCTGCGTGTTGGTCGCCTCAAGCAGGCGGACCGCGCCGAGCGCTCCGGTGCGGACCAGGTCGATCGCGGCCGCGTTGAACGGCTCGTACTGGCAGCGATAGGCGATCATCAGCTTGACACGAGCCGCCTCGCACGCGGCGATCATCGCCCGCGCCTCGGCGCTCGTGTTGGCCATCGGCTTCTCGCACAGGACGTGCTTGCCGGCCGATGCCGCCGCCTGGACATGGTCGAGATGCAGGCCGTTCGGCGTTGCGACATAGACCGCGCCGACGTCGGGGAGATCGGCGAGGCGGCGCATTTCCGCATAGGAGAGAGTGTGCGACGCGGGTATGCCGTATTGTCGCGCCACCGTGCGCGCCTTGTCCGCGTCGCCCGAAACCAGAGCGGCGAGCCGTGCCTTGCCGCAGGCCGCGAACGCCGGCAGGATCTCGCCAAGAGCGAGGCGTCCGAGACCGATCACGGCGAAGCCGACGCGTTGCTCCGGCGGCAATGGAGCAGGCGGAGGCAAGTCCGGCCGGTCAGCGGCGCCGCGCCAGTTCTCGAACAGGATGCGGCCATCCGCCACCCGGCCGCGATCGACCGGGCTTGGCAGCAGGCTCACGCCGGGCCGCGGCAGAGGCGTGTGCGGGTCGGACATGGTGAAACTCCCGATGCAGGTTCAGAGTGTCGCCCGCGATCACGCCCTGTCGAGCCGGACTTGCCGTGCCCGGATTTGGCGGGACGCCGCGGCGAGTGCGGCCAGGAGGAGTGCCGCGAAACCGACCAGGCCGGCATGGAGCAGCCAGAATTGCGCCGCCGGCATGCGCGCCAGCAATCCACCGAGCCAGCCGACCATTAGGTTGGCCAGGAACAGGTGCAGCGAATAGGCATTGACGATGGTGGCCGTGAGACGCTTCGGCGCCGCGCGGGAATAAAGCGACAGCCCCACCGCGTACAGGTTGGTGAAGCCGAGATCGTTGACGGTGTGGAAGGCCAGAGCCCAGCCGAGCCCGATGCGGTGTGCGTCCGACTGCCGGCAGGCGATCGACAGGATCAGCGGCGCGAGCGCCAGCAGCCCGGCGCCGATCGCCATCTTGGTGATGTCATGCAGCGCCAAGCCCCGGCTTGCCAGCCAGCGCCAGAACAGCACCGAGACCAATGTTGTCGCGACACCGATCAGACCATCGAGCGACAGCAGCCAGGTCACCGGCACGGACCGGCCGAAGAGCGAGAGGTCGTAGCTCCGCGCGGCCCAGACCAGATAGGCGTTGAATATCTCCATGTTGCCGACCGAGGCGAGTGCCAGCACCGGCAGCAGCGCCAGCAGCAACGCCAGGCGCCGCCATTCCGATCGGGTCGGCCGCGCCGCCTGCGTCCGCGGCAAGGCAGGCGCCTCCACCGGCAGCGAGGCGCGTCCGAGCAGATAGACCAGCAGGCCGGCCAGCATGCCGACGCCGGCGGCGGTGAAGCCCCAGCCCCAGGCGACGCGCTCGCCGAGCGTGCCGCAGATCAGCGGGGCGGCGATCACCGCCACGGAGGCGGAGACGGTGTAGATCTGGAAGCCGTCGGCGCGCTTCAGGTCAGCGGGTGCGTAAAGGCCGCCGACCTGGGCCTTGATGCTGCCGGTGCAGCCCAGTCCCGCGATCAGGCACGCCTGCGCGATCAGAAAGCTCGGCGCGAACGCCATCAGCAGGTGTCCGGCGCTGGCGAGCACGGCCCCCAGGATGATGGTGCGCGTGCGTCCGAGCAGACCGTCGGCGAGCAGGCCGCCCAGGATCGGCGTGGCCCAGACCAGCGCCGAGAACAGTCCGACCGTGGCCGCCGCCAGCGCCTCGCCGTGCAGCGGACCATACAGCGTGCCGAGCGCCGCGTGGAACCAGCCGAAGCCGAGCACCCGGCCGACCTGCCCCGGCCGCAGCAGGTCGGTGGTCAGATACAGCATGAGCAGCGATTGCATGCCGTAGTAGGAGAAGCTGATTCCTCCCTCCGTGCCGGCAAGCACGGCGAGCCCGCTTGGATGGCCGAGGAAGGATTGGTCGCGGCGGGTGGTGGGAGGCTGCGACGTGCTCAGAGATGGCGCTGCAAAAAGGCGAGGCTGCGCTTCTGCGCCAGGGCCGCGGCCCGCGCGTCGTAGCTGGCGCGTTCGGAGCAGCCGAAACCGTGCCCGGCGCCCTCATAGACGAAGATCTCGACCGACGGCTGCGCCGCCCGGATCGCGCCCACGTCGGAGAGCGGAATGTGCGTGTCCTCGGCGCCGAAATGGAGCTGCACCGGGCAGTTCGGCGCCGTATCCTTGTTTGCGGCGATGGCGCCGCCATACCAGCCGACAGCGGCCTTGAAGCGCGGCGTTTGCGTCGCCGCCGCCCAGGCCACCGAGCCGCCCATGCAGTAGCCGATGACGCCGACATTGGCCGTGCCCAGCGCGTCCGCGCTGGCCAGCAGATCGGCCAGCATCTGCGCGGGCTTGATGCGCGTGGCGAGCGCGCGGCCGCGCTGCATGTCGGCGGACTCATAGCCCAGCTCGACGCCGCGTTCGGCGCGATCAAACAAGGCAGGCGCGAGCACGCGGAAGCCGGCATCGGCAAAGCCATCGCAGACACCGCGCATGTGATGGTTGACGCCGAAGATCTCCCGGATGACCACGAGCGAGCGCGGGCTGTCCGCCAGCCCCGCCTCGTAGGCGGAGAAGGTGTGACCGTCTGCGGCGGTCAGGCTGATGGTCCTGCCCATGCTCTCGTCCTCAAACTGCTTATATGCGAGGATGCAGTCATGGCTGAAATCGTCAACCTCAAGCGTGCGAAGAAACGCGCTCTTCGCGACCGCGATGCCGCCGGGGCGCGTGAGAACCGGGTCCGATTTGGCCGCACCGCTGCCGAGAAGCAGCGCGATCAACGGGCGGAGGCGGAACGGGAAGCGCTGATTAGGAACGCGCGGCTGGAGCCGAACTAGGCGATTGCCTGCCAGCCCCGTGTGCCCGGCGAGAACCGTAAGTGTGTGGGCATCCGCCCCTGAGTCCCGGAGAAAGGCGCGTGCGGTCGGCTCCAAGCCAGAGCTGTAACTTTAACCGGTGAAAGCCGCCATGCAAGCACTACCCTGTCTCACCAGAGGCCGCACCGCTTCGCACCACACTGAGGCTGACAGACCAGGATTAAACGGGTATCTGGAGCTTTTCGCAGAAGGTTTTCCATGCGCAACGCTTTCACCATGCGGTTCCGCCCTGAGATTGCCGAGTTCGTGCAAGCGCAGGCGAGCGCCGGCAACCGTAGCGTGACTAACTTTGTCGAAACACTGCTGCTGCGCGAAAAGGCCTGTTTCGAGGAAAGCCAGCGCCAGCTTACCGTGCAGGCCGCCGCCGACTTGCTACGTCAGGAGCGGCATAGCCTGGTGCGTGACTCTGACGAGGACGACGCCGACTATGCTGCACGCAGCGAGTTGTTCGCGACGCTGCTCGATCACGCCCGGCTCGGGTGACGGCGCTCCCGCTTCAGCAAGGGGATTTTGTCTGGTGCGCCTTTCCCGGGAGAGAGGCTCCATTGCGCCCAGGGCCGCTTCATGTCGCCTACACGCTCGCCGTGGCGGCTGTGGCCGGTGGTTATGGCGTAATGGCCGCTTACACCACGAGCCAGCCTTGGGCCGGCGCGCTGCCTCACGGCGTCATCGCCTTTGACAGTGAGGAGGCCGCCAAACTCGGGCAGGCCTGCGCCTTCGTGCTTGATCTACGCCGGCTTGCCTATCTGCCGCTTACGGCAACCTGGTTCCCGCGCCTGGGCGGGGTGGGTGCCGATGTGCTCGGGCGTGCACCTAAAGCGTTGCGCGATCGGGCGAACGCCGTCACGACGGAGTTGGCGAAGCGGCGACCCGAGACCTTGACCAAAAGCGGGCCACTTTGGGGACCGGCTACCTAAGCAGAGATTCGTGACTTGGCCAACGCGAGGGCCATGCGTTCACGGTTGAGGTCGTCTTGGGCTTGGGCCTTTGGTGTAGCGGTGCGCTTCCGCTGCTGGCATCGAATGGGAACCAAGCAGGCTTGCTCAAGTAAGGACCTGTACTCTTTAGGCATGAGGGGGACCTAATTGCCCGAACTCAGGTGCCCCCTGAATCGTCCTCGGCGGCGCTGAACCGTCGCTGCGCATCAGCCTCGGCTGCCGCCGACAGCAGCGCGGGCCAATTGTCGGGTGGGTTGCCACTGGCCAGCATGCGCCCGAACACGGCATATGGATCGGTCCCTGCCCCGGCCTTGCGCAGCGTGTCACGGTCGTTGACCCATGCGTACACGATCACTCGCCCCTGCGAGTCAGCCCGGAAAAACAACCGAAACCGGTTGCCGGCGAACTTGGCCCGGAACCAATGCCTGTGTTCCCGCCCCAGCATGTTGCCCTGGCGGAACTCCGGCGCCAGCGGATCGCGGGGAATACGGTCCAGGATGAGCCCACGAATTGCCGCCAACAGCCGCGTGTCGGACTTGCTCTGCCATCCTTCCGGGTCCGACCGTTTGGCCCGCTTCACGGCCGCCAGCAAACGCTCCACCTGGTCCAGAAAAAGCGGGTGGGCATGAAGGCTCCAGCCGTGTTGTTCCAGCATCGGCTACAGCGCCACCTCGCCCTCGATTGGTGCGTCAGGGTCCGCTTCACCCGTCAGTGCCTCCATACGGCTCGCCAGGGCGGACGTGAGCGGTAGCACCGTGCTTGCCGGCCGACCGGCAATATCGGCCTCCAATAAGGCAAGGAAGGGAGCCAGAGCCGGGTCAGAGGCATTTTCCTCCGGCAAGGCATGCACGGTGACGCTGTGCCCCTCCACACGAAAGGCGATGCGACCGCCATATCCCACCCCAAGCGCCTGGCGAACGGCTCTGGGCACTGTTGTCTGCCCCTTGGCAGTAATGGTGCAGAACTCTTCGACAACTGGCATAGCTTACCCCTCACAGGCGACCGAACGATGCCACACAATGTAATGCGTTTCCCTTACCTTGTCAGCAGCTTTCTGTTCGACTTGCCAGCACCAAGATCCACACCTTGGTCGACGCGTTGGGCAATCCGGTCAGCTTCTTCCTGACAAGCGGGCAAGCCCTCGCGCGCTTCGATTGCGGCGCGCAGGCGGGCAAGTGTCCAGTTCGGCCGATCCGTCACCGGCTCTTCGAGCAAGGGCGTGACCACGCGCAATGCCGTTGTGCTCTTCATCGGCGGCGGTCCGGGCGCGATGGTCGCCCTCAATGCTTCGACACCGTCCCGACTAAAATCACTGCGCCGCAGGCCAACCTTGTCGCTAAACCAGCGCGTTGGTCAAGCAACCGGAATCTGCTTAGCTATTGCAGCGTCAGCGCGGCGCCAGAGCCACGCAGGGTGGGCGGCTGGATCAGCATCAGCGAGCCGACGCGCACCGAGTGCAGCCGCCCTTCGATCTCGCGCCGCCAGAATTCCAGGAACTTGTGCAGCGTGGGATAGGCGGGGGCAATGTCGAGCGCCTGCCAGATATAGGACTGCAACATCGCCGGATGGTCCGGCAGGTGATAGAGGATCTCCGCCGTGGTCAGCCGGTAGTCCTTGATCTGCTGCGAGCGGGACATATGCATCTCCGGCCTGCACTTCCGCAACCGCGCGAAAGTTTCGTGACACCGCGCATCCTGACCGATCCCCCAGTCCCCTTGCAATAAAAAAGCGTGCGGAAACAAGTGCTTGGCACTCGCCTTCGGAGAGTGCTGCCGAGCCCTTGACTTCATTCAGGACGAAGCCTACACCGCCGCATCGGCAACCTTGGCACTCGATGCCGGGGAGTGCCAGCAACCAGCGGCGCCGCTTCTTGGAGGGCGCCGCCTTTCGATAGAGGAGCGATCCGAAATGGCGAAGTTCCGTCCATTGCACGACCGTGTCGTGGTCCGCCGGATTACCGGCGAGGAGAAGACCGCGGGCGGCATCATCATTCCCGACACCGCCAAGGAAAAGCCGATGGAAGGCGAGATCATCGCCGTCGGCGCCGGCGCGCGCAACGAGCAGGGCCAGATCGTGGCTCTGGACGTGAAGGCGGGCGACCGGGTGCTGTTCGGCAAGTGGTCGGGCACCGAAGTGAAGATCGACGGCGAGGAGCTGTTGATCATGAAAGAGAGCGACATCATGGGCGTGGTCGACAAGGCCGCCTGATCTCGCCTCGGATCGTCGTTCGAACATCAATCAGGAGAAACCAACATGGCTGCAAAGGACGTACGGTTCGGCGGTGACGCCCGCCAGCGCATGCTGCGCGGCGTCGACATCCTCGCCGACGCGGTGAAGGTGACGCTGGGTCCGAAGGGTCGCAACGTCGTGCTCGACAAGAGCTTCGGCGCGCCGCGCATCACCAAGGACGGTGTGACGGTCGCCAAGGAAATCGAGCTTTCCGACAAGTTCGAGAACATGGGCGCGCAGATGGTGCGCGAAGTGGCCTCGAAGACCAACGACATCGCCGGCGACGGCACCACCACGGCGACCGTGCTGGCGCAGTCGATCGTTCGCGAAGGGCTCAAGGCGGTGGCCGCGGGCATGAACCCGATGGACCTCAAGCGCGGCATCGACAAGGCCGTGGCCCTCGTCGTCTCCGAACTTGAGAAGAACACCAAGAAGATCACCACCCCGGGTGAGACCGCCCAGGTCGGCACCATCTCCTCAAACGGCGAGACCGACATCGGCGAGATGATCAGCCAGGCCATGCAGAAGGTCGGCAACGAGGGGGTGATCACGGTCGAGGAAGCCAAGGGCATCCAGACCGAGCTCGACGTCGTCGAGGGCATGCAGTTCGACCGCGGCTATATCTCGCCCTACTTCATCACCAACGCCGAGAAGATGATCGCGGACCTGGATAACCCCTACATCCTGATCCACGAGAAGAAGCTCTCCTCGTTGCAGCCGATCCTGCCGCTGCTGGAAAGCGTTGTGCAGTCCGGCCGTCCGCTGATGATCATTGCCGAGGACGTCGATGGCGAGGCGCTGGCCACCCTGGTGGTCAACAAGCTGCGTGGCGGACTGAAGATTGCCGCCGTCAAGGCGCCCGGCTTCGGCGACCGACGCAAGGCGATGCTGGAAGACATCGCGGTGCTGACCAATGGTCAGGTGATCAGCGAGGATCTCGGCATCAAGCTCGAGAACGTGACGCTCGCCATGCTCGGTCGCGCCAAGAAGGTGCATATCGAGAAGGAGAACACCACGATCATCGAGGGCGTCGGCGAGAAGGCTGACATTGTCGGCCGCTGCAACCAGATCCGCGCGCAGATCGAGGAGACCACCTCGGATTATGATCGCGAGAAGCTGCAGGAGCGTCTTGCCAAGCTGGCCGGCGGCGTCGCGGTCATTCGCGTCGGCGGCAGCACCGAGGTCGAGGTGAAGGAGCGCAAGGACCGCGTCGATGACGCGCTGCATGCGACCCGCGCCGCGGTCGAGGAAGGCATCGTTCCTGGCGGCGGCACTGCCTTGGCGCGTGCCTCTCTGGTGCTGTCCTCCCTGCATCCGCTGAACGAGGATGAGAAGTTCGGCATCGAGATCATCCGCAAGGCGGTGCAGACTCCGCTTCGTCAGATCGCCGAGAACGCTGGCGAGGATGGCGCCGTGATCGCCGGCAAAGTGCTTGAGAACGGCGAGTATGCGTACGGCTTCGATGCGCAGCTCGGCGAGTACAAGAACCTGATCGAGGCTGGCATCATCGACCCGACCAAGGTGGTGCGCACCGCGCTGCAGGATGCGGCGTCGGTTGCTGGCCTGTTGGTGACGACAGAGGCGATGATTGCCGAGAAGCCCGAGAAGAAGGCCCCCATGGCCGGACCTCCGGGCGGCGGCATGGGCGACATGGATTTCTGATCCAAGCCGCTTTCAGCGACGCGGACGAAACCAGGGCGGCCGGCAACGGCCGCCCTTTTTCGTTGCCCTCACGGCGATCTCGTTTCCATTGACTTGTGCCTCATTTTCTGGCCCCATTACGGTATGGTAATCGACAGGCTCCCGCGGGCCGGTCAATGCGACCATGCGATTTGAGAAGTCCGGACGCCGTGTCCGGGCGGGATGGGAGGGACACGGTCATGGCAATCGGCACCGTGAAGTGGTTCAACACCACGAAGGGGTTTGGCTTCATCATGCCTCAGGATGGCGGCAAGGACGTGTTCGTCCACATCACCGCGGTCCAGGCAGCCGGACTACGTGGGCTGAACGAAGGGCAGAAGGTGACCTACGAAATTGCCATGGAGCGCGGCAAGGCCGCAGCCACCAATCTGAAGCCGGCCTGACCCGGGTCGCGCGCCTGGTTCATCATGCGCCCCGCTTAGCGCCCCCTGCTTAGCGCATGATAAAAATCCAGGCGAGCGTCGAGAACGGCACCAGCGCCGCGAGCAGCCGACCGGTGGCATCGGCCGCGCGCGACAGAACCAGGCGCGCTTTTGCTTCAGGATTGCGCGGTTCACGACTGATCGCGTGATCGGCGAGTTCGCGAAAACTCATGTGTTTGGTCATTGTGCCTCTCCTGCTTGAGCGGACCAATGTGGCCCATCTCTCCATTTGCAGGGCATGTGCCAACGTCTTCGTTTGGCGTAAGTGTCTGAACGCTCAAGAACTTTCCCGCCGCGACGGTTGCACTGGGCTGCCCGCTTGGTGGATTCGGCCGAACCATGGCGCGGGCGGCCAATGCGTCTGCCGCAGTCGCTGGCGCCCGTGCAAACCCAAGCGCGCAGATGCTCTTGCCGGCTTCGAACAACTGACCGATGTTTCGAGCCGACCGGCAGCAAAGTCCGGACCGGAGGAAACATGACCAACGCATTCGACCGCCGCGCATTGCTGCGGACAGGCGGCGCAAGCCTGTTGGGAGCAGGCCTCGCCGGAAGCGGAGTGATCACGCGCCCGGCCGTTGCCGCGGGCGCACCCTATACAATTGCGCTGTCGAACTCCTTTATCGGCAACAAATGGCGCCTTGAGATGGAGAACGTCTTCAAGGCGGCGCTGCTGATGGAGCCCTACAAATCCCAGGTGAAGGGAAGCTGGTTCAACTCCGGCAACAATGTCTCCGCGCAATCGCAACAAATCTCCAACCTGATTGCGGAGCGGGTCGACGCCATCATCCTTGATGCGGCCTCGCCGACCGGACTGAACGGCATTCTGCGCCAGGCGACATCGCGCGGCATCCTGGTGATCGCGTTCGACAGCGGCGTCACCGCGCCCTCGGTGCTCTCCGTCAACATCTCGCAGTTTGATCTCGGCAAGACGCTTGCCGAATGGCTGGTCAAGGAACTGAATGGAAAAGGCAACGTCATCATGGTGACCGGCGTGGCCGGAACCCAGGTCGACGAGGACCGCAACAAGGGCGCCGACAGCGTCTGGTCGCGGCATCCGGACATCAAGGTCGTGAACCGCTACACCGGCATGTGGGACAGTTCCACCGCCGAGCGCAACACCGCCGCGGTGCTGCCGTCATTGCCCAAGATCGACGGCATCTGGTGCCAGGGCGGCACCGATGGCGTGCTCAAGGCTTTCGTCTCAGCCGGGCGCACGCCGCTGCCGCCCACCGCCGGCGAATGCGAGAACGGGTTTCGCAAGTTCATGATCGGCGTCGGCGGACACAAGGTCTCAGGGATATCGATCGGCTCGCCGCCCTTCCTGTCGGTGATCGCGCTGGAGCTTGCGCGGCGTATTCTCGCCGGCACGCATCCGCGTCAGAGCATCAATCTGCCGCTTGCCATCGTCACCAGCCAGACAGTCAAGGTTGGCCAGACGGTGTTTCCCGATCAGTCCGACAGTTTCTTCGACGACTTCACCGACAGCGGCCCGCAGGCGCTGGTGAAGCTCTGCGTCGATGCGGCCCTCAGCGGCGCCGCCTGTCCGGGAGGTCCGCTGCGGGTGAACCTGCCGCAAGCCTGAGCTTGCGATAATGGCGGGCGACGCGCCGGCGATCGAAGGGGTTGGTTTGAGCCGCGCCTATGGCGGTGTCCGCGCGCTCAATGATGCCTCGCTCGCCGCCCGCGCCGGCGAAGTGCACGCCCTCGTCGGCGAGAACGGCGCCGGCAAATCCACGCTGATCAAGATCCTGGGCGGGCGCACGCGTCCCGACTCCGGCAGCGTGCGGATCAATGGCGCCGAGGTGGCGCTGACCGGTCCGGAGCACGCGCACCGGCTTGGCGCCTGGACCGTGTTCCAGGAGTTGACCCTGCTGGGGTCGCTCAGCGTCGCCGAGAACCTGCTGCTGTCGCGAGAGCCGCGGTCGCGGCGCACGGGCCTGATCGATCGCGGCGCGATGGCGCGGCGGGCCGAGTCCATGCTGAGCGGCTTCGGCATCGCCCATATCGACCCGCTCGCCGCCGTCGAGGACATTTCGCTCTCGGAACGCCAGGTGGTTGAGATCGTCCGCGCCATCTCGCACCAGCCCGCCATCCTGTTTCTCGACGAGCCCACCTCATCCCTGGTCGAACGGGAGGTCGCCTGGCTGTTCGAGCAGGTCCGTCGTCTGCGCGATCGTGGGACCTGCGTGGTCTTCACCTCGCACCGCTGGCGCGAGGTGACCGCGATCGCCGACCGCATCACCGTGTTCCGCGGCGGCCGCAATGTCGGCACCTTCGACGAGATCGAAGAGGACCATGCGGTCTCGCTGATGACCGGGCGCAGGGTCGAGACGCTGTATCCGGCGCTTCCTGCCCTGCCGAGCGACTCTCCCGTCATCCTCGACGTCAGCGGCCTGTCGGCGCCCCGGTTGCGCGCAACCTCGTTGGCCGTGCGGCGCGGCGAGGTGCTCGGCATCGGCGGTCTCGCCGCCCACGGCCACCGGGAGCTGTTCTTCGCGCTGTTCGGCGCCCACCCGTCGCGTGGCGGCACGGTCCGCCTCGATGGCCGCCCGGTCCGTATCCGCTCGCCGCGCGATGCCATGCGACACGGCATTGCCCTCGTCCCCGAGGACCGCAAGACCGAGGGCCTGCTGCTGCGCATGAGCGTGCGTGAGAACATGACGCTGTCGATCCTGCGCCGGCTGTCGCGCGCGGGCTTGCTGCCGCGCGACGCGGAACGGCGCGAGGCGTCGGCGCTCGGCGCCCAGCTCCAGGTCAAATCCGACGGCCTCGATGCGCCGGTGGGTTCGCTTTCCGGCGGCAACCAGCAGAAGGTGCTGCTCGGCCGCTGGCTGCTGGCGGGACCGGAGGTGCTGCTGCTGTATGACGTGACCAGAGGCGTCGATGTCGCCACCAAGGCGGAAATCTACGGCCTGATCCATCGCCTCGCGTCGGCGGGCAAGTCCATCCTGCTCTATTCCAGCGACGCCGAGGAACTCGCCCATCTCGCGCACCGCGTGCTGGTGATGCGCGAGGGCCGGATCGCCGCGGAACTCACGGCGCCCGCTATCACCGCCGAAGCCATCGTCTCCGCCGCCCTGCGCGATGCCGCCGCCTAGCACAATGCCGCCGCCTAGCCGCAGACGGCCGCCGTGGCGGCATTGGCTCGCCCGGGAGGCGGGTCTGGCGCTCGCCGCGATCATCCTGGCCGCGTCGCTGCTGCTCTATGTGGTCATCTACGGCATCGCGCAGCGTCGCCTGCCGGGCAGCTTCGAGCTGACCTCGACGGTGAACTCGACCATGCCGCTGGTGCTGGCCGGCATCGCCCAGACCCTGGTGGTGCTGACCCGAGGCATCGATCTCTCCGTGGGCGGCGTCATCGATCTCACCAACGCGGTCGCCGCGATCACGCTCGGCAAGCCGCTCGGCGTCGGCGCCGTGGCCAGCATGGCGCTCTGGTCGCTGTTCGTGCTCGGCATCGGCGCGCTGTGCGGGCTGCTCAACGGCCTGCTGGTCGCGGTCGGGCGATTGCAGCCGATCCTGGTGACGCTGGCCACCCTCTCCATCATCCAGGGGCTGGCGATTCGGGTGCTGCCGCGGCCTGGCGGCCAGGTGCCGCCGCTCTACACCGACATGCTCGCCAACTTCAATGGGCCGGTTTCGCTGCTCTATGTGGTGCTGATCGGCGCCGCCTGGTGGGCATTCCGGCGCACCCGGCTCGGCGTGGGCATCTACGCCATCGGCAACGACGAGGCCGCCGCTCAAGCCAACGGAGTTGCGGCGCGGCGCGCCAGGATCCTCGCCTACGTTCTGGGCGGCACCTGCTCGGCGGCCGCCGGCCTGTTCCTGGCCGCCACCGCCACCGCCGGCGACGCCACCACCGGCAACACCTACACGCTGACCTCGATCGTCGCCGCGGTGCTCGGCGGCGTCTCGCTGTTCGGCGGACGCGGCAGCGGCATCGGCGCCATCATCGGCGCGTTCATCTCCGCGATGATCGTCAACATCCTGTTCTTTGCGCATATCAATCCGCTCTATCAGAGCTTCTACGAGGGGCTGTTCCTGATCCTGGCGGTGGTGCTCGTCGCCGCCTTCGGGCGTCTGTTGCGCAGGATCGCCTGATGGGCGTCCGTCTCTCTGCCGAGCGCCGCCGCATCCTCTATGCGTTTGCCGCCGCGATTGCCTTGTTCGCCATCGGCGAGATCATCCGTCCCGGCTTCGGTTCGTTCTCCGGTATCAAGGCGGTGCTGGTACAGGCCTGCTTCGTCGGCCTGGTCGCCGCCGGCCAGACCTTCGTCGTCCTGATCGGCGGCATCGACCTGTCGGTGCCCTGGGTGCTGAATGCGGCCGCGATCCTGATGGTGGTGAGTTCCCTCGGCCAGGACAGCCGAGCGCTTCCCGCCTGCCTGCTGACCTTGGTCATGGGAGCCGGAGTCGGCGCCTTGAACGGCATCGGCGTCGCCATCCTCGGTCTGCCGCCGGTGGTGATGACGCTGGCGATGAACGGCATCCTGGAGGGCCTGGCACTCGGCCTCTCCGGGGGGCTCACCTGCCAGGCCTGCGCCTCCTATGCGCCGCCGGTCATCCAGGCCGCGGTGCATCACGAAATCCTGCACATTCCGGCGATCCTGTTCGTCTGGGGTGCGGTCATCGCGGCGATCTCGATGCTGCTGAGCCTCACTGTGTTCGGCCGCCGCACCTACGCCGTCGGCAACAACGCGCTGGCGAGCTTTCTGGCCGGCGTCAACGTCACCGCGACCACCATCCTGCTTTATGCGCTCAGCGGGCTGTTCGCGGCTCTGGCCGGCATCGCCCTGGTCGGCTTCGGCGGCCAGGCGGCGCTCGGCATGGGCGATCCGTTCCTGTTCCAGTCGATTGCCGCCGTGGTGATCGGCGGCGTCTATATCCTGGGCGGCCGCGGCCACTATATCGGCACCGTCGCCGGCTCGATCAGCCTGGTGGCGCTGGTCTCCGTGCTGATGGCGATGAACATGCCGGAATACGGCCGCAACATCATCTACGGCGTCATCATCCTGGCGCTGCTGCTGCTTTACGGCCGCGAAGCCGGCGACGCCTGAGCGGACAGGAACGCCCGCGTCCGCGCCGCCGCTTCGGCGAGGCCGACACGCTGCACCGTGACACCTTCCGGCAGGCCGGACATCACCCGGCTCGGCGCGCGCCGGTCGAGCAGCACGAACACGCCGACATCCGTGGCCGTCCGGATCAGCCGCCCGAAGGCCTGACGCAGCCGCAGCCGCGCGATGCGGTCGTCGTAGAGCATCGGCGCGCCGCCAGAGAGATGGATGCGCCGTTCGCGGTGCAGGATATCAGGGCGCGCCCAGGGCACGCGCTCGAACACCACCAGCCGCAACGCGCGTCCCGGCACGTCGACGCCGTCGCGCATGGCGTCGGTGCCGAGCAGGCAGGAGTCGATCTCGGTGCGGAACACATCGACCAGGGTGGCATTGTCCATCGCGTCGACATGTTGCGCGAACAGCGCAATGCCGGCCGCCTCCAGGGGTGCGGCGATCCGCGTGTGCACCATCCGCAAACGGCTGATCGCGGTGAACAGGCCCAGCCCGCCGCCGCCGGCGGCTTCAAACAACGCGCGGTACGCGCCGGCCGTCTGTTCGGGGTCGGAGACGGCGACATCGGTGAGCACGAAACTCCGTGTCTGCCTGGCGTAGTCGAACGGGCTTCTGAGCGCCGCGCGCAAGGCGGGCGAGGGCAGGTGGGAGGCGCCCACACGCGCCTCGGCCGCCTCCCAGGCGGCATCGGCGTCGGTGCCGCTCTCGTCGCGCAGCGTCGCCGAGGTGATCAGGATGCCGTGCGCGGGCGCGGCAAGCGCGGAGGCAAACGGAATCGTCGGATCGAGCCAGTGACGATGCAGCCCGACATCGCGGTCACGCCCGGCCTGACCAAGACGCTCCAGACGCAGGAACATGACGTGCTGGGGCGTGCCGCCCGCCGCCTCGGTCTGCGGGAGCGCCCGCAGCATCAGCATCCATGCCTCCAGGCGCGCGATCGCACGCCGGCGTATGGTGCGGCACGCGGCCTCGATGCGCCCGCGTGAGGCGGAGTCGAGGCTGTCCGCTTCCTCCTCCAGACGCGCCTCGAGACGCGCGACAAGCAGTGCCAGCGGCTCGGCGATGCGCGCGAGCGCCCGCTCAAGGATCGCCGCCGCCGCCATCGTCTCGTCGCTCAGCGGGTGCAGGTCGCATTCGAGTGCCGCGCCGGCGGCCGCATCCTCGCGGCTGGTTCGCGCCAGCACCTGACGGCGCAGCAGCCGCAGCAGCGACTCGCTCGGGTTGGCGGGCGCCTCCGGCGTGAGTTCCGCCTGGTCGAGCCGCGCCGCCCAGCGTGTCGCCCAGCCCGGGGCGGGCAAGGCGCGCGCGGCCGAAAGTGCCGCCTCCATCGGGGTCTCCAGCTCCGCCTGTCCCACCACCAGATCGTCCAGCCTGCGACGCAGTCCCCGCGCACGCGACCTGCCGCCCTCCGCGCCAAGCAGCCAGCGGCGCAGTTCCGCCGCCTCGACGCCGGAGAACTCCGCGCTGAACGCGCTGTCAGCCGCGTCCTGCAGGTGATGGCCCTCGTCGAACACGTAGCGTGTCGGCACCTGGTCCTCGTCGGCGCCGCCGCCCGAGGCGGTGTGATAGGCCGCCTGGGTCAGCACCAGCGCATGGTTCGCCACCACCAGATCGGCTTCCCGCGCGCGGCGGATGCCGTGCTCGATATAGCAGCGCGTGTAGTGGGCGCAGGCGCCATGGATGCACTCGCCGCGTCTGTCGGCGAGCCCGAGCACCGAGGCGTGGCCGAAGATTTCCGCGAACCAGCCCGGCAGATCGCCGCCCAGCAGATCGCCGTCCGAGGTTGCCGCCGCCCAGCGCGCCAGCAAGGCGAGCGGGATCGCCGCGGCGCCGGGCCGGCCGCCGACGGCGCTCACCGCCTCCTCCAGATTGAGCAGACAGAGATAGTTCTCCCGTCCCTTGCGCAGCACCACACGGCGTCGTCGTTGGCTTGGATCAGGATGCAGGCGCCGCAGCTCGGACTCGATCTGGCGTTGCAGGTGCCGCGTGTAGGTGCTGATCCAGACGGCGCCGCCGTTCGCCTCCGCCCACAGGCTGGCGGGCGCCACATAACCCAGCGTCTTGCCGGTGCCGGTGCCGGCTTCGGCCAGCACCACATGCGGCTCGCCGCGCTCGAGCCTTGCCTGGAACGCGCGCGCGGCCGCATCGGCGTAATCCGCCTGTCCGGGGCGCTGCTCCGCATCAGGGCCGAGCATCCGGTCCAGCCTTGCCCGCGCCTCACGAGGTGCCACCTCCTGGTTGCCGGGCGGCGGCCGCGGCGCGGTCTCTTCCCATTTCGGCAGACGCCGCCAGACACGCATCGCCTGAGCCGGCTGCATCGCCTCGGGCGGCAGCGTACCGCCGATGCCGAGCGCCGCCCGCACCGAGGGCGCCCAGCTCCAGCCGGCGCGGCCGAGTGCCAAAGCCAGCGGCGCCATGTCCACGCCGGACGGCGTGTGCGCGAGTGCCGACGCACGCGACAGCAGCATTCCGGCCAGCTTCGGCAGCAGCCCAGCATCGGCCGGACCGATCTCGCCGTCGGTCAATCCCAAAGCCAGCGCCAGGCCGCGTGGCGTTGGCGCCGCCGTCCGCGCCGGCAGCACGAACGCAAACAGCTCCAGCAGGTCGAGCGTCGGCAGCGCGCCCAGTCCAAGCCTGCGCAGCGTCGCCGGTGCATGCACCAGCAGCGGCGGCGGCAGGCCGCGCAGCATCGAAGCGGCCTCGGCCGGCGCGAGCGCCAGCAGCTCGCCATCCGGCGTCAGCAGAGAAACAGTCCTGTGCCCCGCCACCAGCGCGCAGGGTTGCTCCGTCATGCTGTGCGGCATCGATCCCCTATAGGGTCATTGACCCCGCCTTGTCGCGTTCATAGCCTGCGTCGCTATGTCCCCCGACCCCGCAGGCCAACCGCACGTCTCCCGCTCGTGGCCGTTCGAGGAAGCGGCCAAGCTCGCCGAACGGCTGGACGGGCGCGCCGCCGACGAACGGCTGGAAGGGCGCGCCTCCGACGCGCCGGCCTTGCTGGAAACCGGCTACGGCCCCTCCGGCCTGCCGCATATCGGCACCTTCGGCGAAGTCGCCCGCACCACCTGGGTGCGCCGCGCCTACACCGATCTGACCGGCCGGCCGACACGTCTGCTCGCGTTCAGCGACGACATGGACGGCTTGCGCAAAATCCCCGACAACGTGCCGAACCGCGAGATGCTGGCCGGCCATCTCGGCAAGCCGCTGTCAAGCGTGCCGGACCCTTTCGGCACCCACGACTCCTTTGGCGCCCACAATAACGCCAGGCTGCGCGCCTTCCTGGATGGCTTCGGTTTCGAGTACGAGTTCGCCTCCGCCACGGAGTATTATCGCGCGGGCCGCTTCGACGCCGCACTCCGACGCGCGCTCGAGGCGCATGACGAGATCATTGCGGTGGTGGCCCCGACCCTCGGGCCGGAGCGGCGCGCCACCTATTCGCCGTTCCTGCCGATCCATCCGCGCACCGGCGTGGTGATGCAGGCGCGCATCGACGAGGTCGACGCCGCGGCCGGAACCCTGCGCTGGCGGGACGCCGAAGGCGAGCGCTTCGAAACTCCGGTGACCGGCGGCGCCGCCAAGCTGCAATGGAAGGCGGATTGGGCGATGCGCTGGGCAGCGCTCGGCATCGACTACGAGATGTCCGGCAAGGACCTGATCGACAGCGTCCGTCTGTCGGCCAAAATCTGCCGTCTGCTCGGCGCCGAGCCGCCGCTCAGCCTGACCTACGAGCTGTTCCTCGACGAGCACGCCCAGAAGATCTCCAAGTCCAAGGGCAACGGCATCTCCGTCGAGGAATGGCTGCGCTACGCCCCGCCGGAAAGTCTCGCCCAGTTCATGTTCGTCGCCCCGCAGCGCGCCAAGCGGCTGTTCTTCGACGTCATCCCCCGCGCCGTGGACGAGTACCTCGCCAATGTCGCGCGTGCCGAGGGACAGGATGCGGAGGCGCTGCGCGCCAACCCGGCCTGGTTCATCAAGGGGGCGACGCCGACAGACGATGCCGGCAGCCCGGTGCCATTCGCGATGCTGCTCAATCTCGCCTCGGTCGCCAATGCCGAAACGGCGGACGTGCTGTGGGCTTTCCTGCAACGCTACCAGCCCGGCCTCACGCCGGAGACGCAGCCGTTCCTGGCACGGCTCGTCCTGCACGCGCTGGCCTATTTCCGCGACTTTGTGCGGCCGGCGAAAAGCTTCCGCGCGCCGATGCCGCTCGAACGCGCGGCGCTGGTGGATCTGGCCGAGACGCTCAAGGGCATCGACGCCGCGGCTGATCCGGAGGATATCCAGAACCTCGTGTTCGAGGTCGGCAAACGCCATGCGATCCAGCCGTTGCGCGCCTGGTTCGGCTGCCTCTACGAAGTGCTGCTCGGCCAAAAGGAAGGACCACGCTTCGGTATCTTCATTTCGCTCTACGGCATCGCGGAGACCGTCGCACTGATCGAGGCGGCGCTTTCCCGTTAGCGGGCCGCTTACGTGAAGCATCAGACAGGAGGCCGCTGCTCTGAACCCCTGTTGCGGCGACTGGCGCGGCATTTTCCGCATGCGCTTGGATTGCTGTTGCTGGCCGGCGCCGTGTTTGTCGTGCAGCGCGAATTCCATCACCTCAGCTTCGCGCAGATACGCCAGGGGCTGCACGCCATACCAGGACGCGCGCTGCTGACCTCGGCGGGCTTCACGCTGGTCTCGTTCTTTGTGCTTTCCTTCTACGACCGGCTTGCCACCATCCATGTCGGCCATCGGCTCGCCTTCCGACGCACCTTTTTCGCCTCCTTCTGCTCCTACGTCCTGTCGCACAATCTCGGCGTCTCGGCGCTCTCGGGCGCCGCGGTGCGGTTCCGGCTCTACGGCATCTGGGGGCTGCCGGCCGCGGCGATCACCGAAATCATCGCCTTCTGCTCCGTCACCTTCGTGCTCGGAGCCTGCGCTCTGCTGGGCGGCGTCCTGATCATCAAGCCCGCCGCCATTCCGATCCTGGATCATGCGATCCCGCTGCTGCTGCTCCGTCTCGCCGGGCTGGCCGCCTGGAGCGTCGTCATCGCCTATGTGCTGCTTTCGCGCGGGCGGACACAGTTCCGGCTCTGGCGGCTCACCGTCGAAATGCCCGGACCGCGCATGGCGATCGGTCAGGTCGCGGTCGCCAGCCTTGATGTCGCCGCCACCGCCGCCATCGCGTTTGCGCTGCTGCCGCCGACGCCCGGTCTCGGCTACCCTACATTCCTCGCGATCTACATCGCCTCCTACACCGCCGGCCTGCTGGCCAGCGTTCCAGGCGGTCTCGGCGTGTTCGATGGCGCCATGCTGCTCGGCTTGGCGGCATGGCTGCCGGCGCCGCGCATCCTCGGCATGATCTTCGTCTTCCGCATGTTCTACTACATCGTGCCCTTGTTCATCGCCGGCATGCTGTTCGCGGGTCACGAGGTGCTGTTGCGCAGCGAGGCGATCCTCTCGCGTCTGCGCGGCACCGCCAACGGGCCGCCGCGCCCGAGCCTGGTGATACGGCAGAGCGAGGCCGATTTCTCGGTCACCGTCGCGGTCGGCGCCGTCTCCCTGTGCGGCGCCATGCTTCTCGCCCTCGGCGTGCTCGATCCCGCCTCCGATCTCGCGGCCCTGATTCCGTCGAGCGGCAGCCTGTTCGGGTCAGCCTCGAGCTTGACCCAGTGGTTGACCGGGCTTGCCGGGAACTACGTGCCATCGCTGATCGGCGCCGCCCTGATGGGTCTGGCAATCGGCCTGGCGAACCGGGTGACGCTGGCCTGGGGTGCGACCATCATCCTGCTCTGCGCCGCCGCGGCCCTGACCGCGTTCCGCGGCAACGACCTGCTGATCCCCGGCGTGCTGGTGCTCTCTGCCCTGCTGATCGCGCCGTTTCGCAGTTCCTATTATCGCCATGCCCGTATTCTGAGCGAGCCGCTGGCCCCGGGCACCGCGCTGCCGATGCTGCTGCTGATCGGCTGCGTGCTGATCCTCGGCAGGCTCGAGCCAAACCTGCGCTTCCTGGACGCCAATAGCTGGTGGTCCGTCGTGTTGATGCCCGGCGCCACCAACCGGACGCGCATCTCGCTGGCCTGCGCCGTCGTGATGATGCTTGGCGCACTCTGGCGGCTGCTCTCCCCCGGACGCATCGCGACGCTGCCGTGGGACGGCGGCGGCGCGGAACGCTACCGGGCGCTGGCCGCGGGCGCCGCGCCGCGATCCGCGCTCACGCCGCAAGGCGTTGTGCTCGGCGAGACCGGCCGCGCCGCGATTGCCTTCACTCGCGCCAGAACTTCGGCCGATCATCCCCGTGGCAGCGTGCTGATCGCTCTCGGCGATCCGGTAGGCGCGGCGTTCGAGCAGGTCTCCGCCATCTGGCGGCTGCGCGACCTGGCACTCCAGGAGGGCCGCGACCCGGTGTTCTGGCAAGTCGGCGCGGAGCTGCTGCACCTTTATGAGGATCTGGGCCTCACCATCTGGAAGCTCAGCCCCGACCGCTATATCGGCTGTCCGGCCGAAATTGGTCAGAGCGTGCTGCTCATGCTCCAATCCCAGACGCTCGCTCCGATGCCGGATGCATGAAGCGCTCAATGAACGGGAGGAACCGATGTCTGCGACACCGACGAACCGCTTCAAGGCTCGGCTCGCGCGGGGCGAGCTGCAGATCGGCTTCTGGCTGGCGCTCGCCAGTCCCTACAGCGCGGAACTCTGCGCCGGCGCCGGCTTCGACTGGCTGTTGATCGACGCTGAGCATGCCCCCAACGACACACGCTCGATCTTGTCGCAGCTTCAGGCGGTGGCGCCGTATGCCTCCTGCCCGGTGGTGCGGCCGCCGATCGGTGAGACCTGGATGATCAAGCAGTTGCTCGATGTCGGCGTGGAAACGCTGCTGGTGCCCATGGTGGAGACTGACGAGCAGGCGCGCTCGATCGTCGCTGCCACGCGCTACCCGCCCCACGGCAGCCGCGGCGTCGGCAGCGCGATCGCCCGGGCGTCGCGCTGGGGAGCCGATCGTTCCTACCTCGCGGGAGCCGATCAGCGCATGTGCGTGCTGCTGCAGATTGAAAGCCGTCAAGGCCTGGACAATCTCGAAGCGATCGCCGCCGTGGACGGCGTCGACGGGATTTTCATCGGGCCGGCTGACCTCTCCGCCTCGATGGGCTTTCTCGGCCAAGCCGGCGCCAGCGAGGTTCACCGGGCCATCGACGATGCGATCGGGCGTATCCGGCGGTCGGGCAAGTCAGCCGGCATTCTGAGCACGGACCCGGCTCTGGCGCGGCACTATATCGGCCTGGGCGCCCGCTTCGTCGCGGTCGGCACCGATACCGGGCTGCTTGCCGAAGCCAGCGTGGCACTCGCCTCCCGGTTTCGGGGCTTGGAGCCGGTCGGTTCCGGCACCACCTAGTTGGCTGCCGACGTGGCGCAGCGTTGCGTGGCCTCACTGCAACAGAGGATGCTGGCGCCGATGCCCGATAGGTCCATGGTTTTGTTTTCCGCCGCCGAGCAGCGTGAAGTGAGCGTGGCTGGGCAGGGTTTGCCGGAGTGGGACCTCTCCGACCTTTACGACGGTCCGCAAAGCCAAAAGCTTGCCGCCGACCTTGATGAGGCGGCGCTGCGCGCTGGCGCGTTCGTCCGCGCCCATGCCGGCAGGCTCGCCGGCTACGACGCGCCCAGTCTGGCGGCGGCACTGTCGGAGTACGAACAGATCGACGAGATTCTGGGGCGCGCCTCCTCCTATGCCGGACTGCTGTTCTCCGGCGACTCCTCGGACAGCCACATCGCCCGCTTCAGCCAGCAGGTCAGCGAACGCGCCACCGCGATCAGCAGCGACCTGGTGTTCTTCGCGCTCGAGCTTAACCGCATCGACGACGCGGAACTGGCAACGCGCACGCGCGATCCGGCGCTTGCCAGGTGGTCGCCGTTCCTCCGCGATCTGCGGGTGTTCAGGCCGCATCAGCTCTCCGATGAAATCGAGCGCGTCCTGCACGAGAAGGAGGTTACCGGACGGTCCGCCTGGAGCCGTCTGTTCGATGAGACCATGGCCGGCCTGCGCGTGCGTATCAGCGAGACGGAATTGACCATCGGCGACGCCCTGAACCGGCTTTCGGACCGGGACCGTTCCGTACGAGAAACCGCTGCCCATGCGATCGGCGCGGTGTTCGCGGACAACATCAAGCTGTTCTCGCTGATTACCAACACGCTGGCCAAGGACAAGCAGCTCACCGACGATTGGCGCCGCTACCCGCGCCCTGGCAGCGCGCGCAACCGCGGCAACATGGTCGAGGACGCGGTGGTCGACGCGCTCATCGAGGCGGTCACCAGCGATTACGGGCGCTTGTCGCACCGGTATTACGCGCTCAAGGCGGGCTGGCTCGGTCTCGACAAGCTTGAGCATTGGGACCGCAACGCGCCGCTGCCGGGCGACACCGACCGGCTGATCGGGTGGGATGAGGCGCGCGCGCGCGCGCTTGGCGCCTATCAGGGCTTTGATCCGACAGTCGGCGAGATCGCGAGGCGTTTTTTCGACAGCCCCTGGATCGATGCGCCGCCGCGTCCCGGGAAGGCCAGCGGCGCGTTTGCGCATCCAACCGTGCCATCCGCGCACCCCTATATCCTGCTCAATTATCATGGCCGCGCGCGCGACGTGATGACGCTTGCGCACGAGCTTGGCCACGGCATCCATCAAAGCCTGGCCGCCGAACAGGGCTACCTGATGTCCGCGACTCCGCTCACCTTGGCCGAGACCGCCAGCGTGTTCGGCGAGATGCTGACGTTCCGCGCCCTGCTCGACGCCGAGACCGATCCGACGCGCCGCCGCCTGATGCTGGCCGGAAAGGTCGAGGACATGCTCAACACCGTCGTGCGTCAGGTCGCCTTCTACCGCTTCGAGACTCTGCTGCACGACGAACGCAGGCAGGGCGAACTGCTGCCCGAGCGCATCGGCGAACTCTGGCGCCAGGTGCAGTCCGACAGCCTTGGCCCGGCGTTCAATTTCACGCCCGATTATGACGTGTTCTGGGCCTACGTGCCGCATTTCGTGCACTCGCCCTTCTACGTCTATGCCTACGCCTTCGGCGATTGCCTGGTGAACGCGCTCTACGGCGTGTTCGCCTCCGGACATCCGGGCTTCGCCGCCAAATACATCGACATGCTGCGTGCCGGCGGCACCAGGCGCCATCCTGAACTGCTGTCGCCGTTCGGACTTGATGCCTCCGATCCGGCTTTCTGGCGAAAGGGTCTCGACGTGATTGCGGGCTTCATTGACGAGCTGGAAGCCGCCTGATGGCGGAACGCGACATTGACCGCGCCACGCGTTTCAGCGAGCTGCGCCGGCTCGCGCGCACCTCGGGCGCCGTCGGCGGCATCGCCGCCCGCCTGGCCGGAGAACGTTTCGGCATCCGCACCAACAAGACCGCTCACGCCGAGGATCTGCGCGCCGTGCTCGGCGGCCTCAAGGGGCCGCTGATGAAGGTGGCGCAACTGCTCTCCACCATCCCCGACGCGCTGCCCGCGGAGTATGCCGACGAACTGGCGCAGTTGCAGTCGAACGCGCCGCCGATGGGCTGGTCTTTCGTGCGCCGCCGCATGGCCAACGAGCTGGGAGCGGAGTGGCAGAGCCGTTTCACGCGGTTTGGCCAGGAAGCGGCGGCGGCGGCGAGTCTCGGGCAGGTGCATCGCGGCACGCTCAACGATGGGCGGGAAGTCGCCTGCAAGCTGCAATATCCGGATATGCCCTCGACCGTGGAAGCCGACCTGCGCCAGTTGCGCGTGGCGATGGGTCTCTATCACCGCATGGACAACGCCATCCAGCAGGACGAGATCTACAAGGAACTCGCCGAACGGCTGCGCGAGGAGCTCGACTACCTGCGCGAGGCGGCGCATCTGCGTCTGTATCGCCTGATGCTGGGTGATTTTCCGCTGGTGACCGTGCCCGAGCCGGTTGAATCGCTGTCCACCGGCCGGCTGCTGACCATGCAGTGGGTGGAGGGCAAGCCTCTCAAGCAGCGGCTTGATGAGGATCCATCACAGGAGAGCCGCAACCGGATCGCCGAGGCGTTGTTCGGCGCCTGGTACACGCCGCTCTATCGATACGGTGTCATCCATGGCGACCCGCATCTGGGCAACTTCCTGATACGCGGCGATGACGGGCTCAACCTGCTCGATTTCGGCGCCATCCGTATCTTCAAGCCGCATTTCATACGCGGGATCATCAACCTCTACGAGGCGATCCGCGACAAGGACCAGGACAAGGCGCACCATGCCTACGAGACCTGGGGCTTTACCAATCTGGATCATGAGAAAATGGAAGTGCTCAACGGCTGGGCCCGCTTCCTCTACGAGCCGCTGCTCGATGACCGCGTGCGGCCGATCCAGGAAACCGCCGACCCGCACTATGGCCGTGCCGTGATCGAGAAGGTTCATGCCGGCTTGCAGCGCACCGGCGGCGTCAAGCCGCCGCGCGAGTTCGTGCTGATGGATCGTTCCGCCGTTGGGCTCGGCAGCGTCTTCCTGCGGCTGCGCGCGGAACTCAACTGGAACCGCATGTTCCGTGACCTGATCGAGAACTTCAACGAGGCGGAGCTTGCCGAGCGGCAGCGTGCGGCGTTGGCGGAGACACGCGTGCCGCCGCCGCTCGCGCAAAAATCGTAACGGGAGCTATTCTCCGGCGACGATGCGCAACGCCGGACGGCTGAGATGGGCGAGCTGCCGATAGACCGCGAGGTAATCCTCGGCCATGCGGCGCGCGCTGAAGCGGGTTTCGAAGCGTCGGCGGATCGACGAGGTCGCCAGGCGGTCGAGCCTGCTGACCGCGCTGATCGCACTGGTCTCGTCCTCGACGACAAAGCCTGTCAGGTCGTCTTCGACGATCTCCGGCACCGAGCCGCGATTGAAGGCGATCACCGGAGTGCCGCACGCCATCGCCTCGATCATCACCAGGCCGAACGGCTCCGGCCAGTCGATCGGCATCAGCAGGCCGCGCGCGCCCGACAGGAAGCCAGGCTTCTGAGCGTCGTTGATCTCTCCGATCAGCTCGACGGTGTCACCCAGCATCGGACGGATCCGCTGCTCGAAATATTCGGCGTCGACACGGTCGACCTTGGCCGCGATCTTCAGCTTGACGCCGCTCGCGCGCGCGATGCGGATCGCCTTGTCGACGCCCTTCTCGGGGCAGATACGACCCAGGAAGGCGAG
The DNA here is from genome assembly GCA_964246745.1 of uncultured Acetobacteraceae bacterium. Classification (GTDB taxonomy): domain Bacteria; phylum Pseudomonadota; class Alphaproteobacteria; order Acetobacterales; family Acetobacteraceae; genus Lichenicoccus. The sequence continues at coordinate 182,965 of CAXTRK010000003.1, forward strand.
GTAGTCGCGCTCGCCTGGCTGCGGCGTCAGCAGATTGGCGGGCAGGCCGTGATGCACCGTGCGCACGAAGTTCGCCTGCGGCATTGGCCGGCGCTGGCTGTCGGAAATTGACACCACCGGCGCTCTGTTGAACGTGTTGAACACCGGCTGCAGTTCGGGCAGATCAAGCCTGCCGTGCAGGGTCGTCACAAACGGCACCGACTGACGGCTGAAGAAGGTGAACGGCCAGTAATCCATGTGGAAATGCAGCACGTCAAACTCGTCCATGCGGCGGGCGACCTGCTCCATCATCAGCATATGCGGCGCGATGGGATCACGGATCGCCGGGTCGAGGCGCAGCGCCCGTGGCCAGCAGGCATGCAGATCGGCCGAAGTCACGCTGTCGCCGCTTGCGAACAGCGTCACGTCATGGCCAAGATTGACCAGCTCTTCCGTCAGGAAAGAAACCACACGCTCGGTGCCGCCATAAAGCTTCGGGGGAACGGCTTCGTGCAGCGGGGCAATCTGAGCAATGCGCATTATGTTGGATCCTTATTCAATCGCGATACTCATCTAACGCCGCGATCGCGGCAATTTGTGGGCAACGCTTTGGCTTCTTTGCGTCGAATTCCTCGCTTCTCTGACCATTTCTTGAACGCCGCATTTTTTGAACACCGGGGAACATGCCGCGTCGTTCGTGTGCTTTACTCATGCCGCCGGCCGTGCCCTCATCTCCGAGGTGCCCTCCTTTCAAGGTGCAAGCCATGCGATCACACGAGGCTGATGCGCAGGTCACGATCTCCGACGCTGACCTCGTCCGGCTGGCGCGCCAGCCGATGGCCTTCATGTTCCGTTACGCGAGGCGGCACCGTATCAAGCATCTGGCGATCCTGCTGTCTGTCGTGCTTGCCGTCGGCTGCGCGGTCGGCTCGTCCTATGCCGTCAACTACCTGGTCAACACCCTGAACGCGCATCGCAACGGTCCGATGGGCGCGGTCTGGGGCGCGGTCGGCTTCCTGGGCGGTCTGATCGCCTTCGACAACATGGCTTGGCGGATCGGCGGCTGGATCTCCACCTACGCCTTCGTCGCCGTCACCGGGGACCTGCGGCGCGACCTGTTCCGTCATCTGACCGGCCACGCTCCGTCCTATTTCGCCGATCGCATGCCGGGCGCGCTCGCCGGGCGGATCTCCAATACCGCGACCGCCATGTTCACGCTGGAGAACCTGGCTTTCTGGAACGTGCTGCCGCCGTGCCTCAATGTCGGCTTTTCGATCCTGCTGATGATCATCGTGAGCCCGCTGATGGCCGGTGTGCTGGTGGTGCTGGCCGCCCTGCTGTCCTGGCTGATGTTCCGTCTTGCCGCGGGCGGGCGCCCGCTGCATCATCGCTTCGCCACCGAAGCGGCGCGCGTCGACGGCGAGTTGCTTGACGTCATCAACAACATGCCGCTGGTCCGCGCCTTCGGCGCCACCTTCCGTGAGCGTCATCGCTTCGGCGAGCGCATGAAGATCGAGATGGATTGGCGCGGCCGTTCGCTGCGCTACCTCGAGAAGCTGCGGCTGATCCACGCCAGCCTGACCGCGGTGCTCACCGCCGGCTTGCTGATCTGGGCGATCCTGCTCTGGCACGCCCACAAGGCCAGCGTCGGCGAGGTGGTCATGGTGACCACGCTCGGCTTCATGATCCTGCATGGCACGCGCGACCTCGCCGTCGCCCTGGTCGAGACGATCCAGCACGTCGCCCGCCTCGCCGAGGCCCTCGGCACGCTGCTGCTGCCGCACGACATGCCTGAGGCGGGCGACGCCGACGGCTTCCAGTCTCCCGCCAGAGGCGAGGTGGTGTTCGACAAGGTCGTGTATGCCTATCCCGGCGGCGAGCCGATCCTGGACGGGTTTGATCTCAAGGTCGAAGCCGGCACACGGGTGGGACTGGTCGGACGCTCGGGGTCCGGCAAGACCACCGTGCTCGCCCTGCTGCAGCGGCTACGCTATATCCAGGGCGGCCATATCCTGATCGACGGCAAGCCGCTCGGCAAGCTGACCGAGGACGCGCTCCGAGCGGTGATCTCGGTGGTGCCGCAGGACGTCTCGCTGTTCCATCGTTCGGTGATGGACAATATCCGTTACGGCAAGCCGGAAGCATCCGACGAGGAGGTGCGCGCCGCAGCCGAGGCAGCCGAATGCAGCGACTTCATCGAGGCGATGACGGAAGGCTACGACACTCAGGTCGGCGATCGCGGCGTCAAGCTCTCCGGCGGACAGCGGCAGCGCCTTGCCATCGCCCGCGCCTTCCTGCGCGACGCGCCGATCCTGCTGCTCGACGAAGCCACCAGCGCGCTCGACTCCGAAAGCGAACTGCGCGTGCAGGAGGCGCTCGACCGGCTGATGGTCGGACGTACCGTGATCGCGGTCGCGCACCGCCTGTCCACCCTGCGGGACTTCGACCGTATCATCGTCATGCAATCCGGGCGTGTGCTGCAGGACGGCGCGCCGATCGAACTGGAGCGCTCCGAGGGTCCCTACCGCGACCTGCTGAGCCTGCAGGCGATGTCGCTGGAGGATGTCGACTGAGAGCGCGATATCAAAACCTTGTGGTTTTAAGCGTTTTGGTATCATAATGAAAAAAGCCGGGCAGCAGGCTCGGGTCGCTCTCTAGTGCAGGTTGTATCATGCGCATCGCTCTTTCCTCCGAGCTGTCTGGCCGTCCGGGGATTCTAGGCGCTGCTTCCGCGCGTCTCAGCGCCACGGCATCGTTTACCGCCGAGACATGCCTGGTGCCGGAAATATCGAGTGCCGCCCGGGAGAACTTGAGCCAGCGTGCCTATCTGCGCATCCGCGCCTCGCTCATCCATAGCGAGTTGCGGCCAGGCCAGCGCCTGGTGCTGCGGCCGCTGGCCAACGAACTTCAGCTCAGCCCGACGCCGGTGCGCGAGGCGTTGCTGCGTCTCGTCTCCGAACAGGCGCTGGCGCTCGATAGCCGCGGCTCCGCCATCGTTCCGGTGATCGGACTGGAAGAATTCCACGAAATCATCGACATACGGTGCGATCTTGAGGGTAGGGCGGCCATGCGCGCGGCGCATCATGCGGTCGCGGCCGATATCGAGCTGGTCGATTCCGTCAGCACCGCCTGGCGTGATGCGGCGTCGCGCGGCGACCTTGTCACCATGCTTGGCTACAACGCCGAACTGCATCGGCTGGTCTGCCGGATGGCGCGCGCGCCGCTGATGCTGCGCATCCTGGAAGGGCTCTGGATGCGCATCGGACCGGTCTATGCGCTTACTCCGCAGGATGCGGTGCCGACCCTTAGCCTGGATGCTTCCGGCCAGCATGAACGTCTGCTTGAGGCGCTCCGCGCGCGGGATGCAGAGGCCTCGCGCGACGCCGTGGTGGCCGATATCCGCAGCCACGCGGTCTGGCTCGGCCACTCGCTTGCCGACGCGCCGGCGCTGGAGGCGGCTTGAGGCCTCGGCTCAGGAACGCCGCATCAGCACCAGGCGGGAGGCAATGCTGATCACCAATACAAATCCCGTGGTCAGCAGCGCCGCGGCGTAGGCGAGAGCATTCGCAGCCGCGAAGGGTTCGTTGATGAAGGCCCAGATCGCATAGGTGAGATAGCCCACCGGTGAGCGGACCAGGTGTCCGTTCCAGAGATAGTTCGACCATCCCGCCGTGTAGAGCAGCGGCGCGGTCTCTCCGACGGAGATCGCCAGCGCCAGCAGCACGCCGGTCAGCACGCCGGGCGTCGCCATCGGCATGCACAGACGCAAAGTCACCGTGGCCGGCGTGGCGCCAAGCGCATAGCCAGCCTCTCGAAGGGACAGCGGAACCCCGCGTAGCGCCAGTTCCGTGGTCCGGCAGATGTAGGGGAGGCACAAGATCGCCAGGGTGATGCTTGCCGCCGCCACCGAGAAGTGCCAGCCGAGCCACTCCACCATGGTGACGTAGCCAAAATAACCGAGCACAATCGAGGGGACTCCGACCAGCACATCGGAGAGAAAGCGGATCGTGCGCGCCCAGCGGCTCGCATGGAATTCGGCGACATAGATGCCGGCGGCAATGCCGAACGGCACCGCCAGGAGCAAGGTGCCGAACGCGATCACGGCGGTGCCCTCGATCGCGTTCAGCAGACCGCCGCCGGTGCCCTGCGTCACCTCGGTCAGCACCGTCCAGCGCATCGCGCCGATGCCGCGCACCACGACGACGGCAATGATCCAGACCATGGCGATGCAAAGCAACGCCAAGGCCAGGGTGCACAGCCCCCAGCCGATCCAACCGGTAAGCTCTCGTCGGCGCAGACGGGTGGTGCGCGTGCCGGCTTTCGCAGCAGCGCTCATGCTGGTCGTCATAGCACGGGGCGCCTGGCACCCATGCCGGCGAGCGCCAGGCGGGCCGCCGCGTTGACCGCGATCGAGATCACGCACAGCGCCAATGCCACCTCGGAGAGCGCGCGCACCGCGAAACCGGTCGGGTCCTGAAGCGCGCTGTCGAGTTGCGAGACGATGAACGCCGCCATCGTCGACACCGGGGCGTAGATGGTATGCGGCAAGGTGCCCAAGGCGTTGCCGCTCACCATCAACACGGCCATGGTCTCTCCAAGTGCCCGACCGGTGGCGAGCGTGCAGGCGCCGATGATGACAGGCCGCAGACCGGGCAGCAGCACCTTCCAGACCATCTCGAAATGGGTTGCTCCAAGTGCCGCGGCCGATTCGCGCACCGAAACCGGCTGAGCCTGTATGGCGTCGCGCAAGGTGGCGGCGATCAACGGCACGATCATCAGCGACAGCACCAGGCCCGCGGTGAGCAGGCCGAAACCGCTGCCGCTCGGGCCGCCGAACCAGGGCAACCAGCCAAGTGCCGCGGTCATCGCCGGAAAGACGTGATGCGCCAGCAACGGCACCAACACCGCATATCCCCATAATCCGAACACCACGCTGGGAATGGCGGCGAGAAGCTCCACCAGCATCGACAGCCACAAACGCGGGCCCGGCGGCACCAGTTCGGCCAGGCACAATGCCGCGCCAATGCCGATCGGGACGGCCACTGCCAGGGCGATCAGCGTGGACAGCACGGTGCCGGCAATCAGGAACAAGATGCCGTAGCTGGCGCCGGGAAGCACCGTGTTGCCCGCGACCACAATCGGATTGGCGTAGAGGTTGCCGAGGTTCCAGTTCATGCGGAACAGGAAGCCCACGCCGTTCAGCGTCATCGCCGGCCAGGCATAGATCGCGAGGAACAGCAGCACGGCAACCATGCTGGCCGGCAGCAAGCCCGCAAGCGTCGCCATTACCGCGCGGAAGCTCACCGGCCAGGCCCTCAGGACTTGGCCACGGCTAGTACCCAGAGTCATTGGACAGCGAAACACGGTTTGAGACGTTTTTGATGGAC